>DATLIX010000215.1:0-64231 GCA_035539215.1 Dongiaceae bacterium | reverse complement strand
CGGCGGCGCGCCACTAGATCGCAGCAATATCAAGCTGTTATGCGGCAGCTGTCACACCCTGAAGACGAACGCAGCCCGCGCCGAACGCGCCGCCAAAGTCTGGTAAGTGCAAGATTTCGAAGCAAAATCAAAGGGGTATGGGGGTTTGATTCTGCCGAACGGCTAGGGGCTGAGACCGCGTCGGTGGCACGTTCATAAAATTTTTTCCGGCGCCTGAGATTTCGGCGCGATTGCCCAAACCCCCAAAATAATCGAGCGACTTCAATGACGCAGCCAAGGCGCAAGCGAGGCAGGCCAGCGTTCAAGCCGACCGCTGCGATGCGCCGGACGGTCGAGCGCATGATGGCCTGCGGCGACAGCAAGGACACGATTAGCCGAGCGATCGGCTGCAGCATCCCGACGCTGGAACAGCACTTCGAGAACGAGCTGAAAAACGGCTACGCGAAGAAGCGCCAGGAAGTGCTGAACATGATGTTCGAAGGTGCGCGTAAGGGCAATGCCGCGCTGATCAAGCGCCTCGAGGAGATGACCCGGGCGGCATTGCCCTTCGATGAGCCGGCTGCAGCAGCTGACAAGCCTGATGCCGCGGCGGCCGTTCCCCAGGGTGGTAAACCGAAGGGTAAGAAGGAACAGCAGCGGGCTGAAGCCCTGGCCGCCGGCGTCAATTCCGAATGGGGCGATGACCTGGCGCCGCTGCCGGGAACCCGGCCGAATTGATCACCTGGACGACTGCTAGGCCTGACTGGGAACAGCGGATCATTGCCCGGGAAAGCCTTTTGCCGGACGGTCTGCCGATAGATCGGCACCGAGCAGCAAAGGCCCTTCGGATCTTCAAGCGGCTGAAGGTCTCCGATATCCCCGGGAAGCCGACGCTTGGCGAGTGCTGCCCGGAATGGATATTTGATCTCGTCTGGGTCGTCTTCGGTTGCTTCGACTCAGAACTGAAGCGCCAGCTGATCCGCCAGATCTTCGTGTTGATCAGCAAGAAGAACGGCAAGAGCACGATCGCCGCCGGCATCATGATGACAGCGCTCATCATGAATGAGCGTGCGATGGGCGAATTCTTGATCCTGGCGCCGACCAAGGATGTCGCCGATAACAGTTTCGATCCCGCCTATGGGATGGTGATGGAGGACAGCGCACTTCTTGCGAGGTTCAAGCCCTCGAATGTAATGCGCGAGATCGTTAACCGGCTGGACGGATCGAAGTTGATCGTCAAGTCGGCCGATGCCGATGTCGTCGGCGGCACGAAGGCGACTGCGGTATTCATCGACGAGCTTTGGCTGTTCGGCAAGAAGCTGCAGGCAGCGAATATCCTGTCGGAGGCGACCGGCTCGCAGGCCTCGCGGCCGGAAGGCTTCGTCATCTATGCGACGACGCAAAGCGACGAGCAGCCGGCGGGCGTCTTCAAGCAGAAGCTCAAATACTTCCGCGCCGTGCGCGATGGCAAGATCGATGATCCGACATCGTTGCCGCTGATCTATGAATATCCAGAGGCGATGGTCAAGGCGAAGGCCTATCAGGACCGGACAACCTGGTATATCCCAAATCCGAGCCTCGGGAAGTCTGTCGACGAACAGTGGCTGATAACCACATTCGCGCAGAAACAGCAGGAAGGCCCGGGCGAGGCCAGCCTGTTCATTGCCAAGCATTTCAATGTCGAATCCGGCCTCGGGCTGAAATCCGACGATTGGGTCGGCGCGAACCATTGGGAAGCGGCGGCAGATGTTGCGCTCACGCTGGAAGAGCTGCTTGACCGCAGTGAGGTCGTAACGGCCGGGATCGATGGCGGCGGCCTTGATGATCTGCTCGGCCTGGCGATCCTGGGCAGGGAGCGCGACACGCGCCGCTGGCTGCTCTGGATCCATGCATGGGCTCACCCGACGGTTTTGGAGCGGCGGACCGATATCGCCACCAAACTGAAAGACTATGAGGAGAACGGCGACCTCACTCTGATCGAGGAGGTCGGTGAGGACATCGAGGCACTGTGCCAGATACTGGACCGGGTCAATGATACCGGGCTGTTCCCAGAGAAGGACGGGATCGGCGTGGACCCGGCTGGGATCACCGAGATCGTCGATGCGCTGGAGTTGCGCGGCTTCTCTGCCGGCGGCGAGGGCGGCGAAGATGCCAACATCGTGGCGATCAGGCAGGGCTGGACGCTGACAATGACGATCAAGACCGTTGAACGGAAGCTCGCCGGCAAGAAGTTTGTTCACGGCGGGACACCGCTCATGAACTGGTGCGTCAGCAATGCCAAAGTTGTCCCGGCCGGCAATGCGATCACGATCACGAAACAGGCGGCCGGCTCGGCGAAAATCGACCCGTTGATGGCGACCTTCGATGCCGCGGCATGCATGGCCAAGAATCCGGTGGCTGGCGGCCGCTTCATCTACAACGAGCGCGACGCAATCATCCTTGCTTGAGGCGAAATGAGCTTCCTGAAACGACTGTTCAGCCGTGAAGCTGCAACGGGCGAGGGTGTCTCTGCGCCTGCGGCGAAGGCAGCGGCCGAGGGCGGTACATGGTCAGGTGGCACATTCTCGCTGCCGTCATTGGCCGGCTCGGTGCGGTCGCTGACCGGCGTCACCATGAACCAGGTGACGGCGCTGCAGGTCTCGACCGTCTTCGCCTGTGTTTCGATCCGGGCCGAGGATGTCGCGCGCTGCACAGCCAGGCTGTACCGACAGCTTCCGGATGGTGACAGGGCAGAGATCAGCCCGAAGCAGCATCCGATCGCCCTGTTGTTGAAGCGTCCGAACGATTTTCAGACCTGGTTCCAGTTTGTCGAACAGATGGAACTCAATTGTCTGCTGCATCAGAACGCCTATGCGGTGAAGCTCTATGACCGCCGCGGCAACATCGAAGAGGTGATCCCGATCAACCCGGCGCAGGTCATCATGATGGCCGGCCCGGATGGTCGCCTGATGTATAACGTCGCCCGGCTGGGCCTCTGGGAACAGGCGAAGCTGTCCGATTACGGCGCGGTGATCGCCGCCGAGGACATCATCCATCTTCGCGGCCTGACCCTGAATACGTTGCTCGGCTATTCGCGGATCCAGCTGGCGCGGGAAGCGATCGGCCTCGCCATGGCTCAGGAGCAGCAGGCGGCACGCTGGATCGGCAACGGCGCCCGGCCGTCCGGCATCCTGAAGACCGACAAGAGCTTGACGGATGAGGGCGCCAAGCGGCTCAAGAGCCTGTGGCAATCGCTGGTCGGCGGCCTCATCAATACCGGCTCGACGCCGGTGCTGGAGAACGGCCTCAGCTGGGAAAAGCTCGGCATGGATTCCGTCGACATGGAATTCGCCCAGTCCCGCAAGGATCAGATCCTGGAGATCTGCCGCTTCTTCCGGATGCCGCCGCACAAGGTCGGCATGATGGATGGCGTCGCCAAGGCATCGCTTGCCCAGCAGGACCAGGATTACGTCAACAACACGATCATGCCGGATCTCGAGCGCTGGGAGACCAGCCTGGAGCGCACCTTTGATCTCGACCTTTCCGACTACGAGATCGATTTCGACGAGACGCAGCTCGCCCGGGCCGATGTGCAAACCCGCTACACCAACTATCGCACCGGCATCATGAGCGGCTTCCTCAAGCAGAACGAGGCCCGCAAGGCCGAAAATCTCAAGCAGGACCCAGACGGCGACAAGTTGCTCGTTCCGTCGAGCATGGTGCCGCAGGGCAGCGACATCAATGGATCGGCCGATGATGGCGCCGGCCGGCCGCCCGCAGGTCAATCCGAGAAGGTGTGACATGAACAAGAAATTTGCCAATGCCGCCGTCGTGAAAAGCGACGGTCTCGGCGATCGCCAGATTCGTGTCCGTGCCTCGGATGCGACGGTCGATATGGTCGGCGATATCCTGATCCCGAAAGGCTGCTCGCTGCGCGGCAACACGCAGACGGTCAAGGTCTTCGCCGATCATGAATCGAAGATCGCCAATACGCTCGGCAGCGCCGAGGTCACGATCACCGACAAGTCGGTCGATGCCGTCATCACCTTCCTGGAAAAGGGCATCAGCGATCTCGCCGATCTCGCCTGCAATCTCTACAAATCAGGCGTCCTGACCGACGTCTCGGTTGGCTTCGATCCGGAGGAGGCGGAACCGCGCAAGGGCGGCGGCATCGTCTTCACCAAATGGAAACTCCTCGAGATCTCCTGTGTCGGCATCGGCTGCAACGACAACGCCGTGACGACCGCCAAATCGGCGGAATTCGATGGCGCGCGGTTCTGGCTGGAATCGGACGAGCATATGTCAATTGAGCAGACCGCCAGGGCCGGAGAAGTGCTCAAGGCGTGGCTTGCCGATCCGGCAACGCCGCTGGTGCTCGGGAAAGGTTTCCACCTGAAATCCACCATCGTCCAGAAGGCCGATGAAACCGATTGGCGTGTCGGCGCAGCGAGCGATCTCCCGCTTGGCGATGACGGCACCTGGGATGGACCGGCCGCCGCCAAGAAGATGCTGGATGATGCCGAAGGCGAAGACGGCAAGATCGATGCCACCAAGGCCAAACGCGGCTTCCTGGTCTATGACCTGAAGAACGCCGCAGAACGCGGCGGCTACAAGCTGCCTTTCGCCGAGCTCATCGACGGCGAGCTGAAGGCCATGCCAGGCGGTCTCCGCGCCGCGGCGTCCCGTCTTTCCGGTACCGACATCCCCGACGCAGCCAAGGAAAAGGCCCGGAGCGTCATCGACAGCTATGAGGCGAAGATGAAAAACGACAAGGCGATTGCCCGCATCAAAACGAAGCTCCTCGAGCGCCTCAAGACCAAGGGTCTCTATGACGTGGCCTATCTGGCGGAATGCCTGCAGACGCTGGGCTGGCTCCAGATGGGCGCCGAGGATGAGGCCGATTGGGAAGGCGATGATTCGCTCGTCCCCGGCATGCTCGCAAATGCGCTGCAGGCTTGTGCCGACGCCCTGGTTGCGATGGCGAAGGAAGAATCCGACGAGCTGCTGGCCGTCGCGCTCGGCAAAGCCCGGACGCAGGTTCGCACCAAGAACGCCATCACCAAACGGGCGAAACAGGTCGCCTGACTAATTCCGGCAGCCGCCGGGATTGCCCCTTCCGCCCTTGGGCAAGGCAGCGGCGACGCGATGTCGCCGCGTCCCCACTGAAGGAGCCTCTCATGGCTAAAAACCGCGCAGAGCTGGTCGCCAAGCGCCTCCAGCTCTCCGATCGCATGAACGCGATCGCCGAGATGCCGGCGGCTGAAATGACGCCGGAAGTTACCAAGGAGTTCGACGATGCCGAGACCGAGATCAAGGGTCTCGATAAGGAAATCGACAAGCTGGATCGGGCATTCCAGGCCTCGGCCGCCAAGGCGATGCCGGTCGGCGGCGGCGCACAGCCGGCGGCGACTGTCCCGGCCCGCGCCAAGGAGAAGGATTATCCGGTCGGCCGCTATGTGAAATCCCTCTACGCCGGCGGCGGCAGCGTGCATCAGGCCGCGGACCATGCCAAGCGCACCTATGGTGATGACGACGTCGTCACCAAGGCGCTGAGCACCGCGGTTGCCGCCGATGGCGGTGCGCTCGTGCCGGAAGACTTCGCCGACCAGGTGATCGAGCTGCTGCGTCCGGCGACGGTGGTTCGTTCCAGCGGTGCCCTCACGGTGCCGATGCCGCGCGGTACCATGCGCATGCCGCGTCAGACCTCCGGTGTGACCGGCAGCTATGGTTCGGAAGGCGGTTCGCTGTCGGCCGAGCAGGCTCAGTTCGGCGATATCGTCGCGACGTTCAAGAAATTGCGCGTCCTGACGCCGATCTCGAATGATCTCCTGCGTTATGCCTCGCCGCAGACCGATCGCATCGTCCAGCAGGATATCGTCCTCGGCCTGGCCCGCACGGAAGACTTCGCCTTCCTGCGCGGTGACGGCACCCAGGATTATCCGGTCGGCCTGAAGACGATCGCCACCCGGGCCGGCAATACCGTCCCGAGCAACGGCACGCCGACCCTCGACACGGTCTCCGCGGAACTGAATAACGCGGTGCTGAAGCTGTCGCAGGCCAATATCCCGATGCTGGAGCCGGCCTGGTTCTTCCATCCCCGGACCGAGCTCTTCCTCAAGAACCTGAAGAACGCCAACGGGTTCTACGTCTACAAGGACGAGATGAGCGAAAACAAGACGCTGCTCGGCTATGCCTTCAAGAACACGACGGCGATCCCGGCCAATCTCGGCGTCGGCGGCGATGAATCGGAGATTTATTTCTCCGATATGGCGCAGATCATGATCTTCGACTCCCTCGCTCTCAGCCTCGCGATGTCGACCGATGCCACCTATACGGCGGCGGATGGTTCCCAGCGCAACGCCTTCGAGCGCGACGAGACGCTGATGCGCGGTATCGCCGAGCATGACTTCCATGCCCGGCATGACACCGCTGTCGCCCTCATCACCGCCGTCAAGTGGAAGTTCTAACCGCCAGCTAACCGGATCGGGCGGTGAGAGCCGCCCATCCGAACAGAGGAGATCATCATGCAGCGGATTCTCGCTACCGATCCGGCGAGCGTGCTCAAGGCTGTCATTGCCAGCACGATCCAGGACGTCACCGCCGGCGCGACGCCGGATAACCACAATGTCACCGGCCTCGCCATTGACCGCGAGACCATGCATTTGCCGCCGGCGGCAGTGCTGGCGGTTTATTTCGAGGCCGTGCTGGGCGCCGCCAAGACGCTCGCCATCAAAAACGTCTCGATCCAGCACAGCGACGACGGCGCCACCAACTGGGCGACCTATCTGACCCTGACCGATCCCGGCGTTGTCGCCACCGGCCAGAGCGGCGGCTCGACCGAGCGCGGGCAGGTGCAGAACAGCGTCAACCTGTCCGGCGCCAAGCGTTGGGTCCGGACCATGTTCACGCCGGATCTCTCCGCGACCAATACCGACACCTGTGAGGTCATGAGTTCGCTCATCTTCACCGGCTTCGACACCATCCCGCACGCCTGAGGTGCGGCACCGGCCGGCGCCATCCCGGCGCCGGCATCTCTCTCCGGAGTTTCTCCATGATCATCGAATTCCAGAAGACCGTTACGCCCTACGTGAAAGGTGACGTCGCCGATATCCGTGACGATACGGCCAGGGGCCTGATCGAGAAGGGTGCCGCGAAGAGCTACCAGACCCGCGATGCCCGTCCCGCGGAGAACAAGCAGCGTCAATCCGGTCAGTAAGGTCCAGAACAATGCGGGTCGTCAGCACGGTCCTGATAAAGGCAGGCAGTGCCGCGCTGACGACCTGGTCGGACGTCCAGCTTGAGCTCGGCCTGAAAGATGCCGATCGCGCCTGGACCGAGAAGGCAATCACCCGGGTGAGCGCGATCATCGCGCAATACTGCAACCGGGTGTTCGGCCTACAGGTCATCCAGGACGAGTTCATCCCGGAAAACCAGCCTTTCGGCTGGCAATATCCGGACACGAAAGAGGATCTGAGGCTGAGTGCATGGCCGGTGCAGGGGGCGGCCTCGGTTGCCCTACCGGACCGCACTTTATTGGATGGCGTCGACTATCGCCTTGACCCGAAGAGCGGCGAGCTGTTCCGGATCGATGAAGTCGGCCAGATCATCCCCTGGATCCCGCTCACGGTGACGGCGGTTTATGAGGCCGGCTACATCCTGCCGAATGACAGCGGTTATGTTGCCGGCGATGCCTCGGCGCTGCCGGCCGACATCCAGGATGCCGCGATTTCGCTGGTGAGGGCCCGGTATTTCGCCCGTAAGCGCGATCCATTGCTGAAATCCGAGGACGTGCCGGATGTCGGCGCCGCGCAATATTGGATCGGTTCCGTCGGCGACAAGCAGATGCCGAGCGACATCGCCTCAACCCTCGATAACTACCGTCCCGGCGTCATCGCATGAGCCCGACCGAGGCGATCAGTATGCTTGACCGGCAGCTGGCGAATAATGGCAAATCGGTTGCCATGAAGAAGCGCATCGGCGGCGGCCTGAGTGGCTTCGAACAGTATTTCTGCAAGGCGATGCACCGCACCTGGACCAAGGGCCGCGGCAGCGATGAGCTCGCCGACGGCATCCAACAGCAGTTCACGCTCCTTGTTTTCTCGCCGACAGATATTCCGGCAGGGTTCGGGTCGCTTTCCGGCGGCCAGCCCTGGCCCGACGTCGGCGACATCGTCAGCGCCGATGGTCGCGACCGTGAGATAAAGGCCAGCAATCCGATCTTCATGGATGACGTGCTGGTCAGGATCAATTGTCAGCTGGTTGGCTGACGAATGATCCATTCGACCGCGAAATGGTCGGGCTCCATGGCCCGGCCGGAGACGGCCTGGCGCGCGGATCCGGTCTGGGCCGGCGAGATGGTCGTCTGTGTCGCCTCTGGGGCCAGCCTGATGCAGGCGGATATCGATCTCTGCCGCGGCCGCCGGGTGATCGCCGTCAATGATTGCTGGCGCCTGGCGCCCTGGGCGGACTGCCTATTCGCCGCCGATGCCTCCTGGTGGCAGGCCAAGGGCCCGAGGCCCGATGAATTCGCTGGCATGCGGGTGACAACGGACCGGACCAACCCGCCCGGCTGCAAAGTGATGCTCTGGAACCGGATGACGGGACTGGCCGCCGATCGGCGCTATCTCTGCACCGGTGCCAATTCCGGATACTCGGCCGTCAATCTGGCGGTTCATCTGAACAACGGTACCGCGCCGATCGTGCTGCTCGGTTACGACATGACCGGGGAACACTTCTTCGGCCGGCATCCGGAACCGCTCCGCAACCCTGAGGAATCGCATTTCCGGCAATGGCGCGAGAACTTCGCGACGCTGGCGGAAGCCGCGGCCAAGCGGGACCGGCCAATTGAGATCATCAATGCAAGCCGGGAAACGGCGCTGACCTGTTTTCCGTGCATGCCGCTCGAGGAGGCGCTGCAACTTCAATGATCAAGATCACAAGCGAAGGCGGGAACGGTTCTGGCACCAAGATCACGGATACAGAAACCGGCTATGAGATTAATCGCTGGGCCGCCGGTCTCGACGTTTCAATCAAGAGCGCAGATAGCCCAGTTACGGCGCTCGTTCAGCTGGCAATGGTTGAGCTCGACATAGAGGCCGAGCGGGTCCGTTATGCGCTCTATGATCCTGACACCCACCAATTGCGCGAGATCGCTCAAATTGTCTTCGCAGACGGCAAGACGCTGGATTTCAGCGGCAATGGCGCGCCGAGGCCGTTGCAGGACATGAATTTCGACCATGCGGTGAAGACGCTGCATCACTCGATCCAGTTCCGCACTCAGGCTGCGATCGATGCTTGCTTCGATCGGGATGCCGGGGTCTGATGCCCTATCCTGATGTGATCGGCGAATATGAGACGATCGAGGCATGCAAGACGCGCTCGATCGCAAGGTTCGGTGACGGCGAGTTCAATCTGGCGGTTGGGCGCAAATGTGTCAGCCAGGAGGCCGATGATCGGCTCGCTGCCGAGCTGCGGGCGATCCTGGCCGGCCCGACCGCCTGCATGGTCGGGATCCCGAACATCGCACAGAGCCCGCGCGCCATCTCCTGGCAGAAATACGCCGATGGCCCGGCCGGGCAGCTGCTCGGCAAGGGCCCGTTCTATTCGAGTTTCATCACCCGGCCGGACAACGCGCCGCATATCGACACCCCGGCCTACTGGGATGCGATGTGGTCGCTCTGGCGCGGCAAGGATATCACTCTCGTGCTCGGCGATCGCCGCTCGCTGCGCCCGGAGATGCTCGCGGATGCCGCGCGCCTGACGGTGATCGAGGATCTGCGGCCAGTCACCGAGGGCGGCTGGACCAAGCATGCCTATCGGCATGTCGGCGAGATCGAGGAGCGCATCGGCACGCCGGCCGGTACCGTCATCATGTGCCTCGGCGCGACGGCAACGGTTCTCGCCGAACGCCTGGCGCGCAAAGGTGTCCATGCCCTGGATCTCGGCCATGCCGGCATGTTCGCCCGCCATGCCGGCATCTATCGCTACAGCCAGGACGATCTCTGCTCGCCGGCCTACCGGCAAATGCTCGCTCTGGTCCGAAAGAATGTGAAGGGCTGGGGCGGCGATGGCGCCAAACATGCCGATGAGGTGCGACGCCTGGTCGCTGAGTTCGAGGCGGTGACCATCCTGGATTATGGATGCGGCGCCGGGAAACTGGCTGACGCAATGTCGCCCCAACGCGTGATGCAGTATGACGCCGGCATCGAGGGCAGGGCCGGCATGCCGAAGCCGGTCGACCTGGCGGTCTGCACGGATGTATTGGAGCATGTCGAGCTGGAAAAGCTGGATGCAGTTCTCGATCATCTCTTCCGGCTCGCAGGCAAGGCGCTCTATGTCGTGATTTCGACCCGGCCGGCGAAAGCGGTTCTGCCCGACGGCCGCAACGCCCATTTGATCGTGCAGCCCGGGCCCTGGTGGGTCGCCAAGTTCCAGGAGCAGGGCTGGAAGGGTCCTTACCGCATCGAAGATGACGGCAAGGAAGTCAGGCTCTGGTTCAAGAAATGATCAGCCGCGCCGACTGGTCGCCAAAGGTCAGCGATGAAGCCTTCGCTTTCCTGGCGATCCAGCGCGGCCGACTGAACGATATCGTCGGCAACCGGCCGGCATGGCTCGAAGCCTATAAGGCGTCGCTGTTCGACTGGTATGAGAATGCGCTGCCGTACCTGCCGGAGACCTGCGGGTCGATCTGCGATATCGGCGGCGGGATGGGCGGTATCGATGCGCTGCTGAGTCGGCATTACGGTGGCGTCGATGTCTTCATCCTCGACGGCGTCGCCGATCAGCCGGTTTTCGCGCAGACCAACCGACCGTTCAATGACATGCGGGTAACGGCTCGATTTCTGGCGGCGAACGGCGTCGAGACCTTCGGTTATTTCCCGCCGGGTGCCCGCTCGACGGAAACCAGGTTCGATCTGATCCTGAGCACGCAGGCCTGGGGCTTCCATCTCCCACCGGCGGCCTATGCCGAATTCGCCCTCGATGGCTGGCGGACCGGTACCCGCATGATCATCGATCTGCGGCGCGGCCGCAGCGACTGGCGCCAAGGGCTGGAAGCGGATTTCGGTCGGGCCGAGATCATTTATCAGGACTGCAAGTTCGAAAGGCTGGTCTTCGGGCATGCCTGACGTGATCACGGTCCTGGCGGGCGGCTGGTCGGCTGGTCTGCTGGACCTCGCACGGCTGCCGGGCTTCGTGATCGGGGTCAATGACAGCGCCATCCATGCGCGCTGCGACCATGTCGTCTCGATGGACCGGCTCTGGACCGAGCATCGGGCGGCGCATCTCGCCTTCTGCAATGTGCCGGCGCATATCCGCGGCGCGGCACTAAAGAACGTGAAGCCGTGGCCGGCGCTGCAGCGGTTCGATTGCGATCATAGGTCAGCCGTGTTCTCGGACGACCCCGGCATCCTGAACGGGACGAATTCCGGGCTCTGTGCCTTCAATCTCGCCTACCAGATGCGGCCGAAGCAGATCTTCCTGGTCGGCTTCGATATGCAGCGCGGGCCGAATGGGGAAGGGCACTGGTTCCAGGATTACAGCTGGGCGCCAGGCGGGGCGACCAAACAGGGCAAATACAATGCCTGGGCAATGGAATTCCATTGCGCCGGCGGCAAATGCTCTGCGGCCGGAATCGAGGTTTTGAATATTGGTGAGCGGTCACTGATCGACGCTTTCCCGAAGATCAACAGCAAGGATTTCGGTCGTTACCAATGAGAGATGTGACGTTCTGCCTCGCCTATTACCTGAATCGAGGCATGTTGCGGGAGCAATACCGCCAGCTCCGCGCGCTGCCCGCCGACCTGAAAGAACATCTTCGTCTCATCGTCGTCGATGACGGCTCGCCGGATCCGGCCTGGGCCGATGATCTCGGCTTCCCGATGCGTCTCTACCGGATGCAGAAGGACATCGCCTGGAACCAGGACGCCTGCCGCAACCTGGCGGTCAAGGAGGCCGAAACCGACTGGGTGCTGATGACGGATATGGATCATGTCGTTCCGGAGCAGACCTGGCGCCGCGTCGTCACCGGCAGCCTCGATCCGAACACCGCCTATCGCTTCGCCCGCGTCTCGATGCCGAAGCGCGACGCTTATAAGCCGCATCCCAACAGCTGGCTGATGACGACAGCGGTCTTCGAGAAGGCCGGCGGCTATGACGAACGCTTCGCCGGCTATTACGGCACCGATGGTGACTTCGTCGGCCGGCTGAGCGCCCAGGCGCCGATCGAGCAGCTGAAGGAGCACATCATCCGCTACCCGCGCGAGGTCATTCCGGATGCCTCGACGACGACCCTGGCGCGGAAGTCGGAAGAGAACGGCGAGGCGATCAAGCGGATCAAGGCCGAGCGCAAGCTGGAAACCGATGGCCGCCCGAAGCGCTATCAGACGCCCTGGGAGCGCCTTGCCTGATCATGCTGTCGATCGTCTGCTTTAAATGGAAACCGAAGGGCGCCTATCGGTCGACCTTCGGGCCTCAGACCGTCAACATCCTGAAGCGCATGGTTGGCCGGCATTATGCCAAGCCGCACCGCGTGATCTGCGTCACCGATGACGCGCGCGATATCGATCCGGATGTCGAGATCGTGCCGCTCTGGGACGATTATGCCAACGTGCCGTCACCGCATGGTGCCGGCAATCCGAGCTGCTACCGCCGCCTGAAGGCCTACAGCAAGGAGGCGGCCGACTGGTTCGGCCCGCGCTTCGTGATCCTCGACCTGGACTGCGTCATCGTGCGCGACATGGTGCCGGTCTGGGACACGCCGACGGATTTCTGCATCTGGGGCGATACCAACCCGACGAGCCCGTATAACGGCTCGATGCAGCTGATGAATGCTGGCGCCAGGGCGCAGGTCTGGGAGACCTTCGATCCGATCGAAAGCCCGAAGCGGTCAAAGGCGATGGGGTATTTCGGGTCGGATCAGGGCTGGATCGCCGCCTGCCTCGGCCCGAACGAGAATAAATGGTCGACCGTCAACGGGGTCTATAGCTACCGCAATCACATAGCACGCGCCGGCGGCAAGTTGCCGGCGAACGCGCGGATCGCCTTTTTTCACGGTCAAACGGATCCATGGCATCCCCAGGCGCAAGCACTGGACTGGGTGAGGGAGCATTACCGCTGATGGCCGAAGATTTCAGCCGCATCGTCGATCTTGGCGCCGAGCTGCAGCGCGATCTCGCACAGTTGTTGCCGCAGGAAGTCAAGGAACTGCATATCACCTATGCCAAAGAGGTGAAGGCCTCGGAAATGTCGGCCAGCGGCTTCCGGCCGGCCGAAGTGCAGACCATCGTCGACGGCCGGACGCCGGCGGCAGAGGAACAGGTGCAGCCCTTCGGCATCATTGCTTACCGGTTCGGCTCGATCGTCGATGTGGCCTTCGAGGTCCGTGATCTGCTGATCGAGAAGTCGCCGAAGGGCGAAACCGGGCTCTATGCCTCAAGCTGGTTTGCCATCGTCAACGGCGAGCCGGTGGCCTGGGAGGCGCTCGAGCAGACCTGGAAGCCGGGCCAGGAGATCTGGATCAGCAACGACCAGCCGTATTCGCGCATCCTGGAGATGGGCGCTGATCCCAATGGGCCGCTGCGCGTCTTCAAGGTGCCGGCGCACACGACGCAGAAGATCCTGCCGGAGGCCCGCAGCCGATTCGGCAATCTGGTGCGCATCAATGACACCTTCATCGACCTGCATGGTCCCGGAACCGGAAAGGCCAAGCCAAGCCCGACGCATGGTAGCTCGGTCCCCTGGATCCTGCAGAATTCGCAGGGCCGCAAGGGCCGGCTGGCTGGCGACCCGATCAACTATCCTGCCGTGGTCATCACACCGCTATGAACATCATCGAAGCCCGCCAGGCCGTGAAGCAATACGTCACCGATCACTGGACGACGACGCCGGTCGTCTGGCCCAACCCGGCCCGGCCCGGAAAGGGACCGCCGAAGAAGATATCGGACATCGATCCACACTGGATCGCCCTCGAACTTCTCGACCTCAGGGCGGATACCGGCCTCGGTGAAGCCGGCAGCCGTTTCGCGCAGGATGACGGCCTCTTCATCATCAATGCCTTCGCGCCGGTGATGACCGAAGAAGACGCGATCTGGAACATCACCTTTCAGTTCAGCGAGATGTTCCGCGCGCTGAAACTCGATGGCTTGCAATTCATGTCGCCGCGCATTCAGCCATCGGCCACGAAGGCCAGCGATGACGGCGCTTGGTACGCCCTGACGGCGACGGTGCCATTCATGCTCTTAGGTACCGTCTGATAGACGGGCAGCCCTCATAGCCCTTGGGCAAGGCAGTGATCGAGGCGCCTCCGGGCGCCTTTTTCTTTATGGAGCCCCCTATGACGACCACAACTCCGTTACCAGCCTCTGGTTCCAAGCTCTATATCGGCGGCATCGGCGCCCTCGATTCCGAAACCGGTTGGACCTTGATCGGCAACGTCATCACCATGGGTGAATACGGCGCCAAGGACGACACGATCGACTATGTCGATCTCGGCTCCGGCATCCATATCAAATTGAAGGGGCCGACCAATGCCGGCGCCATGGCCGCGACGCTTGCTAAGATCCCGAGCGACGCCGGGCAGGCGGCTCTTAAGGCCGCCTATGAGGACAAGGTCAATGACTATAATTTCAAGGTTGAATGGCCGGACCGTCCGTCGCATAGCGGTGGCACGCCCTCGACTGAAAAGTTCAAGGGCAAGGTCATGGGCTACACGACCAATATCCAGAACGCGAACAGCGTCATCCAGGCCGGCGTCGCGATCGAGCTGAACAGCGTGCCGGAATTCATCCCGGCAGCCTGACACATAATCCCTTCTGACCCGACCGCCGCAATCCCTGCGGCGGTTTTCTTTTGGAGCAACCATGTCGAATTTGAATGACGGCGAAGTGCAGATTGTCCTCGGCGACGAAACCGTCACCCTGGAGCCGACGATCGAGGCCGTGAAATCACTCTCGCGGCTCTATGGCGGCCTGCAGGGTGCCCTGAAAGCCTGCAGCAACCAGGATATCGAGGCGCAGGCGGCGATCGTGCAGATCGGCGCCAATATCGAAGACAAGGCCGATATCAAGACGCTACCGCTGCGGATCTATAAGGCCGGCATGCTGAAGACGACGCCGCTGCTCAACGATTACATCCTGATGCTGATGAATGGCGGCAAGCCGCTGGTCGAGCAGACCGACAGCGGAAACGACGCGGGAAACTCACCTGGCTGAGCATTGAGGACTACTGCGTCCACCTCTACGGCATCGCTAGAGGGGTGCTCGGCTTTAACGAACGCGAGGCAATGCGGACACCGATGCCTCGGATCGAAATCGCCCACAAGGCACGGCTCGATTTCGAGATCGACATCAATCCCATGATCAAGAAACCGGAAGCGTTTCCGATTCCGACGCAAACGCCGGAGGAGTTCTTCGCAATGCTGAGGCGCAGGAATAAGGCCAAGAATGGCTGACACCTATCAGAAGATCTATCAGGTCGTCATCGACGCCTCGAAGGCGAGGACGGGTGGCGCTGAGCTGGTCAACGCCATCAACCAGATCATCCAGGCTGGCGGCCAGGCACAGACCGCGACGGCCAGCCTCTCCAGGCTGAGTGATCAGGTCGATGCGATTGCGCGCAGGGTGACGCCGGGGCTGCGGGATTCCCAGGCCTATGCGGCGTCACTGGCGCGGATCGGACAGCTTGCAGAGGCCAGCGGCAAGCCACTCTCGGACTACGCCGACCTGATCGATCTCGTTACCCTGAAATACGACGCCAGCGCCCGCGCGGCCAAGGTCTTCCAGGATGCCAACAGTGCCGCGATTGCATCGCTGAGCCAGGTCAATTTGGCCCAGCTCGCCGAGCAGCAGGCCAATCAATACCAATCGCTTCTGAATGATCGCATCCAGCTTGCCGGGTCGAACCGTGTATCGCAGACCAGCGGATCGACCGAGGCGCCATTTGCGGCCGTTCCGACCGCCAATAACACCGCCCTCGCGGCGCTCTTGAAGCAGCAGGAAGAAGAGGAACAGCAACAAGCCGCCGCACAAGCTCGCCTTCAGGCCTTCACGGCGAAATATGAGCCGCTAACGGCCGCGACTCAGCGCTATACCGCCGCCGTCGCCGAACTCAAAGCGATGCGCAGTGCTGACGAGATCAGCGAGGAACGCTACACCGCAGCGCTCAAGATCGAACAGACGGCCCTCGATGCCGTGACGGCTGCCCAAGCGCGAGCCGCCAAGGGTGGCGGCTCGCTCTTCGGCCTCAATAATATCGGCCGCATGGAATTGCAGGCCTCGGCGATCAACTTCGTCCAGGGCATCTCCGCCGGCATCTCTCCCCTTCGCATGCTTCAAACCGAGGCGCCACAGGTCTTCGGCGCCTTTATCCAGGGCGGTTTGAAGGTCAGCGCCTCGATGATTGGCATGGGTGCTGCGATCACTGGCGCGGCGCTTGTGGTGGGCGGCATCGGATACGCTTTTGAAGCGGGTTCAAAGCAGGCCAACGCCTTTAACCAGGCGATGCGGCTGACGGCGGACTCGTCCGGCATGACGAGCACGCGCCTCGAACAGATCATCGCTTCGGCGCAGAAATTCAGCGATATCGGCGCCCTGTCTGCTCGCTCCGTCGCGACAGAGATGACGGCCAGCGGCAAGCTCAGCGCCGATGTCATCGAACGACTGACCGGCCTGACCGAGGATTATGCCAGGGCCACCGGCCAGACGGCTGAAAAAGCCGGTACCGAGCTGACCAAGCTCTTCAGCGACCCCAAACAGGGGATGCAGCAGCTTGACGATCAGTACAATCTCCTCGATCAGCAGCAGCGCCGTTATATCGAGCAGCTCATTGCTCAGGGCGATCGGACCGGGGCGCAGATCGCGCTCTCGGATGCCCTGGCTGGTCGCATCCACAACGTTGCCGACAATGTCGGGTATCTCGGGCAGGTCCTAAAAGAAGGTGGTCGTCTCTGGCAGGATTTCTGGAACGCCGCCGACAACATCGGGCGCCCGGAGACGACCGGGCAGAAGCTTGACGATCTGGATGCGAAGATCAAGAAGCTGCAGGCCGACCGGGATGCCCAGAGCCATGCATTGCTTGGGCAATTTCTGCCGTTCTCGGGTCAAAATCGCCTTCAGGACCTCATCAATCAGCGCTCCATCGTCCAGGCTCAGCAGGCCGCCGAAGAGCAGAAGGCCCAGTCCGACGCCGCAGCAGCCCAGTTTAAGACGCTCACCAAGAACGTGGGCGACGCGGCAGAAAAATACGATACCTTCACCACCAAGCAGAAGGCGCTGACGCTCGAAGTCAGCAATTATGCCAATGCCCTGAGACAACTCTATGCGGTAGCGCCTCACGCAGGTCCGCAGGGCGCGGCTTCATCTGCCCGCGATCAGGCCATTCTCGATGCCCAGACAGCGCAGCGCTTTGCCGCCGCCGAACTGGCGGCGATGCGGACGCCACAGGATGAGGCCATTGCCCGGTCGAATATCGATAAGCAGGTAGCGGCCGCCGGTCCGATTGCCCGGGCGGCGCTGCAGGCGCGCCTGACCGCCGAAGATGCCGCCCGGCATAACGTGCAGATCCTGGCGCAGCCGAATGCCGAGGACCTGATCAAGCAGCAGGGCTCTTTGGCGGCCGAAAACGCGATCCGCCAGCAGACGACCGCTGTCCGTGACCAGAATGCCCAGCTCGATCTCAATGCCCGGCTGACCCTGGCCACCGGCGAAGCCTGGATGAAATCGGCCACCGAGGGCGCCATGGCCGCGGCGCGGCAGCAAGCCGCCGTCGAGGCGCTGACCCAGCCGATCAATGTCGGCGCCCGCACGCTGCAGATCCTCAACCAGCAGGTCAACGAAGCCGTCACCGCCGGCGCGCAGCAGGTCCGCTCGCTTGATGACCAGGTCGCGGCTCAGCAGCGCCTGGCCGCTGCCGCCAAGGACGGCCCGCTCGCTGAGCATCAGGCCGAGGTTACCAACCAGATTGCTGCGGCAACCAAGGACCTGAACGATAAGCTGCAATTGGCTTTTGCGACGAAAAACACGAAGGCAGCAGCCGACCTGCAGGCCGAAATAGCGGGGATTGCGCAGAGGACCAGAGATGCCGATGCCGCCGCGAAGGAATATGCCAACAACCATTGGCTGACCAACGCCGTGACGGACCAGGGCTATCAGAAGCAGCTCCTACAGGTCCAGCTCGCCAATGTCGGCGCAAACGATAACCAGCAGCAGAGAGCGTTGGCGATCGCTCAGGCGCAGATCGATCTCGTGAAGCAGCATATCGATCTTCAGAGCGAGCAGGCAAAGAACTACGTCCAGGGCGCCGCTGATCTCGCCGACTATAATGCCGAGCTGACCCGGCAGAAGGCGATCGCCTCCGAGCTACCGAATGCCTTCGACCAGGCCTTCGACCGGATCGGCCAGGCCGTTACCCAGTTCGCGGTGCAGGGCGGCAATGCCTTCCAGTCGCTGCAGAACGTCGGCAACGCGGTCCTGTCCGAGCTTTTCCAGGAAGCGCTCAAGCTGTCGGTCGTCAACCCGCTGAAAAACTGGATGAACGGCGACAACGCACTGCCGACCTGGGATGCCGTCATGAATCGCGTGACACAGGGCAGCGGGTCAGGCCCCAGCGGCATGACCGCCAGCCAGGGCCGCATCGGCAGCGTGTCCGGAGCGGGTGATAGCGGCGGCTGGCTGTCCGGTATCGGCTCCTGGATTGGTTCGTTCTTCGCCGATGGTGGCGTCATGACCTCGCGCGGCCGCCTGCCGCTCCGCGCCTATTCCACCGGCGGCGTCACATCGACGCCGCAGCTCGCCATGTTCGGCGAAGGCTCGACCCCGGAAGCCTATGTCCCGGTTCCGTCCGGCCGCATCCCGGTCGAGATCCGCAACTTCCAGCCGGCGCAGGCCGCGAACAGCAACAGCGAGCGCCAGCTCGTTGTTCATTTCAACTTCCAGACCGCGGCCGCCGTGGACGCCTTCAACCGCAGCCCGTCTCAGCATGCCTATAAGGCTGCCCGCGCCCTGCAATCCTCTCTCGCAAGGAACGGCTGATGTCGGGGTTCGATGAGATCCGCATGCCGGCGAACCTGGCGGCCGGCGCCGTCGGCGGCCCCGGCTTCAGCACGACCGTGTTTCCGCTGAATTCCGGTTTCGAGAAGCGCAACCAGAATTGGGCGAAGTCGCGGTATCGCTGGACGCTGACCCACTGGATGAAAAGTGACGCCGACATCCTGGCGATGATCACGTTCTTCCAGCGGCGCGCCGGCAAGGCGAACGGCTTCCGTTTCCAGGATCTCGCCGATTATCAGGTCACCGCCTATCAGCAGTTCGCGACCGGTGATGGCGCCGCGACACAATTTCAGCTCAACAAGACCTATACCGATGCTCTCGGCTCCTATCAGCGCATCATCAAGAAGCCGGTCACCGGGACGCTCAGCATCAAGGCCGGCAGCTCGGTCATCACCGAAGGCGTCGGCTCCAGCCATTTCACCTGCGACTATACCACCGGCATCGTCACCATCGGCACGGCGCCGGCCTTGTCGACGGCGATCTATTGGACCGGCCAGTTCGATGTTCCGGTCCGGTTCGATACCGACCAGCTGGATATCAATTTCCATCTGTTGCGGATCGGTTCCGCCGAAGGCCTCGACATCGTGGAGCTGCGTCTGTGAAGGCGACCACGGCGCCGATGGATACACATCTGGCCGGCGATCTCACCAAGATGACGCTGTGCTGTCAGGTCACCCGCAGGGACAACCAGGTCTTCCGCATGACGACGCATGATCAGGACGTCGAATATCCGGCCGGATCGGGCGTCATCTATTCATCGTCCTTCGGATCGATCCCGAACGCCGTCGATATCAGCACCGATTACTCGGTGGCGACCCAGAACTATTTCGGCTTCTGGGATGACGCCGAGGTCTCCGAAACCGACATGATCGTCGGCAAGTTCAACGGCGCCGATGTCCGGATCTTCCTGCTCAATTGGTCGGACACCTCGGCGACGATGGGGCAGATCAAGGAATTTCGCGGCAATTTCGGCCAGGCGTCGCTGACCAAACAAGGCTTCTTCCAGATCGAGCTCCGCTCGATGATGCAGAAGCTGCAGCAATTGCTCGGCAGCTATTACAGCCAGACCTGCCAGCACAGCCTCGGCGACAGCAAGTGCCGGGTGCCGATCAAGCCGGACGACATCCTGCGCGATACCGATTATGTGCTCGGGCAGATCGTCAAGGTGCCGGATATTGTGCCGGCGCCGGACAGCAGCGCCTATCATGACAGGATCTTCACCTGCACGACGCCGGGTCATACCGATGTCGTCGCGCCGCCCTATGACTATACCGTCGGCAATATGACGACCGACGGCACCGCCGTCTTCACCGCATCGGAAGCCTGGACCCGCGCCGGCACCGTGGCCGCCGGCACCCAGACGACCGCCGGCGACAAGCACAAATTCAATGTGACATTGACAGAGGCCCGCGCCGTCGATGGCTGGTTCGCGGCCGGGGCGTTGACCTGGGAGACCGGCAACAACGCCGATCTGCCGCCGATCGAAGTGAAAGGCTGGACGCAGACCGGCGCCATCATGCAGCTGCGCTACGCGACCCCGTTTGCCCCGCAGCCGGGTGACAAGTTCCGGGTCTACAAGGGCTGCAACCTATTTCTCTCCGGGTGCAAGGGCTTCAACAACGTCATCAACCGCCTGGGGTTCGACAACATCCCCGGCGAAATCGCGATTCTCGGCTACGGCATCGGTGACGGCAATGTCAGTGTCGGGACCTGAGATCGCCGCCGCCGCCCGCAAATGGCTGGGCGTCAAATGGCGCCATCAGGGCAGGTCGGAACGGGGCGTCGATTGCATCGGCATCGGCGCCTGTGTCGCCGCCGATCTCGGCTTCAAGATCGCAGACCGCACGAATTACGGCCGGGAGCCGATACCGGCCGAGATCGTCGCGGCCTTTCGCGCCAATGGCTTCAAAGAAGTCATTCCGAGGACCGCGCGGCAGATCGGCGACGTCCTCGTCTTTCGTGATGGCCGACATATCCGGCATGTCGGCATCCAGTCGGAGAAGCATGATGTCCCGCATTTGATCCATGCAACGGCCGGCCTCCGCCAGGTCGTCGAGGAACCGCTGACGCCGGATTGGATGGGGAAGCTGGTCTATGTCTTCAGGTTCCCCGGGGTCGATTGAAATATGGCACGTACCGCGATCGTCACCGGCGCCGGGCTGCTTGGCGCCGCGATCGGCTCTGAGTTCGGGAGTCCAGGTCTCGGCTTCGCGCTGGGCAGCGCCGCCGGCTCAGTTGTTGCCAGTTTCGCCGTGCCGAGCGGGTCGCCGACAAAGGGTCCGCGCCTCACCGATCTCAAGGTTACGTCCTCGGCCTATGGCGCCTTCATTCCGATTGGCTACGGAACCGTCATTGTCGGCGGCAACATCATCTGGTCGACCGATCTCAAGGAACATAAGAAAAAGAGCAAGAGTGGCAAGGGCAGCAGCGATACCGCCAGCACGGTAATCAACTTCTATTACACCGCTTCTTTCGCCCTCGGTCTCGCCTATGGTCCGGCCGAGGATGTGCTTCGCATCTGGTTCGACGACAAGCTCTATTTCGATAAGACCGGCACCGGTCCTGTCATCAGGAAGGGCGGCTTAAGCTTCCGCTTCTATCCGGGCGATGACAGCCAATTGCCGGACCCGTCGATCGTCGCGGCGCTCGGTGAAGAGAATACGCCGGCCTGGCGGGGGCTTGCTTACATCGTCTTCGATGAACTCGATCTGAGCCCATTCGCCAACCGGATCCCCTCGATCAAGGTCGAACTCACCTACAATGCGATCCCGACTTTTCCCTATACGCCACTGACAATTCCTTCGGGTGCGCCGGCGCCGGTAGGAAATTTTCTCGCTGTGGATATCAACCGCAACGTTGCCTACACGATGTCCTCTGGCGGCGGTTATCTGGAGCGCATCAACCTCGATACGATGATGCTGGATTTCTGGAAAGATTCCAACGTCGTCAATTTCATTGGAAATGGCTTCGCAAAGGCAACATTGGGTATCGGCCTCGATGGCTATGTTTATGGCTCGGATGGTACGGCGTCGAATGACACCCCACTATTAAAAGTCAACCCCGAGACGCTGACGGAAATCTTTGAGGCCCGTTACGGTGAAGACGCCGCTTTTGACGGCTATCCCGCGAATGTTACAGGTACAGCGCATGATATCGCCTCGGTCCAGAATTTCGGCGTCAATGCTGTAAATACCTATGCGATTGTCATCAGCCAGTTCGCGGCGACCGGATATGTCGGCGTCTTTACCGTCAATGGCGGCCCATCCACTGCCGAGGACATCACCGCTGGCTCCCTGCCGATCTCGTTGGCGGGCTGGTCACAAGGCACACCGGGCGAAGGTCCTGCGTCCTATATGGTTGGGGCGACTGACCTCTCCAGTGTTGGTGCGATCGATACCGTCGAATCCTGGGCCTATGCCTATGGCATGCTGGACAATGGCAAAATCGTCAGGGTCATCATCGCCGGCTATCCGCTGTTTCAGGATACAGAAGGTGGTGGTACTGAGGCCTTGGCGAAAGGCTGCGCGATCGATTATTTCGATCCGCTTGAACTGGACGACCTCTCCGTCGCCATCGGGAAATCCGCCGGATACTATTTTGCCTATAACAACATCGGCACCGGCTGGTGGGATCAGACCGATGATACAATCATCTTTACCTGCCGGTTGAACAAGTCGGTCGGCGGTTCCGATGTCCTGCTCGTGAAATATCGGCCGGATAAGCAGAATCTTCTCGACCCGATCAATACCGTTGTTTGGGCAATGATCGTACCCAGTGACCTGTTCACCGGGTCGACCCATGGGACAAAGCTGATCGGCAACCGCCTCGCTTACATGCTGGGGAGCACGGTCTATCAGTTCGATACCAATACCGGCGCGATGACAACCCAGGTCTGGCCGATCGCTGCGACCGATGGCAGCTTTCCACAGGTCTATGATACCGATTCCGACAGTCTTCTCGTCTTCATCACCGGACACAATTGGACCCGGATTTATCTCAACCGCGGCACCGGTGACGGTACGACGGATGGCACCATTGTCGCCGATCTCTGCAGCCGCGTCGGTTACGGCCCAGGTGACATCGATGTCTCGCAGCTGACAGATCCGGTATACGGCTTCCTGGTCAGCAACCAGTCGGCGATAAAGGACAATATCCTGGCGCTCGGCCAGGCGTTCTTTTTTGATGCCGTCGAGAGCGATTACAAGATCAAGTTTGTGAAGCGCGGCGGATCGTCAGTCGTGACGATCCCGCAAGACGACATGATGTGGCTTGGTAACAATGGTTCCGACAAAAATCCGCAGTTCATGTCGGATGATGACACGCAGGACGTCGATCTGCCGTTTGCCGTTTCCGTCGCGTTCCTGAACAAGGATCAGCAGGATCAGCAAGGCAGCATGGAATATCGCCGCATCGACGCGCCGGACGCGACGATGGGCTCGCAGAACCGGACAACGGCGCAGCTGCCGATCGTGATGACCGGGACCGATGCCTTGAAGATCGCGGAACAGGCGCTCGATGCCGCCTGGGGCAGCCGGCGTCGCTACGGCCATATGCTGCCGCCGAAATATCTGAAATATGACGGCACCGATGTCGTCACCTTCTCCTATTCGGACGCAACATCGACCCTGGCTCGGATCATTCAGCTCGGCACCGGTGCCGATTTCTCGCTTGATGTCACCAGCGCTTCCGAAGACCCGACCGTTTATGGCGGCACGCTTGTCGCCGACAATGCGAACTACCCGGCGCAGGTCATCGCCGGGCCTGCGGTCGGCAAGCTGTTCGTCCTCAATATCCCGCTGCCACGCGATGTGGACGATACCGGTGGCGTTGGATCACGGGTCTATCTGGCGACCTCCGGGTATGGCGCCGCAACGAACCCAGGCCGTGTCATCATGCGGAGCTATGATCAAGGCGTCACCTGGGACGAAGTGACCCGGACCTATCTCGATGCGACCTGGGGCAGCTGCATCACGGCGCTTCCCGACACGACACATCCATTCGCCTGGAACGATGATTATAGCCTCACGATCCAACTGACCGATCCCGGCAACGAAGCCCTGGCGAGCGTCACGGACGATCAGGTTTATGCTGGCAGCAACGTCGCCGCCATCATCAAATCCAACGGTGAGGCCGAGATCATCCAATTCGGCACTGTCACCGTGAACACGGATGGCAGCTACACGCTGTCGCATTTCCTGCGCGGCCGGCGCGGGACCGAAGTCAATACGGCCGGCCATGCGATCGGCGACTATTTCCTGCTGCTTGATGCGAATGAGATGACGTCGGTCGTCGTGCCGCTGAACGACATCGGTCGGTCCGTCATGTGGAAAGTCGTGACGGCCGGCCAGGTGGCGGCCGATGTGGACGGATTCACACGGATCACGACAGGAGCCGACCTTAAGCCTTACGCCGTCGATCATATCGCCGTCGCCGCATCCGGGTCGGACCTCAATCTCACCTGGGTACGCCGCACCCGTCTCGGCGGCGGCCTCTTCGACGGCACCGGCACAGTGCCGCTGTCGGAGACCTCGGAAGCTTATGAGATAGATATTCTCTCCGGCCCGGGCGGCATCGTAAAGCGGACCCTATCTGGCCTGACATCGCCGGCGGCGACCTATACCGGCGCGCAGATCCTGGCGGATTTCGGCACATCCATCAGCAGCCTGACGCTGAAAATCTATCAGCTGAGCGGCATCGTCGGGCGTGGCTTTGCCAAGGAAACGACACTTGCCGTTACCGGCCTGCCGAGCTTGTCGCCAACCGCTGTTCCAGCGATTCCAACTGGTTTGGCATCTGCGTCTTCGGCGGGACAGAACGCGCTTAGCTGGAACGCGAATGTGTTGGGCGATTATGTCACCGCCTATCACCTCTATCGGGCCGCAGGAACCGGCGCCGCCTTCGCTGATGCTAGCCTGATCTGGTCAGGTAGTTCTAATTCCTATGTTGATGGCGGATTGTCGGTCGGCCAGAAGAACACCTATTTTCTGACCGCGACAAACGCGATCGGGACGTCCTTAAATACGGCGGGTCTCGACACGACTGCCGGCGTCATCGTCAAGGATCTTCGGATCGTCGGCGGCACTCCTGGTGTCAAGCCAACGGGCCTGCAAGAACTCCTGTTGATGGTGATGCTCTCCGGCGATGCGTTGCCGAAGGACCTCATCCATAACGGCGTCAATAGCAAGATCAGCTGCGAAGTCGCGCCGACCGCCAATTACACGATCACGCTGAAGAAGAATGGTTCGACCATCGGAACCGGCACGATATTGGCTGGTCACACGACCGGGACATGGACGTTTACCTCGGCCGTCACTTTCGCCGATGGCGATCTCTTCACCATCACGGCGCCGGCATCTGACGCGACCATGTCCGGTCTCGCTTTGACGATCCTCGGCTCCCGCACGACCTGAACCATCTCACATCGGCGCGAGAAGCGCCGCCGAAAGGCCTTAACGCGATGGCACTCATCATCCGCGATAGTTTCGCGCCATATGCTTCTATCACTGATGCCGGCCTGTCTTATTGGGACGTAGTAAATTCATCCCTCACCTTGTCATCGGCGACAACGCGGTTCGGTGAGGGGCAGTCTATACGTTCCGCCTCTGGTGGAACCGCTGGCGTCATGTTGCAAAAGGCGATGACATCGAACCAGCAGACGATCTTCGCTGCCTTCGCCTTCATCTGGAATGCAGCATTTTCCGGGACGAACGAGGTCATCGGCGTCCAATATCTCGATGGTGCGACGGCACAGGTAACTATCTGCCTTAGGTCAGACGGTGCCGTTGTAGTGCGGCGCGGCGGCAATGCCGGGACCGTGGTTCAGACCTTTACTGGTGTCTTTTCGGCAAACGCTTGGACGCATATCCAGATCAAGACCGTGATCGACGGATCTGCTGGCGAGGTGCATATCCGGCTCAACGGCAATTCGTCGGACGACTTCGCGGCAACTGGGCTCAACATCAAATCCTCGGCGAATAGTTATGGGAATGTTGTTGTCTTAAATCAGACCGTTCTGAATGGCACGACCAGCGTTGTCTTCTGCCAGCACCTCGCTTTCTTCGACAGTTCGGGAAGTGCCCCATGGAACAACTGGGTCGGTGATATCCGCGCCAATATCATCCGCCCCTCGGCCGATACAGCACAGAAGCAATTCGCCCCGAGCCCGGCGACTTCAACCAACTTCGGCGAACAGACACAGGTCAGCACCAATACGCTAGCCATCACTGCCGGGCAGATCCGTGTTGCCAGGATCATCACGACTCCGGTCGGCGGCACGCTCGGCAAGGCAACGGCAAATTTCAACGCCGCGATGACCGGCAATGCCAAGATTGCTCTCTATGACAGCGATGGTGCCGCTGGTGTTCCCGGAACGCTCATAGCAACGTCTAACCAGGTCACCAATCCCATCATCGGGACGAACGATTTCACGTTCTCATCGCCACCACTTCTCAGAATCGCGCATCAGTATTACCTCGCGATCCTCACGGATACGAACTGCACGTTGAAGGGCGCCACCGGCTCTTCAACGACCTATATCCAGACACAGGCTTATGCGTCAGGATTCCCGGCGACTATGACGCCAGCCGGCAGTACCGCAACCGATCCTGTCCTGTTCGGCACGATCACGGCGACGAATTCCGGCTGCGTCCAGGAACTCACCGAAGACGGAACGACGACCTATGTCTTCGACAGCACGGTCGGTCACTACGACCTCTATGATTTCGATGATCTCGCCGCCACCCCGGCCTCAATCCTGGGTCTTTCGCTGCGTGGTTTTGTCTCGAAATCGGACTCCGGTGCCAGGTCTGGTGCCCTCACCATGAAATCGGGGGCGACCAGCCAGGACAGCGCGACTGCTGTTCTGTCAACCACGATGTCAAATCTCGTGATGGTACAGGATACTGACCCGAATACCGGGGTGGCCTGGACCTCTGCCGCGATCAACGCCCTGCAGGCCGGACTTAAAGTCGCCGCCTGATGACCGACTTCCGCACAACTGAGATTTTTGCCGAGGTCTGGTCTCTCGCGACACCCGCATATCAGGCGACGGAGATCGTCGGTGAAGTCTGGTCGGTGATGACGCCGGCTATGCAACTGACGGACTTCTTCATTGAGCTATGGGCCCCGACCGCGACGGCCGGAACACGGTATCAGGCCGGTTTCTTGGGGATCGAGGTCTGGACCATGACCGCAACAAACACCGCACCATTCTTCTTCGTGATCACATAGGCAGGTCAGTATGCCCATCTCATATAGTCCGATCCTGGCAATTCCCCACGTATCCGAGTCTCAGAATGACAAGGAAGTGCCGATCAACGGCGGGATCGATCTTCTCGAAGCGGCGCTCTGCGATACGCTGGACGTCGACGTCACATCAGCCAACCAGACGGTTACCGATGACAACTATCGGCAGCATATGCGCTTCCGGATCATCGGTGCGACGACGGCTGGCCGGGCGGTGATCCTCGGCAATAATCCGATCAAGCGCCTGGTCATTCTTCGATCGTCAGCATCGAATACGCAACCGGTCTTGATCGAGCGTGGCTCGACAACGATCACGCTCTACCCAGGGCAGACGATATTCGTCTATACCAACGGCACGGCGAATGGTCTCGATCGCATGGACGTTCCGGGGAAGGTGATGCCGTATTCGGTCGCCGGCAATCATCTCATCCTGTCAGGCGACGCCGGCGCCTATATCTTCTGCACGGCCAGCACGCCGAGCGCGATGATTATCGCCTCGAACCAGGATTCGCCGATGGATATCGGCACGCGCATCTGGTTCATGCAGAAGGGGACCGGCCAGATATCCCTCGCTGCCGGTACAGGCGTGACGATCCTGACAGCGCGCAGTCTGACATCGCGGGCGCAATATTCTGAAATCCGCATCACCAAGATCGATACCGATACATGGCTCGCCAGCGGCGACCTGACCTGATGCCTGCCAAATAGTCGCTCTCGGCCGCCGTCGGGCGGTTTTTTTATGCCTGGAGGGGAAAAAGAATGGATCACCTGAGCATCAGGACCGAAGCAACCTTGGGGGCGGGTCTGATGACGACGCCCTTTTGGGTTTCGCTGCTGAACAACATCGGCTGGGTCGCCAGCATCATCGCCGCGGTGTGCGGCGCCATCGTCGGCATCCATGCCGTCTGGCGGATCTGGAGCAATCGCAAAAAGCCGGATACGACAGCGGCCAAAAAGGCCGACGAAGACGACCTCGATATTCTCGCTCCATGAACAGGAGATCATCCATGAGGATCTTGATCGCGGCGGCTTCGGCCGCCTTTTTGCTGCTCTGCGCGGCCGCCAGAGCCGATCCGGCGCCAGCCTGCATTCCGCTGCAAGCCGTCGTCATGCATATCGCGGCCAACAACCCCAGGCAACACTTCACACTGATCATCGCGTCACCAGCGGAAGCAGCACTTCTGGTGCCCTATCTCGCCAAGAGAGCCGGTCATCCGGAAATGAAGGGCGATGACGTCGCCGCCTTAAGGGCCGATGGCGATCCCGGCAACTGGTACGCCATGGTCCTTTATCACGGCTGCGTCGAGATCGGCATGGCGGTGTCAATCGACGATCTTCAATCGGTGCTTGGCCGCGGCACCTGATAACGACCCCATCAACCAGCCTGAAAGGCAAGCATCATGCTGAAAAGCCTGCTCACCCTCGAAAATCTCTGGAAGGGCCTCGGCCATATCACCCGCTGGGTCCTGATCCCGTTCCTGGTCCTGGCTGCGGTAATCGCCGGAGCGCTCATCATCAATGCCGACAGCATTGGTCTCGGCATCAAGAACACTGTCGCGGCGGCACTCTTCGTCTTTATGGCCGTGACGACGCTCTGGCTGTGCTCACGCTGGCTGGACTGGCTCTCCGAAACGAGGTTTAAAAAAGATGTCGCTCCACTTCTCAAGCAGAACACTCTGGCTCTGGCTATCTATTACACTGGCCGCTGGATTGGCCTCGCCTTCCTGGTCGGCACAGTTTACGCCACGGTACGATTCTGACATCCGCGGTGCGGTCGCTCAGTTCTGGCCTGAAGGGCCGGATTGGACCTGGTGGAAGGCGCAGCTCTACCAGGAAAGCCGCCTGGACCCGCAAGCAATGTCTCCGGTGGGCGCAAGGGGGCTGGCGCAGACGATGCCAGCTACATGGGCAGAAATAACGCGCCAGCTGCACTGGGGCAATGTCAGCCCGCATTCGCCGCGCCATTCGATCTATGGTGGTGCCTTCTATATGCGGCGGATGCAGCTCGCCTGGACCTTCAAGCGCACGATCGAGGAGCGCCAGAAGCTGGCCCAGGCAAGCTACAACGCCGGCACCGGCCACATCATCGAAGCCCAGGACGCCTGCCATGGCGCCTTGGCCTGGGATGAAATCAAGGCCTGCCTGGCGCAGATCACCGGCGCCGCCAATGCCCAGCAGACCATCGACTACGTGACGCGGATCGCCGACTGGCGCCGGCAGATCCTCAGCACGCCGCACTGATCACAGCCTGAATTTCCGATCCTTCAACCGCGCCGCCTGAACGGCAGCAGAGAGCGGAGCTTTGTCATGGACAGACTTAAAAGCAATATCGGCCGGCGTTACGACTGGATCCCGGACCTGCCGGATCACCGCGATGATGTCTATCAGGTGAAGCGCCGTCTAGCGCTGCCGACGAAGGTCGATCTCTCGGCGAAATGCTCGCCGGTCGAGGATCAAGGCGATCTCGGCAGCTGCACCGCCAATGCGCTCGCCGGCGCCCTCGAATTTCTCGAGGATGTCGACGGCACGCCGTTCAAGGATATTAGCCGGCTCTTCATCTATTACGGCGAGCGGGCGATCGAGCATACCATCAACCAGGATAGCGGCGCGCAGATCCGCGACGGCGTCAAGTTCTTGCACCAGATCGGCGTCTGCTCTGAAGATCTCTGGCCCTATGTCATCGCCAAGTTCAAGCAGCGGCCGCCGGCAGCCGCCTATGCCGATGCCAGCGGCCGCAAGATCACCAGCTATAGCCGCGTCATCGGCATCAATGCGCTGCGGGCCTGCCTGGCGGCCGGCTTCCCGGTCGTGTTCGGCTTCACGGTCTATGACGGCTTCGAGAGCGATGCCGTCGCCAGGACCGGCAAGCTGAACATGCCGAAACCGACGGAACGGGCGCTGGGCGGCCATGCCGTGCTGGCGGTCGGCTATGACGACGGGACCAAGCGGGTGAAGGTCAGGAACAGCTGGGGCGCTGGCTGGGGCCTGAAGGGCTATTTCACGATGCCCTACGACTATATCGGCAATCCGCAGCTCGCCGACGATTTCTGGACCATCCGCGCCGGGAGCCAGCTGTGACCGGCCTCGTCAAGACCGGGCTCGCTTCTGTCACCGGTGGCACGTCGGTCTGGCTGCCTTGGGCGATCGCTGGTCTCATCATCGCCGGTCTCGGCGGTGCCGTCTGGGTGCAGACCTCGCGCCTGCATGCCGCCGAAACGGAAACCACCTCAGCCAAGCATGATCTCGGCATCGCGCAGTCGGATGTCACCCGCTGGACGGCTCATAGCAGCGAGCAGGATGCCGAGATCGCCAGCCTGAACAAGCAGCTCGCCCAGCGCGTCGCCGATGCTGCTGCCGCTGACCAGGCCGCCCAGGCGAATGCCGATGCCCAAGCGGCGGCCGTCGCCAATCTCCAGATCCAACTGAAACGATTGAAGGAGCAGGCTCATGCGCATCCCGACCAGGTGCGGCCTCTTGGCCCTATTGTTCTTGACGTCCTGCGCAGCGGGCAAGCCGGAACCACTCCCGCCGCTCCCGGCAGGCACTAAGACCGTCTACGTCTATAAGCCGCTTCCCGACGAGCTGCGCCGGCCCTGCCCGAAGGTCGACTATGATCCGGCCGAGGTCGTCAATGACGTCGATCTTGCCGGATTGTGGAAGCGCGAGCAGGCGAGGGGCGACTGCAACGAAGGCAAGCTGAACGCGATCGATAAGCTTTATCGGGGAGCACCGGAATGATCCGCGTCATTGCGCTTGCGGCCGCCCTGGCGCTCGCCGGCTGCGCAGCGCTGCTGGTCCGGCATCAGGATCACGGCTTCTCCCTCAAGATCCTGACCATCCATATATGACCGACGCGGTGAAACCCTCGGTGGGCGACGATTGCCATAACTGCAGAGGCGGCCGGCTCTACTACGATGGCGGCCTGGTGCGTGGCGTATCGCATCTGGCTTGCTTCGCCTGCGGCTGGCGCCCGGAAGCCGTCCAGGCCGGGCGGATGCCGCCGCGTGAGACCTTCTGGCTGACGGCCGAGGCTCGCGGGGTCAGCCGGGCGCAATTCGACCTGGAATGGGACGAATATCAGCGCTCAAAGCTGCCAAGCGTTAACCATTCCTAGGTGGATTTTCCGATTGAGACTTTGCTGCTATTCTATCCGCCTGGATAGGAGAACATCCTGCAGCGCAATTTCGGCCTCGACCTGATGCGAGCCGCCGCCATCCTCATGGTGGTGACGGTCCATGCGCCGAAGACATTCCCTGGCGAGCAGATTCCCTCCATGTTGAGCGTCGATCTGTTCTTCGCGCTGAGCGGCTTCCTGATTGCCCAGATGATGGTCGAGCGGTTCGATGGCATCTCGACTTGGCCGGCATTGCGGGCTTTCATGCTGAACCGCTGGCTGCGGATCTTCCCGCTCTATTACCTGACCCTCGCCGCTTTCCTCGTCTATGCCGCCCTGCGATATCCGCCGAGCTGGACCGGCGGATCGTTCGTGGCACCCTGGCAGTTCGTTTTCTTTCTATCGGACCTGACCGCCGGCCGGCCCAATGACCATGGCTATTTCTCCTTTTTCCTTGTCTCGTGGTCGCTGTCGATCGAGGAGCTGTTCTATTTCGGCTGCCCGCTGGTGGCGCTGCTGACCGGCCGGTGGCGCCGATCGCCGATATTCTGGATCTGCCTTGGCGCCGCAGTCATCGTCGCGACCATTTTGGCGCGGCTCTGGGTATATCTGCAGGTCGACGACGGATCCCTGACCGAGGATAGCGCCTATCGCCGCGCGACGTTCCTCCGGGCGGATGTCTTTGTCTATGGGGCGGCGATCTATTGGCTCTGCCAGCGGGGATTCTTTACCCGCCGGAATGCGCTGCTGGTCGCGGCCATCGGCCTTGTGACCTTGCTGTGGTGCGCCGTTCATTATATCGCCGCGCCGGACGGCTTTTTCAGCAAGATCTGGCTGCTGTCCCTGGTGCCGATGGCCTGCGCCATGCTGATCCCGGCGGCGATGATGCTGCCGGCGCCGAATGTGATCGGCGGCCTGATCCGGCTGCTCAGCACGCGGACATATGCGCTCTATCTCACCCACATGCTGGTGCCGGCCGTCTGGTTCATCTTCGTGGCGATCACGCCGACAAACTATCTCTGGTCGCTGGCGATCTCATTCCTTCTCGCCAATCTCCTGCATATCGCCTTGGAGCGGCCGTTCATGCAGTTGCGCCCAATGGATGCATCACATAAGGTTCCCGCCCTGGCAGAATGAGGATGTGGGATGACAACGGGGCAAACGATTCTGCTTGCCGGTCTGGCGGCGACTATTGTGACTGTTGCTGTCCTCAGGATGGATAGCAGCAAAACCACCAATAAGGCGATGTGTCAGGCAATTGCGGCGGCTGGCGCCGATCCTGCTAGGCAGTCTACAATCACCTGTCAGCCCTGATCCCGCTCACGCTTTGCTGTCCGGTCGTTCGTTCCTCACCGGCAGGTCATAGCTGATGGAATGGGCCTTGAGCGGTTCGCCGCGGCGGATGATCCAGTTCGATGCCTCGATATGGTCTGCTAGCCAGCCGGCCAATATCTCGGGGTCGATCTGGTGCGCGCGTCGTTTGGCTGGGCTCAAGCGCTTCTGCAGTTCCATCCTGAGATCAAAAGCCAGCGCCTTTTTGATCTCTGCCGACATCTTTTCGCCCATGGCTTCCCCCGCTGAAATGTTCGCATATCGTTCTCATGTGGCAGGTAGGAGTCAAGACCGCTCGCGGCCTCGAAAAGGTGCGACAATGGGCTGAGGAAAAGGTGCGGAATGCTGGGACATTCGCCGACTGTCGCACTCTCGCTAAGCGGCTGATTTTCTTCAATTGTGGCATGCCGTCCCTGGGCACCATCGCATTTCCAAGCATTTGAAAACGCTTCACTTTGTGCCGGCTTTTGTCGCACCTTTCGTGAACTGCGCTTCAGGTGCGACAATCTCGTTCTCTTTTGGTGCCTCGCGGCTGAGATATTTCATGCCGCTGGCGGCCAGCTTATTGCGGTTCGCCTTGCGGGTATAGACCGCTGCTTGCTTCGGGCTTTCCCAGCCATAGATCGCCATCAGCTGGTATTCGGTAGCGCCGTTGTTCGCCGCGATCGTGGCGCCCGCCTTGCGCAATCCATGCGCCGAGCAGCCGATCAGTCCCGCAAGGCGGCATTGCCTGCCGAACCAGTTGCCGAAGCCACCATGTGAGTAGGCCTTGCCGTGGTCGGTGACGAGATAGGTCAGATGATTATTCGGCGTCGCGTCGAGCACTTGCTGCAGCTCAGGCAGCACCGGAATGAAGCGCTCCTTCAGCACCCGCTTGCGACCCTTCCATTCTCTGAAATGGAGGACGGGACCGCAATATTCTTCCATCTCGATATGTTTTGCCATTTGCCGCCCGAGCTTGATGACGTCTGACCGCCGCACGCCGGTAAAGAGCAATAGAGCCATCGCCAGGCGCGGCTTGGTTCCGATCGGCCAGCGCTTCTCGAACTGTGCGATCTCCTCAAGAGTCCAGGTATGGAACCCCTCGGGATTGTTGCTTTCCAGATAAGGCACGTCGGCCGCCGGGTTGGCCTCGGCGTATTCCATGGCGATTGCCCATTTGAAGACCTGCCGCAGCGCCTTGATGAAGCTGTTCGCCGCCTCTGGCCGGCTCGACATGGCGTCACGGTCCTGGCGTAGGTTCCGGGCCCGGAGTGGCTTGAAGGGCAGGTGGCCGTCTCGCTGGCTGAATTTCTCCAGGATCAGCTTCCGGGCATGCTGTGTCGCCGGCTCGAGGGTCTTGAATTCGGCGCTCTTGTAATACTCGGTCAGCAGCCACGCCAGGGTGCCACTGGCGGGCGCCAGGGCTTTCTTGGGCAATCCAAGGCCATTGGCGGCCCGGAACTCCAGCGCCTGCAGGCCGTCCTTGTAGCTCTGAAGGAAGGCGGTTGTGCCTGGCGCGCCCTTGACCCGGATCCGCTTGCCATGGCGCCTGACATACCATTTCTCGTTCCCGTGCCGATCGGTCTCATGGGAGAGATAGGGAAGGTCGATCTGGGTCATCGCTTGTCCCAAGGGTTTTCCTCCTCGGAAGTTGGCAACGCGGAAAAGGCGGCGTCAAGGGCCAGCCGATCCCATATGACGCGAGTGTTAACCTTTTTGGCCTCCGGCATCCGGCCGTCTTTAACCATTTCATCGAAGAGGCTGGGCGAGACGCCGATATAGGCCGCCGCCTCGACGCGGGAAAGACCGCGGGGCGGGCAGGAGGCCGGCAGGATGTCAGCGCGGCGGCGCGGCGCCTCGACGTTCACTATTGGGGCATCCTTCTCGGTTTCCTATGCAGGTCCTGTGGAGGATCGCGGTGCATTACCGCTCTTTTCATGTCGGGTCGCACCCGGCTGACATAGAGATGGACGCCATCAGCCTCTGGCAGTCCGTCCTCAGGCATCAGGTAGTGAACCTGGTTAATTATCCAGATAACGCCACGGAGCTCTGAATCAGGCAGGCCAGTGAACTCGATCAGTTCGCCGACGCGAGGCACTACAGGGCTTTCCGATTGCGCGAAGCTCTCTTCTTCGTCTCTGTCAAAAAAATATAGATGCATCTTGCTGCTCCGTCGCCGTCTTCAGGGCACCGCCCCGGTCGCCATTTGCTTCGGTGGTGCGCACCGGTCCTCCTTCGGCGCCGTTTGGGCATAATGGCGGAGCGCCCGAATGATCAGATCATCGTGCGCGACCAGTAGGGCGTCGGTCACTTCCCTGTCGTCATAGTTCGAGGCCTTCATCCGCTCGATCTCGGCGATTACCCGGTGAGCCTCGGTGAACGTCTTCGGCAGCACACAAGGTGCGTCAGTCATGGGGTGACGGTCTTCGGCGGTATACTTCTTCTTAGCCAAGCTGGCGGGGTCGAGGGCGCGGATCTGATCGGCTAACACTGGATAGGCGCCCTGTATCCCGATCGCCGCCATCTCCAGCCCTTCGCGCAGGCAACGTTGGAAGGATGCCTCACTCTTCGCCGAATAATGTACGGGGCCTACCTTGAATGCATCCCGCTCCTCGGTCATCGCCTCGATAAACGCATCTCTTTCATCAATCATTCTAAGCATAAATGCCGCCAAACTCTCGCCGGCCAACTCTGTAACCTTGAAATCTTGAGTGACCATCTTTCTAATGTCAGCCAGTCTTTCTTCGTCCGTCATGGCTTCACATCCGATTCAGAGAACAGCGTGTCGCAGATGATATCGGCTATATTCACCGCCATCGCTTCCACCGGAAACTCTGGCGCGGCTTGGAGCATGGCGCGATAGGAGACGATCTCACCAACAATGACGTTAGCCTCCGGCCGCGTCATTGTTAGATGCTGCCGCGCCTCCCATCCGGCGTCCTGCATCTCTTCCGTCGCGCTCTCCGGCACCATGGCCCAGCGCGATCCGTCGATGGGGTTGATTAGGTAGGTTGGCATTATTGCATCCTCCAAACGACGCGCCCATTTATGTCTTCAACGCGCAATGTACCAGGATTGCATTCAGCAATTGCTTTGGCATCTTGGTCGTCTTTTAGTTCCACGGGATACCAACCGATGTCTCGAAAGAAGATGTAAACCGTCATTTCCGTATCTTCCATCACTCCCCTCGCGCGGCTTCGGCGGAGAGGAAGGCAGATATTTTCAGATCCAACGTTGCGTCACCGCCGCTGTCTTCATTCAGGATCGCTGGCGATTCGCCTTTGACCAAGTGATACAGTTCCTCCAGCAACTCCCGCGCCTCGTCGGGCTGTGTGGCGCGGAGGGCCGTCTGTGCATTAGAGATAGCGCCAAGCGCGCGATTACGGGCGCGCTCCATCATCAATTCGGGTATTCGCTCGTCACCTGCTTCGTCATCATCCGCCGCCGCGACCGGCTGCGCTGCGCCGAAGGGGTCCACCCCAATATTGTCAGGCTTTGTTCGAAAGGCGTGCAGGATCTCGCTGGCAGATCGCCGCGATCCGCCAATGAGATCAGTTACCGCGTAATCGATCAGCTTCAATAATGCCGCTTCTGTCGGCGTCGCGAGGATCGGTTGCCATCCGCAGGTCGGGCATTGGCAGAGATCGGCATCAGGCGAGGTCGAATGCGCAAGGGCGGCTCGAGCCTTCCACGCTTCAACAGCTATTCCATCATCTTTATCGTAGCACCAACCTAGCTCATAGGCTTTGGTTTCTGCACGCATGGGTGTTGCCCCATAAGGCTCGGGACGCTTTAATCCCCATGCGACAAATGCCTCCCGCTCGCGATCCGTGGTCAAGGCTTAGGCTCCCCGCAGCAAATAGTTTTGGAGGTCGGTAATTCGCCGAAATGTAGACGAGCTTTATCTTGATCGAAGAACGCTTCGCCGCAGTGGAAACACACCCACGGCAGCCCAAACGGCATCGTATAAGTATCACCACCGCCATATTGAGGTATGCGATCTTGACGCGATAGACGAGCGCCAAGCCTACCCGTCAACCGCTCAATCTCCGCCTCCTTCTCGGCAAGCTGGCGGCGCAATTCGGTGATCTCTAAAGCCGTATCAACTATCTTACGTGTGTCAGCGACGACTTTGTCAGGGTCTTCACCGTTCGCAACCAAATCAGCACGCAACTCGTCTTCCGACATCTGCATGATTTTATCGACTTCGGCATATTCTTGCAGACGCGCATTCTCTTCCTGCAACCGCTTCACTTCCTCGATCAGCGGCTTGGCTGCGCGGTCAAGACGTTCAATCTCAGCAATGATCAGCGCGGCAGCGCGAACGAGATCGCGACGTCGGTCTTTTGGTTTCCACCACCTCCGACCCCAAGGCCATAACATCGACGGCTTGAATGTTTGGCGTTCCATCGGGTTATTTGGCCTCGGCTTTTCCATCATATAGCCGAGGGCATAGCAGGCTGCGGCCCTGGCCATCTCGCCGTGTGCGTGCTCATCATCATGTTCTGGCGTCCAGCCCTCGACGCTGATCTGTCGCTGGCGTTCGGCAATCACATCAGCGATGGCGCTAGTTTCTTTCATTGCCCTTGCCCCTGTGCGTTGAAAGTGGCGAGGATTTGATCCTCAGTTGGATCTGGCTCTTCGCCTGCATAATGCAGACAATAGTCAAGCGTGAACCTAATCAAAGCGCAGTCCCGCGCCTCATCTGAGGCCTTTGCGGTGACAGTGCTTAGGGCGTCACGCATTGGTTTCATTTCGTCCCAAGTTTCTTTACAGGCGCCAGATAATTTCGTGGTTCGCCCCTTCTGCTCGGCGCGGGCGTAGGCGAGGGCTGCAGAGAAGCCGGCAAGAAATGCGTCTTCAGGCACAAGCGGCTGGCGGCAGATCGCACGCCAATCGTTCCACCTTTTCCACTCAAACGCAGCCCGGTCTTGCTCTGTGATTGGGGTCATGGCTGAAGCCCTCCGTTACAACACAGAGACGCCAGCCGCTTTGCCTTCATATTTGCCAGGATAACGAGCGCCTGCGCCACAAAGTCCGCTTGATCACGCTCCGCATGAAGCTGTCGGTCATAGGTTTCCTGCATAACCTGGGTTATTACTGTGGCCTCTGCATTGAGTTCATTGGCAAGAGCGAGCAAGCTATCTGGCGTTGTGTGATCGGTCATGATTGCACCCACATGAGATGATGCCATAAATACCAAATCGCCCATCCTGCTCCGCCGATGATCGCAACGGCGGCAAGAATGATTCCGACGATTGCCCAAAACATCATCGCTGCTATCGCCGGGCCTAATTGCCGTCCAAAACTGCTATCCATTGCGAACATACTCCCCATAGCCGACGCGCCGAATTGCATTGCGCCGGGCCAAATATGAAAAGGCGTTATAGACGTGCTTACGCTTGGTGGCATCGCCCTCACTGTTCACTTGGCGCATGAAGTCAGCGACGCGGATTGTCCCGTCGCATTGGCTGATGAAATCACGGGCCTTCATGGCGATGTCAGTCAACGCCATGCCGTCTAGAGAAGGAGCCCTTAATCGTTTAATCTCGTCATCCTGCCGCATCACCATCGCCAGCAGAGCCTCAATAGCCTTGGCCGCTTCATTGATACACGGCACCCAATCACGTTGGCGCAGGAACTTTACCAGTCGCTCCAATTCTTCGATCTCTTGCGCGGTGAGGCCGGTCATGATTGCACACCTGTTAAAAGATAGTCGGTCGTGACGTTCAAATACTTGGCGATTTTGACCAAGCTGTCGAAGCCGATGCTGTTAGATTTGTTGTTGACCAGGCGCCATGCAACACCGTGCGAGATATCGCATTCGACCTCTAGCGCCTTGATAGTAAGGCCGCGCTCAGAGAGCAATCTTGCGACACGTCCGCCTGGGGTATCAGGAAATGACGCCGATATCCCTTCGCCGCAGTGCGGGCATCTCATCGTCTCAACTCCCTGCGCAGCTGCGCTGCTTGGCGTCGTTTCAGGCATTCCGCCTCAGTGTCGTATCCGCACGCCTCACGCCAGATCAGCCATGCCAGATAGCCGCTGTTGAGCAGTAGATACGGCAGGCCGATGGCGAGAGAGGGGATCATCCGATGCCTCCTGCTCGCTCAATCGCCTGTATGCGGATACGCTCCCAGGCATGGTCCGCAATCATCTGGCACCGCTCCAAAGTTTCACCTTGAACGCCACGCTTGATGAGGCGATTGGCGCGGCTGTACCTTTTCCGATGATGAGCATCGCCGAGCCGCCAATGCTTCCAGCAGATGATGCGGGTCCCTTCCTCGTACTTCGCCTTTGGAGCGGTACGGCGGCAGAACGGCACCTCGCAGGCGATGCGGTCGGGCTTGGTCATGGAAACAGCCAATCTGCTGCTTTGACCGTCCCGCGCCCGCTGGGCTCGATCAACCCATAGGCGGCAACGGCCGACATATAGACCCCGGCCGTGCTGGCAGTCGGCGACAGCCCAACACTTTCAGCAACGGCATCCCGGCGGATATCCTTCGGCCAGGCACGATAGATGACATCGAAGACACGCTGCTCCTGAGCGCCTAAAAGACCGCGCGCCATTTGATAGAGATCTTCGCGCGTCGTCGCCGTCGGCATGTTTGCCGCCTTCAGCCCTGCCGGCGTCAGCGCGATCTTGCCGGGCGATGTTTCGAGCAGTCCTGCTTTGACCAGCTGCGAGACGTAGACGCCGAAGGTGGAAGCCTTCGGACTATAGCCGGCAACGACACAGGCCCTATCACGGTCGGCTGGATCCTGGCCGATCTTGCGCCACCAGGCGACTGCGTCGAGGACGCGCTGCTGTGCCGGCGTGATGCCTTCGCTGGGAGGATTGGAGCGGACGACGGGACTCGAACCCGCGACACTCGGCTTGGAAGGCCGATGCTCTACCGACTGAGCTGCGTCCGCTTTGTGAGTTGGCACCTTCATCGGCGATGGTGCGCCGCGACGCTCTCCTGGCACCACATGGTTGCCATCATAGTAATCGAGATGCCCACGGACCCGCTTCAGGAGTTCGTCCCACCCGCCAACATATCCCTCGTTATAAGCGCCAAGGCGCATGGCATCGATCTCGGCCTGAGATATGGATGGCACCGATACCTGTGCCGGCGCAGCCTTCAACTGCTTCTCCAGCTCGGCAACGCGTCGCCGCAATGCGACCGGATCATCTGCCTCAGCCGCCTTCACGGCATCACCGATCAATGCCCGCAGCTTCTCAGGATCGACCTGAGCGGTCTTGACCTCATGCCGATGATCGTCATCGGTCGGGGTGGCGCTGTTGTCATAGGTCGTGATGCGCGGGAACTTGACGAGATCGGCGATATTGGCCTCCCCGGATATCACCCAGCCTTCACCGGTCTTGAGGCCGGCCAGCGAGCGGGAGACCTTCTCGGCAACGTCCTTGGCGACGTTTCCCCGCAGCCATTCCTTGACCGGCGTCTGATCGGCCGGCAGCGTCAGCCGGTGCGCGATAAGCGTCTCGCAGCTGCCGAGCACGGCATTGTGCAGCGATTGGGTCCGCTGCGTCACCACCACCAGGCGAATGCCCTTCGACCGGCCGGCAGTTGCCAGCTTCTTCGCGAAGTGGATGGTCAGGTTCTCGCCGCCGAAGCCCGCCCGTTCTTTCGGGGCGAATTCGTGCGCCTCCTCGATGACCAGGTAGAGGATACCGCGCATCTTCCGCAACAGGGCCGGTGCGAATTCCGTGAAGAAGGTCTGCAGGCCGCCCGGCTTGAAATCGGCCATGTCGATGATACTCAGCGGCAGGTCACCACCGGCCACCAGCTCGCCGATCGGCTTGCCCGCCGTCTCCTGGATCTGCACATGGCCGTGCGGGCCGCCCAGGATCTGGAATGGCAGGCCTGGGCGCTTGCCGTCGGCGCTTGACGTCAGGCCCCACCAGTCGGACTTGATCGGGTCCAGAATGCACACCCGGGCGCCCTGGGCCACGACATGCTCGACCAGCAGCTTGGCGGTCGAGGTCTTGCCCGAGCCAGTCTTCCCGACCACAGCAGTATGCTGGCCGATGATCTCCTTGAAGATCTTCATCCGTTCCCCTTTGTCGGCATGTACCGTGCCTCGAATTCCTTGATGAAGCCGTCCAGCTCGGCCTGGATCAGCGCCAGGCGGTTGAGATCGCCATCGGTGGCGTCGTCGCCATCATCGAGCGTGCGCAACAGCGTCGCGAAGACATGCTGGGCGCCAGCAAAGAAGGCGGTCCGCATCTCTGCGAGCTGGATGGCGGGCGCGTCGGTCGGGATCGTCATCACGCGCAGGCTGTGCCAGCCGGCCTCAATCAGCTTGCCGCTATTGGCAAGCTCGCGTTCCAGTTCTTCAATCTGGCTCATGCAGCCTCCTGTAAGCCGGCTCGTTCCCGGCGATCTTCCAGCCGCGCGAGTGTCTCCAATCGCACAGCAATCGACTGATGCAGGCGGCCAAGACGACGGCCGATCTCCATATTGTTGACGCCCTGCTTGGCGAGAGCGAGAAGCTCGGCATCTTCCTCCGGACTGAACCGGCGGATCGTCCGGTCCCGGCATTTTATGACGGGCTTGCCCCGATAGGCCGGGGCGACAATCGCGGGCGGTCTCCCCTCGACCTCGATCACATAATGCCGGCAGGCATATTCGACTGTCGAATGAGAGCGGCCGATCTTCCGACCGATCCGCTCATAGGACCAGCCTCGGCCGCGCAGCTCTTCGATGGCGGCGATCTCTGCTTCGCTCAGTCGTTTGCGTGTCATGCCCGCTTCTCCCGCTGAGCCATTCTGACCGCCTGGCGGCCGATCTCGGTAATGAACCACTCGGCCGAATAGTCGCTGTCATTGACCCAGGTAAAGAGTCCGATGCCGGCCACACTGCGCCGAGCTTCACGCCGCACCAGGCCGCGCCAGTAAAGAGCACGGATGACCCGCATCGGGTACAGATGGCCGATAGGATTTCGCTTCGGCCGCCGGCCGGTGCGCGGGTCTGCCGAGCTGAGGCAGAGCAGCATCGCGTCGCTAAGCTGCAGGTCGACCTTGCCGCCGGCGGGGAAGGGGATGATTTGGGCTGTCATTGCTTTGCCATCCTGTCATAGAGAACGACATTCGCCGTCGCAGCGAGATTCATGCACGCTGCAGTGGGGATGGAGATCAAGTCCCGGCATCGTTCGGTTAAATGTCGCGGCAAGGAGCCGTCCTCCGGCCCGAAAATATAGAAGGCCCGTTCCGGGTGACGATATCGAAAGAGCGAGCGTGCTGAAGGATCGATCTCGACGGCAACCGGAACGCAATCGTGTGGCAATGCGCCAAGCAGATCGGCGACATGAAGTGTCGGTATATGCCGCCGGGCATCGGTTGTGTCCGAGGCCTGCCTGCGGTATCGGTGTCCCTGGATGACGATCAGGGATGCGCTATAGCAAAAGGCCGCGCGCATCACGCCACCGACATTGTGGTCAGTCTTCGGATTGAAAAGGCCGATTGCGGCGAAACCACGGCCACGCATCATGCGATCTCCATCGAAAGCTGGCCGCGCTTCCTGTCGCGCGTGCGCCTGGCATTGGTTTGATGATGATGGTGGTCATAGGCGAGATGGCACTTCTGGCACATCGCCTTTAGGTTATCGTCACCGCAGTTCTCCGGCGTATGATCGAGATGTGCTACTGTCAGCACGACGGTCTTGCCGGTGATCGGATGCGGTTTGCCGTGCTCGGCCGTGCAGCGCGTGTCTCCGACCGTTTGCTCACAGCGGCCGCCGGCTCGATCGAAGCGGATGCGATGGCTGATCTGCTTCCAGTCCTTCGGATAGCGCTTGCGATTCTCGAGGCGGATCGGCATCACGCCGGCTCCTTCATCTGATCGATGTTGGTCTTGTGGACAGTGAAGCTCAGGGCAACGACATCGGGGTTAGCGTCCCAGGATTCGGGGCCGTGTAGATGGCGCCACAAGCGGGCGAAGACCAAGCCGGCTGAGACGCCATCGGCGCAGCGCAATTCAACCTCCGGTAAACCTGGGACATAGGTGCATAACAGGTTACCGGATGGCTCGTTCTTTACGACGCCTTCAGCGATGGCATCCGCCTCGCTGATATCCTGCAGCCGCTCTATCTTGGTGGCGGTCACGACCAGGGTCAGGCGGCTGGCCCAGCGTGGCATGTGGATAGGCGGCACGAGTTTGCCGCCGGTCAGATCCGGATCGTCTGATCGATAGGCGAGCAGGTTCCACCAATTGCCGAACGCTTCCGACTCTCTATCGTGATTCGACGTGACAACGCGCAGATCGTGATCAGCCTCGTAATGGATGCAGTGGTCAAAGTCCTCATCTTCGACCGCCTTCACTGTCTCTCGCACCCAAAGCCGATCGCCGGGCTGCACCTTCTGCCAGGGCGATAGTTTAGGCGCGTCACAAGTCGGGCAGACATCATAGCCGTGCCGGCATTCGATGGCCGGTTCGCACTTAGCTGCCGCGATAGCCACTCGTGAAGATTTCCACGCCAGCCGCCTGGTCATGGTCTTGCGCCCGTCCAGCAGAGCGCGCACCATGGGGCCGCTGAAGATGACGGGGATATCGGTCATTCGATGTACCCGCGCTTGGCGATGTCCTTCAGCTGCCGCGCAAGCTGTGTCACTTCGGCTTGGACATAAGCATCATCGCGATAGACATCATCGCGAAAGGCTGCCCAGCCGCATCTGGCGTCGCTGGCTGGCGTTTGATCGCCGGCGTGCGCACAATCGAAGCCGAGCCACCAAATGCGATGAGGGCGGCCAGCCTCGGGGACATGGCATATGCCAAATTCACCAGCATCCTCTCGGCAGAACGCCGCGAAAGTCAGTCCGCCATGCGCATCAACCGGCACATCGTCATAGTCCTTCCCGAAGGAGGGATGACCTTCCGAGACACCGACATAGCCGCACCAGACGCCAGAATGGTTGCGGACCATGAGACAGTCCAGGTTTGTGGCCTCATCCACCCATTGGCGCTTGTCGGGTTCATCGAGCCATGGACCATGCCCCCAGGCCTTCTTGTCGAGCTCAGAATTGTAAAGGGCCTTCATATCGCCTCCTATTTCCTCGCCGCTTCTGACAGGATCTCGATTGCTCTTTGCGGGTCGTCATCATCGATCGCGTTGATCGCGCGGCCGATGGCGAGACGCATCCGATGGTTTTCGAAGAGCAGGGCGGCCTTATCGACCGCCGCCACTGCCCAGGCAAAGAAGCGCATGATCGTCAAAGCTTCGCCCGCTTCCGGGCTTCTGCCCTGATTGCCAGAAGAAACTCGGCATGGCTTTCGATCAGCTGCTGCAGGCCGGAGAGACCGAGGAGCGGATCCTTATTGTTGAGATCCACAAGATGGATCGCTATGTTCGCGGCGAACAGACTGACAATGGCCATGACATCGCCGCCACCCTGCAGCTTGTGCCGATCGAAGACTGGCCACGCCGCCTCGGAAAGCTCATTGGCGATTGCCATCAGCTGGGACGTCTTCTCGCGATGCTGTCGGTCGGTCATTTCCATCTCAGGTCTCGATCTGCGGATAATACTGCTTGCCGGTCAGCCCGAATGTGCTGGCGATGGCGTTACGTGCCGTAAGCTTCTGCGGATCGCCGAATTGCTGATCTGCGAGCAGGGGCCGGCATTCCGGATGGACGCGGAGCGTGTAACGCTTCCAGCTGCCATCTGGCTCAGGCGTCGAATTGATGACATGGACCATGACGAGCGGCTCATCATCGCGGACATTCTTGCGATAGAGCGTGCCGACGCCTTCTTCGTGATCGAGGATCTCGGCACTGCCGGCGAGTAGGTATTTGTCGAAGCCGAAGCGCTCCATCATGACGCGCCGGACCTCGGCGTTCTGCTCGGCATCGATCAGGTCGACCGTGATGCGCTCCGGATGCAGGATGATCCAGTCCGGAACGCGGACGCCGTGCCAGGAATAGACGCCCCAGCCATCACGATATTCGATCGCGGCGCGGTCTTCGCAATGGAGCCGGCCTTGATCATCGCGCGCCAGGTGGCGCGGCCGATCGGTTACGAGACAGACTTTCTCCATCGGCCAGAACCAGCCGGCCGACTGCGTCAGCTCGATCAGGCCGACAAGACGCTCGGTCTGCTGGACCAGGGCGCAATTCTGGCGGAAAAAGTCATAGAAACCGGTCCAGTTGCCATCGTGTTGGCCGTAACCGGCCGCCCGCACGCTGGCCCCCACGCTGTCCCACACGCTGGCCCCCACGCTGTCCCACACGCTGGCCCGCACGCTGACCCACACGCTGTCCCGCACGCTGTCCCGCACGCTGTCCCGCACGCTGTCCCGCACGCTGGCCCCCACGCTGGCCCCCACGCTGTCCCACACGCTGTCCCACACGCTGGCCCCCACGCTGTCCCACACGCTGGCCCACACGCTGGCCCGCACGCTGTCCCACACGCTGTCCCACACGCTGTCCCACACGCTGTCCCACACGCTGTCCCACACGCTGGCCCGCACGCTGTCCCCTATTTCGACCTCGAGCTTCTTGCGAAGCTCTCGGTCGGTCAGAATCGCGTACCAAATGGCACCAGCCATCGGTGAAGTGGAGAAAACTACCCTCGGCTTCGGCAGACCGGCAGCCTGATAGGCGAGCTCGATCGCTTTTTCCGCGCGGTCACGGTCCATCGGCTCTGTCGAAAGCCCGATCTGCGTCCATTTATCCGTCCAGACCGGCAAGAGTGCGGTTTGTTCCGGTGTCAATTTTTCGATGCGAGCCACGATATCCTCCTGATAATCCGTGCGAGGACCGGCGCACCGGCCCTCTGACAGACCATCAGGATCAATCGGCGACGTTGCGGATGGCCTGGGGCGAGTACTCCCGCTGGATCGTCACGTCGTAATGACCGGCGGGCAGCTGGATGGTCGCATGCTCTTCATGTTGCAGGGCGGCGCCGGCCGGGTCGGCAATGCTGAGATAGGTCGCGCCGCCGTTGCCGCTATCACGGAACAGCTTGACCTTGGGATTGTGGATCGCATGGCTGTGGCCGGTGACTTCACCATAGGCAAGGACAACGGCGCCCTTGTCCCGCGGCACTTCGGTGGCGACCGCGACCGGTTCGGCGCGCTCACGAATCAGCACGTCACCCTGGCGGTAGAGCTTCAATTTCTTGGTCATGGTCATCTCCTCAAAAGATGGGTTGGGTGATCTCACATCACGCCGATCGAGACGGCGTGTTTCTTCAGTTTCTCGAAGCGCTCGATGATCGGCTTGCTGGCCGGGTCATCAGCCTTGCGGAGGACAACCGTGAATCCTTCGTTGAAGGATTCGATGTTGTCGGAGGTCCAGATATCGTGCGGTTCCGGAAAGGTCGCGACGATGTTCTCCATCTTGTCGAGCCAGCCGGTGATGCTCGGAATCGTCTCGACGGTCGTCGTCCGGGGATCATAGAAATCGAGGCCCTTGCCGCCCTCCGGCTGCTTTCCTTCGGCGGGGCTTTGGTGCTTTGCCGGCTCCCCGCTGCCGTCCGTGCCGGCCTCGGCGTTTGCGCCCTGCGAATCCGGACGCGCTTTATTCTTGTTTTTGTCCTCGTCTGGCCGGCCGTCGCCCTGATCGGCATCGGTGGCATCCTTACGGAATTGCGCCTGAGTCGGACGGTCGGGCGCCTGAGTCGGTGTGATCACCTCGACGCCGCCACCAAGATCGATGGTATGGCCTTCCATCTCGTCATTCGTCATCCAATCGCCGACCTCTTCGGGGAATGCCGCGCGCAAGGCAGAGGCCTCGGCGACCTTCTCCAGCATGAAACTCGGCTTGCGGGACCATATGTCATTGGGCAGATCGGTCTTGCCCTGCCGGCCATAGCTCTCGACGAATTTCACCCGGGGGCCCGGATAGGCGCGGGGCGTGCCGGCGCGGTCGAGCCGATAGAGCGTCACCTCGCACCAGTCCGGCGCGATGACCTCGACAGTCTTTTCCGGCTGCTTGACCTTGTTGCCGTTTTCCCAGACCTCAGGAGAGCCCTTGAAGATGAATTTCTTGTCCGGGCCCCAGGTCGGCTTATCCTTGCCGGCATAATCTGCCGTCCGAAACGCGGTGGTGCGCAGCTCGCCGATGCCGGGCCAGACGGTATCGACCATGCGGCGCAGCTGGTTGGAGTAGATCGGTACGATATGGACGACGCGCTTGAAGGGGTCGAGCTTTCGCGCCCGGCAATAGCTGAGGGCCAGGAGGATGCTGTCAACCGATGTCGCCAGCGGGTAGCAAGCATCGATCAGCGCCCGCCACATGCCTTCATTGATCTCCGGAAACTGCCGCTGCACCTCTGGATGCCAGGGCAGGCGAGGGGCCGGCAATGGCGCCAGCTGGCCCTTGCTCTGCGGCTCCTGCGCGAAGCCCTGGTCCTGCTGCTGCGGGCGTTCCTTGGTCTGTGTGTTCTGCTTAGCCATGCTGGCTTTCCCCGGATGATGGATGGTGAAATATCGAACTGGCGTTAGGTGGTGGCGTCGGTCCTACGGAAGCCGCTGCAGCTGCCGTCACCTTCGATCACGGCGACAATCGGGCCCCACCCTTTGTGAGGGCCTTCGCTGAAGATGCCGCAGAAGCCATTAATGACGCCGAGAAAACCGACGACGGGCTGGTTATCAGCGAAGTTCGCTTCATAGGCCCCGGGAGCGCTCTTGAGATCGCCCCAGATACCAGCCTGCACAGTCGGATGACCGAGGACGTCAAGGTTGCATGGCACCCTGGCTGCGACCAGCTTGCCCATGCCGACTGGATCGAGCTTGGCCAAGGTGTCCAGGAAGGTGACGAGGTCGTCCGTTGCGGGATGAATTGCCATCGTGAGACTCCTTAGCGGACGACCGTATTGACGTCCTCGAAGATGATGACGCCGGCCAGTTCGCGGCCATCGGCGTCGACGTAAGAGCGGATCGCGCGCTCCAGCGCCGCCTGGTCGAAATGCTGCGCCAGCTTCAGGATGTCACCGCGCAATGCGGCCATATCGGTGATCTGGAAATCCCAGTCGGTGCGGAGAGATGCCGTGGCGCCGTGATCGCCGCGGACCTGGCCGAATTCATGGGGCTTCGCCTCGATGACGCGGGTTTCCTTGACGATCGCCGCCGTCTCGCGCTCAGAAGCCTGCACGACGCGGGCGTCGGCCTTTTCGACCTTCTTGGCGCCGGCTTCTTCGGCCAATTTGATCCGGGCGGCATTCCGTTCTTCCTGCTCCAGGCGCTGGCGCTCCAGCCGGGTCTGTTCCTCGGCCGCCGCCAGCCGCTCGCGCTCAGCCTTCAGCCGATCGGCCTCGGCAGCTTTGCGCTGGCGCTCGGCAGCTTCCTCGGCTTCCTTGGCCGCCTTGACCGCGGCATCGCGCTTGCGGCCCGCCTCGGCGGCCTCCTCGATCGCTTTGCGGCGGTCTTCCTCGGCCCTGGCCCGGGCCTGCTCAGCCTCCTGCCGCTGGCGCTCGGCCGCTGCCGCCCGCTCCTTGGCCTCACGTTCCAATGCCTCGGCCTGGCGCTGGCGCTCCTCGGTCTCGCGGCGCTGCGCATCGGCCTTTTCACGGGCTTCACGGGCGATGCGCTCGGCTTCCTCGCGCGCCGCCGCCGCTTTGGCTTCCTCTTCCTTGCGCAGCCGCTCGGCCTCTTCGCGCTTTTTACGGGCCTCTTCCTCGGCGAGTTTGCGCTTGCGGTCGGCCTCCTTCTCCTGAAAGACCTGCAGGCGGCTCTCGACCGTCTCCTTGTCCTTTTTCAAAAGATTGATCGGCTTCATGAAAAGGTTCTGCACGGCGGCGGCGGCGTTATCATGCGGCGCCTTCTCCGCGGCGCGGGTGGTGTTGAGATCCTTGACGCCGTAACCGATCTGCTTGGCGAAATCGGCCGCCTTGCGGGCCGTCTCCTCGTCATCGATCGTCTCCGGCACCGCGCCCATGCCGGCATGCAGATCATTCGCCCGCTTGAACAGGAAATCGTGCTTTTCCTGCAGGTTGTCGACGATCTGCTGTTCAGCGGAAACGACGGCAATATTGGTGAGATCCGGGATCTCGGCGACGGCAACGCTCATTTACGTGAACCTCCAAAGATAGGCGGCATCTGCCGCAGGTCGACGGGTTTGCGGGGATTGGCTTCCGGCTCGTCGGGGGCATGCTTGGCAGCCCATTGCCGCAACGCGCAGCGCCAATTGTATTCGGCCTCCGGGGTCGGCTCGCCGGCACACCAGGGCCAGACCTTCTCGATCGGCACCTCTTCATCGCCGAGCAGGGCATGAAAGGACGGCGACCGATCCAGCAGCTCGCCGGTGTCAGGGTCGCGCGACGGCCGGAACTCGATCTTCACCGGGACCCACGGGCCGCGCTTTATAAGGCGCATCTTGTAGAGCCCTGGCGTCGGCGTGCTGATATCGTGGGAATCGCGGAGATCAAGCATTCCGTTTGCGCTTCCCAGAACGTTCGGCGGCGCGGCGGCTGGCCTCGGTCTCGGCGATGACCTGTTCGACACCTTCGCGGTAGATGCGGAAGTTGCCAAGATGTTGGTCACACCAGGCCATTTGCTTCGGGCCGAGACCGCGCGGCTTGCCGGCCGGCTTCAGGGCGACGGCTACCATGCCAGCACCCATGACCAGGCGATATAGACGCCGAGACCGGCGGCCAGGATGACGAATTGCGCAAGGCCGCCCCAGGTCAGGGCATGGGCTACTGCGTTGCGTGTATCGCGTTTCAAGCTGCGTCTCCATCATTAGGGGCTGGACTGAAACGAATCGTCTCGCCTCGAAGGGCGAGGGCGTGCCGGCTGTTCTGCCGCAGGCGAAAGCTCGGGCCGATATCGACCAGGCGCCAGAGCTTCTCCTTGTGCTGGCGATGCGCGGTAAGCTCGACGATCGGCTGTGCCAGCTCGGAGCTGGCCTGCCAATAGGCGCGCGTCTTTTCCTCGAGATAGCTCATGCGATCACCGTCGATGCGTCCCACTCGGCGCGGATGGCTTCGGCGACCATCTTCTCGGCGAGGCGCAGATCACCTCGCTCCATAGCCTCGAAATGCGCGGTGCCGTCGAGGCGATTGAAACGAGCGCGTTCGATCACGTCAGATGGACAATTCTGGCCAATGAGCACAAACCAATGATGGCCACCGAATTGGTCCTCCGCGCGCTTGATCGTGACAAGTGGCTCTACAATTGGCCTCACATGCATGATCGATGAGGCCCGCACGATCGACGGCGCAACGATCAGCCCAGCGGCCATGCGCAGCAACTGACGGCGAGGAAGGACGAGACCGGTCATATGCCGGCACCCGCGTAGAGCGCCAAGGCGGGCGGCGTCATGCCGATGACAAAGCCCTCGGCATCGGTCTGATCGGCAAGATAGCTCCACCAGCTGCGGACCCGGATCGCCAGCTGGCGCTCGCCGCAGACGTCCTCGACGGCATGGACGACATAAAGACCCTGCGGCGTATGGCTGAAGCCCTCCGCCATCATGATCTGATCGCCGGGCGTCAGGTCTTCGAGCTTGATCTGCCGCATCTCAGTGCACCTGCATGCCGGCGGCACGCGTCAGGCCGATGAGATAGCCGTCATCGCCCTCCTGGCCAGCGAGGTCATGCCAGCCCGAGGCGCATTTGATGGCGTAATACGGCGTACCGTCGCGGCCTTCGACTTCATAGACGGTATGAACGCCGCCTTCGATGCGGGTGAAGCCGTTATCGGCGACCAGCTGGTCGCCCGGCTTGAGATCATTGAGCTTGACGCGCGAGATAGTACTCATCCGAACACCTCTCTTAGCAGTGCCAGCGCGCCGAACACGCTGACGAAGAAGGCCACCAGCAGCCAAAAGTAGAAGGGCGCCGCACTCGGCCGCGCGGCATTCTCATTGGCGGGTTTACGGACGCCGATCTCATCCATCATCGACCGCCCAGCACGAAGATCTTCAAGGCGAGCCACGTCGCGTCGAGGAAGAACGACCCGACCATGATGCGGAAGATGAAGGCGAGGCCGGGATTGTGGATCGGTGCCCAGAGCCAGTTGACAAGACGCAGCATTCAGCAGCCCTCCGCCCAGGCCATCAAATCGCTGCGCGTGCGGGAAATGCGCGATCGCACGGTCCCGACCGGCACCTGTTGGATCTCAGCAATCGTCTCGTATTTCTCGCCCTCACCGGCCAGATAGAATGCGACACGGCGTTCCATGGGAAACCTGGCCGAGCCAGCCATAATCTCGCTGACGAAGACCGCATCTTCCTGCCGGGCCGGAGAGATGACGGCTGCTGGCGACAGATCCGGATCAAGTTGGACGGTCGGCCGACGCGCTGCCTTGCGGCTATCGTTGATGAAGCCGTTCTTCAGGATGACAAAGAGCCATGCAGCGAGGTTGGTCCCGGGCTTGAATGATTCCTCATGGCGGAGCGCCCGCTCGAGTGTGTCCTGCAGCAGATCCTCAGCGGCGGACCGGTTGCGGGTAAGCTTCATCGCCGCCGCGAACAGCATCGGCATGGCGGCGAGCAGCCCGTCGTTGAAGGGCGCGGTCATAGGCCACCCGCCCGCGCGGTGGCCCGCTGGATCTGCGAGAGCAGGGCGGGGATGCCTTCCTGCAGCGCGTTATCCTCGAAGCCGGAGATGAAGCTTTCTGCCGCCTGCAGCGCCCTCAGCATCTCCGCCTCGATCGGCCGATCGGCCTCCGTCACCGGTTCGGCGACGGCCTCGCGCAAGGTCTGCTCGGCCTCGGCGATGAAGGAAGCATTACTGGCACCGCCGATCTGCCGAAGCCGGTCGGTCAGGTTTTCGAGGGTGCGATAGAGCTGCTCGCCGTGGCCGCGAACGCGCCGCGCCAGCTCGGCATCCTTGGCGCGGGCTGCGATCATCTCGGCCTGCGGGATCTTGCCGTCATAGGAGGAATGGAGGCAGTCGACATAGCTGATCATGCAGCCACCTCGGGCTTGAGCGCCTGCGCGGTGACGACGGCATCGCTCAGGATCTTGATAAGCTGCAGGGCATCCGGAACGTCGAGAAAGATCGTGAGATCTCGGCTAGCGGTAAGCTGGATGCGCGGCTCGCCCTGCCGGTTGAGATAGGTCTTCGCCTCGGTGATGCGCCCTTCGGCGCTCGTCATTGCGCTAATCATGCGACGGCTCCCGCGGCTTCGACCCGCGCCAGGCGCTGCGCCTCGAGCCGGCGCGCCGCTTCCAGGGCCCGCGGCAGCTCATGCAGCAGGTTGGCGGTCTCTTCGATGCTGAGATGAAGCGCGAAGTGCCCGAGGCTTTCGAGCGCGACGCTGGCCGGCGATTGGAGGATCTGGCTGGCCCGGGCCATGACCGGCCCCGTTGTCTGGGTGGTGCAAGTCGCCATTTTCCCGTTTCCCTCCCCCGTCCCTGTCCCCAGGGACCCCGGCGCGGGGGATGGACGCGCCGGGGCTGGGGACTTCAGTTCATGGTGACCTCGGGGGTAAGGCTGGTTTCCATGAAGCCGGCGCTTGACCGCCGGTGACCAACAGTCGCGTCAAATCGCGATCCAGTCAAGCGAGAAATCGCGACATAACGCGATATAGGGGAGGCGCGAGGCGGCCAAGGGACAGGAAACGGTGCTCAATTCCCTGTGATAAAAGGGGAATGGCGCGCGCCATCGGCGCGAAAAATTTTCGCCACTCGCGCCTTTTCGCGCTCAGAGAAGGGGAAATAGGCGGGACGGGGAGCTCAACTCTCTCTCCGCCCCGGCACCTCAAATCATGCGGAGATCGGTGATCTTATAGATGCCCACGACTTTCGCGCGGTCGATCTTGACAGATTGTTCGGGGTTCAATTGGAGCAATTCGACATAGGTGTCCGTCTTGCGGACGAATTGCTTCACGATGGCCAGATGATCCTGCAGCTCGACGACGACATCGTCGCCCGCTCGCGCCGGCAGCCTCGGATCAAGGATAACCGTCTCGCCAGGCCGAAACCTTGGCAGCATGCTTTCGAAGGCAACGAGCAAACCTGCCGCTTTCTCGACGCCGGCTAGGCGCGCTGGCCGTTCGACATACATGACAGGATTTTGATAATCGATCTCCGCACCGTCGAAACTGCCCTTCACCGAGCCGAAGACCGGCAGATCGTTGGTGGCCATGTCCACCTCTCTCGTCAGGGTTAGATCAAAGTCTCCCCTGCGCATAATATGCTGAAATATATCAGATTTTGACGAACTCCGTTCCATCGTATCCACATCCCCAAGATCTTGTTTGCGAAGATCAGAGGGCTCCAGGCCTAATAGACCGGCAAGTTTAATTCCCTCCTCTTCGGGTAGGACTGTGGACATGGAATTATTAATATATTCTCGCAAATAGGTTTCATGTCTCCCAATGCCGAGAGACAGGGTGTCGAGCTCGTAGCCGAGTGCCTCGGCTCGATCGGCGATCAATTTTCCTACGGCACTGGGCGGCATTGGCTGCGGCGCGCCATCGGCTGGCGCATCTTCGCCGAGCAATACATGCATCGGCACACCCTCGGACCTCGACAGCTTGTCATAGGTCTCCACCTGCATGCTCAGGGTTTTGCCCTTGAGGAAGTCCCGAACAGTCGACGCAGAGACCTTAGCCCGGACGCAAATAGCATTCTGGGAACCCCTTCCCGCCTTTCGCTGGACGGCGAAGAATTTCTTCAGGGCCAATCTGCGCTCTATCGCGCTAATTCCTCGATTCTTTTCGGGCATGTCGCATTTTAACGTGGTTCGCGCTTTATCGCGTGCGCGAAGTAACGCGATTTAATTTGACAGCATCGCGATATGACGCGATTATGCGGGTCATGTTCATTGCCAAGTCCATTGAGAAGATCAGAGCGTTCCGTGTCAGCCGTGGCTGGACACTGAGCAAACTCGCTCGCGAAGCAGGACTTCGCGAGAGTTCCATTCGCGATCTCGACAGGGATAGCTGGAATCCCGAGAGCAAAACGCTGCGCAAGTTGGAGACGATCATTCCGTCGGACTTCCAGCCGTCTGCCGGCGAAGTCGCGATGGAGATCAGCGCTGTTTCTTCGTCGGAAGGGCCGGACCAATGATCTCGTCGGCGGCGATGCGCATGTATTCACGTCCGCGCATCTCGTCGCTGGGCGCCCAGCCATTGCGAAATTGGAAGTTGTCGATTGAGTGCTCTACGCCCTGCGTGAAGGTCTTGGCAAATTTCGGGTTGCCATGGAAGGCATGGGCGAGAAGCTGCGTTAAGATGATCTGCGCCGCGAGGGCCTCAGCGCGCTCTTTGAATTTCCGCATCATTTTCCTCTCCCTTCCGGCGGTTGCACTGCGAGCCCTGCTAGGCTCGCTCCCAAGCACCGCCGTTTTCCGAAGGGTGCTTTAATGGCTGCTTCAACAGTCATCCGCACCTCTATCGATCGGCAGGCGCTCCAACGCCGGCCGAATGCGCGTCCGCTTCGAGAACCGCGAGCCATTCCAAGACACCGAGCCCTCTCATCGCGTGAAAATCATGCGACGGAGAGAGCCGAAATGTCCTACCCCAATACCGGGAAAGTTTTACCGAACCCGCGGCAATGCCGTGACGAGCATCGCGCCCGCATCGCTGCCGCGCTCCGGCTTGCGCTGCAGAGCGGCCACTGGACGAAAGAGCAGATCATCTCGACCGCTCATATCGACCGGAAGACACTCGACAACTGGCTGAACGGATATTGCGATCCGACCAGCTGGCGCATTGCCGAGGTCTCCAACCTGCTCGGTCCCTGGTTCTTCATGCACATCTTTGGCGGCGATGTTGGTCGCGCCATGTTTGACCGGTTGCAAGCGCGCGTTGCCGCAGCGCTCAGTCAGCAGAGCATGGAGGCGGACCTCCGCGAAATCGCCGCCCAGATCTTCGAGAGGAAGGTAGGGTAATGACTCCTCTCGCTCATCGAATCACGAACGAACTGATGCTGCCAATAAAGCGGCGCACATTCGTCGACAACTGCGGGTTGCTCGGTAAGCTCGATGACATTCACTGCTTTGAAGTCACTCCAGTTCTTGGGGTTGCAGCTAACCTAGCATTCAAGGTTGAGGAAGCGAGACGCGACACGGTTGGCATCTGCGACGACTTGCTATTTCTGCCGGCCCCTCGGACCTGGGTGGAATTTGAATCGCATGGGGGGCGCGCCGGCTTCCTTCTAGAGCAGAAAGAGACTCATACCGAAGTGCGCGCCGCCTTTCAGCATGATGATCGCTTTGAATCTGCTCCGCGCATCGATCACTTTTCGTCTCGGCCAATCGAGATGGATGCCTTTGGGTGGGGATTTGTCGCTGCAGTCCTGATGATGATTAATAGGCCGAAGATTTTTGGCCGTCGCCAGCATGATCCGCATCGTGGTCTTGCGCGAAAGCTGTTGGCTGGCCGCAGCATCTGCGGTCGGTTTCCTCTCCGCGCCTGGACAGAAATCATCCTTGAAGTCACGCCTCCGCGCGATGCTTCGAATGATGAGCCGTCAGAGACGCAGTTAACGGGGCAGCGCGCTCTCCATTTCGTGCGCGCCCATCTCGGCATTCGATGGGGTCAGCTCGTTTTGATTTCAGCTTGTTGGCGAGGAGATGCCTCCCTTGGCATCCGCCAGAGCAGATACCTCGTCGTCCCACCGAAATCCATGGAGGCATCAGCATGAGCGGCAAACCGGGCTTTCTCCCGAGCATCCGGATTAAGATTCCCTTCACCTCCTGGGTCATCACGCTCGCCGTGCCGGCCTGGATCAGCCGCATCTGATTTTCAGAAATCCAAGGGGGAAGCATCCGGTCCCCGACCATGATGCGGCGATGTGGTCTGAGGACCCAGCGCCACCGATGCCAAGCCGGTGGAAGGCCGGCAACCTTCTGTCAACCCATAGAAAGGAAAGCAGGACATGTCCTGGTCTTATAACAAAACCGGTCGCGCCTCGAAGCTGGCCGAGGTCGTGAAAGATGGCTTCGCTTCAACTGGTGACTGCCCGGCCGGCAGCGCGGAGGAAGCGGCGAAGAATGCGCTTGGCGACGTCGCAGCGGCGCTTTGCGGCAGCCTCGCCGGTGACAAGGTCTGCGTGATCGAGGCCAGCGGCTCTGCCTGGAACAACCAGGACGGCACGGCGAACAGCCAGGCCTGCCAGTTCAAGTTCTCCACCGTCGGCGATTTCATCGAATAACTGATCTTCGGGCGCGCGATCCGGCGGTCGATCGGCGGCCGACCGGGCATACCAAGCAGCGATTGGGGCGCCCTGATTCATTTCCCGATCGCAGCAAGCCGCCGACCTATCCCTTTCTCAGGAGAGTCATATGGCCGCCAAACTGCCCAAGCCCAGGAGCAAGAAGTCCGCGACCACCACGCAACCGGAACCGGAAGCCAAATCCGCCAAGCCGACGGCTTCGGCCCAGCCGCCGGCGCCGAATGCGCTCAGCCCCAGCCAGATGAAGGAGTTCGCCAAGAAGGCAGTCCGGCTGGAGAAGAACTATCAGTCGACGCGTGAGCGCGCCCAAGCCGAGATCTCGAGCGAACTCGGCATCTACCGCGCGCATCTGAAGGACTTCAAGAAGCAGGGTGGCAATCCGGACGATCTGACCTGGTACATCCAGATGCTGAAGCGCGACCCGGACGAGATCGCCCGCGAGACCAACCGGCGCAATGAACTGGCGAAGCTGATGGATCTGCCGCTCTTCGCCCATGTCGGCGTCATGAAGGACGGCCGCACCGTCGCCACGGCGATCGAGGACGCGAAGACTGGCCCTGCATCAACGATTGAGCAGATCGAGGCCGAGGGCTATGTCGCCGGCAAAGCGGCCAAGCCCATGTCGGTCTGCGAATATGCAGAAGAGACGCCCGAGCATGATGCATTTCTGGCGGGATGGAAGAAGGGCCAGGGCGAAAACGCTGGTGTCAAGGCGCTGCCGAATGGCGGCCGCAAGGCCAACGGCAAAAACGGTGCGGCGGGAGCGATGGCGCACTGATCATGACCGACCGCAGGCTGGCATTCCTTGACATCGCGAAGTCCGCTGGCTGGGCGACCTCCAACGGTCGCGCCGACGTGCTTTTCGGCGTCAAGGAATTCCCGCGCGGTCAGCTCGCGACGACTGGCCAGGTCTTCCGCCTCTACCGGCAATGGCTCAGCGACTTCATTGCCATACACAATCCCACCGATCTCGCCTTCGAAGCGCCGATGTTTGCCGGCAACGCGGGCGAGGTTGCCTATCTGCTGATCGGCATGGCGGCGATCACCGAAGAGTTCTGCAACGAGCGAGGCATACCCTGCTATCAGCAGACACCTGACGAGATCCGCAAGCATCTGCTCGGCTTTGCCCGGGGCAATGACATCAAGAGCCATGTCGGCTTCAAGCTGCGCCAGCTCGGTTACGATGTGGCTGATCACAATGCCGCCGATGCCTTGGCCGGCCTCATCTACATGCAGGACTGCTTTCTGCCGGAAACGGCCGCGATTCTCGCCGGAACGGCGCAATGACGGCGGAACGCAACCCCGGCCCCGACTGCAGCCTCTTCGTCGGCGATCATGTCGTCCACATGGAAGGCTGGGAAGGCGCCGTCGAGGCGATCAGCATCCTCGCCGATGGTGCCATCGAGGTCAAAGTCTCCCGCGATACCGGCGGCACATGGACCGGGCTTCGCGGCTATCTGCAATTCGATGGCCGCAACAAAGCGGCATAGGGGGCGATATGTTCAAGAATATTCTACTGGGCGCCGCGATGGCGATGGGCAGCTTCCTGCGCCTGCCGGCGACCCATCCGCACCATGATGACGGCCGGCATCGAGAGATCCCGGCGAGCCGTGTCCGGCGTCATTCACGCCGCAGCAAGCAGGCGCTGAACCAGAAGCCGGTCTTCCTGCGCGATGAATGGACCATCATGGTGGCACGGCTGACCAACTGGCAGCGCAATCAATGGGCCCGCGCCGGCTATCCAGGTCTCGTCAAGCGCGATGTCACCAAGCTTCGTCTCTATGCGGATATGAGCCGTCGGTAACAGATTGAGGGACAGGGGCAGACATGGGGCAAGCAGCGCGGGCGATCCAGGAACCGGTGACACAGCTTTCCCAGCTCGGTGAGCGGCCGCAGCTGGTCTGGCTGCCGATCGGCAAGCTCGAGACCGATCCTTCCTATCAGCGCAGCATGGCCGGCCGCGTCAGCCAGAAGCTGATCCGTCACATTGCTCTCAATTTCACCTGGTCGCGCTTCCAGGTCCTGACCGTGACAGCGAAGCCAGGCGAGGGCTGGACCGTGCCGGGTTGGCTGATCATCGACGGCCAGCACAGGGCGGCGGCGGCGCTTCTCCGCGGCGACATCGCGGAATTGCCCTGCATCATCCTCGATCTGCCGGACCGGGCCGCCCAAGCGCAGGCCTTCGTCGCCCTGAACCGCGACCGGGTCGCCATCAACCGGCTGCAGATGCATCATGCCGCCGCGGCGGCTGGTGATCCGGCTTCGATCCAGCTCAATGAGATCTGCGCCGCCGCCGGCATCGAGATCCCGCGCAACATCGTGCCGAAGGGGATCTTGAAAGCGCACCAGACCATGGCCGTCTCGACCCTGCAGCGCATCCTTCGCGAGCAGGGCGCCGAAACCATCCAGGGCGCCTTGAAGCTGACACGTCTCGCCTGGCCGAGCCGACCGTGCCCGGCGGATCTGATCGATAGCATCGCTTTCTTCATCTCGAACCAGCACGGCGAGTTCGACCTCGATCATCTGCTGATGATCCTGAAGCTGAGAATGCCGGATTCCTGGCTCGAGATCAGCCGGCGCCGGAAATATGAGGATAACTGCAAGATCACCCGCGCCGTGACGCTGTCGATCATGGCGACCTATAACGCCAAGGCTCCGGCGAATCTCGCGAAACTGAAGCTGGAGGTCGCCAATGCCGGCGCCTAGCAAGATGCCACCGATCAGCCGCGAAGAGGCCGAGTATCTCATCGCGCGGCACATCGCCGAGAAGGGTGTCACGCTTTGCAAGGCGGGCGTCGCCATCGGGGCGCCGGTGCATCAGCTGCAAGCCGACCCGGCAACGATGCTCAAGTTTCCGGATGGCGGGTCGCTGCCTTCGACCGGCGGTGGTGCACGCGCACAGATCAAGGAGATCGCGCGGCGGAAACAGGAATTCATCGAGATCAACACGTTGTCAGGCTTCAAACCCGGAACCGATGTCCCGCCAAAACCGGCGCCGCGGCCGGTCATGGTGACGATCCATGCCGCGAAGCCCCTGGCCAAGCCGACAGCTGCGGCGCTGCAGGCCGTGGCGCATGTTGCGGCGGCTGCCGATGGGGGGGGCATGCCAGCTAAGCGCGCCTATACCCAACATGAGGGGCCGAAACGCCGCTTCGAGAAGCATTTCAAGCCCGGCAAGCCGAACGTGCTGGCGCGTGATCATGCTGCCATCGTCAACGCCCATAGCTTCTTCCCATCGACCGTCAAGCCGGCCGCCGGCGAGTTCCAGCTGCTGAAATCCGGCGAACATCAGCGCAAGATCGGCAGCCATGTCGTCAAGGGCGACTGGGCGCAGATGCCGATCTTCACCCTGACGCTGGAGGAGCGCACGACCTGCCCGCGGTCCTGCGGTCATTGGCGCGACTGCTATGGCAACAACATGCATTGGTCGACGCGGATCTCGGCAGATGAAACCTTCCTGCCTAAGTTGGAGCGCGAGCTTGGCGCCTTGAACATGATCCACCGCGACGGCTTCGTCGTCCGGCTGCATATCCTTGGTGACTTCTTCTCGGCCGATTACGCCAGGTTCTGGCAGCGCATGCTGGCGACACTCCGAGCCCTCAGGATCTTCGGCTATACCGCCCGAACCCCTTCCGATGCCATCGGCGTGGTCATCGATTCGATGAACCGGGAATCGCGCGGAAACTGCCTGATCCGCTTTTCCAATGGCGTCGCATATGTCCCCCGCACGGTGACGATCGACAAGCCGGAGCAGGCCGGTGCGGCGATCATCTGCCCGGCGCAGACCGAGAAAACCGCCTGCTGCGGCACCTGCGCGCTATGTTGGTCGAGCGATAAACCAATCGCGTTCCTGAGGCATTGAGATGGGGATCGATCTTCACGCGCATATCAAGCGGCTGGCGGGCGAACTCGAAGAGGCGAAGCTCAGGATCCGTGAACTCGAGGACGCCCTCGGCGCCGGTTTTCAGGCACCGCTAGCCCTCGGCCTGACGAAACATGAGGGGCAGCTGCTCGGCCTTCTGGTCAAACGCCAGGCCGTCATGCGTGAGATGGCGATGGCGGTCATGTATGGAGACGCCGCGCGGCAGCCGCAGGATGACCGCATTCTCGATGTCTATATCGCCAGGATCCGCAAGAAGCTGGATCAGTTCGGTATCGAGATAAAAACCATGTGGGGCTCCGGCTGGGTGATCGAGCCTGAGCACAAGGCCAAGATCCATGCGCTCACGGCCGATGAGGTGCCGGTATGAGAACCGACTGGCCCTTCGGCGAGCTGCAGATGTTTGGCTTCGATCTCGTGATGATCGATATCCCCTGGTCGTTCGAAACCTGGAGCGATGCCGGCAAGCGGGAAAAATCGCCCGAAAGCCACTACGAGACGATGACTCTCGACGAGATCCGATCTTTGCCGGTCATGGATCTCTTTGGCCGGGACGGTCTTCTTTGGGCTTGGGCGACACACCCGATGATCGATCAGCAGATCGACATGGTGAAGCGTTGGGGCTTCAAGTTCGTAACCACCGGCGTTTGGGTGAAGCGGACACGGACTGGGAAGCTAGCCTTTGGCACCGGTTACCGCCTTCGCTGCGCCTCTGAACCCTTCATCATCGCCACCACCGGCAGTCCTGTTACCAGCAGGTCGATCCGCACCGTCATCGAAGGCCCGATCCGTGACCATAGCCGGAAGCCGGATGAGGCTTATAGAGAGGCTGAAAAGATGATGCCGAACGCGCGCCGCGCGGACGTCTTTGCCCGCCAACGGCGTTCAGGGTGGGCAGCTTTTGGCAACGAAATCGACAAGTTTAAGGCCGTGGCGTAATGGGGAACATGCCAGCCCCGCAGTCGCGTGAGATCGAATTTCCGCCAGACCTCTTCGTGCCGGAAGCCGAGATCGCCTTGCTTGCCGCGATCATGGCCGATAACTCGGTCATCTACCGCGTCAACGGCTGGCTGGAGCCGACATATTTTGGTGATCCGCTGCGGGCCCGTATCTTCGAGGCCATGCGCGCCATGGCGAAGGACAAGGCCAAGATCAACTCGGTGACCTTGCTGCCATACTTCGCGCAGGACCGCGCCTTCGCCGATTGGGAAGGCATGACGCCGCAGAAATATCTCGTCGATCTGGCGCAATCGGTTGTCAGCGTGATCAATGGCGAGGATTACGGCCGGCCGATCGTCGAGGCCTTTGTGCGCCGAAAACTGATGCGGCAGGCGGAAGAGCTGACCGAAAGTGCCATCAATGACCGCTTCGAAATGGATGGCGGCAGCTTCTCCCTGACGCCGGAACAGGCGACGGCCAAGATCATCGCCGACAATCGTCAGAAGCTGCTGGATCTCGAGGAGACGCTGCAGGGGCCGAAGGAAGCCGAGACCCTCGAATCTATCGGCGATAGAGCATTGCAGGCGATCGAGGCGTCATACCTTGCCAAGGCGCCAGTCGGTGGCATTCCGACCGGCTTGGTGGACCTCGATAAGAAACTCGGTGGCTTCTTTCCCGGCGAGCTCGTGATCGGTGGCGGCCGGCCCGGCATGGGCAAGACGGTCTTTGCCGCTACCTGCGCCTGGCGGGCGGCCTATGGCGGCATCCCGTCGGTCTTCTTCTCGAAGGAAATGTCGTCCGAGCAGCTGTTCCAGCGCATCCTCGCCATGGAGACCGGAATCGGCACCGAGAAGCAGCGGACCGGCAAGATCAGCGATCAGGAATTCAGCGACCTCATCGAAGCGAAAAGGCGTATCGGCGCCCTACCAATCCACATCATCGATGAGGCCCGTATCACGACATCGATGATCGAAGCAAAGGCCCGAGGCATCCTGAAGCCGGGAAAGCCCGGTATCGTCATCATCGACTATCTCCAGCTGATTACCGGCGAGGGCGGCTCCCGCAATGCCAACCGGGTCGAGGAGCTGACCAAAATCACCCGGGAGCTGAAGCTGATGGCAAAAAGTCTGCGCGCCCCCGTCCTGGCGCTTTCCCAGATCAATCGCGGGGTCGAGGGCCGAGATGACAAGCGGCCGCAGCTGGCCGATCTCCGCGAATCCGGATCGATCGAGCAGGATGCCGACCAGGTCCTGCTGTTCTACCGGGAGGAATATTACCTCGAACGGAATGAGCCGAGGCGCAAACCCGGGGAAGGCGACGCCTCCTTCAAGGAGCGCTGGAATGACCATCAGGCCGACATGGAGCGCTGCCGCGGCCTCGCCGAGATCATCGTCGGCAAACAGCGCTTCGGGTCGGGTGGTGCCGTCAAAGTGGCCTTCCTGGGTGAAGCGCAGCGGTTCGACGATTTGCAGCATGGGGGCTATGAGTGACCGACCTTCCCGCACCTTTGACGAACGAAAGCCATGACGTCCGCAACCTGGATGGCTTCATGTTGAACGTCGAAAGATTGATGGCGAGCGAGCTGATGGCGCTCTCTTCCGGCGACGAGTTCAAGGCCGCAGTTGCACTTTGGTGCAGGGCTTGGAAACAAATTCCCGCAGGAAGTCTTCCAGATGATGATCGCGTCCTTGCTTCGTACTCAGGAGCTGGCAGGAAATGGAAAAAGGTTAAATCCATGGCTTTGCGCGGCTTTGTCAAATGCAATGACGGCCGCCTTTACCACCAGACGCTCTGCACCGATGTACTGCGAGCCTTTGAAAAGAAACAGGAAAGAAGGGATAGGACACAGGCAGCGACGGAAGCCAGGCGCCGCGCGGCCGAAGAACGGGAAGCATCGTCACGTCAACGCGACGACCAACGTAACGATATTCGTAACGACCATCGTAACGATGACCGTAACGTTCACGTAACGACCTCCCATAGACAGGACAGGACAGGACAGGACTATAAGAAAGAAAACAACCAGTCTGAAATTAAGACCCAGCCTAAGCCTGACACAGGGCCGGCGGGCGAGCCGCCGAAGGCTCGGGCTGAGCCGCTGCATGAGCGCTATCGGGAGGTTCAGGCCAGGGTCGAGGCGATCGCCGACAATCCGAAGCTGTTGGTCTTCGGTCGGATCGATCGTTGGCTGAAGGACGGCGCAGATCCTGAGGCCGACATCTACCCGACCATCGAGCGCCTCAAGGGGCGCTGGAGAGGCGGCAACCTCGAATTCTTCGACGGCGCCATCGCCGATTCGATCGCTGCCCGCAAGAAGCCGCTTCAGGCCGGAGCGGCATCATCCGCCGAACGCTCGGCTCAGCATCGAACGATCGCCGGGCCAGATGATTTCACCTGGGAGCTGCGCCTCGCGGCCTTTCGCACCAAAGGCACGTGGAATCCGCTCTGGGGCGCCAAACCCGATGAGCCAGGATGTCTAGCGCCGAAGCATCTGCTGGCGGGCAAAACCGATGCGGCGTGATCCGACGAGCCCATTGGGTGACTGGCAGAGCGATATCTGCACGCTCAGTCCGGAGCAGATCAAGGATTACCGGCGCCGCGCATTCCATGCCGGTTTCTTCGATATCAAGCTCGATGACTACCGCCTGGCTGAAAGCGAGCGGCAGGTATTGATCAGCATCGGTCAACGCATTTGGGGGAGATGATGATCATGGCGAAACGCCGGCCAGAGCGGCAACCGGACGTCTGGGATGGCTGGGCCCCGACTGATGAGATGATCCTGCGTGCGGCCGCCAGCCGGCCTTTCTGGACGTTCTGGGAGCGCGAGAAGGTCGAGAGCATCCAGGAGCTTTACGACGCCTTCACCATGCGCTGCTCGGCCCTGCTGGTGCGATCATTCGATCCGGCGCGGGTACAGCGGCGAGCTGCGCCATTCATGTCCCAGGCCGAGGAGGATATCTATGGCCGGCTGGTGCAATGGCTGCGCGATGTCCACGACGCCGGCCTCAAGCGCTATGTGCCAATGGTGCAGGGCGTGGTTGTTAACGAAGATCAATGTCCTGACGAGCACCTGTTCGGGCGCATTGTCAGCTTCCATGTGAAGATCCGGCAGGCTGAGCTTCAGCGGTATGGTATCCAGCGAAACAAGACGCGGTAGCACCAGATATTGACAATCGATAGGGAACGGCCGTATATCTTGTTTCGCGCTGGGCGAGCTGCGCCTAAATGCAGCCGCCGATCATCCACAAAACCCCGAGCCCCATGGCCGGGGTTTTTGCTTTTCCGGAGATGGCATGGCGAAGCGACGGCTGATCACCTTATCGAGTCGTGTCCAGCCGCTGCGTCAGCCGCTGCTGGCGCCGAAGCCGAAGCAACGCGACCCGTTCTATGGCAGCTCGGAATGGAAGAAGCTGATCGCCGAGATTGTCCAGGAGCGTGGCCGGCGCTGCCAAGCCAGTGGTTGTGGCCGGACGCATGACGCCGATGGTCGGCCGATCAGGGTGTTTGGGGACCACGATATCGAGCTCAAAGACGGCGGCGCGCCACTAGATCGCAGCAATATCAAGCTGTTATGCGGCAGCTGTCACACCCTGAAGACGAACGCAGCCCGCGCCGAACGCGCCGCCAAAGTCTGGTAAGTGCAAGATTTCGAAGCAAAATCAAAGGGGTATGG
>DATLIX010000214.1:0-16190 GCA_035539215.1 Dongiaceae bacterium | reverse complement strand
ATTATCCGGCGTTTGCGCGGATTTTGGCGATTTTCGAGCCGTTGACCGTGTGTCCGTCACCATCAAGCCGGGCGAGTTCTTCTCCTTCCTGGGGCCATCGGGCTGCGGCAAGACGACGATCTTGCGCATGATTTCCGGCTTTATTTCCCCCAGCGAGGGTGAGATCAAGATCGGTGGCCAGAATATGCGCGGCATCGGCCCCAATAAGCGGCCGACAGCGCTGATCTTCCAGAATCTGGCGCTGTTTCCGCTGATGCCGGTCTGGGAAAACATTTCTTTCGGTTTGGAAGTGCGCGGCGCCAGCAAGGCGGTCCGGCGCGCCAAAGCGGAAGAGCTGCTGCGCCTCGTCGATCTGCCGGGTGCGGCGGATAAGGCAATCAGCCAGCTCTCCGGCGGCCAGAAGCAGCGCGTGGCGATCGCCCGGGCGCTGGCCGTCGAGCCCAAGGTTATGCTGCTCGATGAGCCGCTCTCGGCGCTGGACCTCAAACTGCGCCAGCATATGCGGGCCGAGTTGCGCGCCATTCAGAAGCGTACCGACGTCACCTTCATCTACATTACCCATGACCAGGGCGAGGCCCTGGCGATGTCCGATCGCGTTGGCGTGATGTCACAGGGACGCCTGCAGCAGGTGGCGACGCCGCAGGAAATCTATAACCGTCCGGTCAACGGTTTCGTCGCTTCTTTCGTCGGCGAGAACAATATCTTTGTCGGCGACGTCGAGAACATCTCCGGAGCGATCGGAAGTTTCCGCACGGCTGCCGGAACGTTCAACGCCATCCTCGGCCCCGATGTCACCAAGAATTCCGTGGCCCGGCTCTATGTGCGCCCCGAATATGCGCGCCTGCAGGAAACGCCGAGCGCCACGAACAGCCTGGCGGTGGAAGTCGAGAACGTCGCTTTCGAAGGCAATTTCATCAATGTGCATCTCACCGATGCCCATGGCGGCGCCCGCATCGTGCAGCTTCGTAATGACAGCACCATCGCCATCCCGGAACCGGGTGCACGGCTCTATCTCACCTTCGCCGCCGAGAATGCGATGATCCTGGTTGACGGGGCCGGACAGCGCCCGCCGGCCGGCGCGACCACCGCATCGGCCGTCGAAGCGGCGCTGGAGACGTCCGATGCGTGAACTGGCTCGGCGTTACGGGGTCGTTCTGGCGGCCGTATTCGGCGGCCTGACAGCCTTCTGGCTGCTGGCGCTGGTGATCTTCCCCTATATCTTTCTGGCCGAGAAATCCTTCCGGCCTTACCTGCCGGTCGACCAGATCGGCGGCCCGAACGATGCCTATACGCTTTCGAACTATATGACCTTCTTCAATAGTTCGAGCACGGTGCATTTCCTCTTTTTCGACCTGCCGATCCATGTCTATATCTTCCTGGAAACCGTGTTCTTCAGCAGCGTCGTCACCGCACTGACCTTGGCGCTGGCTTATCCGCTGGCTTATTTCATCTCCAAGGTCGCCAAGCCGCAATCGGTGCCGAGCCTCTTTCTGATGCTGCTGATTCCGCTTTGGGTCAGCGAAATCCTGCGCAGCTTCGCTTGGTACATCATCCTGTCGTATCAGGGACCGCTGAATGCCGGGCTGGACCTGCTGGGCTTCCATAAGGTCCGCTGGCTGACCGCCTATAACGGCGTGATCATCGGCTTGGTCTATACCTATGTCCTCTTCATGCTGTTCCCGGTCTACAACGCCATTTCGACGCTGGACACCAACCAGATCGAGGCGGCGGAGGATATGGGCGCGCGCTGGTGGCAGATTCATCGCCGCGTGATCATGCCGCATGCCAAGCCCGGCATCGCCTCCGGTTGCGTCATGGTCTTCATGTTGTCGGCGGGCTCGATCATCGTGCCATCGCTGCTGGCATCGCCCAGTTCGCGCTGGTTCACCGAGGTCATCCAGCAATGGATGTTCGAGGCGCAAGATTGGAACACCGGTTCGGCCTATGCCTTCCTGCTGCTGCTGATCTGCACGATCTTTGTTTCCCTGATGATGCGCCTGTTCAAGGTGCGTCTCGCCGATATCGCTCAGTGAGGCGTATATGAACAAGACTCCGCTCAGCCGCATCATCTTCAACCTCTATGTGGTGATCTTTCTCGCCTATATGCTGTTGCCGCTCGTCATCATGGGCGGCGCGGCCTTGAATGACTCGCGCTTTCCCTCGGTCTATCCCTGGAAGGGCTTCACCACGCAATGGTTCGTCGATCTCTATAACGATGAGCGCATGTGGACGGCCGGCACCAATACCGTGCTGGTGGCGCTTGGCGTGGTGGCCATGGCGGTGCCGATCGGCACGGCGGCCGGCATTCTCATCAACAGCCTGCGGGGACGCTCGCGTTCATTCCTCTACGGCCTGATGGTGGCGCCGATCCTGACCCCCGGCGCGGTGATCGGCATCTCCACCTTGCTGTTCTGGAACGAATTCAAAGTTCCGGCAGGGCTGCATTTGTCGGCTTTCGGTCAGGTTTCCTATATTGCCGCCTATGTCATGCTGCTGGTGCTGGCGCGCCTGCAGAGCTTCGACAAGGGCCTGGAAGAGGCGGCACTCGATCTCGGCGCCAGCCATGCCCAGGTCGTGCGCCGCATTCTGGCGCCGCATCTCTATCCGGCAATCGGTGCCGGCGCGTTGATCGCCTTCTTCCAGTCGGTGGAAAACTTCAACGTGACACTCTTCACCAAGGGCACCTATGACACGCTGACCGTCTATGTGGGGTCCAAGGTACGGACAGGTATCACGCCGACGATCAACGCGCTGGCCCTGATCCTGATCGGCATCACGGTCGTCGGTGCCGTCGCCTATGAGATCCTGCGGCGCCGCGAGGAGAGCCGTCAGGCGCATTTGCGGGAAATGGCCCGACAGGCCGAGGAGGCCGCCGATGCCGCCTTGTTGTCGGGTGCGACCGAGGCCGCTTGATCTGAAACTGTGACAACGAAGAGATACTTATTTTCAGGCCGACCCTGCGCGGGGGTCGGCCTGAAATGTTTGTGCCTTGCGCCGACGGCTGTCGCAACGGGCCGTCGCAGCACTGATGACGGGAATACATCTATCGGTCGTGATATCGTTTTATCGCCCTAGTTTTTGTTGCATCATTGTCCTGGCAAAGACCGTGAACTTCTGTGACTATTGACCTGTAACCTTCTTCATCGATGCCGATTGGAGGCCCGCAGGCCAGCCGGATCGTCGCAACCGTTGAGAGGTAGGCCGATGACCGTGGACACGCCGCAAACCGTCAGCCAGCGTGATCGCGAGGTTTTCCAGCGCGTCGTGGAAGCGGCGCCGAATGCGATGGTCATCATCGATCGCGCGGGCCGCATCGTGCTGGTCAATGCGCAGACGGAGCGGCTCTTTGGCTATACCCGCGTCGAGCTTCTGGGAAAATCAATTGAAGCCCTGGTCCCGGAGCGTTTCCGCAACGGGCATCCTGCGTTGCGCCAGGGTTTTTTTGCCAAGCCGCAATCGCGGCCGATGGGTCTGGGCCGCGACCTCTTTGCCCTGCGCAAAGACGGCAGCGAGTTTCCGGTCGAAATCGGCCTCAACCCGATCGAGACGGATGAGGGCACGCTGGTGCTGTCATCGATCATCGATCTCTCGCCGCGCAAGCGGGTGGAAGAACGGTTCCGGCGCGTGGTTGAGGCGGCACCCAGTGCCATGGTCATGATCAATCGCAACGGCCAGATCGAGATGGTCAACACGCAGGCGGAGCGGGTCTTCGGCTATGACCGGTCGGAACTGCTCGGCCAGCATGTGGAGATCCTGGTGCCGGAGCGCTTCCGCCTCGGCCATCCGCATCTGCGCGGCCACTTCTTTGCCGACCCGCAATCCCGACCGATGGGGGCCGGCCGCGACCTCTATGCCTTGCGCAAGGATGGCAGCGAGTTCCCGGTGGAGATCGGCCTCAATCCGATTGAAACGGAGGAGGGGACGATGGTGCTCTCGGCCATTGTCGACATCTCCGATCGCAAGCAGAAGGAGGAGCGTATCCAGGCGGCGCTCGAGGAAAAGAACGTCCTGCTGGCCGAAGTCCATCACCGCGTGAAGAACAACCTGCAGATCGTGCATAGTTTGCTCGATCTGCAAACGGCCCGGCTGACGGATCAGACTGCCATCGACATGCTGAGCGATAGCAAGAACCGCGTCAGATCGATGGCCTTGATCCACCAGATTCTCTATCAATCGAAAGACTTCGCCGAGGTGAATTTCCGCGTCGTCCTGGAATCCCTCGTGCCCGCCTTGATTCAATCCTACCGCCTATCACCGGCTTCCATTGACGTCGCGGTTGAAGCAGAGGACGTTTTGTTGCCGCTCAATCTGGCAATTCCCTGCGGTTTGATTGCCAATGAATTGATATCGAATGCGATGAAACATGCCTTTCCGGACGAGCGATCGGGGCGGCTCGGGGTATCCATCAAGCGATTCGATCAAGAAACGGTGGAACTGCGGATCGAAGATAACGGCATCGGCATTCCGCCTGCCGTCGATTTCGCTGCCGCCCAGACACTCGGACTGCAGCTGGTGGGACTCTTGACGGATCAACTGGGCGGCACTTTGGCGGTCAATCCCATCCATCCGACACGCTTCATGATCAGATTCCCCGCCGTGCCGCCGCCGATGGACATGACAACCTGACGGGCGCCGGAGAAGCGCGACGCCAGAGAAGAGTTGGACAGACCCTCTCGCCATCGGCAGGCATTCTCGCCGCCGAGCGGCAAGCCGCCTGAAGCTGCATGCGAGGGGGTTCTAGCCGTGTGTCGACAGTGATTCCTGGCCGAGCATACGTTCCGCCGGCAGGCTGACGCGGACCGTTGTCCCCATGCCTGGCTGACTGGTGAGGTTGAGTTTGCCGCCATGCAGTTCCGAGAGCCGCTTGACGAGAAACAGCCCCAATCCCGTTCCCTCCACGCGCCGCGTATGCGCGCCCTCCAATCGCTGAAACGGCTCCTGGGCACGTTCGACGTCTTCCGGCGGCATGCCGCAACCGGTGTCGGAAACCTCGATCAGCATCTCCTGCTGATTGGAGGTGCTGGCGCAGACCGTGATCGAGCCGCCGGATGGCGTAAACTTAATGGCATTCGACAGCAAATTGAGAACGATCTGCTTGAGCCGGACCGCATCGGCGTAGAGCACGGGCAGGTCGGGCCGCGTCAGATCCGACAAGGTGACGCCGCCGGCCTTGACCAGCGGATCAACCAACTTGCAGCATTCTGCAATGAGCTGCGCGACGTCGATGCCTTCGCGGCGCAGCTCCATATGGCCAGCTTCGATCTTTGCCAGGTCGAGGACATTATTGACCAGTCCCAGCAGATGATTCCCGGCATCGTGGACGAAACCGCCATACTCGCGATATTGCGGCGGATGCACCGGCCCATGCACCTCATCCATGATGATCTGGGAAAAGCCGAGGATCGCGTTCAGCGGGGTGCGAAATTCATGGCTCATATTGGCAACGAAATCCGATTTGGCGCGACTTGACGTCTCAGCCTCTTCTTTCGCCATGCGCAACTCGTCGAGGAAGAGCATCTGCTGGGTGATGTCCCTGCCGGTGCCTCGATATCCGGTAAAGCTGCCGTCGGCATCATAGATGGGAATGCCGTTGACGATGAGGTGGCAGGGCCCGTCGTCGCCGGTCTGATGCACGAAACGGAAGTCGTGGAAGGAGCGTCGCTGTTCGAGATCCTTCAGGTGGGCCTCGACGGCGATATCCGTCGCTTCGTCCAGCATCATGTCCTGCCAGGGACGGCCGACGGTCAGGACGCCGCCCATGCGCGCGCGCAGCTCCGGTTGGCAGGATACCCAATTGAAACGCAATTTGTCGTCCAGTTCCCAGAACCAGTCGGAGGACAGTTCGGCAAAGTCGCGTAATTGCTGTTCGCGCTGGCGATTGAGACGGTTGGTCGCGCTATGGGCAATTGCCATCTGCAATGTTGCATGCAGCTCGCGTTCCGAGAACGGCTTCAACAGATAACCATAGGCATTGGTGGCGGCGGCGCGCTGCAGCGTCGCTTCTTCGGAATAGGCGGTGAGATAAATGACGGGGGTGAAATCTTCCGCCGAGATCATGGCGGCGGTCTGAATACCATCGATCTCGCCCTCGATATTGATGTCCATCAGGACAACATCCGGGTGGGCTTGCCGCAGGAACTGCAGCGCTTGCTCGCCAGAGGCCACAACAGCGATAACGGCGTAGCCAAGCTTGGTCAGCTGCTGCTTGAGATGCAGCGCGACGATACGTTCATCCTCGACGACCAGTACACGAATTGGCTGCATCAGAATCTCCGGATTCTCGTTGCGCAATTCTCATGGTGCTAGAGTTAGGAAGTCTGTCGTATAGCGACCTGCCTGCCAAGCCGAAAACGAGCTTTGTCGCTTAATATTTCTGAATATGGCACCCCTTCGAACCCATTAAGTGTGAAGTGAACCATGCCTTCGAACGTGAGGGTGTTGACCGCGGGCAAGCGGTGTCCGGTCTCTCCGGTTACCGCTTGCCCGGACAGGTGGATCGGTTCAGGCCGCCTTATTGTCGTTCGGGGCGGCGTGGCCTGGCTCCAGTGCTTTCACCCCGCCACGCTCTGCCACCACCATGGACATCAAAGCCTGCATCAAATCGCTGCCAGTTCCCTGACCGCCGCCATTGACGGCAATCCGCGGGACGATATCGACGCCGGATTTCTCCAGAGCGGTTGCAATACGCTCCACCACCTGGCGCGTCAGCTGGATCTGGGGGCCGCCCGAGGCTTCGACTTGCTGCTTGATCGCCTCAGCCTCGGCCAGACCGATCTTCCTGACACGTTCGGCATCGGCGCCGGCAAGGGCGATGGTCTTGCGGGCCTCGCCTTCGCCAAGAAGCTGGATACGATCCGCTTCGGCCTTTGCTGCAGTGCGGGTCTGTTCGGCTTCCTGCTGGGCCCTGGCCAAGCTTGCTTTGCCCTGGTTCTCGAAGACCTTGATCGAGAGCTCGGATTCGGTAATGCCGGTCTGTTGTTTGGCGCGGGCCTCTGCCTCGCGCAGCTCACGCTCCTTCTGGGCCGCCAGAGCCTGACGTTCATAAGTCCCGACCTGTTCGTCGGCGATTTGCCGCTGACGCAACTGCTCCAGGATCTTTTCGATCTGCGCGCCGCCGGATTGGCCTGCGCCGGGCGTGCCGATCAGCACCTCCTGCAGCTCGAGGTTATAGAGCGCAAATTTCGCGCGCATCTCATCGCCCGAAGTGGCCTGGATCTCGGCCCGTTCCTGCAGCAATTCGATCAAGGTGCGCTTCTGCGCGACGTTCTTGAAATAGGCCGAGACCATGGGATCCAGGGTCTGTTCGACCAGTTTCTTGATATCGCCGAAACGCTGCACCACCAGCGGCGCCTTGCGATAGTCGATATGCACGACCACCGACAAAGGCAGGACCGGCTCGAAAGCATCCTTGGTGATCAGTTCGACCTCCGCCAGGTTTTCGTCGAAGCGATGCGATCCGGCATCGCCATGCACCCATTTCAGGATGAAGTTGGTGGTGGGGACCAGCAACACCGCACCGGCATAGGTATTGAACGCATACTTGCCGGGCAGCAGCGGGCTTTCCCAGACACCGCGTTGACCCTGTTTCACCAATTCGCCATGGCGGTAATCCTCGCCCGAGGTATCCGTGCCGGCATCGCCGACATAGGAGTTGACGACACCGACATGGCCGGCGGGGATCAGCGTCTTCGGCAGCAATTCCACGGTCGAGAACAGCCGGTTCAGGTAGTAGGAGCCATCGACCAGCACCTGCAACTGGCGACCGCGGCAACCACCGGCCGCGAGAAATTTCTCAGGGTCCTGGAAGTTGTTGTGGAAGGTTGCCTCGTTGCTCTGGTCGGCACCGACGGTCGCAGCGATGATCTGGCCGGCCGGCAAAGCCGGGCCGTCATGCACCGTGACGACACCGATCGAGTCATCACTACCCTTGATGACCACGGGTGCAAAGCCGTCCCGCTCGGCGATCACATCGCTCATATGCTCGAACAAGGCGACCTCCGCCGGGTCGAGCTGCAGGCTATGCACCGCTTCGCGTGTCAGCACGACGAACTGCGCGAGGTTCACCGCGTAGGTACCTTCACGCAGGATTTTGCGCTGCGGTCCCTTCTGGCCGCCGTTCTGCAGGAAGGCGCGGGCATCCTGGAAGTCATGCGCCGTGATGTTGGAGCCAAGGCTCTGCGTTGCTGCCAGGGTCTGACCGTCGCGGGCAAAGACATAGCCGATCTCGCCCTGCGGAATGGTCACCAGGTTCGCTTCATGCAGCCGATACTGGAACGGCAGGAAGAGCTGGAAACCACCGCGCCGCACGTCCGGCTGGAAGCCGGCTTCGCCTTTCAGGGCGATCAGGCTGGAAACGATCGACCCCTTGATGCTCCACAGTTTCTCGACGATGGCGATACGATTGTTCGGGATATAGCGCACCACGCCGGCAATGCGGTTGAGCACCAGCAAGGCGATGACGCCGGCAATCGGCCATAGGACATACCAGGACCAGGCGATCACCTGGTCCAAGGGCGATGAAGTCAATGTCATGATGTTTCCCTAAAGCCGGTTCAACCCGGCTCCTTCTTCAGGTTCGAGCGCAATTCACGTCGGATGCTGCCATCTGAACGATCGGGCTCGTCACGCGCTGTCCCATGGGTCGCAGCCGGCGCATGAGCGGCTGGCGCCACCGGGCGGCCGGACATCCGGTACCCGGATCGCAATGCTTGTTGCCATTTCTTCCTGGCTAACAAGCTTGTGCGATGCGAATGGATATGGGCGCGGCTTTTTCCGGCGCAATCGAAATCCGACAACCTATTGGCGAGCCTATAGATTTTAGGACGCCCATGGCGCGCATAGGACAGTGGTTTCGTGTCGCGGCGACAGGGAGCGTTACTTGATTACATCGATCGGTTTTGCCGGCTGAAACATTGGCTTGCCGCTGAAAAGCCGATTGGATAAAGCAATCACTCTCGCGACGAGCCGCGTGAGTTTCGCAACTGGCCAGGCGCCGTAACGGCGTTGGCGGGAGGGTTGTCAGCGTCGCCGCAAAGCGCGCCAGGTCGGGGGCCGGGCGGCGAAGCGGTTTCGTCCAGCCTCTGGATCAGCCCATGGGTACGAGATCGAAACCTGCGGCTCTCGTCATATCAACCGCATGACTACTGAACGGTCACATATCGCGTGTTGCTGTCGGTTCCGGCAGCGTCAAGGACATGCTTCATCTGCCGGGCTTCCTCAAGCGGCGTGCGGCCGAAGAAGCGTTTGAATTCGCGGCTGAATTGCGAGGCGCTTTCATAGCCCACGCGGGTCGCCGCTACTGCCGCGCTCATTCCATCCTGGACCATCAGCAGACGCGCTTTATGCAGCCGGGTGGTCTTTACATATTGGATGGGTGAGGTGGCGGTTACCGCTTTGAAGGTGGCATGGAACGCGGGAATGCTCATCCCGGCTTCATCGGCCAGCTGCGCCACATCGAGGTCGCTGTGATATTCCGCATGGATGCGGCGCAGCGCCTTGGCCACCTTGCTGAACTGGCTTTGATGCGCAAGAGCCGCGCGAATTGCGGAACCCTGGGGACCGGCCAGGACACGAAAATAGATTTCGCGAATGATGCTTGGTCCCAGCAGGCGCGCTTCGACCGGCGAGGCCAGTACCTCCATCAACCTGACCACGGCATCCGCCAGACGGGCATCCATGGCGGTCGCGTAGATTCCCTTGGGGTTGTTATCAGCAAAGCCGCCGGTCTCATCCAAGGCCAGCATCAATTCGGCGATGACGCTGAGATCAAGACCGATCGACAGGCCCAGCAAGGGCTCGTCCAGACTGGCATGGGTTTCACTTTCGAAGGGCAACGGCACGGACAGGACGAGAAACTGCTGGGCATCATAGATGAAAGACATATCGCCCAAATGGCCGATCTTGCGCCCCTGGCAGATGACCACGATACAGGGCTCGTATAGCACAGGGCTGCGCGGCAGCGAGCGGTTGGAACGCATCAATTTGACGCCGTCGAGCCCCGGATGTGTCAGCCCCTCGGCCGGGGCCAACTGGTTCATCAGGGCAACCATGCGGGCCTGCATTTCCTGCTGCGCGGGTTCCAAAAGCGGCCGTGTCAGGAGCTCCGTCATGTTCCATCCCTATGTACCGGTGATATAAATAAGATAGGAAAGTTCCAAAAAATCCAATAGGTGGCAGTCGAAATAATAGGATTAGGCAAGAAGACGATAAATTTGGGTATTCGCAAAAGACGCTGCGCTCCCCAAATGCTGCTCCGCCGAAACAGCCTTAGTAAGGAGGTTTCCATGTCGGCAGCCAAGATCCCCTCCATCCGCGACCGCATGCGACAGCAGGAAATTCTCGCCCTCGAACTGGGCGGACCGGCCGTTGAATGCACCGCATCTTCCAAGACGACCGCCGACGTGCGGCGTCTGAAATACAGTTCGGGTGAGCGCAAGCCCGCCCGGGCAAAAGTGGTTTATCAGGGGGACGTTTATCAGGCGGACAATGCCTTAGACCGGCCCGTGAGAGCGGCGACCCCTGGTTTCGCCGGGCTGATCAGAAAAGTGATTGCCCATTAAATATCGTGCTTTCAGCTCTTTCAGTGATCAGGAGCCAAACCACCCTCCAGCCGGTGTCATCCGTTCTTCCAGTCCGCTCATCCAGCGATGTCTTTTTCCTCGACGTTGCGGGTGCTGCGGCTGGCGGTAGGCATCTGCACTCCATCTTCCGCGGCTTCCGCAGATTTCCGCATGTGAGGTCATCATGAACACGACGATCCTGAAGCCGCGAACCGTCCGATCTGTACCGGTTGAGACCGCAAGTCCGGATGGACATGCAATGCCGGACAAGCAGCAGCCGCTGACCGGAAAGGTAATCGCCATCACGGGTGCCAGCAGCGGTATCGGTGCGGCAAGCGCGCGCCTGCTGGCGGCGCAGGGCGCCCATGTCATTCTGGGCGCGCGGCGCATCGACCGGTTGGCGCAGCTGGCGGGCGAAATCACCGTCGAGCGCGGCTCCGCGCGTTTCCATCGCCTCGATGTCACGCAGCGCCAGGATATGGAAGCTTTCGTGGCGGCAACGATGGATGAGTTCGGCCGCCTGGATGTCCTTATCAACAATGCCGGTATTCTGCTGGCTGCGCCGTTCCGCGCTCTCGAGGTGGAGGGCTGGGAGCGGATGATTGATGTCAATCTCCGCGGCGTCCTGCACGGCATTGCCGCCGCATTGCCGGTAATGCAAGCGCAAGGCGAGGGCCAGATCATCAACCTTGCCGTCATTGGCAACCAGGGCGCAACGCCACAGATGGCAGTTTATAACGCCACCAAATCTGCCGTTCGCGCCGTCACGGAAGGGTTGCGGCAAGAGAGCGAGCATATCCGCGTCACGCTGATCAGCCCCAGCGCTGCGGTATCGGAGCTGGCGGATCACATTGCCGACCCGGTTACGCGATGTGAGACGCGGGCCCATCGCAGCGTCGGTATTTCACCCGAGGCGGTGGCGCGGGCCATCCTGTTCGCGGTCGAGCAGCCGGCAGAGGTCGACATCGGTGAAATCGTCGTTCGGCCCACTGCCAACCCGTTCTGATAAGTATCGTTCCGCGCGTTATCAAATGACCATTCTTCGGTCACGTATCTGCAACCGATAGGGCGATAGGCTCAACTTCTCGATCAGATCTGTCCCCTCCGACAGACTTCAATCGTGAAGGAGCCGCGATGTCCCGTTCCCGCCGCCGATCCTCGGTCCATGCCGCGATTCTCCCGGTCTCGCGCCGCCGATTGCTGCGCACCGGTCTTTTCGGCGGCGGCGCCGCACTGGGACTTGGGGGCGTATCGCTCTTCCCGAAGCCAAGCCTGGCGACGCTCGGCGCCAACGCACCCATCCTGACCCATGGCGTGCAAAGCGGCGACATCGGGTTCGACGGCGGCGTCGTGTGGGCTCGGGCCGATCGGCCGGCCCGCATGATCGTCGATTACGCGCTGACCGAAAGCTTCAAGGATGCCCGTCGCCGGGTCGGGCCCGCGGCCTTGCAGGATACCGATTTCACCGCGCGGCTGGAACTGGGCGACCTGCCGGCCGGGCAGGACGTCTTTTACAAAGTGACATTCCAGGACCTGGGCGACCTGCAGAGCCTGAGCGAACCCACTCTCGGGCGTTTCCGCACCGCCCCGGCAGCACGGCGTGACGTGACCTTCGTCTGGGGCGGAGATGTCGTGGGGCAGGGCTGGGGCATCAATCCGGCACTCGGCGGCATGACGATCTGGAAGGAAATGGCCAACCTGCAGCCGGATTTCTTCGTCCACTCCGGCGATGCCATTTATGCCGACGGTGTCCTCAAGGATCAGGTGACGTTGCCGGACGGTTCCATCTGGAAGAATGTCACGGCGGAAGAAAAGTCCAAGGTGGCGGAGACGCTGGACGAATATCGCGGCAACTACAAATACAATCTCACGGATGAAAATCTGCGCGGCTTCAATGCCACGGTGCCGATTCTGGCGCAATGGGACGATCACGAAACGCGCAACAACTGGTATCCCAATCAGATCCTTGACGATGACCGCTATACGATCAAAAGCGTCGCCCTGCTTTCCGCCAATGCCGGACGGGCCTGGCATGAATACATGCCGTTGCGGCTGGATGCCCAGCGCGCCGACCAGGTGTATCGCGTCGTGCATTACGGCCCCAGCCTCGACGTCTTCATGCTGGATCAGCGCAGCTATCGCGGCGACAATTCCCGCAACCGGCAGGACAAGCTCGGCCCGGACAGCGCTTTCATGGGACCGGAGCAGATCCGCTGGCTGAAGCGGGAATTGCTGGCCAGCAAGGCGACCTGGAAGGTTCTTGCCTCCGACATGCCGATCGGCCTGGTGGTGCCGGATCCCCTGAAGGATGGCAGCGAGAACTATGAGGCGATCGCCAACCGCGACAACGGCGCGCCGCTCGGCCGCGAGCTGGAAATCGCCGATCTCTTGCGCTTCATCAAGCAGAACGGCGTCCGGAACACAGTCTGGCTGACCGCCGACGTCCATTACACGGCGGCGCATTACTATGACCCGGCCAAGGCCCAGTTCCAGGACTTCGAGCCGTTCTGGGAATTCGTCTCCGGTCCGATCAACGCCGGGACTTTCGGCCCCAACGATCTCGACGCGACCTTCGGGCCAGAATTGAAATTTATCAAGGCGCCGGAAAAAGGCCAGGCCAATCTCTCGCCGGCGGCGGAGATGCAGTTCTTCGGCCATGTCAGAATCGATGCCGCCAGCGAAGTGATGACGGTGACGCTGAAGGATTTGAAGAACCGCGATCTCTACAAAGTCGATCTCGATCCGGCGGCTTGATCTTTTATGCGGGGATCCGCACCGGCAGTGAGCGAATGCCGCGCAGAATATTGGAATAGCTGCGGATCGGTTCGCCGACGACCTCGATCATCGGGAAGCGTGGCAGTAGTTCTTCCCAAAGGATACGCAACTGCAGCTCTGCCAATCGGTCGCCCACACAACGGTGGATGCCGGCGCCAAAGGCAAGATGCTGTCTGGCATGCGGGCGATCGACCCTGAAGTGATCGGGCTGTTCGATCGCCTCCTCATCACGATTGCCCGAAATATACCAGAGGATCACCTTGGCACCGGCCGGGATGGGCTGGCCACCCAGGACCGTATCCACTAGCGCCGTACGGCGCAGGTGAATGGCGGGCGACACATAGCGGATGATCTCCGGCACAGTGCTGTCGATCAATTCCGGATGGGCGAGCAGCTTGCGATACTCATTGGGAAATTCGTTGAGCGCCAGCAAGCCCCCGCTCATCGAATTTCGCGTCGTATCATTGCCGGCAACGATCAGCAGCATCATATTGCCGACCAGTTCGGGAAATGGCATATCGCGCGTGGCTTCATTATGGGCGAGCATGGAGATCAAATCGAAATGCGGCGACAGATCCCGGCGCTCCTCGAGCAGATTCCGCATATGCTCGGCCATAAGCCGCATCTTCTCGCGCCTTTCATCCTCGGAGCGGATGGGGGCATCGGGGTCCGCTAGATTGGCGACGGCAACTGCAGACCAGTAAGTCAGCTTGGCACGTTCCTCGAAGGGAAAGTCGAGCAGAGTCGCCAGCATCATGGTCGTAAGCTTGATCGCGACATGTTCCACCCAGTCGAATGTCTCATTGCGCGGCAAGGCATCGAGCACGTCGCGAGTGCGGTGTCGAATCAGCGATTCCATATTCTTGAGGTTGCTCGGCGCGAAGATCGGGGCGACGACTTTGCGTTGGGCGGTATGCCGCGGCGGGTCCATGCGCATGAAGCCGCGCCGCTCCGTATCCTGTTCCGGAACGTCAAGCAGAGAGCTGCCGTTGCCGGCATTGGAAAAGACCATGTGATTGGTCGAGCACTGCATGATCTCCTTGTATCGGGTCAGCGACCAATAGGGACCATAAGGGCTGGCGGCGCAGTAATGTATCGGCGCCTCACGCCGCAAGCGTTCGAAATAAGGCTGCCAGATGTCCTGCTGGTAATAGCGCGGATCGCTCATATCGAATTCATGCAGGGGGCGGGACTGGGCATCTGCCCGCGGATCTGGTGTGGCAATAGCGCTGGCTTGAGCCGTCATCTTCGCTCTCTCTCCATAAATCGATCTGGGCAGCGATGGCGTCCCGTTATGGTCGGCGGTCGCTATCTTCCGGAACGCATCTTCCGGAATCTGGAGCGATGGTGACTGTTCGAAATTGCAAACCCGCTTCAAAAGCCGGCAATCGGGTTACCGGTGTAACGAATATGGCGCCAGACCGTGCAGGTCTGGCGCCATATTCACGCGATTGTACCGACCGGGAGATGTCTTGCCGTCAGCTGCGCAACGGATCGAAGCTGTCGGGCCGGGCGAGGCGCCAGTTGGCGGTATAGAACTCGCTGCGCGTCGATCGGCCATTCACCAGTTCCCCTTCGTCGAGGAAGGTATGCAGCTGCGACAGCATGCGGATTTCGGTCGGGGTGACGCGGCGCATCATGTGATGCGGGCCGATCTCGGCGGGATGCCGCAGGCCGGCGGCGGCCAGCATCTCTGACAGCGCCTTCAAGGTGTTGCGATGGAAATTGGCCACGCGCTCCGCCTTGTCCGGTACCACCAGCGCACGCTGCCGTAACGGGTCCTGGGTGGCGACGCCGGTCGGGCAGCGATTGGTATGGCAGTTGCGCGACTGGATGCAGCCCAGCGCGAACATGAATCCGCGCGCGGCATTGGCCCAATTGGCGCCGATCGCCATCACGCCGGCAATGTCGAAAGCGCTGGTGATCTTGCCGCTGGCGCCGAGCCTGATCTGGCTGCGCAGATTGGCGGCGGTCAGCGTATTGTGGACAAAGAGCAGGCCCTCGCGCATCGGCACGCCGAGATGGTCGACGAATTCCACCGGTGCCGCACCTGTACCGCCTTCGGCGCCGTCGATGACGATGAAATCCGGCAGAATCTGGGTTTCCAGCATCGCCTTCACGATGCCCATGAACTCCCAGGGGTGACCGACGCAAAGCTTGAATCCGGTCGGCTTGCCGCCGCTCAGTTCACGCAGGCGGGCGAGGAACTGCATCATCTCGATCGGCGTCGAGAAGGCGCTGTGGCGCGAGGGCGAGATGCAGTCTTCGCCCATGCCGACACCGCGTGTCGCCGCGATCTCCGGCGTCACCTTGCTGGCGGGCAGGATGCCGCCATGGCCGGGCTTGGCGCCCTGGCTCATCTTGATCTCGATCATCTTCACCTGATCGTTCTGCGCCTGTTCGGTGAAGCGGCCCGGATCGAACTGGCCATCGCGGGTGCGGCAGCCGAAATAGCCGCTGCCCAATTCCCAGATGAGGTCGCCGCCGTTCTCGCGGTGATAAGGGCTGATGCTGCCCTCGCCGGTATCATGGGCGAAATTGCCGAGCTTGGCGCCCTTGTTGAGGGCCCGGATGGCATTGGCGCTGAGGGCGCCGAAGCTCATGGCGGAAATGTTGAAGACCGAGGCGGAGTAAGGCTTGCTGCAATCATTGCCGCCGACCTGGATGCGGAAATCTCTGGGATCGGTCTGGGGTGCCGGCCGGGCGGAATGGCTGATGAATTCAAAGCCGGGCTTGTAGACGTCGATCAGCGTGCCGAAAGGCAGATCCCCGCCTTGCTGTTTCGCGCGGGCATAGACCAGCGAGCGCTGGCTGCGCGAGAAGGGCGTCTGGTCGTCCTCGGATTCCAGCAGGTAC
>DATLIX010000213.1:0-15574 GCA_035539215.1 Dongiaceae bacterium | reverse complement strand
CTTCAGCGGTTCCAGCCAGCCTTCGCGGTAGATGAGGCCGTCGATGGAGACGGAGACGCCGCGTTTGATCTGGCTTTGCAGGCCCGGATAGGTCTCGCCTAGCCGGGCCAGCAATTCGCCGACATTCCTGGCCTCGATCTCAACGGTCGATTTGCCGCCGGTATGCGGCTTCAACGATCCCCAGAGAACGACTGTGGCCATGGATGTCTCTCAGTCCTCTTCGCTCAGGCGGCCTTGCTCTTGGCCGAACCCTTCGCGTCCTCGATGCCCTTCAGCACAACAGGCGGCGACATCGGCAGCTCGGTGAAGCGCACGCCCGTCGCCGCCGCCACGGCATTGGCGATCGCCGCCAGCGGCGGCACGATCGAGGTCTCGCCGACACCGCGGACACCGTAGGGATGGCCGGGATTGGGGATTTCCAGGATCTGGGTATCGATCATCGGCAAATCGGAGCAGACCGGGATGCGGTAGTCGAGGAAGCCGGCATTCTGCAGCCTGCCGTCCTTGCCGTAGATATAGGCCTCGTTCAGGGCCCAGCCGATGCCCTGCACGGCACCGCCCTGGAACTGGCCTTCGACATAAGCGGGATGCACCGCCTTGCCGGCATCCTGGATCACGGTATAGCGCACGATCTTGGTGGCGCCGGTTTCCTTGTCGACCTCGACATCGCAGATATGCGTGGCGAAGCTGACGCCGGCACCCTCGGCGGAATATTCGTGATGGCCGGCGATCGGGCCGCCGGTGCCGGGCGAGGCGGCGGCGATTTCCTTCAGCGAGAGCGGTGCGAAACTGCCGGCATTGGCGCCGGCCGGCTTGGCATGGCCGTTCTCCCATGTCACGGCTTCTTCCGGGATGCCCCAGGTCGCCGCCGCGCGCTGGCAGAGCTTCCTGATCGCATCGCGCGCCGCCATGATGCAGGCCATGCCGGTCGCGAAGGTCGTGCGGCTGCCATCGGTCACGTCGTTGTAGCCGAGGGCACTGGTGTCGGCGATGATCGCCCGCACCTGTTCATAGGGGATGCCGAGTTCCTCGGCCACCATCATGCACATCGCCGCGCGCGAGCCGCCGATATCCGGCGAGCCCACCGACACGGTGACCGAGCCGTCGATCGGAATGTTGAGCGAGACGCAGGACTGGCCGCCGAAATTGAACCAGAAACCGGCGGCCATGCCGCGGCCCTGATGGGCGCCGAGCGGCGCCTTGAAATGCGGATGGTTCTTGGCCGCTTCCAGCGTCGCGCCGAGGCCGATCGGGCCATAGACCGGGCCGTAGGAGGACTTGGTGCCTTCGCGCGCCGCGTTCTTGATGCGGAAGTCGATCGGCTTCATGCCGAGCTTATGCGCCAGTTCCTCGATGACACTTTCGACGGCGAAATTCGCCATCGGCGCGCCGGGTGCCCGGTAGGAGATGGTCTTCGGCCGGTTGGCGACGACGTCGTAGCCGATCGCCCGGACATTCTCCAGATGGAACTGGGCAAATGCGCTCATGGCGCCGAATTCCGCCGGCGAGCAGCCCTGGAACGGGCCGCCCTGATAGCGGAAGGTGCCGTCGGCGGCGGTGATGAGACCGTCCTTGGTGACGCCGATCTTGATGTCGATCGAGGTCGATGAGGTCGGGCCGGAGGCCTTGAAGACCTCCTCGCGGGTCATCACCACCTTGACCGGGCGGTTGGCCTTGCGCGAGAGGGCGAGGGCCACCGGCTCGATGAAGACCGTGGTCTTGCCGCCGAAGCCGCCGCCGATTTCCGACTGCGTCACGCGCAGACGCGAGATGTCGATGCCGAGGATGCGCGAGCAGACGTCGCGCACCATGTAATGGCCCTGGGTGCAGCACCACAATTCGCCGCTGCCGTCGGGCGACATGCTGGCGAGGGCGGCATGCGGCTCGATATAGCCCTGGTGGGTCGCTTCGGTCTTGAAGCTGCGCTCGACGATGATATCCGCCTGCTTGAAGCCTGCCTCGACGTCGCCATGGCCGAATTCGAAGCGGCGGGCGATGTTGGAGGGCTTCTTCGGCTTCGGGTCGACGCCGTCGGTGAACATGTCGTCATGCAGCAGCGGCGCGTTCGGCTTCATCGCCTCGTCGACATCGGTGACATGCGGCAGGATCTCGTAATCGACCTTGATCAGCTTCAAGGCCTGGCGGGCGATCGAGGCCGAGGTGGCGGCGACGGCGGCGACGGCATGGCCCTCATAGAACGCCTTCTCGCGCGCCATGACATTGCACATCGTGTCAAAGAGCGCGCTGTCGCCGTCGGTATGGTCGGGGAAGTCGTCGCGGGTGACGACCGCCTTCACGCCCGCCAGCTTCTCGGCCTTGGAGGTGTCGATCTTCTTGATGCGGGCATGGGCATGCGGCGAGCGCAGGATGCGCCCCACCAGCTGGCCCGGGGCCGAGGCATCGGCGCCGAACTTGGCGCGGCCGGTCACCTTGTCGATGCCGTCCGGGCGGTTGGGGCGCGAGCCGACGATGTCGAAATTGCGCTTCACAGTATTCGGATTGTCGAGCGGCATGGTCAGGCCCTCTTCTTCTGGCTGTTGCGCGACTTCGCGGCGGCGATACGGGGAGCGGCCTTCTTGGCCGAAGCCTTGGCGGGTGCCTTGGCTGAACGCATCTCCTGGGCGGCATCCTGCACGGCGCGGACGATCTTGTCATAGCCGGTGCAGCGGCAGAGATTGCCGGCGAGGCCGAAGCGGATTTCCGTCTCGGTCGGATCGGGGTTCTTCTCGAGCAGCGACTTCGCCGCGATCAGGAAGCCGGGGGTGCAGATGCCGCATTGCAAGGCGGCGTGCTCGATGAACTTCTTCTGCAGCGGATGCAGTTGCTCGCCATCGGCCATGCCCTCGATGGTGCCGATATCGTGGCCCTCGGCCTCGACGCCCAGCACCAGGCAGGAGCAGGTGAGGCGGCCGTCGACGGTCACCGAGCAGGCGCCGCAATCGCCGGTGCTGCAGCCTTCCTTGGCGCCGGTGAGGCCGAGGCGGTTGCGCAGGACATCGAGCAGCGATTCATCGGGCTCGCACATGAACTCGACGGGATCGCCGTTGATCTTGGTATGAACTTTCATGCCGGACATTCAGATAACTCCCAAATTACTTTCCGCCGGCGCGCTTGCGCGCGATGACGGCGGCGCGGCGCGCGAGCACGCCTGCGACCTTGATGCGGAATTCGCGCGTGCCGCGCTTGTCGTCGATCGGGCTGCAGGCCGCTTCGCAGGCCGCGGCCATCTTGTCGAGGGCGTCCTTTTCCATCTTGGTGCCGATCAGCGCCTTGGCGGCGGCCGGAACCAGGCGGACGGTCGGGGCGACGGCACCCAGCGCCACGCGCGCCTTGGTGACCACTCCCTTGCCGTCGAGGGTGACATTGACGCCGACGCCGACCACGGCGATGTCCATTTCGGTGCGCGGGATGAAGCGCAGATAGGCATCGCCGGATTTGCCCGCGCGCTTCGGCAGCACGATCGCCTCGATGATCTCGCCTTTCTTCAGCGAGGTCTTGCCGGGACCGACGGGGATCTCCTCGACCGCCACCTTGCGCTTGCCTTTCGGGCCGACGATGAGGGCCTTGGCGCCGGCCGCCACCAGGGCCGGGACGCTGTCGGCGGCGGGGGAGGCGTTGCAGAGATTGCCGGTCACGGTGCAGCGACCCTGCACCTGCTTCGAGCCGATGAGATTGGCGGCCTCGACCACACCGGGCCAGGCCTTCTTCAGCGCGCCATGCTCGCCCAATTCCGCGCCCGAGACGGCGGCGCCGATCCGGAAGCCGGATTCGGTCTTCTTGATTTCTTTCGAGCCGCCGATGCGCTTGATATCGACCACCAGATCCGGCTCGACGAAGCCGGTGCGCATGCGCACCAGCAGGTCGGTGCCGCCGGCCAGGACGAAGGCCTGGCCCTTTTCCTTGGCCAGCAGCTCGGCCGCTGCTTTGAAGGAGGTCGGGCTCTCATATCTCATTTCGGTATTTCCCCCAGGGATGAGTATTCGGACTAAATGATCGCGGACTAAATGACTATACGGCAGGCGGCGGGGCGAAGCCGCGGCAGGAAAGCCAGCGGCACGGCCGGAACGCCTGGAAAAGGCAACTGGTTCGTGGCTTGCGGCGCCGGGCATCAGTGCCGGCTGAAATCGGTCTTGGACAGGTCGACATGAAATCGCGGTGGCGCCGGTAAATCGTCAATGGTCGGAAATCGATGCGGGCGATTCTAGACAGGGAAAATCGCCATTGGCAAGCTCAGCCGCCCGGTGCCCGCCCATTCATATTACGCATTGCAGGTGATCCGCTCAGATGCGAAAGTCCCTGCAAAATAAGGCGAAATATCCAATTGGGAATAACGCTCGGATCGCCCCGCCGGAGCGAGTGCCGCCGGAGGGATTGCCGTCGCAGGGATCAACGTTGCAGGGATCGTGGCGTGGGAGATCGAGCCGCGTATTGCGATGCGTGGATATTGACGCGGCGGCCAGGACCTCGGCCCCCGATGCATGCGCGGTGCAGGGATGCGCGGTGCAGGGAAAGATTGCGCAAGCGCGGGAACGCGCCTGCGACGGGAGACGGGAATACGCCGTGGCGCTCAGTGGGTGTTGTGATGGTGGCGGTATATTGAATCGGGCATGGCGCCCGAATGGTCCAGCAGCGTCTGATTCTGGGTACCGCCATCCGAGCAGCCGGCAAGCAGAAGCAGGGACGTCAGCAGAAGCGCCGTCATGCCGGTTGCGCGGGGCCGAAGCTGCCCGCCGCGTTCTTTCAATCGAGTCATCTGGTACTCCGATAGTGTGATGCGGGCGTATCGCGGGCGTGGCTGCTTTGCCCGGAGCCATGGATCATCCAGCCATTCTCATGCCATGCGCGGCCCGCTTATGGCAAGGCATGACGGATATCAGGATGGCGTCAGGGCGTCGTTTCAGTTCCGGCCGACGTCGGCGCCGAAGAAACGGGTGCGGCCGAGATGGGTGTTGCATTGGTCGTGGCCGCGCCGGCCTTGGCGGCTGCCTTGCGGGCCTCGCGTTCGCGGACCAGCTCATAGGCGACATAGTATTTATAGATATTGCTGACATACTGCACCGTCTCCTGGCCGACGATGCGCGAGGCGGCGATCTCCACATTGTTGAACCAGATATTGGGGTCGAGGCCGGATTTCTCGGCCAGGCGCCGGAATTTGTTGAGGTTGCCGGGGCCGGCATTATAGGCGGCGAAGGTCATCAGCACCTTGCTCTTGTCGCCGATCGCCGGGTCGGACAGGTATTTGTCACGCAGCACCGCCATGTATTTGACGCCGGCGAGGATGTTCTTCTCGGCATCCCGGTCGATGCCGTTGATGCCGATCAGGGGATCGGCGGCGGTGGTGGGCAGCAGCTGCATGACGCCGACGGCGCCGCGCGGGCTGCGGCGCGACTGGTCGAGCTGCGATTCCTGATAGCCTTGCGCGACCATCATCAGGTCGTTGAACTTGTACTGGTCGGCATATTTCCGGAAGAAGCCGATCAGCTTCTCGAATTTCGCCATCTCCGCTTCGCTGGAGGCGTTGTGCAGTTCCTTGCTGCGCTTCAGATAGCGCAGCACCACGGTATTGCCGAAACTGGTGCCGACCTTGTGCGACTTCATGAAGTCGTCGATCTCGGCTTTCAGCAGCGGGCTGTTCTTGCGGATCGCCCAGGCGATATCGCCGCCCTGATTGACCAGGAGATCCTCACGCACCTTGAGCTTCTTGTAGACCTGCGACCAGAAGAGGCCTTTGTAGCGATCGACCACGACGAAAGGCAGCAGGCCGGCTTCGGTCATTTCCAGCAGGTCCTCGTCCTCGAGATCCTCGTCGGCCGGCTGCAGGTCGATGGGCGCCAGGTTGCGGGCCTTGAGCTGGTCGCTGATCGCCAGCAGATGGGTGTAGTAGCTGCTGGACTTGCGCAGCAGGATGGACTTGCCGGCAAGATCGTCGATGCTTTTCAGTTCCGGCGCGGCCGGCCCGGTCACCACCAGCTCCTTCACGCCGCTGGCGATCGGCGCCGAGAAATCCACCAGTTGCTGGCGTTCCGGCGTGATGGTCTGCGCCCCGGCGGCAATATCGCCGAGCCCCTCGTTCAACGCGGACAGCAGCTTGTCGCGCGGCACGGGAATGAGGACCACGCGGATCTTCAGGGCCTTGGTCTTGTATTTCTTGTTCAGCTCCTGGTCGAAGGCGGTGGCGAATTCCTTGTCGATGCCAAGTTCGCGGCCCTTGTCGAGGAAATAGAGTGTGCGGCTGTTGACCACCAGGATGCGGACCATGCGATGCGCTTTCATCGCATCGAAATCGCCGAAGCTCGGCTTCGGCACCGGCAGCACCAGCTTGTCGACGGCGGCTTTTTCCGACGCCGTCAGCTCAGTCGCGGGCAGGTCGCTGCCTGGTACCTGCTGGTCGTCGGCACGGGCGGCTGCGGCAATCACCTGGGCCGCCAGCAGCAGGGCGAAAATCGCCTGCCCCATCCGCGATACGGCGACACCGTCCCGGTAAAACCGGCCCGTTCCGCAAGACCGACCCGTTCCGCAAGACCGACCGGTCCCGCAAGACCAACCCGGGGTTGTCGTACGATTGGCAAATTCCGGCATGAACATCAACGCGGCACCCCGCACAGGTCAACGCGACTTCAGGTCCCAGATCCGGCAGGCGGATAACGGCAAGCCTAGGGGCGTTCCGGGCCAGGCGCAACGCCCGCCTGCCCGGCCGCCATCCCGGTTGCCCGTCCGTCAACCGCCTAGCTCAAGTGATGCACCGGGTTCATGCCATAGACCGGCGTCGGGATATTCTCCATGCGGGCCTTGAGCTGCAGCGACAGGAACTGCGAATAATGCCGCGACTGGTGCAGGTTGCCGCCATGGAACCACAGGCCCGGCTGCTGTGTCGGCTTCCACATGTTGCGCAATTCGCCCTCCCAGGGACCCGGGTCCTTGGTGGTGTTGGAGCCGAGGCCCCAGCATTTGCCGACCTTGTCGGCCGTCTCCTTGGAAATCAGCTGCGCCGCCCAGCCGTTCATCGAGCTGTAGCCGGTGGCATAGACGATGAGGTCGGCCGGCAATTCGCTGCCGTCGCTGAAGACCACCGATTGCGGCTTGATGCGCTCGACCTTGACGCCGCTTTTCAGCTTGATCTTGCCGTCGGCGATCAGGTCCGAGGCGCCGACGTCGATGTAATAGCCGGAACCGCGGCGCAGATATTTCATGAACAGGCCCGATCCGTCCTCGCCGAAATCCAGCATGAAGCCGACCTTCTTCAGGCGCGCATAGAGATCGGCGTCGCGCTTCGCCATCTCCTGGTAAACCGGAATGTGGAAGGTATGCATGATCTTGTACGGCACCGAGGCGAAAATGAGATCGGCCTTGTCGGTGGTGATGCCGTTCTTGACCGCCTGTTCCGAATAGAGCCCGCCCAAGGCGAGATCCATCAGCGTGTCGGACCTGGCGATATGGGTCGAGGAACGCTGCACCATGGTGACATCGGCGCCATGCTCCCAGAGATCGGCGCAGATATCGTGGGCCGAGTTGTTGGAGCCGATGACGATGCATTTCTTGCCGCGATAGGCGTCGCCGCCGGGATGCCTGCTGGAATGATGCTGTTCGCCCTTGAAGTCCTCGGCGCCCGGATATTGCACCAGGTTGGGCATTGCCGACATGCCGGTCGCCAGAACGAGCTGCCGCGGCCGCAGGGTGACCGGCTTGCCGTCACGCTCGACCTCGACCGCCCATTCGCCCTTGGCCTCGTCATAGTGCGCACTCTTGCACGTCGTCGAGCCCCAGTAATCCAGCTCCATGACCTTGGTATACATTTCCAGCCAGTCGCCGATCTTGTCCTTCGGCGAAAAGACCGGCCAGTGATCGGGGAAGGGCAGGTAGGGCAGGTGGTCGTACCAGACAGGGTCATGCAGGCAGAGCGACTTGTAGCGCTTGCGCCAGGAATCGCCCGGCCGCGCATTCTTCTCGATGACGATGGTGGGCACGTTGAGGCGCTTCAACCGGGCGCCCAGCGCGATGCCGCCCTGGCCGCCGCCGATGATCAGGCAATAAGGCTGCCGGGTATAGCCAAGCTCCGCCTCTTCCTGCTGCTTGCGCTCCAGCCAGCTCTTGCGTTCGCGGATGACGCCGTGTTCGGCGCCCATCGGCCGGGTGGCGCCTTTCTTTTCCTCGAAGCCCTTCAGCTCCGTCATGCTGGTGAGGAACGTCCAGGCTTTGTCGCCTTTCAGGCGCAGCAGGCCGCGGCCGCGCGCGACGGCGGTCTCGAAGGTGAACCAAGCTTCGGTGACGCCGTTGGCTGTCGTCGCCTCGCCGTCGCCCCGCCAGTTGCCGGGCTTCACCTTGGGAAGCACCGCCTGCAGCATGGCGCTGATATCGTCGCGGCTTTCGCAGGTCTTGATGTTCCAGGTGAAGGTGACGAGATCGCGCCAGTAGCATTCGTCATCGAACATCGCCACGGCGGCGGGAATATCGCCGCGCGTCAGCGCGTCGCCGAAAGCCGCCAGCCAATTGGCCGCCTGTTGCGTCGGTGTCGTGTCACCCATGATTGCCTCCCCGGCTATGTTGTGTCGAGATTCGCGTGTTCCGCTTTTCGCGGTTGTTCTTGATGGGCTGATATCAAGCCTGATTGTGGCTTGAAGAAGACCGCTGTCGTTCGACTTGCGGTGGTCAGGCTGTTCGTGGTCGTGCCCTGCGCGAAGAAAACCAGCTGTCCCTACAGCAAACGGTCACATCGGATCGTAGCGCCGGCGCGATCCAGCGTCGAGGGCTAACCGCGGCGGTTGTCCCCAAGGCATACTGCGACGGAATCTTTCGGCGCTGCGGCAAGGCTTTCGGCAATGCCGACTACTCGCCCGCCACCTGCACATGTACCCCGGCATCCCGCACCGTGGCGAGAGCATCGGTATCGACCGGGCCGGCGGTGAGGATCGTGTCGACCTCGTCATAGGCGCAGAAGCTGACCACGGCGCTCTGGGTGAATTTGCTGGCATCGGTGACGATGACGATGCGCCGGGCGGCGGCGATGATCGCCTGCTTCAGCATCGCATCGGGCAGGCTCGCCGCCATGATGCCGAGCTGATGGTCGAAGCCGTTGCAGCCCAGGAAGGCGATGGTGGCGCGCACCCGCTGCAGGATCAGCGTGTTCAGCGGCTCGACCAGCGAATGCTGCTGCGGCCGCAGGGTGCCGCCCGTCACCACGACCTGCACCCGGGGGATGGCGCGTTCCAAGGCAAGGGCGACATTGAGCCCCGGCGTGAAGACGGTAAGGCCTGCGAGATCGCTGCGGTCGGCGAGGGCATGGGCGATCGCCATGGTGGTGGTGCCGGCATCGAGGATGATGCTGTCGCCGGAGGTCACCATCTCGACCGCCGCCTTGGCGATCAGGCGCTTTTCCTGGGCGAAGCTGTCGGCGCGTTCCTCGAAGGCGGTTTCCTTGCGGCTGGCAAGCAGGGCCACCACGCCGCCATGAACCCGCCGCACACTGCCGTCGCGGGCGAGGATGTCGAGATCGCTGCGGATCGTCACTTCCGAGACGCGGAATTCGCGCGACAGATCCTGGACCCGGACGAAATCCTTGGCGCGGATGAAGCTCAGCATGTGCTGGCGCCGGTCATCGGTGCCGAAATTATCCGGCGCCGCCTCGGTTGTCGGCTTCGCCTCCAGCGGCGCGGTAGTGCGGTCTTCCATTCCGGCTGCCTTTCGCTTTAGGAACCAAGCCGTTCTAGCGGAATTTTCTTTCGAAATCAAAAGCTCGTCATGTTGCGTTGCGAGAAAATATTGCATCGCAGCAAGGGTTTATCGGCTTGATTTGCGCTAACATGGGTGCAAGTCTTTCGATCATGAAGTTTCGAATTTGTAAATTCTGAAGGATCGTTCGTCATGGCTCACCGCGCTGCCTCGGTTTCCCGCAGTCTTCATCCGCGCCTCGGCCGGCTGTTCAACCGCGAGAGCCAGCGCAGTTTCATGGTGGCGTTCGACCGCACCTTGCTGGAAGGACCGGCGCCCTTCGGTGTCGATGCCCGCGCCACCTTGGCGAAGATCATCGAGGCGGGACCCGAGGCGGTGCTGATCGGCCCCGGCCTGATCAAGCAGGCGGGCGATCTCTTCGGCTTTCATGGCGCGCCCGCCATCGTCGCCCGGATCGACCTGCCGCTGGTGGCGGAGTTCCGCGTCGGCGGCAGCGAGCTTTACGAGGCGGCGGTCGATCCGCAGCTGGCGGCGGCGCTGGGCGCCGACGCGGCGGTGATGTGCCTCATCGACGGCTTCGACGATCCGCAGAATTTCGCCCGCAATCTCGAGGCCGTGCGTCTCGCGGTGGAAAGCTGCCATGCGATCGGCCTGCCGCTGATCGTCGAGGCGGTGCTCTGGGGCCACCGCAACAGCGACCAGACCGACGCGGCGAAGCTCGCGCGCATCTGCCGTATCGCCGCCGAACTCGGGGCCGATCTCATCAAGACGCAATATCCGGGCTCGGCCGAAGGCATGAAGCAGCTGACCGACGGTTGCCCGATCCCGGTCATGGTGCTGGGCGGCAAGGCGACCGACGCGCAGGCGGTCAAGAGCTTCACCGAGGGCGCCATCGCCGGCGGCGCGCGCGGTGTCATCTATGGCCGCAATGTCTGGCAGCGCGAGGATGTCGCCGGCATGGCCAAGACCTTGCGCGCTCTGGTGCATGGCTGAGGCGATGATGGCCGCCTCTGCCCCCTCAGTTGCAGCCCCGGCCGCGACTGTGCCGGGAACGGTCGCTCGGCTTGCGTGTTTGATGACGGGCGACGACAAGGCGGCATAGACCGTCGGAACGAACAGGGGCCGGCCGGGTTCGGCCGGGCAAGTTGGGCGCAATGGGTTGAGCCGGGCGGGCCAATGGGGCCGGCCGGCAGCGGGGCAAAGCGGATGGCGGAGTTTCTTCTCGGGATCGATGCAGGGGGCACCGCCGTCAAGGTGGCGGTGATCTCTGCCGACGGCCGGGAATGCGGCGTCGCCGGCACCACCTTGCGCGCCGGCCATCCGGCGCCGGGATTCAGCGAACGCGACCCGGATGCGATGTGGCAGGCACTCTGCGACAACACCCGGCGCGCCATGGCGCTGGCCGGGATCGGCGCCGGGGACATTGCCGCCATCGGCGTCACCGGCTACGGCAACGGTTTCTACCTGATCGACGCAGCAGGGCACCCCACCACGCCGGGCATATTGGCGCCGGATATCCGCGCCGCCGAGGTGATTGCGGACTGGCAGCGCGACGGCCGCGACGCGGCGCAGCTGGAACGCACCTGGCAGCATGCCTGGGCGGGCAAGCCCGGGCCGCTTCTTGCCTGGTTTCAGCGGCACCGGCCGCAGGTCTTGCGCGACAGCGCGACGCTGCTGATGTGCAAGGACTATCTGCGCTATCGCCTGACGGGCATCCGCGCGGCGGAAGTCTCCGACCTCTCGACCTCCGGGCAGATCCCCGGCGATCGCCGCGCCATCGATGCGGAACTGTTCGAGATCCTCGGCCTCGACGATTGCCTGCGCCTGATGCCGCCGGTGATCGAAAGCATGACCGTTGCGGGCGAATTGACATCGGCAGCGGCCGAAGCCATGGGGTTGAAGCCCGGCATCCCGGTCAGCGCCGGCTGTTGCGACAATCTCGCCATCATGTATGGCAGCGGCGTCACCGGCACCGATACCGTCGTCGTGGTTTCCGGCACCTGGGGCCTGCACCAGTCGTTCATCGAAAAACCGGTCACCGACGGTTCGCTGGTGATCTGCGGCCATGGCGCCGTGCCCGGCGAATATCTCGCCATCGAAGGCAGCCCGACCTCGGCCAGCACCCTCGAATGGTTCGTCGATACCTTCGTGCGCGGTCATGTGGCGCCCGGCTCCGGCAAGGACCAAAGCGATCCCTATGAGGACTGCAACCAAGCCGTCGCCGCCACCTCGGCCGATGATCCGCCGGTCTATTTCATGCCCTATTTGAACGGCGCCATCGACGATGCGGCGGCGCGCGGCAGCCTGATCGGCTTTTCCGCCTGGCATGGTTTCGGCCATATGGTGCGGGCGGTCTATGAAGGCGTCGCCTTCGAGCATCGCCGGCATCTCGAGCGTCTGCTGACGGCCCGTCCGCGCCCTGCCAAGGCGCGCTTTGCCGGCGGTGCCGCGCGCAGCGCCATCTGGTCGGAGATTTTCGCCGCCAGCCTCGATCTGCCGCTGGAGAAGCCGCGGGCGACGGAGCTGGGTGCGCTTGGCATCGCCATCCAGGCGAGTGTCGCCACCGGCAGGCATCGCGATCTCGCCGGCGCCTGCGCCGCGATGACCGGTGTCTCCCATACGGTGATGCCGCAGCCGGGGCTACGCCGGCAGCTCGACCGGCGCTATCATGTCTACCGTGAATTATCGGCGGCCCTGGCGCCGCATTGGCGCAACATCGCGCCGTCCGAGATCGTTGCGGCCGGGGCCGCGGATGACAAATCGATTGAACGGCAAGAAGACAAGATGGCCCGGTCCACGGGCCGCTGAGAGCCGCCGGGACGGGCGGCACCGAAACGGGAGGCTCTAGGAGCATGAATGCGGGGAGCGTGAACGACGCCAGCGGCGCGGAACAAGGAGCACAGACGGCAGACGCGACGCCGCTCCTGGAGATGCGCGGCATCCGCAAGACCTTCGCCGGCATGCGGGCCTTGAGCGATGTCTCCTTCGCGGCCTATGGCGGCGAGATCCATGCGCTGATGGGCGAGAACGGCGCCGGCAAATCGACGCTGATGAAGATCCTTTCCGGCGCCTATCATGCCGATCCGGGCGGCGAAATCCGCATCAACGGCAAGGCCGTGGAGATCGACGGACCGCTGACGGCGCGACGCCTCGGCGTTTCCGTGATCTATCAGGAATTGTCGCTGGCGCCCAATCTCTCGGTGGCGGAGAACATCTTCCTCGGCAGCGAGCTGTCGAAAGGCGCGCTGATCGACCGCCGCGCCATGGAACAGGCGGCCTGGCCGCTGCTGCAGAAACTCGGCACGGATTTTTCGCCGCGCACCAGGGTGGCGGAACTGTCGCTCGGCCAGCGCCAATTGGTGGAGATCGCCCGCGCGCTGCAGGCGCATTCGCGCATCCTCGTCATGGACGAGCCGACCACCTCGCTGTCGGGCCGTGAAACCGAACAGCTCTTTGCCATCATCCGCCAGCTGAAGGCCGAGGGCATCGGGGTCATCTATATCAGCCATCGCATGGAAGAGGTGTATGAGCTGGCGGACCGGGTCAGCGTCCTGCGCGACGGCACGCTGGTGGGCACGCTTGACCGTGCGCAGCTCTCGGCGGCGCAGCTCGTCCGCATGATGGTGGGGCGCGATCTCTCGTCTTTCTACAGGAAGCAGCATAAGGCGCCGCAAAAGGACCGCCGCAAGATCTTCTCGGTGCATGATTACGCCGATGGCCGCCGCGTCCATGGCTGCTCCTTCGATCTTTTCGAAGGCGAGGTGCTGGGGCTCGCCGGCCTGGTGGGGGCGGGGCGCACGGAACTGGCGCGGCTCATCTTCGGCGCCGATCCCGCGACGTCGGGCGAGCTGGAGCTCGACGGCAAGCGCTTCCATCCCAGGCAGCCGCGCGAGGCGATGGATGCCGGCATCGCCTATCTGACCGAGGACCGCAAGGCGCTGGGACTGTTCCTCAACATGATCATCCGCGACAATGTATCCATCGGCATTGCCGGCCGCGATGCCTTGCCGGGCGGTTTCACCAATTTCAAGATGGCGCGGCAGCGGGCGGCGAAGGCAATGAGCGATCTCTCGATCCGCGCTGCCGATGCCGGCATCAATACCGGCTCGCTTTCCGGCGGCAACCAGCAGAAGGTGCTGCTGGCGCGCCTGCTGGAAGCCAAGCCCAAGGTGCTGATCCTCGACGAGCCGACGCGCGGCGTCGATATCGGTGCGAAATCCGAGATCTACCGGCTGATCGACGCGCTCGTCCATGAAGGCGTGGGCATTATCGTCATTTCCAGCGACCTCCCCGAAGTGGCCGGCATCTGCGACCGCGTCCTCGTCATCCGCAACGGCCTCGTCGCCGGCGAGGTGCCGGCGCAACCCGATATGGCTGCCATGCAGGAGGAGATCATGTCCTACGCCACCGGCGCCGCCGCCAATGGCCAGGCTGCGTGAGGGGCGGGGGATGATGGATAGCAAGATGACAAGCGCCGACCTGCCACTTGCCCCCGCAGCCCAACCCTCTCCCGCCAGGGGAGAGGGGGCTCACCGCGCTTGTTGCGGCCAGTACTGCGTGCCTGCAAAAGTCGACAAGGCGCTACGTCGAGGACAAGAGAAAAGGTCATCGGCGGCAGCGTCCCCTCGCCCCTCGCGGGACGGGGTGAGGGGGAATGGGGCGCGCGCGATCAACCAAAGGCCTCCTCTCTCTTACATTCTCCCGCGACGGGGGCGGGAATTGGATGCAGCATTCTTCACCTTCGAGGGCACATCATGACGGACAGCATCGATCAGCGTCAGAATATCGGCGCGGCGGGCATCAATCTGCAGAAGCAGCGGATGCGGCAGGTGCTGCAGGTGGCGGGCATGTTGCCGGTGCTGATCATCCTCGGCATCGGTTTCGAACTGCTGTCGGGCCGCTTCCTGCACTGGAACAATATCGTCATCGTCATGCAGCAGGCCTCGATCAATACCGTGCTCGCGGCCGGCATGACCTTCGTCATCCTGACCGGCGGCATCGATCTTTCCGTGGGCTCGATCGTGGCGGTGACGGCGATGGCGACCATGATCGTTTCGCTCATCCCGGATTATGGCATGCTGGGCATCCTGGCCGGCCTCGCCATGGGCCTGGTCTGCGGCATCGTCAACGGAGCCTTCATCTCCTTCCTGCGCCTGCCGCCCTTCATCGTCACCCTCGGCTCGCTGACCGCGGTGCGCGGCGTGGCGCGATTGCTGGGCGCCGACACCACGGTCTTCAATTCCGACCTGCCCTTCGCCTTCATCGGCAACGGCACCCTGCTCGGCGTTCCCTGGCTGGTGATCATCGCCTTCCTGGTGGTCTTCCTGTCCTGGGTGGTCCTGCGCCGCACCGTGCTCGGCACACGGATCTATGCGGTCGGCGGCAATCCCGACGCGGCGCGGCTCGCCGGCATCAAGGTCTGGAAGATCCTGCTCTTCGTCTATTCGATGTCGGGCCTGCTGGCGGGGCTGGGCGGCGTGATGTCGGCGGCGCGCCTCTTTGCCGCCAATGGCTCGCAGCTCGGCGTCTCCTATGAGCTCGACGCCATCGCCGCCGTCATTCTCGGCGGCACCAGCTTCGTCGGCGGCATCGGCTCGATCTGGGGAACCTTGATCGGCGCCCTCATCATTGCCGTGCTGACCAATGGCCTGATCCTCTGCGGCGTGTCCGACATCTGGCAATACATCATCAAGGGCCTCGTCATCATCGCCGCCGTCGCCCTCGACCGCTATCGCATCCAGCAGGGGACGCGGACCTGACGCCGCGCTCCTGCCGCAACACAACGCCTTAAGCGTGGGACCCGGCCCATCCGGGAGGGGAGCCCGGCCCATCCGGGTTGCGCGACGGAAGATGAAACGATCCGTCACAATGAATGGGGAGGACTTCAACATGAGCTTCAAGAGATCAC
>DATLIX010000212.1:0-6547 GCA_035539215.1 Dongiaceae bacterium | reverse complement strand
GCGTGTGCCGAAGGGTCGCGATCCGCGCGTCGGCATCGTCAGCCTCGGCTGCCCCAAGGCGCTGGTGGATTCCGAACGCATCCTCAGCCGCCTGAAGGCCCAGGGTTACGAAATCACCGATACCTATGCCGGCGCCGATGTCGTCATCGTCAATACCTGCGGCTTCCTCAACAGCGCCAAGCAGGAATCGCTGGATACGATCGGCGAAGCCATCGCCGAGAACGGCCGCGTCATTGTTACCGGCTGCATGGGCGGCAATGAGGAATCCATCCGCTCCATTCATCCCAGCGTGCTGTCGGTGACCGGTCCGCAGCAATATGAATCCGTGGTCGAGGCGGTCAACAATGCGGTGCCGCCGAAGCATGACGCCTTCATGGATCTGGTACCCCCGGCCGGCCTCAAGCTGACGCCGCGCCATTACGCCTATCTGAAGATTTCCGAAGGCTGCAACCACCGCTGCACCTTCTGCATCATCCCGAGCTTGCGCGGCGACCTCGCCAGCCGCTCGGCCCGCGACGTGCTGATCGAGGCGGAAAATCTTGCCAAGGCCGGCGTCAAGGAACTGCTGGTGATCTCGCAGGATACCAGCGCCTATGGCCTCGATCTGAAGCATGCCGAAAGCACCTGGCGCGGCAAGAAGGTGAAGGCACGCATGACGGAACTCTGCGATGCCTTGAGCCAGCTCGGCATCTGGACGCGCCTGCATTACGTCTATCCCTATCCGCATGTCGACGAGATCATGCCGCTGATGGCGGAAGGCAAGGTGCTGCCCTATCTCGACATTCCCTTCCAGCATGCCAGTCCGAATGTCCTGAAGGCGATGCGTCGCCCGGCCAATCAGGAGAAGGTCCTGGAGCGCCTGCGCAAGTGGCGCGAGACCGTGCCTGACCTCACCATCCGCTCGACCTTCATCGTCGGCTTCCCGGGCGAGACCGAAGACGATTTCAACTACCTGCTCGATTGGCTGGACGAGGCGCAGATCGACCGTGCCGGCTGCTTCAAATACGAGAATGTCGACGGCGCCAAGGCGCAGGAACTCACCGATCATGTCGACGAAGACGAGAAGCAGGATCGCTGGGACCGCTTCATGGAAACCCAGCGCCAGATCAGCGAAGTCAAGATGGCGCGCAAGGTCGGCACGCGGATCGATGTGCTGATCGACGAGGTCGACGAGGACGGCGCCATCGGCCGCTCTTCGGCGGATGCGCCGGAGATCGACGGCAACGTCTTCATCAACGGCGATGAAGCGGCCAAACTGCAGCCGGGCGATCTCGTTCAGGTCGAGGTGGAAGCCGCCGAGGATTACGATCTCTGGGGCAGCGTCGCCGCCAAGAACTGAGCGGCCGAAAGCCGGCGCCGCTCAGAGCGTCGACGGAACCTGCAAGCCGCGCTTCAACAGCGACTGCCAGGCTTCTTCCGCTGAATCGACGATCTCGAACAGATTGAGGTCGCGCGGCGCGATCACGCCGTATTCCATCATGACGTCGTAATTGAAGACCCGCCGCCAGTAATCGCGGCCGACCAGCACGACGGGCGCCAGCTTCGCCTTGCCGGTCTGCTGCAAGGTGAGGATCTCGAACAGCTCGTCCATCGTACCGAAGCCGCCGGGAAAGACGGCCAAAGCGCGGGCCCGCATGGCGAGGTGCATCTTGCGCATGGCGAAATAATGGAAACGGAAGGTCAATTCCGGTGTCGTATAGGCATTGGGAACCTGTTCATGCGGCAGCGTGATATTGAAGCCGATGGTCGGTGCCCCGGCCTCCATGGCGCCGCGATTGGCTGCTTCCATGATGCCTGGACCGCCGCCCGTGGCGATGACATTGTCGCGCCAGCCATCGACCGGATTGAGCGCGCCGCCCTTCTCCGACACCAAGCGGCCGAAGAGACGCGCCTGATTGTAGTAATGCGACAGCGTCTTCGCCTGATCGGCCTTCTCCCGTGCCGCCTTGTCGCCTGATTCCGCCGCCGCACAAAGCGCCTCGACCTGCTCCGGCGACGGTGTTCGCGCGCTGCCGAAGCAGATGATGGTCGAGCGCACATGCCAATCGCGCAACAGCAGATCGGCCTTGCTGTATTCCATGGCAAAGCGCAGGCCGCGCATTTCACGCCGGTTGAGCATGAAATCGGTATCTTCTGCCGGCAGCAGATAGCTGGGCGAAGTCATCTGGCGAGTGGCGTCGGGCATGGTCGGACTCTTGGCTGATACGCGTGATTCGGCCGCATCTTAGCGCAACCGACGCGGCGACTCCCAAGAAATCAGGCGGATCAGCGGGAAACGGCCGAGGCGAAGCGGCGGAACACGCGGCCGCCAAAGGCGATCACCGCCAGGCCGACGGTCAGGATGCCGCCGCCGATGATCAGCCCCTCGGTAATCGGCTCGCCCAATTCGACGATGCTGAGGATGACGCCGACAACGGGCATCAGCACCGAGAATGGCATCACCTCGTCGACCCGATAGCGCATCAGGAGGCGGTACCAGAGGGCATAGGGCAGGACGCAGCCGAGAAAGGCCAGGATCAGGATCGCGATCCAGCTTTCCGCGCCGATGCTCTGCAGTGCGGGAACCGGATTGCCTTCAAAAACCAATGAGGTCAGCCACAATTGCGGTGCCGCGTAGCGCAGCAGGCCGGCATAGACGGCGAGGCCGGAATCGCGGCTCCAGACGGCGATGCCGACCTGGCCGCTGGCCCAAAAGGCGCCGCTGAATCCGACCAGCAGAATACCGAGCAAGCGGCCCTCGCCGCTCGGCCGGCCGATGACGACGGCGATGCCGATAAGAACCAGCGCCATGCCGATCCAGTTGCGCAGGCTGGGCTTGTCCCGTCCGACGATCCATGACAGCAGGGCAGCGAAAGGAATCTGCAATTGCAGGATCAGCATCGCCATCGATGCCGGCAGCAGCTTCAATCCGGACAGCAACATGGCGGCCTGGATCGTCCCGGCGGTCAGCGAGATGACCACCAGATGGCGCGGCCGGGTGCGCAGGCGGGGCGCCACCGGAAACAGCACCAGACCGGCAAGGCTGTAGCTTACCGCCATCAGCAAAATCGGCGGCAATTGCCCCACCAGCGGTTTCGCCAGTGTCAGGACGCCGCCCCAGAGAACTTGTACGAAGATGGCCAGACAAACATCGATCGGCGACATGGCACCCCCTGATTCGCCGCCGAGTGTAGCCTGCCTTTACGCGCGGCGCTTCGGCCAATTGCACGCGACCGGCCGGCAATCGGTGATTGACGGATTATCTATTAATGACAGTTCGTTGCTGGCAATCGACGTTTGGCCCCGCTGCGGCGCAGCAAGCACCGGCGCTACGCTGCCGGGCGACCCCTTTCGCCTGCCGGCGACGCCTGAAGATTCAGCATGAAATACGCGCGATTATGGCGGTGTGAAAGCGCTTCCCCTCGCCGCCGGACTGGCTAGAATGCGCCGCATCGCGACATCTAGGATCTAGGACATGAGCATTGACGCGGCCGCCCTGCGCGGCAACTGGAATTACCCCACTTCCGTCAAATTCGGCTGCGGCCGCATTGTCGAACTGGCCAAGCTCTGCAAGGCGCTCGGCATGAAGCGTCCGCTGCTGGTCACGGATCCGGGCCTTGCCGGCCTGCCGATGATCAAGGAGACCATCGCGCGCAACGAAGCCGAAGGTCTGCCGACCGGTCTCTTCAGCCAGGTCCAGGGCAATCCCACCGCCAAGAACGTCGAAGACGGCGTCAAGGCCTTCAAGGCTGGCGGTCATGACGGCGTCATCGCCTTCGGCGGCGGTTCGGCCTTGGATGCCGCCAAGGCGGTCGCCTTGATGGTCGGCCAGACCCGCCCGATCTTCGATTTCGAAGATATCGGCGACTGGTACACCCGTGTCGATCCGAAGGGCATGGCGCCGGTCGTCGCGGTGCCGACGACCTCGGGCACTGGTTCCGAAGTCGGCCGCGCCTCGGTCATCACCGATGAAGTCAATCATGTGAAGAAGATCATCTTCCACCCGAACATGATGCCGGCCATCGTCATCGACGACCCCGAACTGACCGTCGGCCTGCCGCCGCATATCACGGCCGCCGTCGGCATGGATGCGCTGTCGCACAATCTCGAAGCCTTCTGCGCGCCGGGCTTCCACCCGCTGGCCGACGGCGTCGCGCTTGAAGGCATGCGGCTCATCAAAGAGTGGCTGCCGGCCGCGGTCAAGGACGGCAAGAATCTCGCCGCCCGCTCCTTCATGATGGCGGCCTCCAGCATGGGCGCGACCGCCTTCCAGAAGGGCCTCGGCGGCATGCATGCGATCAGCCATCCGCTGGGCGCCCTCTACAACACGCATCACGGCCTGACCAATGCCGTCGTCATGCCCTATGTGCTGGAGTTCAATCGCAAGGCGATCGACGAGAAGCTGACCGGCCTCGCCCGCTATCTGAATCTGCCCAATCCGTCGTTCCAGGCGGTGCAGAAATGGGTGCTCGATCTGCGTACAGAGATCGGCATTCCCCATACGCTGCGCGAGATCAAGGTCGACGACAAGCAGATCGACAAGGTCGCCGAGATGGCCGCGGTCGATCCCTCGGCCGGCGGCAATCCGATCAAGGTCGGTGTCGGTGAGCTGCGGCAGATCTTCGTCGCCGCGCTCGACGGCAAGCTGGCGGCCTGACAAGGACGTCACGAGAGGCTCCGTCAGCAGACAAAGCCTCTCTGCAAAAGTCTGGGATGCAATCCCGTGGCCTGCGACAGCAGGCCACGGGATTTGTCTTTTCATAGGCTCGCGTAGAGCGCCTCGACCAGGCGTTGCCGGCGCGGATCGACGCCGTCGGCGAAACCGAGCATACGGCAAGTGGTGAAGGCGAAACCGATGCGCGCTTCGGGATCGGCGAAAGCCAGCGTTCCGCCCCAGCCGGTATGACCGAAGGTTCGGGATGAGGCTTTCTCGCCGTAGCACGGGTCCTTGAGACGGAAGCCGGCGGCATAGGCGGCCGGCGTTCCGTCACACCCGTCGAGCCCGTCGAAGCGCGGGCGGATCGCCTCGGCGAGGCCCGCCGCCGACAAGAGCCGTGAACCGCCGGTGACGAGGTTGCCATAGATCGTCGCCAGACTGCGCGCATTGCCGTGACCGTTGGCGCCGGGAATTTCCGCGGCCCGCCAGGCACGCTCATTTGGTGTCGTCGCCGCGAAAGTCGGGTTGCGGCAGGAATGCGGATACGGGCTTGCCAGCATCTCTTTGACCCAATCCGAGGTCCTCGGCCCCTCGATCAGTTGCGCCACGCGACGATCCTGCTCAGGCGCCAGCCCGATATAGAAAGGCACGTCGAGCGCCTCGGCGATCTCCTCGGCGACAAAGCGCCCGGGGCTGCGTCCGTCGGCGCGTCGCAACGGCTCCCCCGCCAGATGCCCGAAGCTCAGGGCATGATAGATGCAGCGGCTGCCGGGCGTCCAAAGCGGCTTCATCGCCGCCAATGCATCGACGTAAGGCGTCCAGGCATAGAGGCCGGCGAGATCCATCGGCACGGACAGGCCATCGAGCCCGCCCTGATGCGAGAGGGCAAGATCGAGTGAGATCTGCTGCTTGCCGCCGGCGGCGAATTCCGGCCAGACATCGGCGATCGGCGCGTCGTAGCGCAGCTTGCCGCGTTCGACCAGCATGGCGATCGCCAGCGACATGACGCCCTTGGTCGCCGACCAGACATTGACCAGCGTGTCGCCCTGCCAGGGCCGCGTCGCAGCCTGATCGGCAAAGCCGCCCCAGAGATCGGCGACGATCTTGCCGTCGACCATCACTGCGACGGCAGCGCCGTGTTCCAGCCCGTCGGCAAAGGTGCTGGCGAAGGCCTCGCGCACCGGGGCGAAAGCCGGATCGACGGTTCCGCTGATAGGCGTTTCAGTTGCGGGCAAGATGGACTCCTTTAATTTTGCATGGCGGCCGCATCACCAGCCGGCCAGCACGATCTTGCCGATGGTGCGGCCGGATTCCAAGCTGGCATGCGCCGCGCGAAGATTGGCGGCATTGATCGGTTTCAGCACCTCGGTTGCCGTCGGGGCGAGCACGCCTTTGTCGATCAGGACCGAGACCTCGCGCAGCAGGCGATGCTGCTCGATCATGTCGGCGGTCTGATGCGCCGATCGCGCGAACATATATTCCCAGTGGAAGCTGGCGCTCTTATCCATCAGCAACTGCATCTCCAGCGGCTTTGACGCACTTACCACGGCGCAAATGCGTCCCTGCGGCGCGATAAGGCCGGCCATGACGGGGAAATAGGTGACGGTATCGCTGAGGCAGAGGATATAGTCCGGCGCCGGCAGGCCGAGATCGCGCAACTGCGCGCCCATGTCCCGGCTGTGATCGATCACGTGATCGGCGCCCAGCTTGCGGCACCAGTCGACGGAAGAAGGCCGTGAGGCCGTTGCGATCACGGTGAGGCGGGCCAGCCTTTTCGCCAGCTGGATGGCAATCGAACCGACACCGCCGGCGCCGGCGATGATCAGCAGGCGCCGGCCGTCATGGCGGCCGCTGCGGTCGATATCGAGCCGGTCGAACAGAGCCTCCCAGGCGGTCAGCGTCGTCAGCGGC
>DATLIX010000211.1:0-18545 GCA_035539215.1 Dongiaceae bacterium | reverse complement strand
TCTGGCGGCGGCTTCCGCCTGCAGCCGTTCGGCTTCCAGCGCGCTGTTGCGCAGGCTTTCAAGGGCGAGCGACAGCTGGCCGAGTTCGTCCGGATGGCGCGGTGCCGGAACCGGTTCGTTGAAGTTGCGCTGGGTCAGCTGGGCCACGGCGTTCATCAGGATGCGGCTCGGCGCCGAGAAACGGCGCCGCACCGCGAGAATCGCCCAGACTGCAAGCAATATCGCGAGAACCAGACCGATGAGCGATCCGATCACCACGGTAAGAGCGTGACTGCGGCGTTCATCGGCATGGGCCACCGCCTGATCCAGCGCCACATAGCCGATATTGAGGATCGACGTGAAGCCATCGGAAAAGAGCGCATTGAAATCCTTCGATTCCATTGCTGCCTGGCCGTTATCGCTGAGGCCGGCGATGAGGCTGTTCAATTTTCCCTGCTCGCTATCGGTCAGATCCTGGGTGCTCTTCACCGCACCGGTGATGGCGGCCGGCTCATCGACGCGGTTGATCACTTCGGCGATCAGCTTGAAGGCGGCGTGATAGGCGCCGATCAGTTCGTGCCAGTTGGCGTTCAGTTCCGGCGAGAGACGTTTGCCGCTGATGACATTGCCGCGCAGGATGGCGATCTGGGTACCGAAGCGGTCGCGAATCAGCCAGGCGGCGCGGCGGATCTGCACCATCTCGGCGACGAAGGCATCCTGCAGGCGAACCTGATTGCCGACTTCGACGGAGACGGCCGACAGCACGTCATTGACGGCATTGACGCTGTTGCGCCATTCCTCCGGCATATTCTGATCGCGCTGGGCGAGCGGCTGGGCCAGCGCCTGATCGACCATTGAATTCTTCTGCTTCATCTCCTGCCAGCGTGCCGCGAGATCGGCGCTCAGCTTGTCGCGATCCGGAATATCGATATCGGCGATGCGGGCGACGGCTTCCTGATAGGCGGCGTCTACGTCGGCGCGCAATTTCTGCAGCGGGGCCGAAGTGTCATCGGCGCTGATCAGCATGCCCTGAACACGCGACTGCTGGCTGCGGATGGTGATGATGGTCTTAAACAGGACTCGGTCGGTCTGCGTCGCATCGAGAATGCTGAGCGAGGTCCGGTAATCGGAAAGGCCGCCGATGGCGAGGATGCCGGTGGCAGTCAACAAGCTCAACAGCAGCAGGACCTGCAAAGCGATCAGCAGGCGTGAAATGGATGTGCGAAACATGAACGACCTCAGGCTTTCGATGCGGGCAACGTAGAGTCACGGCATCTCCATCCTGCGGCTCAGTTCTGAAATAATCTTTAATGGAAGCACTGGGGGGTACGATTCAACGTCGCGTGGCGGCGCCGGCGATCGCAGGTTCGCCAAGCCCAGACGGACGCTGCTCAGCTACGCGCCCATGTGTGTGATAACGAAAATGATTTGATACAAAAGAAAAGGCGGAGCCATGGGCTCCGCCTTTTAGGACAGTGTTCTTTATGCTTAGAGGCGGATTCACGTTTTAAGTGGGAGCCTATCTGCTTCCACTTAAAACGATCGCGCTCTAGCCGAGATGCATCCACACCGACTTGGTCTGGGTCACGGTCAGCAGCGTCTCGAGGCACTTGTCGCGGCCCATGCCGGACTGCTTGAAGCCGCCCCAGGGCTGGGTCATGTCGCCATGGTCGAAGCAGTTGACCCAGACCACGCCGGCCTCGATGTCGCGCGCCGCCTTATGGGCGAGGTTGACATCGGAGGTCCAGATCGAGGCCGCCAGGCCATAGATCGAATCATTGGCGATCTCGATCGCGTCTTCGACCTTCTTGAACGGCAGGACGGCGCCGACCGGGCCGAAGATCTCTTCCTGGGCGATGCGCATCTTGTTCTTCACGCCGCTGAAGAGCGTCGGGGCGACATAGGAGCCCTGCTCCAGGCCCTTCGGCACATTGCCGCCGAATTCCAGCTTGGCGCCTTCCTTCTTGCCGATATCGATATAGCCGAGGACGCGCTTCTGCTGGCCCTTGTCGACCAGCGGGCCCATGGTCGTTGACGGGTCCAACGGGTCGCCGGGGCTGAAGCTGGCCTTGGCCTTTTCCTGGAACTTGTGGACGAACTCGTCATGGATCTTGGCTTCGACCAGGATGCGCGAGCCGGCATTGCAGACCTCGCCCTGGTTGCCGAAGATGCCATTGACGGCGTATTGGATCGCCATGTCCATGTCGGGCACGTCGGCGGTGATGATCTGCGGGGTCTTGCCGCCCGTCTCGGTCGTCACGCGCTTCATGTTCGACTGGCCGGAATAGACCATCATCAGCTTGCCGATCTCGGTCGAGCCGGTGAAGCCGATCTTGTCGACATCCATGTGCAGCGCGAGCGCCTTGCCGACTTCCTCGCCGAGACCCTGCACGACGTTGAAGACGCCGGCCGGGCCGCCGGCTTCCATGAACAGCTTGGCCATCAGGCAGGCCGAGAGCGGCGACTGCTCGGCGGGCTTCAGCACGACGCTGTTGCCGGCGGCCAGAGCCGGCGCCGTCTTCCAGGCCGCCATCATCAGCGGATAGTTCCACGGCACGATGCAGCCCACCACACCCAGCGGCTGGCGCAGGATATACTGGAATTCGGTCGCCGCGGTGTTGGTGACGACACCTTCGATCTTGTCGATGGTCTCGCCGAAGAACTGGAAGGTCAAAGCCGAACCCGGTACGTCCGAGTTCAGCATGTCCATGACCGGCTTGCCCATGTTCAAGGTATCGAGCAGGGCAAACTGCAGCGCGTTCTCACGGATGAGATCGGCGAAGCGATACATGATGGCCATGCGATCGCGCGGTGCCATGCGCGACCAGACACCGCTCTTGAAAGCCTTGCGCGCCGCCTTGACGGCGAGATCGACATCACCCGCATCGCCGCGCGTGACTTCGGCGAAAACTTCGCCGGTCGCCGGATTGATGCTTTCGAACTTCTTGCCCTTCTTGCCTTCGACGAACTTGCCGTCGATGAAATGGCGGGTTTCGAACTTCAGCTTGGATGCGTATTTGTAGAACGACTTCTTGTCCAGTTTACGAGCATCTTCCAGATTCATGCCTGACATCTCCTCTTGGCATTGCCGTCTTGTCGCGGATTGTTCCGCTGTCGACGACGAAACTGACCGACAGCTTATAGCACCGGGATCGCGCGTCGAGCTAGGGCCGGTCGGTTAACGCGGCCGGCAAATCAGACAAGGCAGCGGCAAATTTTCGACTCTGCGTTCAAGCTGTGTTCAAGCGGCTCGGTGCGATCTGACGCGCTCGCGGTGCCACACATAGAGGCCGGTGGCAATGATCACAGCGGAGCCGATCCAGGTGGTGGATCGCGGCCAGTTGCCAAACCATATCAGGTCGATCAGCACAGTCCAGATCAACATCACATAGCTGAAGGGCGCCAGCACCGCGCCGGAGGCATAGCCATAGGCCTTGATTGCCATGAAATGCGAAAAGGCGCCGCTGAGGCCGAGAATTAATAGATAGCACCAATCAAGTGCGGTGAGCGGTTGCCAGATCCAGGGCAGCGCGAGGCTGCAACCGATCATGCCGACGACACCGGAGAAAGCCAGCGTCGTCACGGCCTGGTCGTGGGCCGCAACCACGCGGGTCATGACGGTATAGGTGGCGTTGAAGCTTGCCGTCAGCAGCGGCAGGAGCAGCCAGGGATTGGCCAGGGTCAACCAGCCGTGGCCGGTCGAGCCGTGAGCGACACCCTGCAATCCCGGCGAGACGACGATCAGCGCGCCGCACAGCCCGATGCAGACCGCGATCCAGCGCCGGCGACCGACGAACTCATGCAGAAACAGGAATGACATCGCTGTCACGAACAAGGGCTCGATGAAACCGATGGTGGTCGCCTCCGCCAGGGTGATGAAGCGGACGCTGAGAAAGTAGAGGCCGGTCGAGCCGAACAGCATGGCCGAACGAAACAGCTGCAGCCACAAGGCGCGCGGCCGGATGAGCGGTATCCATGCCTGCCGGCTGGTGAATGCACCGCGGCCGAGATAGAGCGGCAGGACCAGGAAGTGGAAGAGATAGCGGCCCCAGGCGACCTGCAGCACCGGCACGGTCTGGGCGAGGTGCTTCGCGGTCGCATTGAGCAAAGTGAAGCCGAGACCGGCGGCGATCAAAAAGGCAATCGCCCGGAGCGGCTGATCCTGCCGCCGCGGGCCCGGCGCGGTGTTCATTTGTACGCCGTGCTCATCGGTGCGTTGTGGTCATCGGTACGCGCTGCTCATGACTAGCTGGCAGCCCCGCCGGCGGTTGCCGCCATGACGGCGCCGGCCGGATTGAGGCGCTCGGCCGCCACGCTCTCGATACAGGCGCGCATCTGTTCGTCACCCTGCATCAGCGCCTGCAGGTCGCGCGCCGACAGGGCCAGCAACTTGCAGAAGCCCAAGGCGACGACATCGGCATTGCGCCGCTGGCCCGTCAGCAGCGCCAGTTCGCCGAAGAAGGTGCCGCTCCCGAGCTCGATGCTGCGCCCCGGCAGTTTCACCGTGACGGCGCCCGAGGCGACGAAATACATGCTGTCGCCGCGTTCGCCGGCGCGGACCACGACTTCATCGGGAATGAGCAGGCGCGGTTTCAGCAGGCGGGCGATGCGGGCCTGGGCTTCGGCCGACAGGGTCTGGAAGATCGGCACCCGGGCGATCAGCTGCGTCGCCGTCAATTCGGTATCAAGCTGCGGCCGCCCGTCGAGGCCGCCCCAGCGCTGGCGCACGCCCTGCTGCAATTCCGACAGCACCTCGCCGCCGATCATCGCCTGATGGGCGAGCTCTTCGTAACTGTCCAGCTCCATCTGCCGGGCGATGCGGCCGAGATAACGGCGCTGCAATTCGCGGGCGTAATCGGGATATTGCAGCTTCAGGGCCTGCAGCGCGGCGCTGACGGCGACCAGACGGTCGCCGGTGATGCCGCCGACGATCTTGGCCGCCTCGGCGCCGAGCAGCGGAGCAAGGCGCGTGCGGCAGAAGGTGACGAGATCGACCACGACGATGCGCTGGTTGAGCAAGATCTCGAAGCGGTCGGCCAAGGCCCAGGCCAAAGGCTGCGAGATTCCGGTCCATTGCTGCAGGCGCAGGGCGAGCTGGAAACGCCAGGAGACCTGAAGGTTCTCCGTCACGGCGGCGCGATAGGCCTCGATGCCGCTGGCGCGCAGCACGTCGCGCAGATGGCCGCTCTGGCCGATCAGGATTTCGGCGATCTGCCGGGTCGTGATCTGCGCCTTCAGATTGGTGAAATAGCGCTCGTCCTCCTGGATGCTGAGCACCGTCAGGCCGACGCGGGTGAGATCGGCCGTGCTCAGTTCCAGCGACGCATCGCCGGGTGCCGTCTCCAGCGCCTTGCCGTCACGCACCACCCGGTCATAGACCTTGGCAATGGCGGCGCTCACTTCCGGGTCGATGCGTTCGCGTTCGGCAATGTCGTTGAGGCGGTCGCGGATCTCTTCCGCGGACATGTCGAGCGCGCGGTCCTTGATCGCCTGCTGCAGCGGCGTCAGGCGGTTGAGGCCCAGCGCCTGCATGACGAAACGCAGGCTGGTGCCGTTGATGAACAGCGTCAGCAGCACGAAGCCGGTCACCGTGGTGGCGACGAAGTCGCGCACGCCGCCGTCGATGTCGGGATTCTCCGTCACCGCCAGGGCCAGCGCCAGCGAGACGGCGCCGCGCAATCCGCCCCACCACATCACCGTCTTCATGCCGGTGCTGATATCGCCGCCGCGGTTGAGCTTGCGCATCAGGGGCAGCAGGCCGAAGACCACGGCGGCGCGGGCCAGCAGGCTGGCGAGATAGAGCACCAGGATCAGCAGCACATCGAGCCAGCTGAGATCGCGCATGGTGCGCGGGATCAGCATGGCGGCGAACAGGAAGATGAGCGAATTGGCCCAGAAGCCGAGCTGGCCCCAGGCGCCGTCCAGCTTCTCATAGGTCTTCGGCGCCATGCGCGTCCGCCCGACCGAGCCGATGGTGAGTCCGGCGGCGACGCAGGCGACCACGCCGGACACATGCAGGTAATGTTCGGGCAGCAGGAAGCTCAGATAAGCAAGCGAAATGGTGAGGGTGATCTCGGCCGTCGACCAGCCGCGCACCAGGGCGAAGAGCAGGCAGGTGATCTGCCCCATGACATAGCCCGCCAGGGCGCCGCCGAGAAAGCTGAACAGGAAGGTGCCGACGGCCGACCAGCCGTTGATCGGGCTGCCCTGCAACAGGGCATCGAGCAGCAGGATATAGAGGGCGATGGCCGCCGCGTCGTTCAACAGGCTTTCGCCTTCGACCAGCAGCGACAGGCGTCGCGGCGCGCCGATCTCGCGGAAGATGGCGACCACGGCGGCGGGATCGGTGGTGGCGACGATGGCGCCCAGCAACAGGCAGGCGGTCAGGCCATAGGGCGAGATGGCGGCCAGCGCGTAGCCGCCGACGAAGGTGCAGATCACCACCGCCACCACCGCCATGGTCATGACCGGGGCGATATCGTCCAGCAGCCGCCGGACATTAATCGCCAGGGCGGTCTCGAACAGCAGGGTGGGGACGAAAACGTACAGGAAAGTCTCGGCCGAGATATCGAAATGCTGCAGTGCAGCAATGAAATCGTCCAGCACCGGCCGATGGGCCAGCGGCTCGGCATTGGCCAGGACGCCCAGCCCGCAGCCGACGATCGCCAGTAACACCGAATAGGGCAGCCGCAGCCGGCTCGCCAGGGCAGGCAACAGGCTGGTTACCGCCAGCAGGCCGGTCAGGCCGAATACAATCAGTCCAATGGTCGACATAACTCCCCCTCCGGCTGAACAAACTAAAGGGCTAAGGCCGGAGAGGGAAGTGGCCAACCGGCGGCCGGCCGATCATCGGCGAACGACTGTGATCGTGATCGCCCTTTCGGGCTGGCGGCAGTTGCTGCCGCCGTTTTGCATCCCATTTATTCAACAGGGGGACCCGATAGGAGATATCCATGACTGGCCTGAATTCCCCTAAATCCAATTTCCGCATGCTCGCCTTGTCTGTCACGGCCCTGACATTGGCCGTTTCCAGCCCGGCTTTGGCCGCATCCGCGCCGCCGGCCCAGACCTCTCAGGCCGGCACCTCGGCGCAAGCCCAAACCCAGCCGCCGCTGACCTTTCCGCCGGCTTCTGATTGCGCCTTCCTCGGCGGCGACGCGGGGAAGCGCTGCGAGGCGCGGCGGGCCGGGGCAGAAGATGAATATGCCCGGGTCCGGTCCGGCGAAACAAAGCTGGCGCCGGGCGTGCCCTCCAGCAGCGGGGGCGAGTTCACGCCACTGTCCAATGGCGGCTCGCTGGGTGGCTTCAGCGAAAGCCCGATGCCGGCCCCGAGCGAGGAACCGGCGCCCGAAACCAGATCCTTCAGCCCCAACAGCATCGGCAATCCCTGGGCCGGCACGCCTTACGACAACGGCACCGGGATGCCGCCACGCTAGCGGACTTGTCCGGCCGGATCGTTCCGGCGGGAGGCGGGACGGGCGGGATGATCGTCAACCCGCCTTGCTGATCGCGACATAGACTCCATCCCAATCGTCCGGCGGCGGATGCCGGCGGAATTCGGCGATGCGGCGCTCATAAAGATCGTAGAGGCCGGCGATGGCGGCCGGGGCCACGTCGCGGCAGGCGGCGAGCGCCGCGGCGGCGACATCCCATTCGCATTGCCGGTAGGCGCCGAGCAGGGCGATATGCCGCGCGCGCAATTCGCGGAAGGCGGTGCTGTCGGCGGCTTGCGCATCGCCCAGCGCGGTGAAGATGCGCACCGGCAGAATCTTGCCTTTGACCCTCACCTGGTCCAGTTCCAGCAAGGCGAAATCGGGTGCCGCGGCGGCGGTGTCGTGGCCGATGACGAGGTCGACGCCGTAGGAGGCCGAGAGCGCCTCGAGGCGCGAGGCGGTGTTGACGGTATCGCCGAGGACCGTATAGGCGAGACGCTGCTCGGAACCCATATTGCCGACGCAGCCCGGACCGGTATTGAGGCCGATGCCGGCCCGGATCTCCGGGATGGCGCGGCCGGTGCGGGCCGCCTCGCGCTGAAATTCCGCATTCAGCCTGGCCAGGGAATCGCGCATTTCGAAGGCCGTCAGCAACGCCTCGCGGCCGTGTTGCGGGACGTCGAGCGGCGCGTTCCAGAACGCCATGATGCAATCGCCGATATATTTGTCGATGGTGCCCTGGTGCTTCTGGATGATATCCGTCATCGGCGTCAGATAGCGGTTCATCAATTGCGTCAGCGCCTGCGGATCAAGGCTTTCCGAGATCTTGGTGAAACCGCGGATATCGCTGAACATGATGGTGAGATCGCGAATCTCGCCGCCGAGGCCGCGCCGGTCCGGATTCTGCCGCAACCGGTCCACCATGACGGGCGAGAGATAGAGCGAGAAGGTATTGCGGACCTGGCGGCGCTCCCGCTCGGTGCGCAGGAAATTGATCATCGTCCCGGTCACGAAGATCAGGAAGATGGTTGCGCTGGGATAGATCGGGTCGATCTGCAGACGCAGCAAACTGAAGAGATACCAGGAGCCGATGATGGCGATCGCCAGGGCCATGCAGGTCAGCCCCAGGCCAATCCAGGCGCCCCGTCGCCGTACAGCGACGATCATGCCGGAGCCGAACAGAAAGATATAAAGCAGCTCGGTGCCGAACGCCCAGTAGGGACGGATCAGCTGCCGGTCATCCAGCAGCATCGTGGCCAAGGCCTGCTCGATCGCCATGGCGTGAAATTCGACGCCCGGCATGTTGGGCGTGATCGGGCTTGGTTTCCGGTCGTTCAACCCTTCGACCGTGGCGCCGATGAGAACAATGCGGCCCTCGACCAAACTGCGGTCGAAATCCGGCTTTGTCAGATCGGCGATGGAGAAAAAACGCTGTTCCTGATGTCCCGTGTCATACAGAAGAATGTCGCCGGAGGGCGTTGTCGCGATGGACTTTTGTGAGTTGAAAGCGCGGCCGATCTTTATTTGGCCGATACCGCGCCCGAGCCAGGTCAGAAAGCCCTCCTGGCCATTGCCGACCGATCGCAGCAAATAGGATGGCCCACCATCGGCGACACGCAAGGCCTCGGCCGCAAGGGTCGGCACGAAGTTGCTCTCAAAGCGCTGCACCAATGGCACGCGTCGGATGATGCCGTCGAAATCGGGCGCGACATTGACCGACCCCAAGCCTGCCGCCGCCTGCTGCAACATCGGCAAGGGCGTAACGATATAGGGGTATTTGCGGGTGAATGCGCTGGGGTCATTGCCGGCGAAGGAAAAGCCGCCGGTCGGGCTCGGCTTGTCCTGGGTTCGCTTCGGGTCCTCGTCGGCCATGCTGAAAGCGAGCACGACCGGCATGGGATGCGAATCGTTCGGCTTCTGACGGATCGACTGCGCAAAGACGATGTCATTGCTCGGCAGCTCGTTGAGGGCTTGCTTCGCCGCCTCGAGTTCCGGCGAATCCGGCAACCGGTCGATGATCGCTTCCGGCGAGGTCCGATCCGGCTCGATGAACAGCACGTCGACGACCGCCTCTATCGCGCCGAATTGATGCAGCCGGTTGATCAGCATGGCCAAGGTGGTGCGCGGCCAGGGCCACTGGCCGAATTTCTTCAGACTCTGCTCGTCGATGGCGGCGATCCGCACCGGCAGGTCCGGGTCATAGACATGCGGCTTCAGCCGCTGATAGGTATCGAAGGTGACGTTGCGCAGATATTGGATCGGGGTCGGATCGAGCGAGCGGATCGCCAGGGCGCCGATCAGAATGACAAGCGGGATGAGGATATCCGCCACTGCCTGCAACCGGGTCCAGGCCTGGGCCAGGATTCCACGCTCTTTGCTCATGATCACTTCAAATGTCCGGGTCCCCAGGGGACTATAACAGCTTCGCCGCAGGCCTGCATCCGGCCTTGCCGCCGCGGCCGGCCCCGTTTTCGCCCCTGCCCCATCCGGCCCGTCTCCGGGGAAGGCGTTGTCGGGAAAGCCCGCCTATGCTACCAGGAATGCATAAGGGGAGGCGTTCGATGGGCCGAGAAACCAACGACCGCGTCGCCAGCCGAAGCCAGGCGGTGGCGCAATTGCGGCAACTGACCGACGACCAGCCCGGCCTGGGCCGGCAAAAGGCGGCGGCATCCCGCATGGCTGCGCCGACCGCTGCCGCCGCCGCCACGGCTGCCGATCATCTGGCTGCGGAAAAGGATTCTGCGGAGCGGCTGGGCGGCGACAGATCCGCCGATCTGTGGCTCGGCCAGCAATTGCGGGTCCTGCGCCGCGGCCGGGGCCTGTCGCTGGTGGAGCTGGCCGACCGGACCGGACTTTCCATCGGCAATATCAGTCAGATCGAACGCGGCGTCTGCTCGCCTTCGGTGCGCTCCTTGAAAAAGCTCAGCGAGGCCCTGCAGGTTTCCATCGGCGATCTCTTCCAGGATGCCGACCTGCCGCCCGCTGCCGAGATCAATTACATCGTCCGCAAGAAGACCCGGCCGCTCCTGAAGCTCGGCGCCACCGGCGTGCAGAAGGAACTGCTCACGCCGACCACGCCGGGCGCGCTGCAGATGCTGATGGTGACGATCGCGCCTGGCGGCTCGTCCGGACCCGATCACTACACCCATCGCGGCGAAGAATCCGGCCTCGTCCTCGCCGGCTCGCTGGAACTCTGGATCGAGGATGAATGCTTCATCCTGAAGGAAGGCGATACCTTCCGCTTCAAGAGCACGCAGCCGCATCGCTTCGCCAATGCCGGCGCCAATACGACCAGCGTGCTCTGGGTGCAGACACCGCCGGGTTATTGAGCCGGATCGCGGCTCGCCGGATATTCCTGGAAGGCTCCTCACCCTGACCCTCTCCCCGCTGTCGCGCGGCGAGGGGCGTGTTCGCCGTGTTCACGGTGAAGATTGTTGCGAGCGGAGGCGCTGAGCGATCCCCGGCCTTGACACGTCGCCGCTTAACTTGAATCCCCGCTCAATTTTCAATGAAAGCATTGATCTCTATTTCAGTCTGGCCGTAAGCTCGCTGCCACAATCGCCGCCGACAAGAGCGGCAGCGGCATGACGTCGTCAACTGCGAGGACCGCGCGTTCGGCGCGCCGCCATCGCCGTCGGATGCGTCGACAAGGGAGCGAGCATGAGCGGCAAAACCATTGTGTTGTTTCCGGAAGCGGCCTTCGGCCCGGCGCTGAATTGCGTCGGCATCGCGCAGAGCCTGCGCGCCAAGGGCCATAATCCGGTCTTCGTCTGCGACAAGGGCTTCAAGGGCGTCTTCGAGAAATACGGCTTCGAGGAAAATCTCGTCGATATGTCGGGCGGCCTGTCGGATGAGGAGATCGCGCGGTTCTGGGCCAATTTCATCGCCGAGAAACAACCGCATTTCCGGCTCTCGCCGATCGATCAGCTGCCGACCTATGTGATTCCGGTCTGGGATGCGATCGTGGATTCCGCCATTCTCGCCGAGGAAGGATTGAACGCGCACCTGCAACGCATCAAGCCGGATCTCGTCGCCGTCGACAACGTCATTCTGTTTCCGGCAATCAAGCGCGCCGGCTGCCCCTGGGTGCGCATCATCTCCTGCTCGGAGAATGAGATTCCCGACCCCGATATTCCGCCGCATCTCTCCGGCTGCCATGAGAACGACAAGGCCGGTTTCGCGGCTTTCGAGAACCGCTTCCTCGATCTGGTGAAGCCGGTCCATGCGCGGATGAACGATTTCCTGGCGCGGCTCGGTCATCCGCCTTATCCGCTGGGCCAGTTTTTCGAAGCTTCGCCCTCGATGAACCTGTTGCTTTATCCCAAGCCCCTGGCTTTCAAACGGCGCACGCCGCTCGATCCCAGGCAGTTCCAGTATCTCGAAGGCTGCGTGCGCGACGAAGGCGTCTATCAGGTGCCGACATTTGCCCAGAACAACGACAAGCCGCTGATCTATGTCAGCTACGGCTCGCTGGGCGCGGCGGATGTCGATCTCTACAAGCGGCTGATCGCCTGCTTTGCCAAGCTGCCCTATCGCTTCCTGATGAATGTCGGCGATTACATCGACGAGTACAAGGACGTGCCGGGCAATGTGCATCTGGAGAAATGGTATCCGCAGCCGGCGGTCATTCCCCATATCGATCTCTTCATCCATCACGGCGGCAATAACAGCTTCAACGAGGCGCTTTATTTCGGCAAGCCGGCGATCATCATGCCGTTCTGCTGGGACGGGCTCGACAATGCGGCGCGTATCCACGACACCGGCTATGGCGAGCAATTGCCGCGCTATAGCTGGACCGAGGAACAGCTCGCTTCCTGCATCGCGCGGTTGCTGGGCGATGCCGCGATGAAAACGCGCCTTCAAGCCGTCGCCAGGCATATGCAGGCCGCACAGGGCACCGAGAAGGCGGCCAATATCCTTGCCGAAATCGCCACGACAGGAAGCTTCAAGCCGTGAGCACCAATCTCATTTCCAGCGCGCCGCATATCGCCGGGGCGCTCGCCTATGACGATCTCGCCGATTGGGGCGAGCAGCCGGATTGCCTGGCGGGCCCCTCGCATTCCAGCGGCCGCCTGCTCTACAAGCGGCCGGATCCCGGCGTCGGCGGCAATTCGCCGGAGGCCGGCCTCTGGGTCTGCACGCCGGGCAAATGGCCGCTTTCCATTCCGCGCGACGAGTTCTGTCATTTCATCGCCGGCCGCGCCACCTATCAGCGTGACAATGGCGAGGTCATTGAGGTAACACCGGGCACCTGTGTTCATTTCACCGCCGGCTGGACCGGCATCTGCACGGTCCATGAGACTCTGCGGAACGTTTATATGCTGCGATAGGAATCATCATCATGACCACCCCCACACCGGTGCTGCGCAACCCCAAGGACGTGACCGAGCTCAAGGACTGGGGCCCCGTTCCCACCATGATCGAAGGCCAGTCCATGACCTCCGGCGTGCTGCTGCATAAGGGCCCCAATGGCGAGAACGAAACCGGCATCTGGGTCTGCACGCCGGGCTTCTGGAACTGCCATGTGACGCGCGACGAGTTCTGCCACTTCCTGCTCGGCCGCTGCACTTATACGCATGAATCCGGCGAGGTGATCGAGATCACGCCGGATACCATCGCCTTCTTTCCCCGGGACTGGAAAGGCACCTGCCGGGTGCATGAGACCGTGCGCAAGGTCTATATGATCCGCTGAATGAACCGCCGACCGGGCCGCTGCCCGGACGAATCCGTGTGCGACATCATGTCAGATACCTGCAATCCGCTTTCTTCCGCCGGGGCGGCCCTCTATCCTGGCCGCGAGAACCGAGTGGAGGGGGACTGAGCGGGGGTGCCATGGAACGGCGATCGGAAGCAAAGCGTAAGCGCATATTGGCCGGGGCGATCGTGAGCGGCCTCGGCTCGGTTTTTCCCGGCGCCGCCCTCTATCTTGCCGTCAATCTTCTCGTCGCACAGCCTGCCGCCGCAGCTGATCTCGTGGCCGAACAGGCGACGTCATCGGTGACCGTGGACCAGGACGATAAAGGCTTTCACATCCATACGGAGAGCCGCAATTACCTCTATAATTCCTTCGTCGCGGCAACGGTCGAGGCGACCACGACGGCGCCGCTGCTGCGCCAGATCCTGCTGGTCGAAAAGGTCAGTACGCTGACCGAAGCAGACAATGAAGATCCCGAATATGAGCCGAGCCTGATCAAGGTGACGGTCTTTCCCCTGACCGACAAAGGCAAGGGTCCCGCACAATTCACCATCGCCACCTCGGGCGAAGAGGTGAAGACCGAAGGCTCCGACCTCATCATCACCCGGCCGGGCTGTTGCGTCGAATACACCACCAAGGCGGTCTATAGTCTGGAGACAGGCAAATACCTCTTCAACGCGACCGGTGATCAATGGGCGACGCTGGGGGCGAAAGGCGGCTTTGCCATGTCGCGCAGTGCCGCCGTCCATATGGCGCCCAGCGCCGCCGACGATGACGTCTTCGGCAAAGCCGAGCATGCCGGCGCGGTCATCACCTACGCCTCTCCCACGGCTCCCTTGCAGCGCATCATGGTGATGTTGCCGCAGGAGGCGGAGAACGACGTGACCTTGAACTGGGACGGCACGCTGCTCTGGGTCTCGAGCGACTACCCGGACGGCACCAACCACATCTATGTCGATCGCAGCGACAAGCCGGAAAACGTCTTCACGGCGGCGACCCTGCGCATGAAGCTCGACGAAGACAATGTCATCGACATCCCGCTGCGCGGCGACCGGCTCGATATCGCCGCCGCCAAATTGCCGAAGGGTTATAGCTTGACGGAGATGCCGCTACAGTGAGCGGCGTGTCGACCGGAGACGCGCCTGATGCCGATGGCGGGGCGAGGCATCAATTGTCGTTGGCGGCGGCGCTGCTCGCGCGCATCCAGCGACAGGCGCGATAGCCGCTGCTGAGCCGCAGATGGCTCCAGCCATACCAAGCCATCGCCCGCCACGTGATGCGTGGCAGGTGGATGGGCTGAAAAAGATCCGGCATGAACTTCGGCAACATCTTCCGCTATCCCGGCTCGCGTCTTTCGCTTGGTGGAAGGCGGGCTACGCCAATCCTAGCAACATCAGACTAACACCTGACCTTGACGCTGCGCTGACTCTTTTGCGGCAATTTTGCGACCTAACGTCGCTGACCGCCGACAGGTCGGTTGACGATTTGCGGGGTGGATAGGAATGGCGGGGGGAAATAAAGGCCGGTGGGCATTGGGGACGGTAACACCCACCGGCGGGCTGACCCGGCGAACCGGGATACCCAAGTAAATTGCCTACGATACAATCGCAAACATAGGGAACATCTGCGCTGTCTTCACCCTCCAGCCGGTGAGCTGGCCCGGAAGCCGGGTGGGGAGAACACCGCGCAGAGTAGATATAAGCAAGAGAATGCCGGCTGCCTGTGATCGGGCGCACAGATCGGACTTAAAATCGGCCGCGCCGGACAGATCTTAACGCCTCCGTAATCCTAAGCTCGCGGCAGTCTTAAGCGCCGGAAGCCTTAAGCCCGACGAAGCCAAGGCGGGGCCGCAAGACCTGGAGCCGCACACAAAAAGACGGGGCGGCATCGAATGCCGCCCCGCCTCTGAGAATATCGCTCAGCGATAGTGGTTATAGGCCGAGTAATACAGCGGATAGCGTTTTTCATCGAACCCGCGGGCGGCGGCATCGTCGACCAGATCGGCGCTGACATAGGTCAGGGTGAAATCATGCCGGAAGCTGCCCTTGCGGCTGTCGAGCAACAGCCAGGTATCGGGCGTCTGCCAGGATTCGGTCCACAGGCTCTCGCTGACCAGGCCGGGCTCGTTGCGCTTCTTCGGCGTGCCGAGCTGCGCCGTCAGCTGTTCACGGGCGGCCGGCAGCAGGTCATCCGGCAGCACCGCCTGGACGAAGAGCAGGCGATAATCGCCGTTCGATTCCGGCAGGAAGAAATAGTTGACCGATTTCGCCTGCTTGCCTTCGATCTTGGGCAGGATCGGCGCCCACCAGGAGAGGTTGACCGGATCGGGGCGGAAGGCATTGCAGCGAATGACACCGGCCTGCTGTTCGTCAGGCATCGGCCGCATCACCGCCATGGAGGTGGAGTTGCGCAATTCCGGATCGCCGGAGCAGAGCACGCGCGCATTCGGATATTTTCCGCGATCGATCGCCGGCATCTGCTTGAAGGTGCTGAGGCGCATGCCGAGCGGGCTGGGGACGAGGTCGTTCTCGGGACCTGTATCCGTCAGGGAGGTGCTGGCAAGTGTCGGGATCATCGCCACTTGCGGGTCGGCTTTCGCCGCCAGGGCTGTGACAAGGGCGAGTCCAAATGACAGTGGCAGGAAAAGGGCGGAGGCAAATGAGAGCGGGCCGCGCAAAGCCATGTGAGTATCCGATTGCTGTTTGTCCCAAATGACGCAATCGATTTGGCGATGCTACTTGCGCTGAGCGTTCAACCGGCAGGGACCGCCGCCATGAAAATCATCCCGACTTGAAAACAGGGATGCAAAGTGGATTGGCAGAAATCACATGCTGAAAATTAAGCGAACGACTCGGGCATCGACAAAATGGATCACGAACAACCAGCAACCTATGACATGGCTCCATGTGATCCCGGTGTTGGAAGGGTGTGATCAATTTGTGACTCGGGATTGGCTCCTGTGACATTGCGGAACTATCGGACAAAAGTGAGCAATCACGCCGATTTCTAAACGGAATTTTAAGGCTTCGCCCCGCGTTCAACCCCGCATCCACGGCGCAGCGGCTGTCTCCTGGCAGGCGGGGCGATGCTGCGCCGTCCGATTGCAACAGAAGTGTCAGAAAGCCTCGGCTGGTAGCGCCATCATGCTCGCTTTGCCGGAGGTCAGCGTGGTGAAGAGCAGATTGCTCTCCGGCAACAAACGGGTGACGAAGAAACGCGCCGCGGCGATCTTCGCCTGATAGAACGCCGCTTCCTCACCTGCTTGCTTGGGCAACGCCACCGCCGCCATGCGGCACCACATATAGCCGAGCGCCACCAACGCGAAAAGCCGCAGATAATCCGCCGCCGCGGCGCCTGCTTCTTCCGGGTCCTTCAAGCCGGCCTGCGCCAGCCACGCCGTCGCCTGCTGCAGCTTGGCGAAAGCCTTGGCCAGCGGCAGCACGAATTCCACCATGGCCGGATCTTCGCTCGCGCTCTCGATATAGGCGGAGACCGGATGGAAGAAACGGCGCAGCAGGCGCCCCATGCCGACACTCAATTTGCGCCCGACGAGATCGAGCGCCTGGATGCCGTTGGTGCCTTCATAGATCTGCGTGATGCGGGCATCGCGCACCAATTGCTCCATGCCCCATTCGCGGATGAAGCCATGGCCGCCGAACACCTGCACGCCGAGATTGGCGGCGTTGAATCCATGGTCGGTGAGATAGGCCTTGATCACAGGTGTGAGCAGCGCGACCAGGTCATCGGCCTCCTGCCGCCGCTCGGCATCGGCATGGTGGGTCGAGATATCGAGCTCCATGCCGGCCCAGTAGGCGAGTGCGCGGCAGGCCTCGGTATTGGCCCGCTGGGTCAGTAGCATGCGGCGGATATCGGGATGCACGATGATGGGATCGGCCGGCTTGTCCGGCGCCTTGACGCCACTGAGGCTGCGCATCTGCAGCCGCTCTTTGGCATAGGCGGCGGCGCCCTGATAGGCGGCCTCGGCGACACCGAGGCCCTGGATGCCGACGGCAAGCCGCGCCGTGTTCATCATGGTGAACATCGCCGACATGCCCTTGTGTTTCTTGCCGACCAGCCAGGCCTGCGCGCCGTCGAAATTCATCACACAGGTCGATGACGCCTTGATGCCCATCTTCTTCTCGATGGCGCCGCAGGCGAGCTTGTTGCGCGTGCCGGGGTTGTTGGCGGCGTCGGGCAGGAATTTCGGGCAGACGAACAGCGAGATGCCGCGAATGCCGGCCGGGGCGTCGGGCAGGCGCGCGAGGACAAGGTGGATGATGTTCTCGGTCAGGTCATGTTCGCCGGCGGAGATGAAGATTTTGGTGCCGGTAATGAGGTAGCTGCCGTCGCTCTGCGGCTCGGCGCGGGTCTTGATCAGGCCCAGATCGGTTCCGCATTGCGGCTCCGTCAGGCACATGGTGCCGGACCAGACACCGCTCACCAGTTTCGGCAGATAGGTCTGCTTCTGCTCCGCCGTGCCATGCAGGTGAAGCGCGTTATAGGCGCCGTTGCTCAGGCCCGGATACATGCCGAAGGACAGATTGGCCGAGCAGATCATTTCCTCGACGGCGAAATTGATCGCCTTGGGCAGGCCCTGGCCGCCGTAATCGGGATCGCAGGGCAGGCCGGCCCAGCCGCCTTCAATGAATTTCGCATAGGCTTGCTTGAAGCCCTGCGGTGTCGTCACCGTGCCGTCCGCGAAGTGGCAGCCTTCTTCATCGCCGGAGTGGTTGATCGGCTGCAGTTCCTGGGTACAGAACTTGGCCGCCTCTTCCAGGATGGCATCGACCACATCCGGCGTCGCATCGGCGAAGCCCGGCAGTTCGGCGAGCTGCTCGGCCTTCAGCACTTCGTTGAGGACAAAGCGGATATCGCGCAAGGGAGCGTTATAGGCTGGCATGATGGCGGCTCCTCAATTGCGAAGCGGTTTGCCGGTGGCGAGCATGTGTTCCATGCGGGCAAGCGTGGGTCCGGTGCGCAGCAGGTTCAGGAAGCCCTGCCTGGCGAGCTTGTTGACCTGGTCCTCGCCGATCACCTCGGTGAAATCCGTCTTGCCGCCGGTCAAGGCATCCGCCAGGGCAAGCGACACCGTGCGATCATGCGGCAGTGCCTTGCCCTGGGCCACGAAACCGTCGACCGCCAAGGTCAGCGCGGTCTTGCCGCTTGGTCCCGGCAGGCGCAGCTCGGCCGGCTTCGGCGGCTGATATCCTGCAGCAACCAAAGCCAAAGCCTTGGCTTTGGCGTCAGCCAAGAGCCGGTCGCGATTCATGGTGATGGCATCGTCCTTGCGTAGGAATCTCAGATGCCTGGCCTCCGCCGCGGACTTCGCCACCTTGGCAAGCGAGATGGTCTCGAAGGCCTGCGCCACCGGCGGCATCGGACCCTTCGGATCCCTGGCGCTCTGCGGCTGATAGCGGATCAGCATCTCGGCGCAGCCG
>DATLIX010000210.1:0-4093 GCA_035539215.1 Dongiaceae bacterium | reverse complement strand
GCTGCCGCCCTTGAAGGCCGCGTAGCGATGGGTCTCCAGGAAGGCCGCGGCCTTCTCCTGGCCGGGGACGAACTTCACCCAGTTCGGCTTGCCGCCGAACGGAATCTTGGTGAAGCCGGCGTCATTCGGGTCTTCCCATTTGGCCTCGACGATGTCGGCGGCCTTCAGCTTGTCGGCCAGGCCCTTGATCTCGTCGCTGGTGGCATGGCCGAGCAGGATCCAGGTGAGATCGGCCGAGCCGCCGTTCTCCTCGGTCTTCTGGTTCCACTTGGCGACGTAGAGCGAGCCGGCGCTGAGATCGCGTGCCTTGTCGGCGACGAACAGGAAGAGGCCGCCATTGGTGGCGTCGTCGCCCATCAGCACGGTGCGCTCGTCCGGCATCACCTGCACCAGTTCGTGCGAGATGCGGCCGAGGCAATAATGCTTCTTGATGCTGCCGGTGCCGTCGGCATTCACCGTCACTTCCGGCAGATGGTTGTAGTGATAGGGATTGGCCTTGTCGGGATCGCCGTAGAGATTCTGGCTGAAGGCGTGGAACTGCTTGTCATCGGCGATCTTGGTCGCGTCCGATTCGTATTCCTCGCTGGAGAGATGCGTGTTCCAGGGCGACAGGCTGGCGCCGCAGGTGATCCACAACCCGTTCACGCCCGAGGTATCGACATTGGCATACTTGACCAGCTTCAGCGCGCCGGTGTCCTTGTGCTGGTCCAGGGTCAGCACGGCGATCGGCGAGGGCAGCTTGCCATACATGTCGCCGCCGGCCGCGTCGCGGCTGGTGTATTCGAACTGCACCACGGCGAAGACCGGGTTGCCGGTGACGCCCTCGACCTTGGCATCGTCAAGCTTGATCAGGCTCATGCCGTCCGGGCAGTCGGAGAAGAACTGCGGCTTGGCGGCCTCGCTCGAGGCGTTGTCGAGGATCGGCTTGTTGTTGATGTCGTAATAGCCGCCGGCGATCACCGTGCCGCCCTTGCCGTCCGGCACCGCGGCGCCGCTGATGAAGAAGGGATCATACTGCAGCTTGAGATCCTGCGTGGTGCCGTCGGCATATTTGACGGCGACGCTGGAGCCGACCGTGGTGGTCGCCATCGCCGCCGCATCATCGAGACCCGGCGCCGCCATGGACACGAAATCGGCCGAGACCACTTTCGGCGTCGCCGCAGCGAGCGCGGTCGAGGACAGCAGCGCCCCGGCAAAGGAGCCGGCAAGCGGCAGCAAGGGTGCGCCGGCGATCATCTTGAGCGTGTGGCGGCGTGCGGTATCGATGGCTTGCGTCATGGCGGATTTTCCCGATCAGTGAAGAGGTACGGCCCTGGGCGAAATGCGCGAAAGTCCGACCGGAGGAGAGAGCTGCATCTCCGCCGCCTTCTCCCCTTTGTCAGCTTTTCGACAGGTTCGACCCTAAAGCCCCGCCATGACGCGAATGTTATGATGGGATGACGAAACCGTGTCAGCGGCCGCTATCCGGGCAGCGCCCGGCGGTCGAGCCCAAGGTATCGCGGCTTGCGCCAGTGTGGATTGCCAAGGTCCAGCCCGGCGATGACAGCGGGTTTGAGGTTGATGCTGCGCGCCTCCAACTCAGGCCCCGAGATAGACCGCCTCGACATTGTTGCCGTCGGGATCGATCAGGAAGGCGGCGTAATAGGTGGGGCTGTAATCTTCGCGCAGCCCCGGCTTGCCGTTATCCGTCCCGCCGGCTTTGAGACCGTCCTTGTGGAAGCGGTCGACGGCGCTGCGGCTCGCCGCCTGAAAGGCGATATGGCTGCCGCCTTTCGCTTTCGCTGATCTATAGAGCCAGAGGGCCGGCGCACCCTTGGGGCCGAGGCCGGCGCCGTTCTCATCCTGCGATGCCAGCACATGGCCGAGGCCGCCCAGCGCCGCCTGATAGAACTTGGTGCTGACGGCGACGTCTTTCACCTGCAGGCCGATATGGTCGTACATTTTGCGCTCTCTTCTTCAGTGGAAGGAGCGCCCAAGCTAGACGGGCTGCCGCCACTCGTTCTTGGTGATTCTTGCGGTCATGCCGCGCCTTGCCCCGGCAGGCGCGCTGCGGGCCGCCTGGCGGAAGCGGCGCGGCGATTGGCCGGCAGCGCGGTGGAAGCTGCGCACGAAATTGGAGAGGTCCTCGAAGCCGACATCGAGCGCGATCTCGGTGACGGGCCTGGTGCCGTCGACCAGCATGTGCGCCGCGCGGGCCAATCGCGAACGGATCAGATACTGATGCGGCGTGACACCCAGCACCTGTGAGAAGACGCGCAGGAAATGGAAGCTGCTGAGCCCGCTTTGCGCCGCCGCCCTCTCCAGCGTCACGGGTTCCTCGGCGTGGGCCGCGATCCAGGCCGCCGCTTCGACGGCGCGGCGGCGATCCATGGCCGATGCTTTCTGGCGCCCGCGCGGGGTGCCACCTGCCGGGCGATGGCCGGCCGCGAGATCGACGTAGCGCGCCGCCAGCATCAGGCCGACTTCATCGAGGCCGAGATCGCTGCGGCCCTCCGCCACCGCCTGTCCCAACTGCCCCAGCACCATCAGCGCAGAGATCGGCGGCACCCGTCCCGCGCGCCACAATGCCGCCTTGTCGCTCAGGTTCTCGAACAGCGCCGGGGCGAAATGAAAGGACAGGCATTCATCGCCGCAGACATGTTCATGGCTGCACTGGTATTCATCACCGGGATAGCCGACCAGGAAAGCACCGGGGACAAGGTCATAGGACCTGCCGCGGCAATGATAGCCAAAAGCGCCGCACCGCACGTAAGAGAGCGATAAACTGCGATGCAGCTCGGTGAAGGGCCGGTCACCCACCGCTGCCGAGCAGCGGTAGTCATAGACCGCCATGGAAGCATTGCTGAACAGGGTTCTAAGCGGCATGGTTTCCGTCCGTCTGTCGGCTCAGCCTAGTCCCGCGGGCCGGGCCTTTCCAGTCCCTGCTAGCGCGGCGGCCACGCAGCAAACTTGGAGAATCTTGCGGCCACGGGACAGCAAGCCTGCCGTGCCTCACCTGAACAAACTGACCACGGCCACCGCGCCGATCAGCGCCAGGGCGACATAGCGGAAGGCATGCTCGCTGGCGAAGCGGAAACCGCGGGCACCCAAAGCGAGGCCCAGGGCATAGACCGGCATCAGCACCAGGGAGAGCGCGATCACCTGGCCGGTGAAGAGGCCGTCCCAGATCATGGTGGCGATCAAGGCCACCGTCATCAGGCCGAAATAGGCGATCACATTGGCCCGCGCGGTGATGGCATTCGCCTGTCCGCCCAGCCAGAACAGGATGACCGGCGGGCCGCTGAGACCGATCGCGCCGGACATCAGGCCGGAGACGGCGCCGACCGCGAGGCTCGCCAGGCGGTCAGGTTCGCCGCGATAGCGCAGGCCGAAAGTCATGACGATCGCCATGGCGAGGATCAGCACCGCCATCACATGGCGCAGCAGCACGGGATCCACCACCTGCAGCAGATGCACGCCGAGCGGCATCAGGACAACGGCGCCGAGGAACAGCGGGACCACCTCGCGCCAGCGGCACTGCCTTGTCGCCGGTGGCAGCATCGGCAGGCTGGTGACGGCGTCGACCAGATTGAGGATCGGTACGGCGACGACAGGTCCGAGAAAAGCGCTCAGCACCGGGATCATGATCATGGCGCTGCCGAAACCGGTGAGGCCCCTGACCAAAGCCGCGCCGAAGGTGGTCAACACGATCCAGATGAACCAGCGTTCCTGCAGCGGCGTGAAGTCGAGCTGCGCCAAAAAATCCGCCATCGCTTTCCGTTCCGCCTACCTGCCCCCGATGGACGGCGGCAATCGGAACGCTCCCCCCAACTTGTCGCCGCCCTGTTCGGGCAGCTTTACGATCGGCTCAGTCTGAGCGGGAACATCTTACAGGCCGCGTGCCGATGCGCTTGGCAAATCTTGCGCAAAAGCAAAGGGCGGCACCGTCCGGTACCGCCCTCGCCTGTTTCGATCCGCCGATGCTTACTGGTTCATCGACTGGAAGAAATCGTCGTTGGTCTTGGAATGCTTCAGCTTGTCGAGCAGGAATTCCATCGCATCGGTGACGCCCATCGGCATCAGGATGCGGCGCAGCACCCACATCTTGCTGAGC
>DATLIX010000209.1:0-5787 GCA_035539215.1 Dongiaceae bacterium | reverse complement strand
GACCGGCTGACGAAACTGCCCTTTGTTACCCCCGTCGGCCTGGGACCCCGAATCCTGCGCGCCGATACGGCGGCGCTGGCGGCGCTGGCGATCTTTCAGGCGGTGCTCGGGGATGGGAAAATGCGACCGCCGCAATCGATCCGGCCAAGCCGATAACAGGCGCCACTTGCGCAAAGCAAACTGGCCGTGCGGGGCAAGATCAAAGTCTGTTGGGAGAATATATGTCGGCACCACCGAGTTCACGCGGCACCCCGATCACCTCTAAGAGCCAGCTGGTCGAGTACATCGAATCCGGCAACAAGCCGCGCGACCAATGGCGAATCGGCACCGAGCATGAGAAATTCGTTTTCGACCTGAAGACATTGCGCCCGGTCAGTTATGAAGCGCCGAACGGTATTGGCGCGCTGCTGAAGGGATTGCTGCGCTTCGGCTGGACGCCGGTCGAGGAGAACGGCAACATCATCGCCCTGACCATGGATGGCTGCAGCATCACGCTGGAGCCCGGCGGCCAGTTCGAACTCTCCGGCGCGCCCTTGGAGACGATCCACCAGACCTGCGCCGAAGTCGGCAAGCATCTCGCCCAGGTGAAGGAAATCAGCGGCGAGCTCGGCATCGGCATGCTCGGCATGGGCTTCCAGCCGAAATGGTCGCGCGCCGACACGCCCTGGATGCCGAAGGGCCGCTACAAGATCATGGGCGATTACATGCCGAAGAAGGGCAAGCTCGGCCTCGACATGATGCTGCGCACCTGCACGGTGCAGACCAATCTCGATTTCTCCAGTGAAGCCGATATGGTGAAGAAGCTGCGTGTCTCCATGGCGCTGCAGCCGGTGGCGACGGCGCTCTTCGCCGATTCGCCCTTCACCGAAGGCAAGCCCAATGGCTTCCTGAGCTATCGCAGCCACATCTGGACCGATACCGATCCCGATCGCTGCGGCACCCTCACCTGGGTCTTCGAAGACGGCATGGGCTTCGAGCGCTGGGTCGATTACATGCTCGATGTGCCGATGTATTTCGTCTATCGCGACGGCACCTATATCGATGCCAGCGGCCAGTCCTTCCGCGATTTCCTGCAAGGCAGGCTGCCGGCGTTGCCGGGTGAGATTCCCACCACCAGCGACTGGGCGGATCACCTCACCACCGCCTTCCCGGAGGTGCGCCTGAAGAAGTTCCTGGAGATGCGGGGCGCCGATGGCGGCCCCTGGGAACGGCTCTGCGCCCTGCCCTCACTCTGGGTCGGCCTGCTTTACAATGACGAAGCGCTGGACGCCGCCTGGGACCTGGTCAAGGATTGGACGGCGGAAGATCACTTGAACCTGCGCCGCGACGTGCCGCGTCTCGCCTTGAAGACCGCCTTCAAGGGCAAGACCGTGCGCGATCTCGCCCTCGAAGTCCTGAAGATCTCGCGTCTCGGCCTGCAGCGCCGCGCCGCGCTCGACCGCATCGGCGGCGACGAAAGCGGATTCCTCAATGTGCTGCAGGAGATCGCCCAGCGTGGCGTGACACCGGCCGAGGAAAAGCTGGCGCTCTATCACGAGAAGTGGAACGGCGGCGTCGATCCGATCTTCACCGAATACGCTTACTGAACAGGCGTGCGATCGTTCCAGGTGGAAGCCGGCTTCCACCTGGAACGTGAACGATCACCACCATTTGAAAAAGGGCCGCGCCTGCCATGGCGACGATCGGCGTCTTTGCCAGCATCTTCGATCAGGACAAGCGCGCGCTCTGTGTTCGCCAGAATTACGGCGACCACCTGTGGACCACGCCGGGCGGCCGCCTCGATCCACATGAAACGCCGCTCGACGGCCTGATCCGGGAAGTGCGCGAGGAAATCGGCGCCGAGATCGCGGTTCTCGGCTTTATCGGCGTCTATGCCAACAGCTACAAGGACGATCTCGTGCTCAATTTCCATGCCCGCCTGATCGGCAGCCTCGATCACTGGCAGGCGCATGATGAAATATCCGATCTCGGATTCTTTGCGCTGCAGGAGCTGCCGCAACCGATGACGGCCAATACCCATTGGCGCCTGCAGGATGCGGCGGATGGCCGGTGCGGGATCTATCGCGCCTTCAGCGATCCGCAGCACCTCATCCCAGGATGACGGTATCCGCCAACGCTACGGCGAGACAACGCTGCCATATCGTTGGCGACCGCCTTCAGCTCATTGCTTCAAATCATTGCGGCTGGAGATGACGACGGATACCGTCGCTCGCCTGCTCGATCGCAGATTCGACCGCCGGCACATGCCGGATCGCGTTCAACAGCACGAAGTCGTGGATCATGCCGTTGTAGCGCGCCGCCGTTACCTCGACACCCGCTTCCTTCAGCTTTCGGGCATAGGCTTCGCCTTCATCGCGCAGCGGATCGTTTTCAGCGGTGATGACCAGTGCAGGCGGCAGGCCTTCGAGTTCCTGTTTGCTCGCCCGCAGCGGTGAGACATAGGGATTGTTGCGCGTCTTCTCGTCGGGCGCATACAGATCCCAGCCATACTTCATGAAGGCCCGCGCCAGGAAACGGCCGGTGCCGAATTCGAGGTAGGAGGGGTGTCGACGCTGGCATCGGTCGCCGGGATGAAGAGTACCTGATAGCTGATCTTGGGCCCCTTGCGGTCCTTTGCCATCAGCGTCAATGCGGCCGACATATCGCCGCCGACCGAATTGCCGGCAACGGCGATGCGGCTGCCATCGGCACCGAACTCCGTTGCATGCTGCGCGGTCCATTTCAGCGCGGCATAGGATTCCTCCAGCTGGGTCGGGAATTTCGCAGCCGGCAGTGGCGTATACTCGACGAACACGCCGATCTGGCCGGAGCCGACGACGAGGTCGCGCAGCAGCCGCTGATGGTTCTGGAAATTGCCGACGATCCAGACGCCGCCGTGAATGAAGAAGAGGACGCCGGGCTTCTCCGCCGGATAGTCCGGCGTCATGATGTAGAGCTTAACCGACAAGCCGTCCTGCGCGATCGTCTTCTCGACGGTCGACACACCGGACATATCGACCGGCGTCTGATCCTGCAGCCCGGTGAGAATATCCTGCGGTTTCGGCTGCGGCAGTTCCCAAAAGGGGCTGCTGTCCTTGTTGAGCTGGGTCAGGAGGGCGCGGACTTGGGGGTCGATCCGCGGATCAGTTGACGGGTTCGTGTCGGCCAATGCGATTTGGCTCATGAGGCTTGCTCCAATGATAAAGGCGGCGAGTCTTGGAAGACGGTTCATGGGTTGATCCAGTCGTTTGGGGTGATCCAACGATGTGCACGGGCCGGCATGCAGTCATGCTTTCGCCGTGACACGGGACGGGCTCTGTCGGTCTGCAGTTGGAATTGCCCGGGAAGGAATGAGCCCGCCGCGATACATTATGAGAAGCTTTGTCCTCCCGCGTCTTTTCCGCGGTTGCTGTTGTATTGGCTGGGCTTGCGCTCGCCCGTGCGAACGGCTCAGCGCAGCAGGCGCCGGTACTCTCCGGGCGTCATCCCCGTGGCGCGCCGGAAGGCGCGGTTGAAGCTCGCCTGCGACGAAAAAAGCGATCGATGCGCAATTTCCGCCAAAGGAAGCGTGCCTTCGGCCAGCAGGGACGTCGCGTTCTCAAGTCTTCGGCGGCTGACATAACGGAAAGGTGGAACACCCATCGTCGCGGTAAACAGGCGCGTGAAGTGGAAAGCGCTCAGATTGGCAAGGTCGGCCAGGGCGGCGACGGTGATTTCCTCCTCCAGATGCTGGTCGATATGATCCAGCACCCTGCGCAGCCTGGCCTTGTCCAGACGATGCGGCTTTCCAGTGCCGGCCTTCAGGAAGCTGCCGTCGGCATAATTGTGAGCCAGCCAGGCGGCGAGCATGAGGGCCGAGGTTTCCACCAGCATGCGACCGGTTGCGGTTTCCGTGGTCATCTCCGACAGAATCGTCGCGCCAATCTGATGGATCAGCGTGTCCCTTAGACCACCGAGATATTGGATGGAGCGGATGGGCGAGCGGCTGAAGCCATATTGCTTGGCCAACAGATTGAATTGCTGCGCCGGCAAATAGAGATGGAGCGCCTTGGGGATCGGCGCGGTGAGCATGATCTCTTCCCGTCCGATATCGGTTGGAACCAGCCAAATCGCGCCCGATGCTGATCGCGCCTGCTCCTGTCGCGCGGAACCGGTTCGCACAAGCCCGTCATCGTCACCGCTGATGGCAATAACGATTTCCACGTCCCCTTGGCTCGCCGACCGGACAATACCGGCGGGATGCGCACGAAGTTCCGCCGATAAAGTTGACCAGCCCCGATCGGCTGAAGAGGTCAGCAATCTCGACCTCGGATACTTCCTTTGACCGTCCGGCAGGATATTCATCATCTGACCTCGAAGGATCTTTTATATACTTCGCGATTATATATCGTGATATATAAATATGGGCACGCGTCGGACGTTTCAATACCTTGCGATTAAGTCGTGCGATATTTATCTGTGATGGGACGGTTGTTATCGTCTTATCCTGGAGCACCGCGTGTCTGATGTTGCCCTCGTCCCCGATGATTTCATTTGTTTTTCAATCTATTCGACCGGTCATGCCTTCAGCCGTGTCTACAAGCCCCTGCTCGAAAAACTGGATGTTACCTATCCGCAGTACCTGGTCCTGGTTTCCCTTTGGGCCAAAGACGACCAGACGGTCGGGAGCCTGGGCGAAATGCTTTTCCTGGAATCCAGTACCCTGACACCGCTTCTCAAGCGCCTTGAGCGGCTTGAATTCCTAACGCGGAACCGCGACCCCGAAGACGAGCGGCAGGTACGGATCCGGCTCACCGAGAAAGGTGCGGCTCTGCGCGAAACCGCCCGCGATTTTCCATCCTGCGTCGACGGGGCGACGGGACTTCAGGGGGATGCCTTGCGGAAACTGCGGGATGATATCCGGTCGGTCCGCTCGGCACTCTACAAAGCGGCCGGCTGAGCTTTCCCGCGAGGCGACGCTTCGGTGGATGGCCGCCACGGGCTTATCGCACGTTCATTGATGTGCGCCGCCTGCCCTCACGCCGGCCGCAGCAATCCGCGCACCGGCTTCGCCTGCTGGCTGGCGGGGAAGACCTGCCCGTCGAGCTGCGCTTCGGGGATGCCGAGATGGTCGCGCAGGATGCCTTTGGTGACGCCGCGCAGGTCGAGTGTCGGGGCAAGGTCGCGGTCCTGGTAGAGCTTGCCCAAGGCGAGGCCAGGCCAATCGGCGAGGACACGGCCGCCGGCGACGGCGCCGCCCATGAGGAGCGCCGCCGAAGCAGTGCCGTGGTCGGTCCCGCCGGTGCCATTGGGCGCGGCGGTGCGGCCAAATTCGGTGGCGGCGAGAATGACGGTCTGGTCCCAGGCGGCACCCAGGCCCTCGCGCAGGCCGGCGAGCGCGGCGTCGAAGAGTTCGAGATTATGGCCCAGCCGTCCTTCGACCGTGCCCTGGCCGGTATGCGTATCCCAGCCGCCGACTTCCAGCACGGCAATGCGCGGCCCCTTGGCATCGGCCAGCATTTTGCCGGCGGCGCTGAACATCTGCAGCTGCGCATTGCCCGGCTTCTGCTGGGCGGGTCTCGTCTTCATCGCGGCCGCGTTGTCCATGCCGGGCCTATTGCCGGTCATGCCGGTTGCCTGGTCGGCGAAAGTGGTGGCGGAGATCGCCGCGGTCAGGGTTGCCGCCAGTTGCGGCTGGTGCTGATACATCGCCTCGACGAGGCCGAGGAAAGACGCATCCGCCTCCGGGATATTGCTCGGCGCCCAGGAAGCGACCTCGACCTTGCCGCGCATGACGAGCGGCACCTGGTCGCTGACGGCGATGCCGAG
>DATLIX010000208.1:0-29788 GCA_035539215.1 Dongiaceae bacterium | reverse complement strand
CGAGCCGCCGGGAGCCCGCGCCCGCGTCGCCCTCTCCGGCCTGACCGTCGCCGAATATTTCCGCGATGAAGAAGGCCAGGATGTGCTGTTCTTCGTCGACAACATCTTCCGTTTCACCCAGGCGGGTTCGGAAGTGTCGGCACTGCTCGGCCGCATTCCCTCGGCCGTCGGCTATCAGCCGACGCTCGCCACCGACATGGGCGCGCTGCAGGAACGCATCACCTCGACCAACAAGGGCTCGATCACCTCGGTGCAGGCCATTTACGTGCCTGCCGACGACTTGACCGACCCGGCGCCGGCCACCTCGTTCAGCCACTTGGACGCGACCACGGTGCTCAGCCGCCAGATCGCCGAGCTCGGCATTTTCCCGGCCGTCGACCCGCTCGACTCGACCTCGCGCATGCTTGACCCGCGCGTGATCGGCGAAGAGCATTACCAGGTCGCCCGCGACGTGCAGCGCGTGCTGCAGAGCTACAAGGCGCTGCAGGACATCATCGCCATTCTCGGCATGGACGAGCTTTCCGAAGAAGACAAGCTGACCGTGTCGCGTGCGCGTAAGATCCAGCGCTTCCTGTCGCAGCCCTTCCATGTCGCCGAGGTCTTCACCGGCACGCCGGGCGTTCTGGTGAAGCTCGAAGACACCATCAAGGGCTTCAAGGGCATCGTCGCCGGCGATTACGACGATCTGCCGGAATCGGCTTTCTACATGGTCGGCACGATCGAAGAAGCGGTCGCCAAGGCCAAGAAGATGGCTGCGGCTGCCTAAGTTGAACGTATTGCCGGCGCCGCGCCTGGCCGCGGCGCCGGTTCTCATATGGCGTTGATCTGCCGCCGGGCATCCGGCCGGGGCGGCAGGACCAAAAGGGTGGAACATGGCGGATCAGGTGCATTTCGAGCTCGTCTCGCCGGAGCGTCTGGAACTTGCGACCGACGTCGAGATGGTCGTGGTGCCCGGCAGCGAGGGCGATTTCGGTGTCCTCCCGGGACATATGCCGCTGATTTCGACGGTACGGCCCGGCGTCATCTATGTGTTCCGCGACGGCAAGGTTTCCGAACGTATTTTCGTTGAAGGCGGCTTCGCCGAGGTGACGCCCGAGAGCTGCACGATTCTCGCCGAGCATGCCCGCGTGGTCAGCGAGATCGAGCTTTCCAAGGCTTCCCAGGAAGCCGAGGATGCCAAGGAAGACCTCGAGGACGCCAAGGACGAGCATGCGCGCGAGCATGCCGCCAAGCTCCTGAGCATCGCCGAAGCGCGGCTGGCAGCCGCCACGGAAGCCTCCGCTTATTAACTTTTCCGGGAACCCGCACCCATATCCGCGGGTTTTACACCATTGAGCCATCGGCGACGAGGTGACCGCCTTGTCAACCGGGCGGTGCTGACCTAGTCTGCGATCCTGCCTTGGTGGTTCAGGCCGTCTCCGTTTGCGACTCGGCCGGGATCGCCGGCTCAGGGGGAGCCCCAAGGGTGGGTCAGACCTTATGTTGAAACCAGAAATCCGCTTTTGCGCATCATGAGTCATTGGACGCTCGAACAGATTCCCTGGTCGTCCTTCGACCCCGCCAAGGTCGATCCCGATCTGGTCAAAGTGGTGAAGGCCGCCGCCATGGTCGAGTATAACGGCGGCGACTATGCGGCCTATCTTTGCGGCGTCTTCCGCGGCGACGACGCCTTTCAATCCGTCATCCGGGAATGGGCGGGGGAAGAGGTGCAGCATGGCGCCGCCCTGGCGCGCTGGGCCAAGCTGGCCGATCCCGACTTCGATTTCGAAGACTGTTTCAAGCGGTTTTCCGACGGCTACAAGGTGCCGATCGGCGCCACCGCATCGCTGCGCGGGTCGCGCGCCGGCGAGCTGGTGGCGCGCTGCATCGTCGAGACCGGCACGTCGTCCTATTACACCGCCCTGATGGAGGCGACCGACGAGCCCGTCCTGAAGGCTATTTGCAAGCGCATCGCCGCCGATGAGCTGCGCCATTACAAGCTCTTCTATCAGCATCTCGAGACCTATCTGCGGCTCGACAGGATCGGCGCTCTCAAGCGGGTGCGGATCGCCCTCAGCCGCATCACCGAATCGGAAGATGACGAACTGGCCTACGCCTATTACGCCGCCAATCATGCGCATGAGCGCTATGAACGCCGGCGTTTCACTCGGGCCTATGCGCGGCGTGCCTATCGCTATTACCAGCCGCGCCACGTCGAACGCGCCATGGCCATGGTGCTGAAGGCGACCGGCCTCAATCCGACCGGCGCCTTGAACCGCTTTCTCACCCGCCTCGCTTACTGGTTCCTGACCAGCCGCGCCCGCCGCCTCGCCGACGCCAACGCCTGATCCCGTAGCGCGCGTTCGTACGTATCGCGCGTTCGTATGTATCGCGCGTCGATGCACATCACGCTTTCGTGCGGCCGGATTTCACGAAGCTCTGTCGCGGGGCACTGCAGCTGCTTTTGCCGTCAAGCCAATCCGTTAGCGGGCATCTCGCGCGGAGGCACGCCCCGACCGGCGCCCAGCGCGATAAACAACGAGTGAAAACCCGGAGCCCGCGGCAAAGCGGGCCGTTTCATCGGGCGCCGAACAAGGAGGTGCGTGATGAAGATCGGATATCTCGTCCTGGTAAGCCTTCTGCTGCTGGCCGGCTGCGGCGAATTCCAGTTCGACTGGCGGCAATCGGTGCATGAGTCGCTCGCCAATATGTGCGACACGCAACCCAACTGCGATCATTGAGGCGGCGCTTAGGTTCCGTGCGGCGGATTGAGGTCGATATAGCGGCGGATCGCCTGCGCGCTGCGCGAGATCGTCTGCCGCCGCAGCAGCATCAGAGTAATGGCGCCGGTGGCGATCAGCAAAGCCAGCGGGCCGGCCACCCATGAGACCCAGGCAATGGCGAAGTAGTAGCAGCGAATGCCGGCGCCGAAACTGCGCAGGGCGCTGGTGAAAACGATCGCCACCTGATCGGCGATCTCGCGGGCATGCGGATGCTTGTCCTGGGGAAAGGGCGCCGCGCCGATCAGCGCGCAGCAGTAATTGTATTGCCGCAATGCCCAGGTGAAGCGGAAGAAACCATAGGCGAGCACGAAGATCAGCCCCAGCACCTTCAACTGGATGAGGCCCGGGCTGGCCGGCAGGACGAAGGGCCAGGCGGCAATCACCCGATAAGCGTCCTCCGCCTTGCCGAGCAGGCCGAACAGCCCGGCGATGATGATGATATTGGCGGAGCTGAAGAAGGAGAGGGAACTCACCGTATGGCCCGTCAGGGCGGCATCGACGATGCGGTCCGGCCGCTCGATCATGCGTTGCATCCAGGCCCGCCGCACCTGATGCATCGCGGCATTCAGGCTCCTGCCGCCGCCCACGAGCAGGGCGACACGGCCATAGAACAGCAGGACGATGAAGAAGCAGCAGAGCGCCAGCCCGTCGAGCCAGCTGAGTTCGCTAATCAGGGTCGTGCCGGTCATGGGGCCTGCCGGTCGGGGGCGTGAAAGCGTGCGGGCTCAGCGCTTGAAGCGGCGGCTGAAGCACTGCTCGAAGAAATCATAAACCTGCGGGTTCATTTCCTCGAACTTGAGCGCCAGTTCGTGACGATCGGCCCGGTTGCGAATGACGCGGGCGGAAATCCGCAGCTTGAACTCCGCGGCATCGTCCTTGGCCTTGACGTCGAGCCGCACCAGTTGGTCCTCGACCGCATTGCCGTGATAGTCGGAGATCAGCAGGCCACCCAGTGACCAGTTCACTGTCGAAAAGGTCTGGCCGTCGATCTTGATGCTGAAGACCGGCAAGGGAAGCCGCTTGTCCTTGCGCTTCTCCGGCCCGCGCGCGAGCGAATAACCCAGGGTATAAGATGACATCGATGCGGCCCCGCGACTCAGATCTGACGCGCCACCCTAGCAGAAATTAACTAACGCGTCCCGGCCGAATGCGGCCACCGTATTGGCGGAGAGGGCAAGGCTCAGAAGCTGCTGTCGAGGATCTTGCCGTCGGATTGCGAGACGGCGATGGACGGCCAGATCGCTACCCAATGGTCGCGTGCGACGCCGCGATAGATCGGCAGGGCCGGCAGGTGGATGGGGCTGCCGTCGAAATAAGTGAGGATGGCGCCGCCGGGATGGCGGTCGGCCCAGATCCAGGCCTGTTGCGGCGTATGGACCACATCCGGCGCCTTGGTCAGGCGACCCTGATAATCGAACTCGCCGCGATAATCGCCGTAGATGGCGATCGGCTGGCCGGCATCCTGCAGCGTCTGCAGGCGTCCCGCGACCGGACTGAGATCGAAGAACTGCGCCAGGCTGCCGGGGAACTCGATGTTGAGGCAGGTCAGCAGCAGGCTCGGCAACAACGCGACCTGCAGCGTGCGGAGCAGTTGATGATAGGGTGAGATCTGCGCCAGCACATAGCCCAGGGTCAGCAGGGTCAAGCCGGAGGTGAGGCCGATGCCGCCCAGCCAGATCGGCAGCGGCACCCCGAAGACCGAGCGCCAGACGGCGTCGAGATGGGCGATCGGGATGATATTCATCAGGAAAAAGATGAGGCCTGTCGCCAGCGCCATGAAGCTCGGAATGATGGCGTGGAAGTCCCGCGATTTGATCTCGTGGGTGGCCAGCAGGCGAGCGGCGATCAGGCAGATGGGCGTGACGACGACCAGCATGCCCTGCAATTGCCAGCCGCTGAGAAGGCCGGCGGCAAAGGCGCCGATCAGATAGGCGCCGCTGAGGCGCAGGCCGGTGCCGATCGGCCCCATACTCGCCCGCCGGCTGGCACGCCATAAGGTCCGCCACCACAGCCAGGGATAGAGCATGAGCGGGATGAAAAGCAGGCTCCACACTTCCCGCCGCGAGGCCTCGGTCGCGGGATCGAGCCAGCCATTGCCGAAGCGCAGGATCTGATCGACGGCATCCACCTCCGACAGCCATAGCAACGCGCAAAGCAGCGGCGGCACGGCGGTGATGACCAGCAGGCTGGCCCATTGCCGCCAATTGACTTTGGTGACGTTGTCGAACAGCGGCAGCAGCAGCAGTGTGAACGGGATGACCAGCGCGAAGGCCCAACCGTTATCCATCGTCGCCGCACTTTGCAGCACCGCCAGCGCCAGCAGCGATGCCAGGCGCTGCGCCAGCGGCAAGGGGGTCAGCCACAGGCGGGCGATGATGGCGAAGGCGCCGGCGATGAAGGGCTGCGCCAGGGGCTCGGGGGCGATCATCGTCAGCATGATGGCAAAGCCGCCGAGGCCGATCAGCAGCACGCGGGAAAAATGCGCCGTGCTGTTGCGGTGCGGCCAGAGGATGAGGGCGATCCTGCCGATCAGCCAGATGTTGACCAGCCCCGCCAGGGGCGACAGCAGGCGCGGCCACCAGGTGGTGATGCCGAAGGCTTTCCAGCCCAGCAGGATCAGCCAGAGCTGCAACGGTGGGATCTGCGGCGCCGGCAGGTCGTTGCGCAGCGGCTGCCAGAAACCATCCGTCCACATATGCCAGGCAGAAGCCAGCGTCTCCAGTTCGACCGGGGCGGTCGGCGGCCGCCAGTAGAAGGCGCCGGCCGTCAGCAACAGCCACAGGCAATACGGTGCCACGCCGCCCACGCGCTGCAAGGCCAGGGGCAGAGCCTTTCCCGGTTCCGGCGGCGTCTTCACGGCATCAATCATCATCTGGCATGGCACCATCCGCAACTGCGCCTTCTTTTAGCATTTGGCGGCGCACTTTCCCTAGATGCAAAATCGCCGCCGGCGGGATGGCTCCCGGCAAATTGGCAGCAGATTCCGGTTGCCAAGCTGGCTAATATCCTGGCACTTGCGATCCGCCTTTCAGGTCAACTGCGTATCAGGAGCTGCCATCTTGCTCGACCATCTCGTTGACCGCGCGGCCAGTGCCGTGCCGGTCACCCCCCTCCGCGCTGCCGGCCTCGCGGCTTGGCTGAAGACCCAGCCGGCCCCTGTTCAGCGCTGGGTAAAGGCGCTGGATTTCCAGGCCAAACCCGGCAGCACCTGCCTGCTGCCGGATGGCGGGGGGAAGCTGCAGCGGGTCTTGTTCGGACTGGAAGATGGGGCCGATCGCTGGTCCTCGGCGGCGCTGCCCGCCGCCCTGCCGGCCGGCACGTATCAGCTCGATGCCGAAGCCTCCTGCGATCCCACCTTGTTTGCCTTCGGCTGGGCGGCGGGCGGCTACCGCTTCCGCCGCTACCGCAGCGAAGCGGCCGGCAGCCTGGCCCGTCTGGTCTGGCCGCAAGGCGCGGACAAGGCCCTGGTGAAACGGCTGGTCGGTGCCCTGTCGCTGGCCCGCGACCTCATCACCACCCCCGCCAGCGATATGGGGCCGGCCGAATTGAGTGCCGCCGTGAAAGCGGTCGCCAAGGAGCATAAGGCCAAGGTCAAGGAAATCGTCGGCGACGATCTGCTGAAGCAGAATTATCCGACCATTCACATGGTCGGCCGCGCCAGCAGCCGGGCGCCGCGCCTGATCGATCTGCGCTGGGGCAGCGAGGGGCCGAAACTGACCCTGGTCGGCAAGGGCGTTTGCTTCGATACCGGCGGCCTCGACCTCAAGGGCGGCAATTACATGCGCCTGATGAAGAAGGATATGGGCGGTGCCGCGCTGATGCTGGGTCTCGCCCAGGCGATCATGGATGCCAAGTTGAAACTGCGTCTGCGCCTGCTCATCCCGGCAGTGGAAAACAGCGTCTCAGGCAACGCCATGCGACCGCTCGACGTCGTCAAGACGCGCAAGGGCCTGACGGTGGAGATCGGCGATACCGATGCGGAAGGCCGGTTGATCCTGTGCGATGCCTTGGCGGAAGCGGAAAGCGACAAGCCGGATCTCATCATCGATGCAGCGACCCTGACCGGTGCCGCCCGGGTCGCCCTCGGCACCGAGATGCCGGCGCTCTTCGCCACCAGGGACGCCACCGCAGAAGCGGTGCTGCAGCACGGCAAGAACGAGGAGGACCCGCTCTGGCGTTTGCCCCTCAACAAGAGCTACCGCCGCATGCTCGACAGCAAGGTGGCGGATATTAACAACTGCTCGGAAAGCGGTTATGCCGGCGCCATCACCGCGGCGCTCTATCTTCAGGAATTCGTCAATCCGGGCAGCGACTGGCTGCATATCGACACGATGGGATGGAATCTCGCCTCGCGTCCCGGCCGGCCGGAAGGCGGTGAAGCCTTCGGCCTGCGCGCGCTTTATGCCTTTGTCGCCGACTGGGCGAAGCCGAAATCCCCCGCCGCCAGGATCGTCGCCAAGGTGCCGGCCACGCGGCCCGCACCCCGCAAGCCACAGGTATCGCGCCTGCGTCGCCGGTAAGCGCGGTCGGCGTTAAGCCGCTGCTAAAAGAAAAGCCCCGATCTTCGGATCGGGGCTTTTGCTTTAATGCCGGCCGGCTGGGGTCATTGCGTCGCCACCGTAACCCCGGCGCCGATCATCATGGTGCCGGCGGTACGGTTGACGATTCTCAGGTAGCGGCGATTGCCGAGGAAGCCGCGCGCCTGGGCGGCGACCAAAGCGTAAGCGGCGATGATGCCGCCGACCAGCAGCACGACGATGCCAGCCATGGCCAGGGCCGTCGGCAGGGTGAGGTGCTGCAGATCGATAAAGGTCGGCAGCAGGCCGGCATAGAAGGCGATGGTCTTGGGGTTGCCCAGGGTCACGCCGAGCCCGGCCAGCAGATTGCCGAGATGGCTGCGCGGCATGCGCCGGGCGGCCGCGCCATGATCGTCCTGGCCGCCATCGGCCGGTGCGCGTGTCGGGACCGGCGCCAAATCGCCCTTGGCGCGCCAGAGCTTGATGCCGAGCCAGATCAGATAGGCGGCGCCGGCCAGCTTCACGATGAAGAACAGCTCGCCCATGCTATGGGCCAGAGCGGCCATGCCGAGGATGGCGGCGGTGAAATAGACGAGATCGCCGATCACCAGGCCGCCGGTCATCATCAAGGCCGCTTTCAAACCCCGGCCGATGGCGCAGGAGACCACCGCCAGCACGCCGGGGCCGGGAATGCCGGCGGCGATGCCCAAGGCGACGGCGAATACCACCAGACTTTTGACGTCCATGACCGCTTCCTCCCCTTTGAGCTGGCCAAACTAATTCCTGTGCCGCACGGCGGCAAGCGATGTGCACGCTCGCCAGCCTGCGGGCCGGCTTGCTGGCTGACGGCGCTGCCGGCGCCGATCATCAGCGATCAGGCCCCGGCAGCGTCGCCAAGCCAAGTGCCCAAATTAATAGCCGCGCGCCCGATCGACAATATGCTGCAGGGGCAGGCCGGCCCTGTCATTTTCGATCTGCTGGCGAATCGCCCGCGCCGCCGCTGCCGGATCGGTGAAGCTGGCGTTATGCGGGGTGATGAAGAGCCGCTCCTGGTGCCAGAAGGGATGGTCCTTGGGCAAAGGTTCGGTCTGGAACACATCGAGCGTGGCAGATCCGATCCGCCCCGCGCGCATCGCTGCCAGCAGATCGGCTTCGTTGAGCTGGGCACCGCGGCCGGCATTGATGAGGGCAGCCCCGGTCGGCAACTGCGCGAAGAGCTCGGCATTGAGCATGCCGGTGGTCTCCGCCGTCAGCGGCAGCAGGCAAAGCAGAATCTCGCAGCCGGCGAGAAAATCCGCCAGGCCGTCCTTGCCGGCGAAGCAGTCGATGCCGGTAAGCTGCTTCCGGCTGCGGCTCCAGCCACGCAACTTGAATTTGAATGCTGCCAGATGAGTGGCGACCGCGCTGCCGATTTCACCGAGGCCCATGACGCCGACCGTGCGGTCCCAGGGGGCGGGGTAATATTGATCGAGCCATTCATGGCGTTTCTGCGCCGCCTCGGTCTCCCAGAAACGGCGGTGATGATAGAGCACCTGCCAGATGCAATATTCCACCATGCCCTGGGTGAGGCCGGGATCGACCATGCGGATCAACGGTACGCCGGCCGGCAACGTCGGGTCGGCGAGAATGCCGTCGACCCCGGCACCCAGGCCGAAGATCGCGCGCAGGCCCGGCAGGTTCGTCAGCGCGCCCGGCTTCGGCTTCCAGGCCAGGGCGTAATGGATATCGGCCGGCCGCTCTTCGGCACCCGACGGATCGACGACCTCGATCTCCGGCGCTTCTTCGGCAAAGACGCGGTGCCAGGCCTCCGCGCGGGCGCCGATGCCGGCGAAATAGATTCTGGCGCGCGCCGCTCCGGCCTTCGGCGGTGTCATTGCTGCACCGCTTCGTGATGGATGACCTTATGCTGCAAGGCGGCGGCCAGCAGTGCCTTGGTGTAGTCCTGCTCCGGCTTGTCGAAAATCCGGTCGACCGGCCCGCTTTCGACGATACGGCCCTGGCGCATGACGAGGACCCGATCGCTCATCGCCCGGATCACCCTGAGGTCATGGCTGATGAAGAGATAGGCCATGTCATGCCGGCGCTGCAGATCGCGCAGCAGGTCGACGATCTGCGCCTGGACCGACATGTCGAGGGCCGAGGTCGGCTCGTCCAGCATCAGCAGCTTGGGCTTCAGGATCAGGGCGCGGGCGATGGAAATGCGCTGCCGCTGTCCGCCGGAGAATTCATGCGGAAAGCGCTGCCGCATATCCGGCTCCAGACCGACCTCTTCCAGGGCCGCCACGACGGCGGCATCGCGTTCGGCGGAACTGCGGCCCGGCTCATGCACCAGCAGGCCTTCGGCGACGATGTCGCCGACCGAGAGGCGCGGCGACAGCGAGCCATAGGGGTCCTGGAAGACGATCTGCATGCGTCGGCGATAACTGCGCAGTTGCTGGCGCGACAGCGTGTCGATGCGGTCCTGTTCGAAACGGATCTCGCCTTCGCTGTCGATGAGCCGCAGCAAGGCAAGGCCCAGCGTGGTCTTGCCGGACCCCGATTCGCCGACGATGCCAAGGGTCTCGCCGCCGCGCAAGGTAAGATCGGCTTCCTCGACGGCGTGAATGTAGTCGACGACCCGGCGCAGCACACCCTTGCGGACCGGGAACCACACTTTCAATCCGCTCGCCGCCAAGAGCTGCGGCGCCGTCGATGCGACCGGTTCCTTGCGGCCGCGCGGCTCCGCCGCCAGCAGATGCCGCGTATAGGCATCCCGCGGGGCTTCGAAGAGCTGCTTGACCGGGGCCGTCTCGACGATCCGTCCCTGCTGCATGACGCAGACGCGGTCGGCCATCTTGCGCACCACGCCGAGGTCATGGCTGATCAGCAGCAGGGCCATGCCCAGTTTCGCCTGCAGCTCCTTGAGCAGCGCCAGGATCTGCGCCTGGACAGTGACGTCGACGGCTGTCGTCGGCTCGTCGGCGATCAGCAATTCGGGATCGTTGGCGAGCGCCATGGCGATCATGACGCGCTGCCGCTGACCGCCGGAAAGTTCGTGGGGGAAAGCGTTCAGCCGTCTTTCCGCATCGCCGATGCCGACCAGCTTCAGCAATTCCACGGCACGCGCCCGGGCGGCCGTGCGCGACATGGAGCGATGCAGGTGAATCATCTCCGCGATCTGCCTGCCGATGCGGTGCAGCGGATTGAGGCTGGTCATCGGCTCCTGGAAGATCATCGCAATCCGGTTGCCGCGCAGGTTGCGCAAGGACGAGGTGGAGGCCTTGAGGAGATCCTGGCCGTGCCAGCGGATACTGCCGCTGGGATGGCTGGCGAGGTGGGCCGGCAGCAGGCGCAGGATGGACAAAGCGGTGACCGATTTACCGGACCCGGATTCGCCAACCAGGGCCACCGTTTCGCCGGCGGCGATGCTGAGGCTGACGCCGTGCACGACCTCCTTGCCGCCGAAGGCCACGGCGAGATCGTCGATTTCCAGCAAGGGCGCGGCGGTGGTCATTGTGTCTTCCGTGGGTCGAAGGCATCGCGCACGGCTTCGCCGATGAAGATCAGCAGCGACAGCATGGCGGCGATCACGATGAAACCGACGATGCCGAGCCAGGGCGACTGGAGGTTCTCCTTGCCCTGGCTCAGCAGCTCGCCGAGCGAGGGCGACCCAACCGGCATGCCGAGGCCGAGGAAGTCGAGGGCGGTCAGGGTCGTCACCGAACCGCCCATGACGAAGGGCAGGGTGGCAAGCGTCGCGACCAGCGCGTTCGGCATGATGTGCTTCAGCATGATGCGCCGGTCGCTCATGCCTAGGGCGCGGGCCGCACGGACGTATTCCAGGTTGCGGGCGCGCAGGAATTCGGCGCGGACATAGGCGACGGGCCAGGTCCAGGCAACCAGCAGGTTGATGCCGAGCAGGGTCCAGAAGCCCGGGATCATGACGCTGGCCAGGATCATCAGGATGTAAAGCGTCGGCAGGTTGCCCCAGATCTCGAGAAAGCGCTGGCCGAGCAGGTCGAGCCAGCCGCCGAAATATCCCTGCATGGCGCCGGCAAAGATGCCGACCACGGTGCTGCCGATGGTCAGCACCAGGCCGAACAGCACGGAGATACGGAAGCCGTAGATGACGCGGGCCAGGACGTCATGCGCCTGATCGTCGGTACCGAGCCAGTTGATGCCGTCGGGCGGCGACGGCGCCGGGCCGGGCAGGTCGGTGATGATGGTGGTGGCGCCGAAGGGAATCGGCGGCCAGATCATCCAGCCCTTGGCCTCGATCCGCTGGCGCAGCGAGGCATCGCGATAATCGGCGAAGCTCTTGAAGCTGCCGCCGAAGGTGGTCTCCGGATAATCCACCAGCACCGGCATATAGAAGGCGCCCTCATAGCGCACCAGGATTGGCCGGTCGTTGGCGATGAACTCGGCAAACATGCTGCAGATGAAGAGGAACAGGAAAATGACCAGGGCCGTGAAGCCGCGTTCGTTGCGGCGAAAGGCCGCCAGTCGCCGCGCCGTCATCGGATTGATCTTGATGCCCAGGAACCGCCGGCGCAATCCGCCGGCCCGAGTTGCGGGCGCCGTGTCGATTGCTTGTGCCTCGCCGCTCATAATGCGCGGGCCTCGAAGTCGATGCGCGGATCGATCAGCATATACATGATGTCGCTGATCAGCTGCGTGAACATGCCGATGAGCGTGAAGATATAGAGCGTACAGAAGACGATCGGATAGTCGCGGTCCAGCACGGCCTCATAGCCGAGCAGGCCAAGCCCGTCGAGCGAGAAGATGATCTCGATCAGCACCGAGCTGGTAAAGAGGATGCCGATGAAGGTGGCCGGAAAGCCGGCAATGACGATCAGCATGGCATTACGGAAGACATGGCCATAGAGCACGCGGCGCTCGCTGGCACCTTTGGCGCGGGCCGTCACCACATATTGCTGGTTGATCTGGTCGATGAAGCCATTCTTGGTCAGCATCGCCAGGCCGGCGAAGCTGCCGATCACCATGGCGGTGATGGGCAGCACCATATGCCAAAGGTAGTCGGTGATCTTGCCCGTCAGGCTCAACTGATGCCAGTTGCTGGAGACGAGACCGTTAAGCGGAAACCAGTGCAGGTAGCTGCCGCCGGCGAAAACCACCACCAGCAGGATGGCGAAGAGGAAGCTCGGAATGGCCACGCCGATGACGAGAATGGCGCTGGTCCAGATGTCGAAGGCGCTGCCGTCCCGCACTGCCTTGGCAATGCCGAGGGGGATGGAGATCAGATAGACCAGCAATGTCGTCCACAGGCCGAGCGAGATCGAGACCGGCAGCTTGGAAATGATGAGATCGACGACTTTGCCGCCTTTGAACCAGCTCTCGCCGAAATCGAAGCGCAGATAGTTTTTCATCATCATCCAGAAGCGCTCCGGCGCCGGCTTGTCGAAGCCGTACATCCGCTCGATCTCCTTGATGAATTTGGGATCGAGGCCGCGCGCACCGCGGTAGTTGCTGCCCGGTGCGTTGCCGCCGCTGGCGCTGATCGTGTCGCTGCCGGCGCCGGTGATGTTGGCGGTGGAGCTGACGGCTGTCCCCTTCAATTGCGCCAGGGTCTGTTCGACCGGTCCGCCCGGTGCGAACTGCACGATGATGAAATTGATCAGCATGATGCCGAACAGGGTCGGGACCATCAGTAGAATGCGGCGCAGCAGATAGGCGATCATCTCGGCGCGTCTCCGGCGTGACCTGCGGCAGGGGGCATTGTCATTTCCTTCGTCCGATCCGGCCAAGGGCGAAGCCGATGATGACGCCGATCAGGGCGCCGTAAATCGGCGTCTGGCCGCGATCGGCGGGCGCCGCCGCGGGCGTGCCGCCGCTCGCGGCCTGGTTGGGCGTCGCGCCATTGGACGCGGGTGCGGCGGCATTGGCGCTGCCGCCGTTGGGGTCGTTGCCCTGGCCGGCTGGAGCGTCGGCTGGTGCCGCGGCGGCCGGTTGATTGAGGCTCGCCAGCTTTGCCGTATCGATCCACCATGAATCGGTGCCAAGACCATAGGCGGGGTCCGGAAGCTTGGCCGGTCTGCCGAACTTGTCCCAATAGGCGATGAGGGTCGTCTTGGAAACCCAATGCGGCACCATGTAATAGCCCCACTGCAAGACGCGATCGAGCGCGCGCGTGCGGGTCACCACGTCATGATGCGTCGGGGCGGCGATGATCTGGTCGACCAGGGCGTCGACCACCGGGCTTTTGATTCCCATCCAGTTCGATCCGTCCGGCTGGTCGGCGCTGGCGGAACTCCAGTAATCCCGCTGTTCGTTGCCCGGCGACAGGCTCTGACCCATGCGGATCACCACCATGTCGAAGTCGTAATTTTTCGTTCGGTTGTCGTATTGCGCGTTGTCGACCTTGCGGATGTTCACCTCGATGCCGAGGCGCTGCAGGTTCTGCGCGAAAGGCAATGTCACCCGCTCGAAAGTGGGGCCGTTAAGCAGGATCTCGAATTGCAGCGGCTGCCCGTCGCGCATGCGCTTGCCGTTCTCGATATGCCAGCCGGCCTCATCCAGCAATTGCGCGGCTTTGTCGAGATTGGCGCGGATGTCGCCCGAGCCGTCGGTCTTCGGCGGTTGGTATTCCTGGGTGAAGACCTCGTCGGGAATCTTGCCGCGGTAGGGCTCGAGAATTTTCAGCTCTTCCGGCGAGGGCAAGCCGGTCGCCGCCAGTTCGGAATTGTCGAAATAACTGCGGTTGCGGAAGTAGCGGTTATAGAACAGTGTCTTGTTCGACCACTCGAAGTCGAAGGCATAGGTGATGGCGAGGCGGACGCGGCGGTCGCTGAAAAGCGGCCGCCGCAGATTGAAGGCGAAACCCTGGAAGCCGAAGGGATTGGCGTCGGGAAATTCCTCGCGCTTGATCTGTCCGTTGCGGACCGCGGGAATGTCGTAGCCGGTCGCCCAGTTCCGCGAGATGTTCTCGCGGCGAAAATCGACGGCGCCGGATTTGAAGGCCTGAAACTCGATCAGCGGATCGCGGTAGTAATCGTAGCGTACCGTGTCGATGTTATCGCGGCCGACATTGATCGGCAGGTTGCGGCCCCAATAATTTTCCACCCGTTGCATGGTGATGGAGCGCCCCATCGAGAAGCTGGCGACTTTGTAAGGGCCGCTGCCGAGCGGCGGCTGCATCAGCGGATCCTCGATATTGCGGCTCTGCCAGAAATGCTTCGCCAGGACCGGCAATTGCCCCATGATGACCGGCAATTCGCGGTTATTGCCATCGGCGAAGGTGAACTTGACGCGATGCGGGTCGAGCATCTCGGCCTTGACGACATCGTGGTAGTAATAGCGATAGGCCGGCGGGCCTTTCGCCTTCAGCGTATCGAAGGAAAAGACGACATCATCGGCCGTGATCGGCGTGTCGTCCTGCCAGCGCGCTTCGGGCCGCAGGTTGAAGATGATCCAGCTGCGGTCCTTCGCCAGTTCCATCGATTCCGCGATCAGGCCGTATTCCGTGAGCACGTCGTCGCTGGGACTGGTGGTCAAGGTCTCGAACAGGCCCGGCATGCCCACGGCGGTGCCGCGAATGGTATAGGGATTGAAGTTGTCGAAACTGGCACCGTCGCCTTGGCCGGTGACGCTGTAGGTGACGCTGCCGCCTTTCGGCGCATCCGGATTGACATAGTCGAGATGCTTGAAATCGGGCCCGTATTTCGGCTGGTCGAGGAATGTCAGCGCATGCAGCTTGGCCACTTCGTCAGCGCGGGAACCCGGGGCGATACCGACCAGGAACAGAATGGCAATCAGCAGGATGGTCGTCCAGTTTCCGAAGCTCAACCGCTGCCTTGCCATCAACACAAACCCGCCACTGCCGAAAAACGCCAGTCTATCGAAGGGTTTCGGTGATGGAAAGCGGCAGGGAAGCTGAACGCGCTTTCGTGACCGTGGCCGGGTCAGCGAGCATGATCAGGCGGCCTGCGTATCAGGCCGCCAACGTGTCAGGCAGCCACGTGTCAAGCCGCCAAAAACGGCAGCGCTTCGGCATGCAGGCGGCGGTCGCTGCAGGCGATGACCTTGTCGCCTGACTGGCGGCCCAGGGACTGTCCTTGCCAATCGGTGATGATGCCGCCAGCACCCTCGATCACCGGCACCAGCGACAGGAAGTCATAGATGCCGAGATTGGCTTCGACGACGATATCGAGGAATCCGGTCGCCACCATGCCGTATTGATAGCAGTCCCCACCGTAAGTCGTGCTCTTCACCCGCCCACGTACCGCTTCGAACTTGCCGAAGGCGGCGGCGTCGGGAAAGGCCTGGGGCGAAACGGTGGACAGATAGGCGCCGGCCAGATTGGCGCAGGACCGCGCCGTGCAGGCCTCGCCATTGAGCGTGCTGGCCTGGCCCTTGGCGCCGATCCAGCGGTCGCCGAGGATCGGCATGTCGATGACGCCCATGATCGGCTTGTCCTGGTAAAGCAGCGCGATCAGCGTCCCGAACATGGGCCGGCCGGTGATGAAGGCGCGCGTGCCGTCGAGCGGGTCGAGCACCCAGAGGAATTCCGCGTCGCCCCGTTCGGTGCCGAATTCCTCGCCGAAAATGCCGTGGCTGGGAAAAGTTTCGGCGATCAGCTTGCGCAAGGCCGCTTCGCATTCGCGATCGGCCTGGGTGACGGGGCTTTCATCGGCCTTGTCGAGGATCGCCAGCTTGCGCCGGTAATAGCCGCTCAGAATCGCCCGGCTGGTATCAGCCAGGCGATTGCCGAGATCGATGAAGCTTTGCGTCTGATCCTGACGCAATGAGTCAGTGGACATGCGTCAGGACCAATCCGCCTGGTTGCTTTTATGCTCGGTTACTTCGGCAGCTCAGCCGGGCTGTCGCTCTGATCGCGCAGCCAGCGCAGCAGCGCCGCACGGTCTTCCGGCTTCTTCAAGCCGGCGAAGGTCATCTTGGTGCCCTTGGCATAGTCCTTCGGGCTGTAGACGAACTGGTCGATCGACGCGAAATCCCAGGGCTTGCCGAGGCCCTTGATGGCATCGGAATAGGCGAAGCCTTCGTGGCTGCCGGCCTGGCGGCCAACCACGCCCCACAGGTTCGGGCCGATCTTGTTCGGGCCGCCCTTGGTCAGGTCGTGGCAGGTCTTGCACTTGCCGGCGATCTCGGCGCCCTTGGCCGGATCGGCCGCAGCGATCAGCGGCAGGGAGGGCTTGAAGGCATCGCCACCGCTGGCGGCTTCGGTGGTCGCCGCTGCAGGCGCGGCAGCTGCGGCAGCCGGTTTGGCGGCGGCTTCCTGATCCTTCTTATACTGGTCTTCCGCCGCCTGGATATCGGCGTCGCTGGGCAAAGCGGCCGGGCTATCCGCCTGGTTGCGCAGCCAGGCGATCACCTCGGCGCGCTCCTCCACCTTCGGCAGGCCGGCGAAGCTCATCTTGGTGCCGGCGACGTAGTTCTTCGGACCGGCGATGAAGTGGTTGATCATCTCATAGGTCCAAGGTTTGCCGAGCGCCTTGATGCCGTCGGAATAGGCGAAGCCCTCATGGCTGCCGGCCTGACGGCCGATCACGCCCCAGAGATTGGGACCGACCTTGTTCGGGCCTCCCTTGGTGAAATCGTGGCAGGTCTGGCACTTCTTGGCGATCGCTTCGCCCTTGGCGGGATCGGCGCTGGCCAGCAGCTTGCTGACCGGTTCGATCGCGGCCGGCGCCTGCGGCGCTTCAGCGGGCGCACCTTCACCTTCGGCCTTCTCGCCGTGGCCAGGATGGTAGATCCCATTGGAGACGATACCGATACCCAGCGTCAGCATACCGCCGACCAGGATGGCAGCGGCGATCTTGTTCATTTCCAAAGATGAAGACATTCGTGTTCCCTCGGCCAAACGGACGGTCTGGTCCCGATCGCGCACCCCATGCAGTGAGGTGGCGGCGCAATCCCCTGCCAGACCGCCAAAGTCGGGTCGGAATGTAGCGACTTTGACTGCCGCTGTCCAATGGCCGGTAGGGTCGCGGAACGATGCCACACCGCCATTTATGGCCGCCTTTGCGCCGGTCCCGGAGGCCCGCTAGCAGCACTTGAAAATGCCCCGGAAATGCCTTGCCTGGGTGCCTGCCGGCCGTTGGGCAAGTCCGTGAAATGCTTGATCGATCTGGCGATCTTTGCCGGAACTATACTATTCGCGGCATAATGTCGCGGCGCCGATAGCGGCGGCATCAAGCCCAGGCCGACACGGGCAATGTCGTGCGCGGTAGGGTTAACCGAATCTTGCTGCCGAAGGCGGGGCAGGCCTGTTATCGTCGCCGCCCACCGGATCGGTTCTGCCGTCCGGTCGATCCTTTGCTCGCCAGGACAGCATATCGATGAACGCCGTTTCGCCCGTCATCCTCATTCCCGCCCGTCTGGGCTCCACCCGGCTGCCCAACAAGCCGCTCGCCGATATTCATGGCGTGCCGATGATCGTGCAGGTCTGGCGCCGCGCCATGGAGGCTGAGATCGGTCCGGTCTTTGTCGCTGCCGCCGAGCCGGAAATCGTCGCCGCCGTGGAAGCCGCCGGCGGCCGCGCGGTCTTGACCGATCCCGATCATCCGTCCGGTTCCGATCGCATTTTCGAGGCGCTCGGGCAGATCGATCCGGTCGGCCGCTTCGATGTGGTGGTCAATGTTCAGGGCGATCTGCCGACCATCGATCCGCATCTCATCCGCCGCTCCGTCGAGCCGCTGGCAGATCCCGCTGTCGATATCGCCACCCTGGCGGTGGTGATCAGCCGCGAGGAAGAGCGGCATGATCCGAATGTGGTGAAGGCCGTGGCGGCGTTTTCAGCGGGCCGCGATATCGCCCGCGCGCTCTATTTCAGCCGCGCGACGGTACCCGCCAATGAGGGGCCGCATTACCACCATATCGGCCTCTACGCCTATCGCCGCGCCGCCCTCGCGCGCTTCGTCGCCCTGCCGCCCGGCATTCTCGAGCGGCGCGAAAAGCTCGAGCAGTTGCGCGCCCTGGAAGCCGGCATGAGGATCGACGTGGCGCTCGTTGACACGCTTCCGCTCGGTGTCGATACTCCCGCCGACCTCGACCGGGCGCGCGCTTTGTTGCGGCCGGATGCGTGATATTGCCAGGATAGACACCGCGGGCGCCGGCGCCTGAAATCGGTGCCGCCGCACCGCCGGATCGATCGCCGTTCCAACCTCATCAGACCGCAGGCAAGGAAGCCATCTTGAGCAGCACGTCAGACAACATCATCGCTTTCCAGGGATTGCCCGGCGCCTATTCCGATCTTGCCTGCCGCGCCGCCTTTCCGACGATGAAGACGCTACCCTGCGAGAGCTTCGAAGATGCCTTTGCCGCCGTGCGTAACGGCGCCGCGCGCCTTGCCATGATCCCGATCGAGAACTCCCTGGCGGGGCGGGTGGCCGATATTCACCACCTGCTGCCGGAATCCGGCCTGCATATCGTCGGCGAGCATTTCCAGCGCGTGAACCATCAGCTCCTGGCGCCGAAAGGGGCGAGCCTCGCCGGCCTCAAGACGGTGGCGAGCCACGTCCAGGCGCTTTCCCAGTGCCGCAACGTGATTCGCCAGCTCGGCCTCACGCCCGTCATCCACGCCGATACGGCCGGCGCCGCCGCCGAAGTGGCGCAGGCGGGCGATCTCTCGGCCGGCGCCATCGCCTCCTCGCTGGCGGCCGAAATTCACGGGCTCGACATTCTCAAGGCCGATATCGAAGATGCCGACCACAATACGACGCGGATGATTGTGCTGAGCCGCGAGCCGATCGATCCCGATCCCAGCCAGGGTACGGTTATCACCAGCTTCGTTTTCCGGGTGCGCTCGGTCCCGGCGGCGCTTTACAAGGCGCTGGGCGGCTTTGCCACTAACGGCGTCAACATCACCAAGCTGGAAAGCTACATGATCGACGGCCATTTCACCGTCGCCCAGTTCTACGCCGATATTCTCGGCCATCCCGATCAGCGGTCGGTTCGCCTGGCGCTGGAAGAATTGAGCTTCTTTTCCCGTGAAGTGCGCATCCTCGGGGTTTATCCGGCGAGTTCCTTCCGCAGTCCGGTGGAATAGGCTGCTTGGCCAGGCCTGCCGCGGCCCCCATCTATCCTATTGAGAAAAGTGGGATTTGAACGCTGAGGGATGGGCGGCACGGGCAGAGAAATCCGGTGCGCGGGTCGGCAAAGGCTGCCGCTGCACGTTTTTTATACTAGCGCCGGCCACGGCGACCGCCCATATTTCTCTCGAGCGCAATTGTTTTATGAGAGGTGGGCCATGTTGCATGGAGCGTTATCGGCCCTGTCTGGGTTTACGCTGCTGTCCGGCGTCGCCAAGCGAGTGACTTTCCGCGGTCGTGGTCATCTGTTGCATCGCCACTTTCGCCGCGGTGCCGTGCGTCGGTTCGTGCGAAGGTTCGTCGCCGGTGTCGTCGGCGCCGTCATCGGTTTCGCGATGCCGCAGTTGGGTCTTGGTGTTCTGGTGCCTGTACCGGTCAGGGCGCGTCGCCGCCGCTGACCCGGCCTTGCCTCCGTGCCGGCAGTCGCGTGGCTGCCGTCATCCTTCCTCGCGCAACCAGGCTGCAATCAGCTGACGTGAAATTGAATCCGTGCGCGGCAAGCGGAAGTCGTCGCTGTCGCCGAGAGCGAGCAATTCGGCGCGCGTCAGCCAGCGCGCGGTTTCCAGCTCATCGTGATCCAGATGAATCTCGTCGCTCAGCGCCTCGGCAGTGAAGCCCAGCATCAGCGAGGAGGGAAACGGCCAGGGCTGCGAGGCGAAATACCGCACATTGGCGACCGGCAGCCCCGCCTCTTCGAACGTTTCCCGCGCCACCGCCGCCTCCAGGGTTTCGCCGGTCTCGACGAAGCCGGCGAGCACCGAATGCATGCCTGGCGCCCAGCTCGCCTGGCGTGCCATCAGGATGCGCTCTCCATGCAAGGGATGTCGGTGGGTGATCCGCATGATCACCGCGGGGTCAAGCCGCGGGAAGTGCACCAGGGCGCAATCCGGGTTGCTGCAGCGCCGCTGATGGCCGGCCGCCTCGCTTCTGGTCGGGCTGCCGCATTTGCCGCAAAAGCGGTGCCGCTCGTGCCAGTACATGAGGCCGCGGGCATAACCCATCAAGGCGCCATCCCGCTGCGGCACCAATTGGCCGACGCTGCGCAGCTCGGCAAACTGACCCAAAGCTGTCACTTCCGCTTCGTCGAGCTCGGAAAGATCGGCCACGAAATAGGCGGTTTCGCCGCTGCGGCCGAGGAAAATAACCGTTGCGGCCCGCGTGATCACATTCTGATGATCTACCACATTCAGGAAATGCGCCTGGGGCTGTTCCGGAGCGATAATGAGATTGCGACCGCGCCAGGTCAGGTGGAGCCGGCTGTGAGGGTCTTGCATTCTGGCTGCCAACCATGCTGAATCCTGCCGCAAATGGACGCTGCGGTCGAAATCGCCGGTGGCATAAAAGCTGACCGCCGCCAATGCGGCCTGGGTCGCTGAAGCCTCAGTCATGATGGTCACGCTGTCCTAATAAATCTCTGGAGTTGTAGATGAGCCAAAGCCCGTTCGCCGTCAATCAGGTCATGCGACATCCTCGACGATTGGTCGCCGGTGCTGCGACGCTGATGCTGGCGGCAGGCCTGGCCGCTCCGGCCTCGGCGATCACCGCCGAAAATGCACCCAGCGGCGCCTTCATCTACCAGATTACGCGCCAGGGCGAAGTCATCGGCGAGCAGCGCCTGACGTTTGAACGTCAGGGCGACAACCTCGTCGTTTCAACCGATGCCAAGATCGACGTGAAACTGCTGGGCCTCAGCCTCTACGGCTTCGATCAGCATACCGAGGAAACCTGGAGCAAGAACCAACTGATCGGCGTCTCGTCGACGGCCGACGACGACGGTACGCCGAAGAAGGTGGATATGGAGCTGCAGGGCGGTCAGTTGGCGGGCGATTTCAACGGCAAGAATCGCACCGCGCCGCTGGGCGTGTTCCCCAACAGCTTCTGGAACGAGGATTCGGTGAAGCAGAATCAAATCCTCGACACCTCGCGTGGCAAGGTGCGGCAGGTGACGGTGGCCGATAAGGGCACCGAGACGCTGAATCTGCCCTTCGGTGCGGTCAAGGCGCGCCACTTCTCGCTGAGCGGCGAGATGAGACGGGAACTCTGGTACGATGATAAGGGTGTCCTGGTCGCCGGTGAACTGACCGCGCGGGACGGCTCCACCGTCCGTCAGGAACTGATGCGCCTGCCCGGTAACTGATCGCGTTGCGAATGGCCTGACCGGCTCCGCGCGGAGCCGGCGCGCTAGAAGACCGCGTCGCGGATCTCTTCTTCGAGGATCAGCCGCTGGGCCTCGGTGGCGGGCATGGGCCGGCTGAAGAGATAGCCCTGGCCGAGATCGCAGCCCAGTCCCTTCAGCAGTTCCATATGCGAGCTGCGTTCGATCCCTTCCGCCACCACTTCCAGGCGCAGCAAATGGCCGAGCTCGATGATCAGCCGCGCCATTTCCAGGTTGCGGGCGGCGTCGGTCAGGGGACGGATGAAGGATTGATCGATCTTCAGGCTGTCGATCGGCAGACGGTGGAGATGCGCCAGCGATGAATAGCCGGTGCCGAAATCGTCGATCGAGATGCGGAAGCCCATATGCCGCAGCCGGTCGATCACCTGGATGGCGGCGTCCGGATTGTGCATGACCGAGCTTTCGGTCAGCTCCAGCTTGATGTGTTTCGGCTCCGCGCCGGTCTGCTCAAGAATCCAGCCGATCTCGCTGATCAACTGCGGATGCGCCATTTGCAGGGCCGACAGGTTGACCGAGATGAAGAAATCGTCGGCGATGCCCAGCGCTTTCCAGGAAACCAGCTGCTCGCAGGCGCGGCGGAAGACGAATTGGCCGAGCGGCACGATCAGGCCCGACCATTCGGCGATCGGAATGAAATCGGTCGGCGCGATCATGCCGCGCGTCGGATGCGACCAGCGCGCCAGGGCTTCGAAACCGGCGAGCCGTCCGTCATGCATCTGCACGATCGGCTGATAGGCGAGCCAGATTTCGTCATCATGATGCAGCGCCTGCCGCAGATCGGCCTCGATCTCATGCCGCAGCATGAGGGCGGTGCGGATGCTGGGATCGAAGAACACCGGACCCTTGTGGTCGGTGCTATCGGCCTGGACCGCGGCGATCTCCGCGTCTTCGATGAGGTCGGCGAGATCGCGCTCCGGCGTATTCATCACGGCGACGCCGATGCGGGTGCGCAGATTGACCTGGCGCCGGCCAAAGGCGATGGGTTCCTCGGTGACGACGCGGATCCGCTCCGTCATCTCGGCCACCACATGGGCGGCGCGGCTTTCCAGCACCAGCATGAAGTCGGAGGTGCCGAGATGGGCCAGCCAAAGATTGCTCTCGCTGCTGAGGCGGGTCGCGAACAGCACCAGAATCTGCTCGGCGATATCCATGCCGAAGGTACTGCGCAGAATCTTGAAATCCACCACCTGGACGCAGATCAGGGTTATTTCCTGCGTCGTGTCGGCCAGGGTGTTCAGGTGCTGGCGCAGGCTTGCTTCATTGGGCAGGCCGCTTTCGCTGTTGTGGTAGGCGAGCTGGGTCAGGTGCTGCTCGTATTCATGCTGGCGGGTGGCGTCGCGCCATAGGCAGATCAGCCCGCCTCCCTCCAGCACGCGCTGTTCCAGGGCCAGCCAGCCGTTGCTGATCTGCCGCAGCCGCAGATCGAGATCGCTTGGCGGCTCGGTCTGGATGCCGTCGCTCAGGCGCTCGGCCGAGTCTTTCTCCAGGGTCTCGAGGATCGCGTCGATATGGTCCCGATAGCCGTTCGCGTTGCGGCAGCGGGCTTCGACCTTGGTGAAAAAATGCAGATAAAGCTCGTTGCAGCTGACGAAGCGCGACTGATGATCGAACAGCGCATAGCCGATGCCGACGCTGCCCAGCATCTTGGTGAGGTCGAAGCGGCCGCGCTCGGCCTCGGTCTCGGTGGTGACATCGCTCCAGATGCGCAGCCAGTTGCCGCTCGAGAGGCGAAATACCCGGCTGCGGATCCAGCCGCGCTCGGGAATGAAGCGGGTGTAGTCCGCCCCGTCCTGGCGGAGCATCTGCACCGATTGCTGGATGACCTCCTCCAGCGCCGCCGACGAGCGGAAATGGGTGTTGTTGACGAAGGACTGGCGGACCAGCTCGTCGAGCTTGGCGCCGATGGCGATGGTGTCGCGGATGTTATGGAAAAGACGTAAGGTGCCCTCATTCCAGCGCAGCAGGCAATCGCTGGCGTCGAACAGGGCGATGGCTTCTTTTCCCGAATCGCAGAACCGCCAGAGCAGGTCGAACTCGGCCGTATCGACCAAGGCGCCGGAAATCGCCGTCAATTTATCGGCTGGATAAGCCACGAACCGCCTATGTGCTTATTAACTCACGCTTTTCGCGTCGGGCCGGAGTCCGAAGGATACAGTTGCATATCGATCGTAAATTATTGGTATAATGGCGCCGGGAGGTTGGTGGTGGACGGGCGTCTCGCCAACCCGGTCAGGTCCGGAAGGAAGCAGCCGTAACGAGTTTCGCGCTCGGGTCGCTATCCAGCCTCCCACCTGCCGCAACAGGCAGGAACCGCTTGGCGGTTACGCCAGATTTCCTGTTGGACCGGCCGAGACCAGATTGAGCATGACCGAGCCGACAACCCCACCGAACAATCCGCTTTCCGAAACCGCTGCCGGCGATGGCGGCTACCGGGTCCTTGCGCGCAAATACCGGCCGACCGATTTCACCAGCATGATCGGCCAGGAAGCTCTGGTGCGCACCCTGACCAATGCCATCGCCCAGGGACGCCTCGCCCATGGCTTCATGCTGACCGGCGTGCGCGGCGTCGGCAAGACCACCACGGCGCGGATTCTGGCGCGCTGTTTCAATTGCATCGGTCCGGACGGTACCGGCGGCCCCACGGTCTCGCCCTGCGGCGTCTGCGACAATTGCCGCGCCATCGCCGAAGATCGCCATGTCGACGTCATCGAGATGGACGCCGCCAGCCGCACTGGTATCGACGACATCCGCGAGCTGATCGAAGGGGTGCGCTATCGCCCGGTCAGCGCCCGCTACAAGGTCTATATCGTCGACGAAGTGCATATGCTGTCGGAAAAGGCCTTCAACGCTTTGTTGAAGACCCTGGAAGAGCCGCCGGCGCATGTGAAATTCATTTTCGCCACCACCGAAATCCGCAAGGTGCCGGTGACGGTGCTGTCGCGCTGCCAGCGTTTCGATCTGCGCCGCATCGAGGCCGACGAACTGGCGGCGCATTTCGCCCGCATTTCGGAAAAGGAAGGCGCCAGGATCACGCCGCAGGCCTTGGCGCTGATTGCCCGCGCCGCCGACGGTTCGGCCCGCGACGGCCTGTCGTTGCTGGACCAGGCGATTGCGCTGAGTGACGGCGAGATTACCGAGCTCGAGATCCGCGACATGCTGGGCCTTGCCGACCGGACGCAGCTCTTCGATCTCTACGACAAGATCATGCGCGGTGATATCGGCGCGGCTCTGGCGCAGCTCGGCACCATGTATCACGGCGGCGCCGATCCGGTGGTGGTGATCCAGGACCTGCTCGACCTTACCCACTGGCTGACCCGTGCCAAGATTACCCCGGACGTCCTCAACCAGCCGACCACGCCGGAAGCGGAGCGCCGCCAGGGCGAGGCCCTGAGCGCCCAGCTTTTCGTTCCCGTCCTGAGCCGCACCTGGCAGATGCTGCTGAAGGGGCTCACCGAGGTGCAGCAGGCGCCGCAGCCCCTGGCGGCGGCGGAGATGGTGCTGATCCGCCTGACCCACGCGGCGCAGCTGCCGACGCCGGGCGAGCTGGTGCGGCATCTGACGGAAAATGGCGGCGCTGCCGTGCAAGCCGCGCCGGCGGTCAATGCGCCTGGCAATGGCGGCGGCAGGCCGAGCGGTTCCGGCGGCGGCGCGCTGTCCTCCGCGTCCGGCGCGATGGCGACGGCGCGCGTGCTGGTCAATCCCTCGCCGGTGCCGAGCCAGCAGCCCCAGGCGCTGGCCAATCCCGATCTGCCGCAGCCGCAGAGCTTCGAGGCTGTGGTCGCGCTTTTTGCCGAAAGGCGCGAGGCGATCCTGCATGCGCATCTGCAGAAAGATGTGCATCTGGTGCGCTTCGAGGCCGGCCTCATCGAATTTCGCCCCTCTCCCCAGGCACCGCGCGATCTCGCCGCGCGAATCGGCGCGAAACTGCTGGATTGGACCGGCAAGCGCTGGATGATCACCGTCTCGGGCGACCAGGGTGCCGCCACCCTGCGCGAGCAGGCGGCGGCGCGTGTGGCAGCCGCCAAGGAAGAGGCGGCCCGCCACCCGCTGGTCAGGACCATCCTCCAGGCGTTTCCCGGCGCTCAGATCGACGAAGTGCGCGACTTGACCGGCGGCCTCACGCCCGATAAAGCGGGGCCGGGAGCCAATGTGCCGGGGGCTGCGGTTGAGCGCATCTCGGATGCGGCGGCGGATGACGATGACGACATGACGGAACTCGATGCCGAGCTTGACGGCTTCTCCGGCATGGATGGTTTAGGAGACGACGAGTCATGAAAAATCTCGGCCAGATGATGAAGCAGGCCCAGCAGATGCAGTCCAAGATGGCGGAAATGCAGACCGCCTTGGAACAGGCCGAAGTCACCGGCCAGGCGGGTGGCGGCATGGTCAGCATCACCATGACGGCGAAAGGCGATCCGCGCCGGGTCAAGATCGATCCGAAGCTCGCCGATCCGGCGGAGATCGAGGTACTGGAAGACCTCATCATGGCGGCGCTGAAGGATGCCCGCGGCAAGGCCGACGCCCATGTCAGCAGCGAGATGTCGAAGCTGACCGGCGGGCTGCCCCTGCCGCCCGGCTTCAAACTGCCCTTCTGATCAGCGCTTAGACGATTACGGCATCGGCATGGCGGTCAGCGATATCGATCGGTTGATCCAGATCCTGGCGCGCCTGCCGGGGCTCGGGCCGCGCTCGGCTCGGCGCGCGGTGCTGTTCCTGATCAAGAAGCGCGAAGCGCTGATGCTGCCGCTCATTCAGGCGATGCAGGATGTCGCCCATTCGATCAGGCCTTGCACTGTCTGCGGCAATCTCGACAGCAGCGATCCCTGCGCCATCTGCCAGGATGAGCGGCGTGACGGCGGCTTGATCTGCGTCATTGCCGATGTTGCCGATCTCTGGGCGCTCGAGCGCACGGCCGCCTATCGTGGCCGCTATCATGTGCTGGGCGGCGTCCTCTCGGCGCTGGACGGCATCGGCCCGGAACAGCTCAATCTCGCGTCGCTCTATCGCCGCGTCGAAGCGGGCGGCATCCGCGAAGTGATCCTTGCGCTGGGCGCCACCGTCGACGGCCAGACCACGGCGCATTACGTCAGCGACCGCCTGCGCAGCTTCGGTGTCACCGTCTCGCGCCTCGCCCATGGCGTGCCGGTCGGCGGCGAGCTTGATTATCTCGATGACGGCACCCTGATCCAGGCCTTGAAGGCACGCAGCAAACTCTGATTGTGCGGCGCGTCTCACAGCTGCGTGACGCCATCTTTTTGCGGGTGTTTCGTCATAGTTTTTCCGCAATTCCGCGTTCATGATGGCCTGCGCCCGCAAGCTTGCTTGCGCGCCGCATCATGATCGAAGAGGAATTGCCATGCGTTCGACGTTGCTTGCCGCCACCGCCTTGTTGTCCTGCCTTGCCGCGCCGGTTCTGGCCGATGAAATGCAAGTGATGCCGGAGAGCCAATCGGCGGTCGCCGTCACCATCTACAACAGCGATCTCGCTTTGGTGCGTGACAGCCGCAAGGTGACGCTGGCCCAGGGCGAGAATGACCTGGCTTTTGTCGAGGTTTCCGGCGGCATCCGACCGGAGACCGCGCTGCTGACCGCGCAGGATGATCCCATCTCCGTCATCGAGCAGAATTTCGATTTCGACCTGCTGACGCCGCAGAAGATTCTCGAGAAGTCAGTCGGCCAGCAGATCCGCGTCATCCGCACCAACCCGCAGACCGGGCAGGATTCGTCAGAGGATGCGACGGTGCTCAGCGTTGCCGATGGGGCCGTTGTCCTGAAGATCGGCGATCGCATCGAGACCACGGCGCCGGGGCGCCTCGTCTTCAGCATGGTGCCCGCCAATCTCCGCGCCCGCCCCACCCTGGTGGTCAAGCTCACCAGCGAGAAGGCCGGCGAGACGCCGATGGTGCTCTCCTATCTGACGCGCGGTCTCTCCTGGGCGGCGGATTACGTGGCGGAGTTGTCGCCAGATGAAAAGACCATCGACCTCAATGGCTGGGTGACACTGACCAATCAGAGCGGCGTCACCTATAATAACGCGAAGCTGCAGCTGGTCGCCGGCAACGTCAATCAGGTGCAGCAGCCGATGCCGCAGATGATGGCGATGGCGACCGATCGCGTGGTGCCGGCGGCGCCGAAGATGCGCGAAGAGGCGGCCTTCGAATATCACCTCTATACGCTCGACCGCCCGACCACGATCCAGCAGAACCAGACCAAGCAGGTCTCGCTTCTGACGGCGGCGGCGATTCCGGTGGAGAAGCAATATATCTTCACCAATCTTGCCGGCAATTACGGCGGCTATCTTGATCGCAGCGCCGCCGATCCGCAGCGCGTCAACGCCTCGATTCGCTTGAAGTTCGAGAATGACGAGGCCTCGAAGCTCGGCATGCCGCTGCCGCAAGGCACCATGCGGGTTTACAAGGCCGACCAGGCGGGCGAGGCGATTTTCGTCGGCGAGGACCATATCGACCACACGCCGAAGAACGAGCATGTCGACCTCACTTTGGGAGAAGCTTTCGACATCACCGCGCGCGCGAAGCAGGTGAGCTTCGACAAGCTCAGCGACCATGTCTATGAAAGCGCCTATGAGATCGAGCTGAAGAACGCCAAGAAGGAGGCGATCACCGCCACCTTGCGCGAGACCATGCCGGGTCAGTGGAAGATCCTGGAAGAGAACAACAAGCACGACCAGCTCAATGCCGCGACGGCGCAATGGCAGGTCCAAGTGCCGGCCGAAGGCAGCGCCAAGCTGACCTACAAGGTGCGGATCTCTTACTGATCCTGTCGTTCCAGCTGATAAAAAAGGGCGGGATGCATATCCCGCCCTTTCTCTTTGCGTATTTTTCCCTGACCTTCTCCCACAAGAGGAGAGGTGCGCGGCGGCATTTTCGGCACTTACGCCTTCATATAGCCCGCAGCCTTCAGATCCTTCATCGTCGCCTCGATCGACTGGCGCAGGATGCTGACCAGTTCATCGACCTGGGCGCGGGTCAGGACCAGCGGCGGCGAGATGATGTTGAGGGCGCCGATCGGCCGCACGATGAGGCCGAACTTCTCGGCATGGTCGGCGATGCGCTTGCCGATATTGACCTCCTCCGGGAACAGCTCCTTGGTCTGCGGATCGGCGACGTTCTCGACGCACATCATGAACTGATGGCCGCGGACATCGCCGACGATCGGTAGGTCCTTGAGGCTTTCCAGCCGCTCGCGGAGATAGGGGCCGACCTCGCGGACATGGCCGCAGAGATTGTCCCGCTCCATCACCTCGATATTGGCCAAGGCAGCCGCGCAGGCGATCGGGTGGCCGGAATAGGTATAGCCGTTGGTGAACCAGCCATCGGGATCTTCCGAGCTGATCACCTCATGGATCTTGTCCGAATAGATGCAGGCGCCGAGCGGCTGATAGCCGGAGGTCAGGCCCTTGGCGCAGACGATCATGTCCGGGACGATGCCGAAGACATCTTCCGAGGCGAAGAAATGGCCGAGGCGGCCGAAGCCCGTCACCACTTCGTCGGAGACATAGAGGACGTCATGCTTGCGGCAGACCTCCAGTGTCCGCTGATGGTAGCCCTTGGGCGGCACGATGACGCCGCCGGCACCCAGCACCGGCTCGGCGAAGAAGGCGGCGACATTCTCGGCGCCCAGTTCCAGGATCTTGTCCTCGAGATTCTTGACCAGGTGATCGCAGAACGCGGCCTCGCTCATGCCTTCCGGCCGGCGATAGCCGTTGGGCGAGGCGATGTGATGCACGAAGTCGGTGACGAAATGCAGGTTGGGATGACGGTCGGCCGGCTTGCCGCTCATCGAGCCCGTCAAATAGGTGCTGCCGTGATAGCCGTCGAGGCGGCAGATGATGTGCTTCTTCTCCCGCTTGCCGCGCTTGCTCTGATAATACTGGATCAGGCGCACGGCGGTGTCGTTGGCGGTCGAGCCGCCGCAGGTGAAGAAGACATGGTTGAGATCGCCGGGGGCAAGCTCGGCGAGCTTCGCCGCCAGCTCCGCCGCCGGGATATTCGTGGTGTCGACGAAGGGATTGAAATAGGCGAGCTGCATCGCCTGGCGGGCGATGGCATCGACGATCTCGCGGCGGCCATAGCCGATATTGACGCACCACAGCCCGCCGATACCGTCGAGATAGCGCTTGCCGCTGGCATCATAGACATAGGCGCCCTCGGCGCCGGCCATGATCAGCGAGCCGTCCTTCTTGAAGCTGTCGAAATGGGTCCAGGGATGCAGGAAATGGTCGCGGTCCTTGCGCCAGATCTCCTGCGCGTCATTGCGGTTGAGCGG
>DATLIX010000207.1:0-54643 GCA_035539215.1 Dongiaceae bacterium | reverse complement strand
GGGCCAGCCATGGTGGAAGACGATGGGTTGGCCCTGGCCCCAGTCCTTATAGAAGATCTGGACGCCGTCCTTGGTGGTGATCGTGCTCATGGTTTGGGCTCCTTTGTTGAGATCGGCGGGAAAGCTTGCCGCTTGGGTCGGGCCCGCTGTGATCGCCGCCGGCATTGCGACGGCGACGGCTAGCCCCAGACTGCTGGCCAGGATTTCGCGGCGGGACGACCCAACGGCGTGGTGTGGATCGGTATTGGCGATACAGGCTATCGCAATATTTTTGTGTTGTCAGCGCGGGTTGGGGGCAGGGCATGGAACGCACAGCTTTTTTTCCGGAACAGAGCCCGCCGATTCCGTTGACATACTTGCAAATCCCCACACCGGCCGCATGCCTATTTACGAAGGTTGCTGACGAATTCCTCCGTTGTCCAACGCGCAAACGGCCGATCAAGGGAAACGGGGTTCCGCAAAGAAGCTTGTCCGAATTTCCGCTGCCACCTCTGGGTCAGAAAGGCTCCGGTCAGCTGAACCGACGGATTAATTCGAGGAGCTGATCACAGGATCGAGCAAGGTTCTTTGTCGGCGCGGTCGCGACACCCAGTAGAAGCCCAGACTCGGCGTCGTCGGGCGATGCATACCAGGCCGAAAGCGGTGACGGAGACATGCCTAACATCACGGCTTCGCGTGCCACGGCTATGTCCGGCGTTCCTTTCGGCAATTTCAGCAGCACGGCCAAACCAGGGGCAGTAAGATGATCAGCTCCGACGTATGGTTGAAGGCAATCCAGCAACGCCTGTCGCTTGGCCGCATAGGTGCGTTTTGTGCGCCGGAGAAGGCGCATATAGTGGCCCTCGCGCATGAACTCGGCAATCGCGAATTGCACCACCGGACCGGGCGGGGGAGAGAGGCACGCCGCCACTTCCGCGAACCGGGACACCAGTTCGACTGGCGCGATCAGATAGCCGAGACGAACAGCCGGACTGATCGTCTTGCTGAACGAGCCGATGTAAATGACGCGCCCATCCCGGTCGAGCGACGCGAGCGCTGGCGCGGCCCTGCCCACCAATTGCAACTCGCTCAGATAGTCGTCCTCGATCACCCAGGCCTGGTTCGCCACCGCCCAGTCGAGCAATCGAAGGCGCCGCTCAAGCGCCAGAGTGGGGCCAAGCGGGGCCTGCTGACCGGGTGTTATGAGAACGAGCTTGGCATCAGGATGATGGCGCAGCCCATAGTCGATGTCGATGCCGTCGCCATCAACCGGGATTGGCGAAAGAGATAGGTGCGCGAGTTCGAGTCCCTTTCTGGACCAGGGGAAGCCCGGATTCTCGACCCAGGCACGATACCCGCGCAAGTCAAGAACGCTGAGCGCGAGACCGAGCCCTGCGCTGAAGCCTCCAGTGACGAAAACCTGCGATGGGGAGCAAGCGACGCCGCGGGCCACGGCGAGGTAGCCCGCGATTTCCCGCCTCAGCTCGATCTCGCCGCGAGGATTAGGATAGAGGGGATGCGCACTCGCTTCCGCACGGACGGCATTTGCCCGAATGCGTGCGAACAACTTTGCCGGCAATGTCTCGATTGCCGGCACACCCATCTGGAAGAACGCAGGTCCCTGCGTCCTTTCCTCATAGGTCTCCATGAACGAGCCTGAATCCGCCGGCGTTTCGCTCTTCGCGATGACGCGGGAACGCTGGGCGACACGGGTACCGGTCGCCCGCGAGGCCTCGATCAACTGGGCGGCGGCCAGCTTCTCATATGCGATCTGCACGGTACCGCGCGCGACACCGAGTTGGACGGCAAGATCCTGCCACGACGGTAAGCGCGCACCGGGCTCCAACGCTCCAGCCTCGATGGCAGTAGTCACCGCCCTTCGGATCTGCTCCGCCAAGGGCACCTTTGCCGTGCGGTCGAGATGCAGGTTAAGCGGCTTTTTCATGGCATCGTAGTACAAGATTTCTTCGCATTCTTGGTACTGTTTTCTGCCCCAGTACGCGCCATCTTGAGGTTGGTAGACGGAGACGCTCATCCATGTGGCAACCACCCGATGAGAAGCGCTCCGATAGCTCAACCTATTCCTTCACCCACAGGAATCACCATGACCAAGGGAATCACCGTTAGCAACGCCGTCATCGATTGTATCCTGAGCCGCAGCGCCGCCAAGTATTACGACCCTGCCGCCACCTTAAGCGATGATCAAATCCGCGAATTGGTGCAAATCGGCACTACCGCGCCGACATCCTTCCATTTGCAGAACTGGCGCTTCATCGCGGTACGCACGTCTGAAGCCAAGGCTCGACTGAGTCCGATTGCTTGGAATCAGCCCGCGATCACCGAAGCGGCCGTTACCTTCATCATCTGCGGCCAGTTGGCCGATTCCAGCGTCATACCGGGGCGCCTGGCACCGCTGGTGGAAGCGGGCATCATGCCGGCAAAGATGGTGCCGGAATGGGAAATCCCCGCGCGCAACCTATACATGGGGCACCCGAAGCGGCAGCGCGACGAGGCAGTACGTACCGGCACCTTCGGCGCAGCGGCGATAATTTATGCGGCCCGATCGCTGGGGCTGGGCTCGACGCCGATGATCGGTTTCGACGCCGAAGCGGTCCACCGCGAGTTCGGACTGGCCGAGGACGAAGTGCCGGTCATGCTGCTGTCCGTGGGGCCGGAGCGGCCAGGAAACTGGGCCCAGAAACCGCGTCTACCGGTGGCCGACGTGCTGGATCTCGTCTGACTAAAATAGTGAAACCAGTAATTTACGGAGATTATGATGACAAGAACCGTCGCTCTGAGTCCGGAACAGGTGCCGGCCGATTCGAAACCGGCTCTCAAAGCGTTCACGAAGAACATCGGGTTCACCCCAAATATGATGACCACCTTCGCGCAGAGCCCCATCGCGTTCAACGCATGGGCCACCCTGCTCGGCTCCCTGAGCAAGGCGCTCGATGTGAAGACGCGCGACAGCATCGGCCTCGCTGTCTCCGAAGTAAATGGCTGCAACTACTGCCTGTCGGTTCACAGTTTTACGGCCGAGCACATGGCCAAGCTGCAGGCCGATGAAATCATTCTTGCCCGGAAAGGCCATGCTGTCGAGCCAAAGCGGGACGCCGCCGTTCAGTTTGCTCGCAGAGTCATCGAGACCCGTGGCAAGGTCACTTACGCCGATCTGAAAGCCGTCCGCGATGCCGGCTACACAGAAGCGAACGCCATAGAGATCGTCGCACTGGTAGCAATGTACTCCCTGACGAACTTCTTCAACAACGTATTCGATCCCGAGAGAGACTTTCCGGCCGTTGCGCTGGCTGGCTCGATCTGAACTCTGTCCAGGCGCATCGACCACCTTCGACGGTGCTCAGTGGTTTCGTGTGATGCGAGCTTAACGCCAAGGCCCGGATGCACCCACGGAAGATCCTTGGGAACGCGTCCGGGCTGTTCGTCGAGAACACGCCAAACAAGGAGGGAGAAAGTGACGCTCAATCATCCAATTTTCACGCGCTGGGCGGCGCGGTACCCTGACCGGCTGCAGCTCTTTTCCTTGCCCACCCCTAACGGAGTGAAGATCGGCATCATGGTGGAGGAGACGGGCCTCGCCTACGAGCCGCACCGGATCGACATCCTGGCTGACGAAAGCCATGAACCGGCCTTCCTCGCACTCAACCCCAACGGCAAGATTCCCGCAATCTACGACCCCAACGGACCGAGCGGGACGCCGCTCGCGCTATTCGAATCGGGCGCGATCCTCGTCTATCTCGCCGACAAGACGGGACAACTTATCTCGGCCGATCCGAACACCCGCTACGAAACGATCCAGTGGGTGATGTGGCAGATGGGCGGAGTCGGGCCGATGTTCGGCCAGGTCGGCTTCTTCAATAAATTCGCGGGCAAGGCCTATGAGGACAAACGCCCTCGCGATCGCTACGCAACCGAGTCAGCACGGTTGCTCGGTGTCCTCGACGAGCGGCTCGCGGGTCGCGATTGGGTGATGGGCGCTGATTACAGCATCGCGGATATTTCGCTGCTTGGCTGGGTGCGCAACCTGATCGGGTTTTACGAAGCGCGCGAACTCGTCGGCTTCGACCGCTTTCTTCGTGTGCAGGCGTGGCTCGATCGCGGCCTCGCGCGTCCGGCGGTGCAGCGAGGACTCGAAGTGACGGCGGCCTAGATGAGGTCCCCGAAGAACGAAGCGAGGGTATCTATGATTGAAATTACCGCGGACATGGAGGCTATCATCAAGCAGGCGATCCTGTCGTTCGTCGCCACAGTCAACGACGACGGAACGCCCAGTCTTTCGCCGAAGGCGTCTTTGACGATCAGAAACGGCGTTCTTTACTTCGCCGATATCGCATCGCCCCGGACGATACTGAACTTGAAGCGCAATCCCGCTATCGAAATTAACGTCATCGATATCTTCCAGCGGCGCGGTTATCGATTCAAGGGCCGAGCATTGATATTGCCGCCCGACGACAGCGAGTCCTTGATGATCGCTAACTGGGTTCGGACGATGAACGGCCCTGAGTATCCTGTCGATCACGTTGTCAAAGTCGACGCCACTTCGATCACCCCATTGCTCTCCCCCGCTCATGTCTTTGCCGACCCACCTCGAAGTCAGGAGGAGATCAGGCGTACCTACTATCAAAAATATGGCGCGAAACCCATCGGGGCATAGGTGCAGGGTCCGGGAAGGACCAAGACCAACCAATACTCGGAGCGAGAAAACAAAAGGAGACCGTATATGACCGATCTTACAAAGCCTGTTCGTCTTCAAATCGCTGAAAAGGGCGCTGGCTCTCTCAACTTCCTTGCCCTGCTCAGGTGGGCTTTGGTCGTTATCTTTCTTTGGTTCGGAGGAATGAAGTTCACTGCATATGAGGCAACAGGTATCGCTCCGTTTATCGAACACAGTCCGATCATGAGCTTCCTGCTCACCTTATTCGGAATTCAAGGAGCAAGCTACGTTATCGGCGTAGTTGAGCTATCCACCGCTGCGGCTCTTGTTCTTGGGGCCTTTCAGCCCATTTTTTCCGCATTGGGAGCGGCGATGTCCGCTGCGACCTATTTTATCACCCTCACCTTTTTCTTGAGCACACCTGGGGTAGCTGAAGCTACGGCGGGCGGATTTCCGGCGATTTCTGCAGCACCGGGCCAGTTCCTTGTTAAGGATCTTGTTCTCTTGGCCGCATCGCTTTCCCTTCTCTTGGCATCTGTACGCGGCCCGTGGCTCAACGTTCAGAGATCATGAGTGAATAGTAGTCATTCCTTTTCGACCACTGTTCAAGCGTCACAGGGCTTTTATCGGTAAGCGGGTTTCCGGCATGATAACTCGATATCTTTGGTGTAAATGGAGAGAGTATCAGGCAACCGCGCCTGGTCGCATAAACACCGCTTTTGCCGATATGCGCCCTAGCTGATACATCACCGCTTGGCAGGCGAAATCCTCTCTGGCGTTCGATAGCGCAGTGCCTCTACCAACAACGCAAATGCTGCCGACGGCTCGCGCCGACTCGGATAATACAGGTGATATCCCGGAAACGGCGGACACCAATCCTCCAGCACCCGGACCAGGCGTCCGCGTGCGAGGTGCTCTTCAATATGATCTTCCATGACGTAGCCGAGGCCAAATCCCGCAATGGCCGCGCACACGACCATATTTGTGTTGTTAAAGATCAACTGTCCGTCGACCCGCACCCGGACTTCCCGTCCGTCTTTCTCCAGGTCCCAGGCATAAAGGGCGCCGCTGCTGAGAAAACGAAGGTTGACGCATTGATGTTCAGCCAGATCATGCGGTGTGCGCGGCGGCTGCCGGTTTTCAAAATAGGCCGGCGACCCCACCACTGCCATGCATAAGTCCGGCCCGATGCGGACCGCAACCATATCTTTGGCCAGCGCCTCACCCAGACGCACACCGGCGTCGAACCGCTCGGTCACGATGTCCGTCAAACTCGAATCGATGCTCAGTTCGACATGGACGTCCGGATACTTGGGCAGCAGCTTCTCAAGGGTCGGCCAGATGACGGTATTGGCGGCATGCTCCGACGCGGTGATACGGATCGTGCCCGACGGCTTTTCGCGCAGTTCGCCGAGTGAGGTCAGCTGGGCGCCAATGCTGTTCAGCGCCGGTCTCAGGGTCCCGAGCAGCCGTTCGCCGGCTTCGGTTGGTGCCACACTCCGGGTCGTCCGGGTCAGCAGGCGGACCCCGAGCTTCGCCTCCAAGCGGCGGATCGTGTGGCTGAGCGAGGATTGCGACGTGCCAAGCTTCGCCGCGGCCCGCGTGAAGCTCTGCTCCTCCGCCACCGTGAGGAAGGCATTCAGGTCAACCAGCTCCTCGCGCCGCATTCATGAACTCCAGATATGACTTCATGCAGTTTATAGCAGCTAATCCATACAATGCCTAAGGGCTAGATTGGCGGACAGACAGCCCCGTCTGGGGCTCTCTTCTGGTTGGATGATGGAAATGGATATCAAGCGCAGCGGCTCATTGCCCTCCAAGAAGGGTCCCGAAGATTATTTCACTGGCACTGTCCGGGTTGATTCACCCTTTAATGGCAGCGGCGCCCTGAGTGCCGGCACAGTCACCTTCGAGCCCGGTGCCCGTACCGCCTGGCACGCACATCCACTCGGCCAGACGCTGCTGGTCACCGGCGGCTTCGGCCGCGTGCAGCGCGAGGGTGGCCCGATCGAGGAGATCCGGCCTGGCGACATTGTCTGGATCGAGCCCGGGGAAAAGCACTGGCACGGGGCAGCGCCCGATTGCGCGATGACACATATCGCCATCGCCGAGATGAAAGATGGCACGGCAGTTCTCTGGATGGAGAAGGTGACGGACGCGCAATACAGTCGGGAGAAGTTCTGATGGCTGACGAACGAAGCCCGGCGCAGAAGGCCTATGGCGACATCGCCCCCGCACTTGCCGATCTCAGCGACCGCATATTGTTCGGAGAGGTCTGGGAGCGGCCCGGCCTGTCAAAACGTGATCGCAGCCTGATCACGGTTGCGAGCCTTGTGGCACTCTATCGGACCAACGAGCTGCCCGGCCACGTCAAGCGTGCACTCGCGAACGGCGTTACGCGTGATGAGCTCGTTGAACTTGTCACGCAACTCGCCTTCTACGGCGGCTGGCCGGTGGCGAATTCCGCAATCCCGGTCCTGCGCAAGGCATTCGCGGAAACCGAAGGCTCCTAGAGATTTCGGCAGTCGGCCGATCAGCAAATGCCGAGCCGGCGGCCAGGTTGAATGAAGTGCGCTTTGGCAGAGACCGCCAGGCGGCACCTGCGAAAATATCCATGCCGGCTTTGGCGATAGACCGCACCGGCTCGACCCAAAAGGAGAACACCTGATGTTGGCAACGATGCTCTATGGACCAGGTGATGTGCGCTATCAAGAGGTCGCCGAGCCGAAGATCGTTCATCCGACCGATGCCATCATTCGGCTGTCGGCCACCTGCGTCTGCGGATCGGACCTCTGGCCTTATCGTGGTTTGAACGCCGTCACGGCACCGATGGCCATGGGGCACGAATATTGCGGCATTGTCGAAGAGGTTGGGAGCGCCGTGACCACCGTCAAGCCGGGCCAGTTTGTTGTCGGGTCTTTCTGCATCTCCGACAATACCTGCCCACACTGCCGCGTCGGTTTCCAGTCTTCCTGCCAGCAGCGCGAATTCATGACCGGCGCGCAGGCTCCCTTCGCACGCGTGCCGCTCGCCGACGGTACCTTGATCGCAACACCTGAGCTGCCCGCAGACGATCTCATCCCCAGCCTGCTGGCGACATCGGACGTGCTCGGCACCGGCTGGTATGCCGCCGATGCGGCGCGCGTCAAGGCCGGTTCCACGGTCGTCGTCGTCGGGGACGGCGCGGTCGGCCTGATGGCCGTCCTCGCCGCAAAGCAAATGGGCGCCGGACGGATCATCGCCATGAGCCGTCACAAGACGCGTCAGGAGCTCGCTCTCGAATACGGCGCGACCGATATTGTCTCCGAACGCGGCGATGCCGGTGTCGATCGGGTGAAGTCGCTGACGAACGGCATTGGCGCCGATTCCGTCCTGGAATGCGTGGGCACCAAGGAATCGATGTCCCAGGCCATCAGGTGCGCACGGCCCGGCTCCATGATCGGCTATGTCGGCGTACCGCATGGTGTCGAGCTCGACGGACAAGAGCTGTTCTTCTCGCAGACCGGCATGATGGGCGGCCCGGCCCCGGTGCGCCGCTTCCTGCCGCACCTGATCGACCTGGTCCTCACGCGCAAGATCAACCCCGGCAAGGTCTTCGACCTGACACTGCCGCTTGCCGATGTCGCGGCGGGCTACCGCGCCATGGACGAGCGGCGCGCGATCAAGACCTTGCTGCGGGTCTGACCGGCGAACAGTTCGGCCTCCCCGGGGGCTGGGCGCATATCCATTCGACAGGAGATTTTCGATGCAGAAGCGCAAACTGGGCAAGAGCGGCCTCGAGGTTTCGGCGCTCGGACTGGGCTGCATGGGCCTGAGCCATGCTTACGGCCAGCCGGTCGATAAGGCGGCCGGAATCGCGCTGATCAGGACAGCTGTGGAGCGCGGCGTGACGTTCTTCGACACGGCCGAGGCCTACGGACCATTCACCAACGAGGAGCTCGTCGGCGAGGCGCTTAGACCTCATCGGTCCCAAGTCGTGATCGCCACCAAGTTCGGCTTCGATATCGATCTCGAGACAGGTCAGCGCCGCGGCGGTACCAACAGTCGACCCGAGCATATCAGAGCAGTGACAGAAGCGTCGCTGAAGCGGTTGAAGATCGAGACGATCGACCTTCTATACCAGCACCGTGTCGATCCGGCCGTGCCGATCGAGGATGTTGCCGGTGCCGTGAAGGATCTTATCCAGCAAGGCAAGGTCAAGCATTTCGGCCTCTCGGAGGCGGGCGCCAGCACGATCCGGCGCGCCCATGCGGTGCAACCGGTGGCGGCTGTGCAAAGCGAATACTCCCTCTGGTATCGCGGACCGGAAGCCGAGATCCTGCCGGTGCTGGAAGAGCTCGGGATCGGCTTCGTCCCATTCAGTCCGCTGGGCGCCGGCTTTCTCACCGGCAAGATGGATGAAACCACGCGCTTTGGCAGCACGGATTTCCGAGCCAGCGTGCCGCGTTTCGCGCCCGATGCGCTGAAGGAAAATATGGCGCTGGTCGATTTGCTGCGCGAGGTCGCAGCGCGCAAGGGCGCCACGCCGGCCCAGGTCGCACTTGCCTGGCTGCTGGCACAGAAGCCCTGGATCGTGCCGATTCCCGGCACGACCAAGCTGAGCCGCCTCGAGGAAAACCTTGGCGCCTGCAATATCGAGCTGACCGTGGCCGACCTTCAGGAGATCGAGTCCGCCGCCGCCCATATCACGCCGAAAGGTGACCGTCTGCCCGAAGCCGCGTTGAAGATGACCGGCCTATAAGGAAATTCTTCGAGATAGACGCGGGTTTTCTGGTCAGGCGTTTACCAAGTCGGCATCCGGCGGCGACCAGCGGGCAACAGATCTCTTTCAGAAGGAACTCGCGAACAGAACACCGCGCTGGCGACTGCGCCTGCGGACGAGTTGCTCTCGCTGCCCTTCCTGCACCCCGGCCAGGTGAAGGACTCGCTTCACGCCTACCAGCTGTCGAAGCGCGGCAATTCACTGCGGGTAATGGCCGAGGCCGTCCGCTGGGGCAAACGCGGCGCCGGCATCAATACGATCAGTCCCGGCATCATCATTACCCCCCTTGCCAATGATGAACTGACCGGTCCCCGCGGCGAAGGCTATCGCCGCATGATCAGTCTTTGCCCGGTCGGGCGCGCCGGCATACCGGATGAGGTGGCGTCGGTCGCGGCACTTCTTCTTGGCGCGGACGGCGCGTTCATCACTGGCAGCGATTTCCTCATGGATGACGGCGTGACGGCCTCCTATTGGTACGGCGATCTCGCGCGGAAGCGAGAAAGACTTCAAATGAGCGAACAGGTTTAGCGATGCGCATTGGTGTCACAGGTGCGGGCTGGCTAGGTGGAACGGTTGGAGCCCGATGGGTCAAGGCCGGACATGAAGTGCTATTCTCGACGCGGCATCCCGAACGGCTGAAGAATTTGCCGATGGAACTCGGTGCCAATGCCTCGATTGGCACCGTCGCCGACGCGGCAGCCTTCGGTCCGGTCGTGCTGATCGCTACACCCTACGAGGCGGTGGAAGGGATCGGCCACGATCATCGGCAGGCTCTGCATGGAAAAATCGTCCTCGACGCTACCAATTCATGGCCGAGCGATACGCTCGCAGACGAGACCGCGAAGAATGGTGTGGGCCTCACCTCGGCGCGTCTTCTTGCGGGCACGCGGCTTGTCCGTGCCTTCAGCGCCGTGGACGCGACCGCCGTCGACGCCTCTGCAGCGGGAGGCCGGGAACGGCTGGCCGTGCCGCTGGCCGGCGATGATCGGGAAGCGATCGACGTAGCGGTGCAGCTCGTGCGCGACGCCGGATGCGATCCGCTCGTGGTCGGCGACCTTGCCGCCGGGCGATCCTTCGAACGTCACGGCCCCGGCTTCCGCGCGAACACGGCGCTGCCGAAATTGCGTCGCCTGCTGCAGCTTCCGGGCAGCTCCTGAAGCGACGGGATATTGGTGGACGGCGATGAAGGAACGAACGGCAGTGCCAATCGTCGGCACCAGTGCGCTCCACATGGAATGGTGCCTATCAGGACGGTATCCTCCGCTGCCGCGCAGGTGATGTCGACAGTGGCGCCTGCAGCAGTCAGGGCGAGCGCTATTGCCGCCCTTCATGGTGCACACGCCCCGGCCGAATGAGCCGCGTGCTCAGCAAGCTGCCAATTCCGGCAATGGCGATGACCCAGCCAAGCGGCCAGGGTGTGCCATCGGCAAAGGCGCCGACAAGCCCGGATCCGACGATCCCGCTGCCATATTGCAGCGCGCCGACCAGTGCAGAGACGGTACCTGCCCGACCGGGAAAATCGTTGAGCGCACCTGCAATTGAATTGGCGACGATGAACCCGGTTGCCGAGGCGAATATGAACAGCGGCGCGGCAAGTCCCCAGAGACCACCCCAGCCGGTTTTGGCCGCCGCCGCGGTAATCAAGCCGGCGACGGCGGCCAGAACCGCGCCGCCGACGAGCAGCCGATCGCTGCCGAAGCGCGGCACCAGCCGGGCATTGACGATATTGGTCGCCATGATGCCGACGATGCCCGCGGCAAAGAGCAGGCCATAGAACTGGGCCGGCACGTGATGATAGGTGATATAGGCAAAAGGCGTGCCGGCGACATAGGCGAACATGCCGCCGTAAAAGAATCCGCCGGCGCCGGCATAGCCAAGCAGGCGGCGATGGCTGAGCAGTTCACCGTAACGGAATAAGGCACGTGTGAGCGACTCTTCATTGCGACGCTCGGACGGATGCGTCTCGGGCAATGTCAGCAACGCCACAAGTGTCAACAGGCCGACGCAGACCAGAGTCCAGAAGATCGCACGCCAGCCGGCAAAGGCCAGAATCTGCGCGCCCATGATAGGGCCGAGTAAGGGCGCAATTGCCATCACCGTGATCAGTGTCGACATCATCTGGGCGGCGCGATGGCCCGCGTAGAGGTCGCGCACCATCGCCCGCGACAACACCACGCCCGCCGAGGCACCGACCGCCTGCACCACCCGCCAGACAATCATCGCCGAGGCACTTCCCGCAAGGGCGCAGCCGGTCGAACCGATGACGAACAGGACGAGCCCGATCGCAACCGGCAGGCGTCGCCCGTGGCGGTCGCTCACGGGTCCCCAGAACAGCTGTCCCAGGCTGAAGCCGACCAGATAGCCCGAGACAGTCCACTCGATGAGGCCGGCACTGGCACTGAGAGAGAGGCCCATGGCTGGCATCGCCGGCAGGTAAAGGTCCGTGGAGATTGAGGCAAAGCCCATCAGGAGGCTGAGAATGCCGAGCACCCACCAGCCGTGCTGGGCGGCCTTCGTTTGTGCCAAGGGATCGGTGCCGGGCGCTTTCGCACCAGCTCCCTGCCGCGGGGTCGGCGCAATCAAACCGGATGAGGAATCGGCCTCTTTGGCGTTTTTGGGCATGCGGGCAAGCATCAGATTTCCGGCGTCGATCGAAAGGGGCGGAATGGTCGCCCCTGCCTTCTGCTTGGCGGGGGCGAAGCGCGTTTAACGGCCGGTCGTGGCCATCAGATTCTCAGGATAGCGCTCGCCCTCGATGTCGATCTCGGCAAGAGCATTCTGGATTTCGGCAAGGTCCGCTTCGGTCAGCACGACATTCGCGGCACCGAGGTTTTCCTCAAGCCGATGCAGCTTGGTGGTGCCGGGGATCGGGACAATCCACGGCTTCTGGGCCAGCAGCCAGGCAAGCGCAATCTGTGCCGGCGTCGCCCGCTTCTCGCCACCAATGCGTTTCAGGAGATCGATGAGCGCCTGGTTCTTCTCGATGGCTTCCGGTGTGAAGCGCGGCAGGATCTTACGGAAATCATTCTCGCCGATCTTCGTGTCCTTGCCGATCGCGCCGGTCAGGAAGCCCTTGCCAAGAGGGCTATACGCGACGAGACCGATGCCCAGCTCCTCACACGTCGCAAGGATGCCGTTGGTCTCCGGCCCGCGGGTCCACAGCGAGTATTCATTCTGAAGCGCAGCAATGGGCTGGACAGCATGGGCACGGCGAACGGTCTGGGCACCAGGCTCGGACAGGCCAAAATGCTTCACCTTGCCTGCCGCCATCAGCTCCTTGACCGTGCCGGCGACGTCCTCGATCGGCACAGTCGCATCGACGCGATGCTGGTAGAAGAGGTCGATGACATCGACACCGAGCCGCCTCAACGATGCATCGCATACCTTGCGGATTTGTTCCGGGCGGCTGTTCATGCCCGCCATCTTGCCGTCGACGATGTTGAAGCCGAACTTGGTCGCGATCACGACCTTGTCGCGGACGGGCTTCAACGCTTCGCCGACAATTTCCTCATTGGTATAAGGCCCGTAGACCTCAGCAGTGTCGAAAAAAGTCACGCCGCGATCCACCGCGGCGCGGATCAGCTTGACGCTCTCTTCTTTGCTCAGCGAATGGCTGTAGCTGAAATTGAGCCCCATACAGCCGAAGCCGACGGCGGAAACTTCAAGGCCGCCCTTGCCGAGGATGCGCTTTTGCACTGCTGATCTCCTGTTCTAGCGACGGACTGCCGCGCTGCAAAAGGATAAGCGACCTTGCACTCATAAATTAGCCGTCACAAACCGCATGTGGTTATATTTGCAATTCATGAATGGGTATTGGTACCGGCCATGGCACGCCGAAGGGCACCGCCTGCAATCTGCCGGAGCCGCCTGGCCAAGAGCGATTTCAGTCGATGCTAGACCGAGCCGCAAACCTGGCTCTTCGAATCAACCTGGCTCTTCGAATCGCTTGGGTGCCGGAAATTGTGAGATCTTTGCGATCGCCGTCCGGCGATCAGATGCCAGCGAGAGCGAAACTCTCGCGTGAAGCTGAAAATGGCGCACCCGATACGATTCGAACGTACGACCTTTGCCTTCGGAGGGCAACGCCGCGCCTTGATTCAAAACGGAAATCCAGGATTTTCAGAGCGTTAGTATCGCTCGGCATCGCTGGATATCGCGCCATATCGCTCCTAACTGTGCCAGAATTGTGCCAAGGAATCCGATTTCCCGTTCGCGAATATGCCTGCGGCACAGGCACTTCGGAGACTCTAGCAAATTGTCGGCCTCTAGGCGACCCCTCCCCCGCAGTGGCTCCGGCGCCCTCCCCACGCGCAGAGGCTCCTTTGGAAGGCCCTGGGATTGCGGATCGAGCCGACCGCTCGGCATCACCTTCGTCATGAAGAGGGTTGACTCCACACTGGAACACGGATCCGCGAGGAGATGCGATCTCATCTTGCTGCTCGGTGGCAACATGCTTTGGCGTCGGAAAGGCTTCAAGGCCGAGATGTCGAGCGCCTTGCAAACTGCTTTTCAGTCGCGGACCATACTGGTTGGCAGAAAGCTGACTAACTGTCGAAGGGTCCATCCTGTCCGACGTCGCTCCAGAACTGCGTTTACGCTATAGCACTATGACACCCGAGGAGCGGAACTATCGGTGCGCAACTATATAGGAAGGATCGTCGGGCCCGTGGATCAGCGCGTTGAGCACGATCAGCTTTGCAGCTTGATCCTGTGAGCCCGAGTCGAAGTTGAAGCGAAGCGGAATGCCCTTCGGACCTGACCAACAGCCAAATCCCTGATCGAAAACCAGCGTCACCGACGTTGAGTCATCGTAGGTCAGAACCATCTCACGCGCGTGCCGGTCTCTTTTGAGGGTCAACGATCCCTTCAAGCCGAGCTTGGCAGCGACAGCCTCTGTCACTTCCACGCGGTCGTCGTCGGATCGCCAATCGTGGCTCGCCTGCCAAGGTCGCTTGTCGTCATAGCGAGGATCAGAGCGCCACGGCTCACTCACCAGCAACATTTGCGTTTGCTCCGCATTCCCGATGGCCTTGGCAAGCGCCGCAATGCATTCGCAGGCCAGACGGATACTGAGCGGACATTTCAGATAGCGATCGAAATATTCAACCCTAACGAGGCGGCCCGGCCGCCAACCACCCACCCGCTGGAGAAGAGGCTTCACGAGTTCGAGCAAATGCGCGCCGAAACTCGAAATCGAGCCGTCACATGCCTTCGTGAAGCTCACGAATGCGGCGTCGGCGCGTGGCTCCAGGATGTCGGCAGGCAACGCAACACTATCAACTCTGACGTCCCAATGCGCGCGCAGGATCGGCAACTCAGTAGCGACACCCCACCCGGTACCCAGAATACCGACCTTGCCATCACGGGTCGCCCAAATCTCTCCAGCCCGACCATTCGCAACGGCGGCGATAGCGATAGCTCCATTCCGGAAGCGTGGGGCAGCCCCCTGTCGCAAGGTAATGTCATAGCGGATCGCCAGATCCCGCAGCCCCAGCCGCGTGGCATCGTCCATTGTGGCCAAGGCCACCGGTGTCAAAACGAGGGTGAGCGGGCGCCCGGAACGTTGAAGAAATGCCGCCAGATGGAGGAAGTTGCCATTGTGCAACTCGGCCAGATCGAAAGACTCGCTCCAGACTATTGCGGCTCCACTCCCCGCCGCCAACTCGTCCGCGAGATCGTCGCTAAAGCTGGCGCCAGGGATGAACAGATCGGCGAAATCCGGTGCGACCAGCAGATGCAAGTGACCATCGACAAAGGAAAGCGCGGCCTGCCGGTCGATAATCCGTTGCTGTTCGTGCAGATCGGATGTCAGGACGCAAGCGGAACAGCCCTTGACGCAACCCTCCACCTTGCAATCGAGCAAGTCGCGGACGGGATTCAACAGCTTCGCGAACAAATCCTTTGCTCTTGCGGAAAAACCCGCCCCGCCTGCCGCATGATCGAATAGGAACAGGGTGTGGCTTCGGCCGCCGATCGCAGTCTGCCGCGGCTCAAGCCAGAGCCCGACCTCGTTCAGTTCGACGCCGAGTTCGCGCGTTAGCGCCGTGCGCAACGCCGACCCGAATGCCCATGCGGCGCCAGAATGATCGAGTCCGCTGAGGTGCAACTCAAATACGTCGGTGCGGACCTCGTGGCCGAGCAGGAGATTCTGCTTGATCGCGAACGGCTTCGACGCGCCGGGACATTTCCCGTCATCATCGGCTTTTGTGTAACGGAGTGGCCTGTGCTCGGCGAAGGATGGACTTCCAGGCACACCTTCCGCCTGCGCGCGTCCACAATGAAGGCATATCGTATAGCCGTCGCCCTGTTCGCTGCCCGCACTGGCGTAAAATACCAGGCCGTTCGCGCTCGTGCGGGATCGCCCGAGTTCCGGAACCCGCAACGGATGCCAGCTTGCCCCTCTCGTGGCGACAATGGGAGGCTCAGGCGGCACATAGGAGACGATGTCCGCCTCGGCATGCGCAGGCTCCCTTTCCGCTGCGAAGCCGGCTGGTCGTAAATATTCGTGTTGCCGAAGCGTTTCGCCGGTTGCCCCGCATTCCGGGCATTCCTCGACCCGACCATGAAGCGTGCCGGCAGCGCCACACGCTTGGCAATGCCAGACAAAGCCCAGGCTTTGGATGTCACGGGAGTCCGAGTCCCCCGCAGGCCGCTTCCAGTTGAGCGTGACCCCCGCCGATCGATACACCAGTCCGTCGATCACCACGTCGGCGCCGGGCGCATAGTCCCGCATCGCCTGATCCAGGTTCCGGCTGGCGAAGAAACGACGCCGGAACGGACTGCCTTCCTCGGTGTTGCTCTCATCGCTGTCCGGCTCATCCTTGTGTATGAACTGGACGACGGCGGTGGGGAAGCCATGCCCCGGAAGCACGCCGCGATTGGACAGGTCGGACAGCAGGAACTCGCCGCATAGCCGCTGGAGCTGAAACCCGATCGCTTTCTTCGCCGCATCGCGATCCAGCCCGGTCGCCTGCGATTGCAGGCCATCCCACTCGGCACGGAACTCGGCTTCGGCCGTTTCGACAGCGGCTGCAACGCCTTCGAACAGACCCGTGTCATTTTCGAGCACCGAGCCGCGCACCAGCTCTCTGATGGCTTTGGCCATCGCTTCGTGTGTGCTCGGCTTGGCAAGCCAGGCGCGGAATCCCGCCGATGGCGGATCGGGCAGACGTTCCGTCCGCAGGTCCGCCGGGAACCCGTAAAATGCGCCCGCCTTAGTCGTGGTCGTGTCGCCATTCTGTTCCCGGACGAACGCCGCCAACAGCAAGGCGTTGACGTGCCGTTGAACGAGCGGCCCCGAGTCCAACGAAACGCGCGGCGCGGCGACGGCGCGGCTTAGGAAGCGAACCGGCGTGCGGAAAGCTTCCCATTCGATCGGCGTGTCCTTGCAATAGGTGAAAGCCAGCGCCGTCGCCTGCCGCCGGCGCCCAGCGCGACCAACGCGCTGCCGGTAGTTGGCGATTGACGGCGGCACGTTCGTCATCATCACCGTCGAAACGCTGCCAATATCGACACCCATCTCCATGGTCGTCGAGCAGTTCAGAATGTTGATCTCGCCACGGCGGAACTCGGCCTCGTAGTTGCGCAGCCGCCGCGATGGCTGTTGGGCCGAATGTTCCGCCGATCGCGCATAGGGCGATCCAAGCGCAATTCGGTCATGGAGGTCGGTCCACAATCCCGCTGACCGCAACTGAAACACGCGCGCATCATCCGCCAGCCACTCCCTCACCTGCGTCTCGTCATCCGGCTCGGTCAGGAAAGGGCTGGGATGTCGCGGCATCTCGATAGGTTCCGCGCGGGCGCCTGTTCCGCGCGTCGATCCGGTTCGCAGACCGTAAGGCGAATAGCCGCAGAAGGCCGTGTCGAGCACACGCCGCGTGACCGGGCACCGCCATGCCTTTTCCACGGGGGCGATCAGGGCGTTGCCGAGGTCCAGCCGCAGATCATCACCGCCCCCTGCGGTCATGAACAGCGGCCTCAGATCGAACCATGCCTTCTCGAGAAGCTCGTTGATGATGTCACGATCACCATGCTCTTCTGGGTTCAGTCCGAGCGCAACCTCCAGCAGGCGGGGAAGCGTGCCGCGCTGCGCAACATAGTCAGGTCGCACTTGTGGCCACCGAAGTTCCGTTCTTGCGGTGATGGTGTCATTGGGGCCAATCAACCGCTTCGGTGGTATGCCCGGCTGCAACCAATGTGCGTCACGTCCGTCGATCCGGATCGCGAAGTAGTCCCGCACAGCATTGGTGAGGCTGAGATATAGGAAATCGCGCCAGTCCTGGATAGTTTTTCCCTTGGCGCGCAGCGCATCCGGCGTTTTTGCCTCGGGCAGATTCTCAATAGCCTGAAAGCGCAGGCTCGCCAGCCCCATGGTCTCAAGCGAATTGGCGCGTCGAGTACGGCGGGCAAGTTCCCGCAGCAGCATCAATTCGGCAAAACGCTCCGGTCCCTTCACCGGATCGCCAAAGCGTCCGGGATCGCGTTTGGTCCAAACTCGACGCATCCAATAGCTAATTTCATCGCGCTCAATCAGGCGATTTCGAACAACCTCCCACGGCAGGCCGGCACGGGCCTTGGCTAGATCAGCGCGTTGCGTCTCCAACAGCCGCAAGGCCGTCTCGGCGCTTGCGCCGACCAGCCGTAAACTTGCGATGGCAGCGTCCAGCTCAGCCAGTTTGGCCGCATTCGCCGGATCGACACGCAAGGAGTCCTGCGCCGCGAAATAGATCAGTGCGCGCACGTGATTTCGTTCGGCAGCGTTTTGCAGCTTCGCGGAGAAACGTGCCGTTCCCTGTCGACTGTCGGTGAAGGACAGCAATTGCCGCCCTTCGGCGGGGGAAGAATGCTCGGCCTCCGGATCGGGCGTCGAGGGTTCGGTGCTTTCGAGCAGCACCGGGCTCGCATTGCTCAGGATCGCGGGCGCGCCGAATCGAAAAGGCCACAAAATGCGCGGTTGCTTTTCCGTGGCCGCCGTCTGGCAGGCGGGACAGAATTCAGGCTCCTCGCGGTCATGGCACGACAGAGCAACGAAGCCATCGTGCGGCTGATCGGCGATGGCGCCGCTGTGCGGATCGACGTGTAGTGGGCGAGTATGGGGCAGGGAGCGCACGGCAATAAGGCGTTCGATGCCCGGCGCAGTCGATCGCGCGGCCTCATCATCCGACGATGTGGCGCTTTCCTCTTCTGAATCCCGCGCATAATCGTCTTCGCGCTCGTCTTCATCACGCGAACGCAGGATTCGACTCTCTTCAACGGCATCTAGGAAAGGTTCACCGCAACTTCGGCAGGACACCACGGGCAGCACCCTGCCGCCGCAAGCCGGGCATTTGCCGAGTGCTTCCGGCAGTAGGCCACCAAAGGGCCAGCCATCGACCCGACCGGCACAGTCGGGATTGAGGCAGGTCCACAGTCCCGGAACCGCCCGATGAAACGCATGGACGCGCAAAGGTAGCAGCCGTTCGCCGCCCTTTTCGGCGCGGGCCAGCGCCAGGGTGAGTGCTTCAGGTTCCCCACCCGTTTCGCTCAGCTCTCTAGCGACTGTGGGCCATGCACGCGCGCCGCGCGTGAGTTCGGCCACCTGGTTCTGCACCACCGGATTGCGCGCAAGCCGATCGAAGGCCGTGTCGGCGTCGAGTTCGGACACGTCGATGTCGCCGAGACTCTTCTCCAGATCGGGTGGCGGCAGGTTCGGTGTACGACGATTACCGACCACGACATGCACGCGTTCCTCCGGCGCACCCGACACGTCGCGCAGAAAGCGCCGCAACTCCTCCGTGACATCGGCGCCTTCACCGATTGTCGCCGATGTTGCGACAAACCGGACCTGATCCGGCGTCACATCGAAGGCCAACAACACCCGCCGCAGGAGCAACGCAATCTCCGCCGCATTGGAACCGGTGTAGCTGTGCGCCTCGTCGAGGATGATCCAGCGCAGCTTGCCCCGCGAGGTGTCCAGAATCGGCCGATCCTTCCGGCGCACTGTTAGATATTCGAGCATCGTCACATTGGTGACGAGGATGGGCGGCGGATTGCTCCGTAGGGTTCGGCGGCACAGGACTTGCTCCGGGACGGTGCGCTCGCGCGCATCCTTGTCGTCTTCGGGCATTTCGCCGTTATAGAGGGCGTAGCGTATCTTGCCCCCGAACGGCTTGGTCCATTTGCCAAGGCGATCCTGCTGGCTGGCAATCAGCGCATTGAGCGGATAGAGCGCGATTGCGCGCACGCCGCTGAGCGGTTCGCGCTGGGCCTCCGCCTCTCTCGCCAGAGCGTCAAGCAAAGGGACCATGAAACATTCGGTTTTACCCGAGCCGGTGCCGCTGGTGACGAGGATGGATTGAGGCGTGGGAGCGGTCAGGTGCTGCCAAGCCTCAAGCTGGTGCTTGTAAGGATGCCAGTCCTTTCCAATTCGAGGATCGCCCGGTTGATCGAGCGCATCGACGACTTTGGGGTGCAACAAGGTGCCAGCAAGCGAAGCCAGTGTCGGTTCGGCCTCGACGAAAGGAAATGCGGCTTCGAGGATCGGCTCCTGGAGCAAGGCTCCGGAAGCGATGTCCCGGCCACCGAATTTCCGGCGAACCTCGGCGGCAAGCGCGGGATGGTTGAGGCCACTCAGGCCAAGGATCGCCTCGACCGACCGTTGGCGGATTTCTTCCACCGCCTGAAAGGGCGTTAACGTGCGCAAGCCTGGTACCCCCTTATCGTTCTGTGCCCAGCAGAGCCGCCGTGATGCCTTCCGCGAAATAGACCGGATCGGCCACCATCGCCTCCTTGCAGCGCCGGAGCTGTGTGCGCGTTAACTTCATGTCGGTTTTCGCTGCGATGGCGGCGGCGATGGGGGCGTCGAGCGCTTCCAGGTGCATTAAGTCGAAGTTGGTCTTGAACCAGCCCGGCAGAAGCGGCTCGAGTTCCGGCGTGCGGAACACGCTCGTCTGCTTTGGCAGGCCGATCGCCATGTCACCGCGATCGAACGTGCGGCGCACATAGCCTTGCGCGGCATCGCGGATGGAGGGGATCGACGAAGGTTTTTGGAGGAGGTCAGCCGCTGCGAGCACGGCGCCAATCACGGGATCGAGATTGCCGGTGCGAGTGGCGGCGCTATCGATGACCTGCTTCCCCATCGGGGCCGCCCGAGCCAACTCCCAGCCTGCTGCCAGGAGCGGGCTCATCACGCTACGCCCAAGCGCATTGGCGGCTGCGCTCCATGCCGTCAGCGGCAGTGCGGCCCATAGAAATGGCAACTCCGCTTCGAGCCGCCAAATGCCTCCTTGGGCAGCGTCATCGGCGGACAGCAGCAGACGCGCAAGAACGACCGGCGCGTCGGAGAGCGCCGCCAGAACGTCAAATGTGGATGCTGGCAAGCCGTCCAACGAACCGATTAGCTTGTTCAGCCATCCAACATCTTCCGCCGCACCATCCGTGTCAGCGGCAATCGCGTTCAGGCGCTCAACGATCGCGGCCTGTCGGGCCGATGGCGCAGCAATCACGACCGTCGCGGCCAAGCCATCGCCGACGGGTACTGTCCCACCGACGCAAGGAACAATCGACGGCCTCGATCGCACAGCGCGGTCGCTGCGCAAATACACCCACCAAGCGCCAGTCATGCTATCGGGAAGCGGTATTGAGCGCCGGTTCAACACATCTTCAAGATCGATCACGGCCAAACGGCGTTCTTCGCAGGGCATCGCAACCGATCGCCCCGCCAAGATCAGCGGCTCCTCTTCTAACCCAGGTTTCACGACCGACGCCGCGCCGTCCGCGCAACGGACTTCGCGATCAAACAGCTTGATGCGCCAAGGCGGAGCGCCATCGCCAATACTGAGCGCGACGCAGGCGTCGATCCCGGCAGAAGCAAGGTCGCTACGAACCCGATCCGCCAGCGGCCGTAAACCCAGTTCGCGTTCACCAAGGGTATAGTGTGCGGGATAGCCTCTCTCGGTGTTCTTAAGTTCGCAGCACAGCGTAAGTTTGCCCTCACCGAAGGCAACAAGCTCGGCCAGTACCGCCGGCGTTATCTCCGATCCCGGCGGCACGATCTTGCCATTCCAATATGCGATTCCATCGCGCAAGGGAAAAGGCAGGGTGATGCGGATCGCGCGCGTGCTGTTCGGTATCCGAAGCACGAAGGCGACGCGGCGCAGCGGATTGCTGCGGAACGAGAGCGCGAAGCCGTCGCCTGGACGCTGCTCGACATTTAATCCCGTGGCAGGCTCCGGTGAGATCGCCAGTTCGCCGAATCCCTGAAAGCTATAGCGCCAACCTTCACCATCACGCTCGCGCACGACACGCGCGGATTGCGGCACAATGGCCGCGCGCACGCGATCACGAACAAATCTCGTTCGCGCGTCGCGCCACATGATGTCGATTGCCCCGACCGGAAGCCGGGAACGCGCCAGTTCTTGCCACGGATCGCCTCGCGCCCGACGCCAGAGCAGTTCGTTGTCCGCCGGTTTCGTCGAAGTCCGCCCGCGATAGCAAGTGACTGTCGGCGGGCCAGCGAACAGAGAGACATCGTCCGCACTGTCGAAGCCCCGCGGCGACTGGCCGTCGAGCCCTATTCGATCACGCAGTTCCTCATCGACACCTGTTTGGATGCAATAGAGCAGGTCGCCGCCCGTGCTCTCCACCAACAGGGATTTATCGGCGAGCCACAACCCGCGCCCGTCTCTCGTCGCGCCAATGCTCGTAGGCGCCCCCTCAATGGCTTCGTCTTCCCAGCGAACGGACCAATCGGCCGGCGCGGTAACAACGACTCGTTCGGCGCGTAGGCTTGCCGATCCCTGCGCGGCAAGAACCAGAGTCGTTGGTCCGCCCGCGTCTTCAGCATCGATCTCGAATGTAAGGACATCGCTACGTTCGGGACCGCCGCCGGGCCACGGCATCGTTTGCGCGGCACCATTAGGCGATTGGATCAGCACCTCGATGCGTGCTTCCAACGGCACATCGTCCAACTCGGTCCTGCGGGTAAGCGGACGCAGCCGCCAACTATCGCCGTCCTCTCCTGGTGGATCGAGAAAGGCCAGTTCCTCACCTAGAGCCCGCGCCAGAACACCGTAAGGATGGACGCCCAATCGCGTTCCCCGTGCGGCCAGCCCTGCAAGGGCATCCGCCTTGAGTTCCCCGCCAAGCGACAGCCTCAGCCCCGCGCTCCATCCTTTGACACCTCGCCGCAACACGCGCACGCAGCCCGCGCCACCACTCAAGCCGCGCGCGATCCTTTTTGCGGCAAGCATCCCGTCCACCAGCGCACGGGCCGCATCGGTATCGGCCGCAATCGGCAACTCGTCGCGCCAGCCAGTGTGAACTTGGTCGAGTACGGCCGATGGCGCCAAGGTCGATGCGGTCGCCTCGGCGATGCGCCGCAATTTCACGATCGCCAGTGCCAAATCCGCCGCCAATGCGATGAAGGCTTCCTGGCGGTAGGTGTCGCGCAACGCCTCTTTCGCTGCATCTGCCATGGCGAAAGCGTCATCGGGCGACGGATCGCCGGTGATGCCAAGCAGCCGACCGACGACTTCGTTTAGATACCGTGACAGCCACCCTTCGCCCGCCTGTAACACACGCACGGGAAAGCCGCCTTCCACAGCGATCGTCAGCAGCCAATGCCGCCCGCTGGCGCGTTTGACCACCGGCCGTTTCCACCATTTCAGGCCATGCTCAATCAGCGGTGGCCATTCGCGTTCCTCAAGCGTTGCACCGATGGCCGCACCGAGTTCGCGATATTTGCGTATGCCTCCGCCGTATTCACGGCGGAACCAGGCAGAGGCCCAAAGCACCAGCAAAGCCGCGTCGCTCATATTTCCGTTCGAGAGCTGTGCAGCGCGCTGGCGCAACAACGCCGTCAGTTGATCGTAGCCGTCTGCACCCAATCGGTAACGATGCAGCGGCCGCCCATCGGGCGCATCGAGACCGAATTGCCGCAGCAGTGCTACGAGCGGCGCTGGCCCGGGCGACGGGCAGGTCGTTCCTGCTTCGCGCTTCATCCGAAACATTTCCGCAACCACCTTGATGCGCAAACGCTGTGCGCCTGGTGCGCTGTGCTGCTGAAGTACATCGGCGATCAACTTCAACTGCGTATAGTCACCCCTTGCCACTTCGAAGCTGTTTTCAAGCTGTTCAATGCTGGCAAAAAGCGAGGGGAGCGCAGTCATTGCACACCGCCTCGGCAAGCAAACGGCGCGTAGTTCGCCGAGCCTTCGTCATCGAGTGCGCATTTAGGGCACCCGCTGCCCCCGTCCGTGAGCGACTGTGAAAACGCTCCGAATGGTGACCACGCCCGGACAGCACACGAACCCGCGGTGATTGCAAGAAAGACCTCGGTTTTGAGGGGGGCCCGCCTCGCGCGACGCCTGCCCCCTCTAACAAGAAAAATAGCGTTCAGCGTCAAACGCCTAGGTGATGTCCTAGGGGGCTCATCTTTCGGCGCGTAATCACACTTCACAAATTTTAAAGAATTGGCACCACTCTCTCGAGGGTCCGCATTCGGCGCCGCTTTATACTCTGAGACCAAGGGCCTTGAGACCAATGGCGAGATCATTGTGGTCACGGTTAAACGGCCTTAGTGACAATGCCCAACTGAGCGAGGGCAGCCAACGCTTCGGTTTTGAGGTTCCAGCCGTGCCAGGTGCTCCCGTCTTTTTCCTGGTGAGGTGTCATGTCGACCAGGAGGCCAGAATAGAATTTCTCATTTTTTCGCTTCTCAGCGGCTGGGGCTTGCCCGAGATAGACCTCCCGCACCGAGCAGAGCGATCCCATGGCGAGGTTCATGTAGCCACCATCTTTCTTCCCGAGCGCCTGGGCGAGAAAGTGATAATCGCGTCCTGGGTTATTGGCGACCACCTGCAGTGCTTCCGCCTCCCAGTCCTCGGGCGGCATTTCCTGGAAGGCGAGAAGCACACGGTCGAACAAGTCGAGGTCGGTCACCCGACCAATAATCGCTGCTTTTGCCGCTTCTTTTCGGGTTGTTTCCAGAACTGTTCGTCGGCGCCGCTCAATGCGGATCGCCAGCAGTACCTGCTCGGACTCCGCACGCTGCTTCTCCGTGCCCGTCGATGCGAGCCGTTCGGCATTCTGGGTGAGCTGAGCCAAAGCGGCCGCGTCGAGCCCGACGAGCTTCTCCAAAATCTGCACTGAATCCCCCGCTCGATATGCTTCGCCAAGTCGACGCCCCAGGGTTCTTCCGCCCCGTCGAGATGCCACACGTTTCCCGGGTGGGGAACTGTTACGGCGTTTTTTGGTCGTCTTTCTGGCTGCCGCACCCCTGCGGCATTTCTCTATTGAACCGCGCGAACGATCATCGCGCAAGATCCGTCGTGGGCGGTCCAAAAGTCTCCTGCCTCAAAAGCGCCATTATAGAAAGACCGGGTTAACTCCAACGGGGCAGCTCCTGTTCATTTGCGCACGACCAGCCGCCACCGAGAGCGTGGGAGACGTCCGCAAGCACGCCATCACCCTTCTGCATATCCGAATATTCAGCAGACCACCGCAGTCGCGGCAAGTCGTGCGCCCTCCCTTGACGAGGATGGCAGCCCGATCTGGATGAGCGCTGTGGCCGAGGGCTGGCAACCGGAGGGCCGGGACTATGAATGGGTCATGGTACCGTCCCTCGCCGCGGCGATTGCCACGTTGCCGGCTTTAAATGCCACTGAGCCAAGCTTACGACGCCAAGCTTGACAGATGGCGCCATCCGCCGGCAAGTGATTGATATTCGGGGATGATTACAGGGTGCTCAAATGCTGACCGGCGAGATTCGCAACAAGATCGACGATATCTGGAATTCCTTCTGGTCGGGTGGTGTTTCCAATCCCCTCTCGGTGATCGAGCAGATCACTTATCTTCTCTTCATCAAGCGCCTGGATGAGATGCAGCTGGTGGCGGAGAACAAGGCCCAGACCCTGGGCACGCCGCTGGAACGCCGCATTTTCCCGGAAGGCGTCGACGACCAGGGCCGCTCCTGGGATGATCTGCGCTGGTCGCGCTTCAAACATTTCGAGCCGCGCCAGATGTTCGAGGTGGTCGATGAGCGGGTCTTCCCCTTCCTACGAACTCTCGGGAATGATGGATCAAGCTATGGCCGGCATATGCGCAATGCCCGCCTCGGCATCCCCAGCCCGGCCTTGCTCGACAAGGTGGTGCACAAGCTCGATGAGATCCCGATGCAGGACCGGGACACCAAGGGCGATGTCTATGAATACATGCTGGGGAAGATCGCCTCGGCCGGCCAGAACGGACAGTTCCGTACACCGCGCCACATCATCAAGCTGATGGTGGAGCTGTGGCAGCCGCGCGTCGACGATGTCATCTGCGACCCCGCCTGCGGCACCTGCGGCTTCCTGGTGGCGGCAGCGGAATATGTCAGCCATCATCACGAGAAGGCCTTGTTCCGCGACGAGGTGCGCAAGCACTTCCATGAGCGCATGTTCCATGGTTTCGACTTCGACGACACCATGCTGCGCATCGGTTCGATGAACATGACATTGCATGGCATCGAGGATCCTGACATCGCCCATCGCGACAGCCTGATGGAGGGTCATGACCAGGATGCCGGCTCCTATAGCCTCATCCTCGCCAACCCGCCTTTCGCCGGATCATTGGACTACGAAAGCTGTTCCAAGGACCTGCAGCGCATCGTCAAGACCAAGAAGACGGAACTCCTCTTCCTGGCGCTCTTCCTGCGCCTCCTCAAGGTCGGCGGCCGGGCTGCGGTCATCGTACCCGACGGTGTCCTTTTCGGCTCTTCCAAAGCGCATAAGGATCTGCGCCGCATCCTCGTCGAGGAGCAGAAGCTCGATGCCGTCATCAAGCTACCCTCCGGCGTCTTCCGCCCCTATGCCGGCGTCTCGACCGCGATCCTGGTCTTCACCAAGACCGATCGCGGCGGCACCGATCATGTCTGGTTCTATGATGTCCAGGCAGACGGTATTTCTCTCGACGACAAGCGCACGGCTCTACTTTCGGACGACAAGCTAGGGCCGGTGCCGGAAATCCCGCTAACGGCGGAGGAGCATCAGAAAAACAATCTCCCCGATTTGCTGAAGCGCTGGTTCGACCGCGATGGTGGCGAGCGCAACAATCCGCGCGTGGCGCAAAGTTTTTGCGTCCCAAAGGCCGATATCGAAGCCGCCGGTTACGATCTCTCGCTCAATCGCTACAAGGAAGTCGAGCACGATGAGGTTAACCACGAGCCGCCGCAGAAGATTATTGCCGAGTTGCGCGTGCTAGAGGAAGAGATCACCCAAGGCTTGCGCCAGCTTGAGGAGATGATGGGATGAGCTGGGGCAAAGTCTCACTTGGAGAAGTAGCAGACGTAAACTGGGGTGATACAAGCGTCACCAAAGCCTCTTACGTCGTCCAAGGAGAAATTGCGTTTAGCGCGACTGGCGGAGACGGATTTTTGCCTTATGCCGATTACGACCGCGACGGAATCGTGTTGAGCGCTATCGGTGCCCAGTGTGGCAAGACTTGGTATGTGTCGGGCAAGTGGTCGTGCATCAAAAATACCATTCGATTTTGGAGCACGACCAATTTTCTTGACAACCGCTATCTTTATTGGGCGACAGCAGAACAGAGTTTTTGGCCCAAAAGAGGCGCGGCGCAGCCTTTTATTACAATTGGAGATGCGCGGGCAACCAAGATCCCTCTGCCTCCCATTGACGAGCAGCGGTGGATTGCTGCGATTCTTGATCAAGCGGATGCGCTGCGCTGCGCCCGCCGCCGCACCCTCGACTGCCTCAACGATCTCGGTCCGGCGATCTTCCATGAGATGTTTGGTCCCGCGCGCATTTCGGCAAACCGGGTCACAGAAATTGGCGATCGCCTGGATTTTCTAACAAGTGGTTCGCGCGGATGGGCAAAGCACTACGCTGAATCCGGGTCGCTTTTTTTGAGAATTCAAAACGTTGGCTATGACGAACTCAGGTTGGACGATATTGCATACGTAACCCCCCCTGAAACTGCAGAAGCCAAGCGGACGAAAGTTGAAGCCGGAGACGTACTCCTCAGTATCACTGCAGACCTCGGCCGGACCGCCGTCATCCCGGGCGAACTAGCAGAGGCGTATATAAATCAGCATTTGGCAATCTTGAGATCGAAACACTTTAATCCGCGTTTCCTGTCGGCCGCACTCGCCAGCCCAATTGCCCGACAATCGATTGAGCGAAGAAATAAGGGAGGCGTGAAAGCTGGCCTAAACTTTGAAGACGTTCGCAGCCTTGTTGTCCCTGACGTCAAGCGCGAGGCACAGGACGAATTCGACCGTCGGGTCCAAGCGGTAGATCGACTTAAGCTAGCCGCGAGACTTTCCGCGGGGGCGTCCGAGAGGCTCTTCATCTCCCTCCAACACCTCGCCTTCAGTGGCGAGTTGACAAAGGAAGCCGCTGCAATTGAAATGCGCAAACTGGCGCGTCGCGCTTGATTTGCCTACATACCGGGCGATGCAAGCAGTACGACCGTCCGGTGGTCATGGGGGATCGGGCGTTTCGTGTCGCAATTCGCGTTCCTGCAAAGCGACTTTTCCGAGGTCTTCGGCCATGCGCGCAAGGCCGAGGCTTTGGCTTTGGCCGATCCGCGCTCTGCCTGTTTCTATGCCCGCCTGGCGTTGGAAAGTGCCGTCAAATGGCTCTACGCTCATGACGGTTCACTGAAGTCACCCTATCAGGACACGCTCTCGGCGCTGATCCACGAGCCGACATTCATCAGCCTGGTCGGTGCCAAGCTCGTCACCAAGGCGAAGATCGTCAAGGACCTCGGCAATGGCGCCGTCCATGACAGCCGTCCGGTGCCGGTCGAGAAGGCCATCACGGCCGTCCGCGAGCTGTTCCATCTCGGATATTGGCTGGTCCGGACCTACGGGCGCGGACCGAAGCCTGCGGCCGATCTTGTCTTCGCCGCCGCGGCGCTGCCGAAGACGGCCCTCATCGAGACCCATCGTCTGGAGAAGCTGAAGGAGTTCGAGGCCCAGCATAAGGCGGCGGAACAGGCGCGCCAACAAGCCGAGCAAGACAGCCTGCGCGACGCCGGCGAGCGGGCGCGCTTGGAGGCGGAACTGGCCGCCCTGCAGGCGGAGATCGCCCGCATCAAGGCGGCCAATCAGGCGAGGCCCGACGCCCATGACTATAACGAGGCCGAGACCCGCGACGCCTTCATCGACCTGCTGTTGCGGGAAGCCGGCTGGATGCTGGATCAGGCGCGCGACACCGAATTCCCCGTCACCGGCATGCCCAACAATACCGGCGAGGGCTTCGTCGATTATGTGCTCTGGGGCGATGACGGTAAGCCTCTCGGCCTGGTGGAGGCCAAGCGGACCCGCCGCGATGCGCGGGAGGGGCAGCGCCAGGCGGAGCTTTACGCCGATGCCCTGGAGCGGCAATTCGGCCAGCGCCCGGTCATCTTCTACAGCAACGGATACGAACATTGGATCTGGGACGATCGGCGCTATCCGCCGCGCCCCATCGCCGGCTTCCTGAAGAAGGACGAGCTGGAACTGGCGATCCAGCGGCGGGCCGGCCGCCGGCCGCTGGCCGCCGAGACGATCGATCCCGGCATCGTCGAGCGCTATTACCAGACCCGCGCCATCCGCAAGGTCGCCGAGACCTTCGAAACCGACCACCAGCGCAAGGCCCTGCTGGTCATGGCGACCGGCAGCGGCAAGACCCGCACGGTGATCGCGCTCTGCGACCTGCTGATGCGAGCGAATTGGGCGAAGCGCATCCTGTTCCTGGCCGACCGCGTCGCCTTGGTGAAACAGGCGGCCAATGCCTTCAAGACCTTCATGCCTCATGCCTCGCCGGTCAATCTCGTCACCGACCGGCTGGACGGCAAATTGATGGCGACGGGGCGGGTCTATATCTCGACCTATCCCACCATGATGAACCTGATCGACGAAGCCTCGACCGACGGCCGCAAGAGCTTCGGTCCCGGCTTCTTCGACCTTGTCGTTGTCGACGAAGCGCATCGGTCGATCTATCGCCGCTATGGGGCGATCTTCGACTATTTCGACAGCCTGCTGGTCGGCCTGACGGCGACGCCGAAGGCGGAGGTCGATCGCGACACCTACCGGCTCTTCAACCTGGAACGCGGCGTGCCGACGGATTCCTACGATCTCAAGGAAGCCGTCGCCGACAGATTTCTCGTGCCGCCCAAGGCCGTTTCCGTGCCGCTCAAATTCATGCGCCAGGGCATCAAATACGACGAGCTGAGCGATGAGGAGAAAGCCGAATGGGAGCTGGTCGACTGGGACTTGGATGGCAATATCCCCGACGAAGTCGATAATGCCGCGCTGAACAGCTGGCTGTTCAACACGGACACGGTCGACCGGATGCTGGAGCATCTGATGACCCATGGCCAGAAGGTGGCCGGCGGCGACCGGCTGGCAAAGACCATCATCTTCGCGAAGAGCCATCAGCACGCCGTCTATATCGCCGAGCGTTTCGATGCCAATTACCCGCATCTCAAGGGTCATTTCGCCCGCGTCGTCGACTTCAAGACCGAATATGTCCAGTCGCTGATCGACACCTTCTCGATCCCGGAGAAGGACCCGCATATCGCCATTTCCGTCGACATGTTGGATACCGGCATCGACGTGCCGGAAGTCTGCAACCTCGTCTTCTTCAAGGTCGTGCGGTCGAAGACCAAGTTCTGGCAGATGATCGGCCGGGGTACGCGCCTCAGCCCCGATCTCTTCGGACCCGGGAAAGACAAGGAGTTCTTCTTCGTCTTCGATTATTGCCAGAACTTCGAATTCTTCAACGAGAACCCCGACAAGGCCGATGGCGCCGCCGGCAAATCGCTGAGCGAAAAGTTGTTCGCCTTGCGGGTGGAACTGGTCGCGACCGTCGACAAGGACCGGCCGTCTTCCTTGCCGCGGCCGCCGGGTGCCAGCGAACCCGACCCCGCGCGCGACTGGCGCAATGGGCTCGCCGACTGGCTGCGAGAACAGGTTGCCGCGATGGAGCCGGACAATTTCATCGTCCGGCCGAAGCGCAAACTGGTCGAGAAATTCGTCGAGCCGGCAGCCTGGGAGAAGATCGATCTCGATGCCAAGGCGGAGCTGGTCGAGCAGGTGGCCGGCCTGCCCTCAGCCGCCAGCGATCCCGATCTCGATGCCAAGCAGTTCGATCTCCTGATGCTGCAGGCTGAGCTCGCCGTCCTGAAGCGCGAGCGCAAGCTGGACACGCTCCGCAAGCGGGTGATCGAAATCCTGGAGGGGCTGGAGGCGATCAGCAATGTCCCGCAGGTCGCCAAGGAGCTGCCGCTGATCCAGGAGATGCAGACAGACGCCTGGTGGCAGGATGTGACGCCGCCGCTCCTCGAAGAGGCACGCCGGCGGCTACGCGGCCTGATCGGCCTTATCGAGAAGACGAAGCGGAAGACGGTCTTTACGGATTTCGAGGATGAGCTTGGCCCGGTGGCCGAGGTGGCGATCGGCGACCTGACTGGCGCGGCGGACCTGACGCGCTTCCGCGAGAAGGCCCGCTTCCTGCTGAAGCGGCATCTCGACCACATCGCAGTCCAAAAGGCCCGCCGCAACGAACCGCTGACGGCCCAGGACCTGGCCGAGCTGGAGCGCCTGTTCCGCGAGGCCGGTCTGCCGGAGATCGAGCCCTACCTCCAGGCCGGCGGCCTTTCCGACTTCATTCGCTCCCTCGTCGGCCTCGATCGCGAGGCCGCCAAGCAGGCATTCGCCGCCTTCCTGGCGAACCACGTGCTGACGGCCAAGCAGATCGACTTCGTCAACCTGATCATCGACTACCTGACCGAGAGCGGTAGCATGGATCCGAAGCTGCTGTATGAGAGCCCCTTCACCAACATGGACAGCGCCGGCGTCGCCGGCCTCTTCCCGCAGGCGGATGTCGTCGAACTGATCGGGATCTTGCGCAGCGTCGGCAAGAGTGCTGCCTAGATTGTTCCCTCTCCTGATAGAGGGCCTTCTTTCCAAGCCGTGCGGAGAGGAATGATGAAGCGACGGGAGTTACCCCGCCGCCTCGACCGCCTATTCGGCGGCAGATGAGGCGACGGGCATTACCCCCCACCTCGACCGCCTATTCGGCGGCTGATGAGGCGACGGGCATTACCCCACCACCTCGACTGCCTATTCGGCGGCAGATGAGGCGACGGGCGTTACCCCACCACCTCGACCGCCTATTCGGCGGCTGATGAGGCGACGGGCATTACCCCACCACCTCGACCGCCTATTCGGCGGCTGATGAGGCGACGGGCATTACCCCACCACCTCGACCGCCTATTCGGCGGATGCGATATCGGCCCAATCGTCGCAACTCCTGACCGCGAGTGCGCTATCGAATGCCTCGCGTAACCGAATCACGGTCGGCAAGTCCTCGGCTTCGACGACTGTTGCGTAAAGCCTCGTCGGCCGCGATATGCTGTTGATCTGCCAGCCTACAGCACGAGAATGCCCGTCGAGCTTGAAACGCTGGCCATCGGGCAACTGAGCCATCGCCACGGAGGCATGGAGGGGAGAAAACGTCTTGAGGTAGCCGTTCAGCGCGCGTGCCAGCCGTTGGGTAGAACGGCCTGGTCGCGGACAGTCGGCGACCTCGAACCACTCCTCGACGGACAACACGTGAACGCTCAGCTCTGGGGTGGAAACAATCTTCATCGCTCGGTCCTTTCTTGACCCGGGGTCGCGGGTTGCTCCCCCCTCAAGAGGTATCTTGGTTCCTCGCATTCCGCGCCGGGCACGGATCAGCCCGTCTCTGGTATGCTTTTTTTGCTTACTGTCATGCATCTGACGCGCAGCTCGGGAAGGATCGTGGACAGTCAGCAGCCTGTCTGACGCCGTCCAGTGAAGTCGACGCTTGTCCAATGACTTGGCGGCATGTGCAAAGACGGCTGGCTTTCATTCGGATCTTTATAAGGATAGCCGTTCTTGCACGGATGGCCCCTTGTCCATCCCTGGCCATCCCGGCCACCACCTGTCCGGTGCTGGCGGTTGCACTGAACCTCGCCGGGCTGCCTGAGGCCCCGGCACCGCCTCGGGAGGCGGATGACGGCGCCGGCTCTCTGCTGTCACGATCGAACACTGAGCCCGCCCGCTTCAATCGGTGCAGGGGCGGTCGCCAGGCAGCCTTGCAGAAGCTCGTCGCCGAAGCTTCGCACGCCGATTCCGTCGCCCTTTCCCCTGACCTTGAACAGAACCGCCGGCGATCTGTGTTCTCGCACCAGTCGCAGGGTACCCGCAGCGGCGACGGCAAATGTTCGGCTGCATCCCCCGCCAACCGAGAAGATTCGCTCGCAGGCGCGCCGACAGCGCCCTCTTCTTTCAGGGACAAGGAAATGCGGCCTCCAGGATCAACACGGCCTCGTCACCCGACAGACCTTCGTCGATGAGCATTTCGTCCAAGACTGCTAGCGCTTCGAGTGTTTCATGGCGCGAAATCTCCGGGACGTAACCATTCATCTCTACGATAAATGGCGCTTCCCGCTCTGGGTACTCCGACCGGAGCGCTGCATCGACCGACGCCTCATCCCCAATTGGCCGAAGAGCTCTTCCGATGGGAAGATGTCGGCCGACGAGGGTGGTTAGGAGCTTCTCGATTCCTGGCCCGAATGCGTCGTGGATGGACTTCGAAAACGCATCCGGCAGACCCGGGAGGGCCAGCCTCCTGGGCTTGCTGAAATCCCGGCTATCCTCCGCCGTGAAGTACCATTCGATCCCATGCGCGGGAAACGAGGGCAGATCACCACCACTCGCGGCACAGATCATGGCATTCGAGAACGCATTTCGATACCGTTCCAGCTCCGTGGGCGGCACATGGATGCGATGGCGAAGCATTTCGAAAGATGATTTCAGGCCCGATACATTCACAATTGGATCTGGCAAAGACAGGTTTGCCGAGGATAGGAGCTCAGCGAACTCTTCCCAGCTCTGCATTCCTCGAATCTGCGCTGGGTCGGCTCCATGGCGCGCCTGGCCGGTCCAACGGATCTCCGGATGTCCGTGGAAAGCTATGACCTTCGGCAAGGGTCCCGGTCGTCCAAGCCATGCCGTACCAAGATCGCTCATGCTCCAAGCTTCCGCAAATCCGTCAACAGAGAGCCGCGCGACCATTGAGAAGTAGGGACCTATGGAGCACCAGACGTCTTCAGTTCCTTCAAGTCGATACGGTAGACCGGAATCCAGCGGCAGCGCCGCATAAGCACCGATCGGGAGGCGCATCGCTTCCTCGCGATCGGCCGCCTGGATAACGACAGCAACATCACCAGCATTCCACCCCTGCTGCTCGAGGAAGAGCGCAATCTTCAGTTCCACGCTCACGTCGGATCCAGCCGCGATGCCACGCGGACGACGTGGAAGTCCGTCGCCCCACAGAATTTCCTTTACCCGCGGGTACCCATCCCTGCCCTTGTCGACAAGAACGCCCGCCGTCCGAAAAGTCATACCCGTCATGTAACCCTCCTGTTGTTGCCGGGAGCATATTGTTCCGTCCGGAACGGCCGTCACCTGCTGGCCCGGCTAGACCAAGTGACGTCAGTTCGGATCCAGTCAGATTGAGCACTCATCGCTCTTGACCCTTGGAGCGCTGCTTGTTCATTTTTGCTGGCTTGGCCGACACGCGTCTCGGCACGGACGCGAACGAAGTGTTCTCCACCTCGTTCACGGCTCTCAGCCAACCTGACGCTTTGCCACGCCAGGCGACCTGAAGACTGACTCGAAGCAGCTTCCGCTTCGGATCGGCGGGATCGGTCATCCACAAGACGATGCGGTGATCGACGAGACCCTTCACTGCTCGGGAAAAATTCGACCGGGCCATGCCAAGACGGTCCGCCAAGGTCGCTTGGGTGATCCGAACCCAGTTCTCGTATTCCATGTTCCCCAGCAAAACCCAGAAGACCTTGGACTCCGTCGGCGTGAGATCAAGCTGCGCAAGAAATTCCATACCGTCGTGGAAGACGACGCTGAAGTCCGTATTGCGTGGGTAACGCGATCCTTTCACGACGAGGAGACCGTCCGCGACTTCTCCAGTCCTCGCGTTGATGAACTGATGCTTGCGCGCCATCCAGCATTCCTTTCGAGTATCGATGCCGGACATGCCAGTTATAGCCGCTGATAACCTTCGCCACCGCGAAGGCAAGGAATTCGTTCAATTTCTCTGTCCCTCCTTTCATATTCCTACGGTCGCGTGGCACGGCGTGTCCGCCGTCGGTCTCTCAAGGCCGCGCGAAGCAGCGGCGCTTCCTCACCTGTCCGACGACGACGATTTCCACGATTTCTTCGCCAAAATAATGCCGCTCAGACGGCGGACTTCGCGCTCCGAAACCATCTGGATCGATGAGGACAAGCGTCCTCAAAGCAACCCATAGCTTCAGGAGAAACGACCATGAAACGGTCGAAGACCACGACCAAGCGCGCCACCGCCGCATCGTCAGTTCCGGAGTTCATGGGCGTCGCAGAAGTCGCGCGACTGCTGGCGTGCTCCGAGAAATCGGTGCGCCGCTACATCGACGACGGTCGTCTGCAGGCCAATAGGATCGGCGGCATGATTCGAATCTCCGTCGACAGCTATCGACGGTTCGCTGGCTGACGCCGCGCCCGCGCAAAGTCGAGGAGCGGCCAACGGCCGCGCCCTTGCGTCACCGCACCCGCCCCCACGGCGATATCGGAGCGCCGGGCTCCTCGGATACGGGGAGCCCGGCGCTCCGACATCTCCAAAGGACATCAGGATGCAGACGATCGACCTCACGGAACTCCATGCTCGTATCATCATCCACCGCGATACGCTGAAGAAATGGCAGCACCATGCGGCGCTGAAGGCGATCACCCGGCTGATCGCCGCGGGACATAAGACCTTTCCCTCGGCACCAGCATTGACCGCGGCCCATGCAGAGCTGGTCGCTGCCGCATGCCGCAGCAGCCAGTCGGACGAAGCATCGATGCTCGCCTGGGCATTGGATCTGCCAACCTTGCCGCCGGCGATCGCCACGCGGGTTGTCACCCACTCTGCGACATTCGCCGATATCGAGGCGGTCCTTCAACACCGGCCCGATCTCGCGTCGACGCGGATCTCCGGCACAGTCGCGGCATTCGTCAAGCTGCGGCGCGATAAGGTCGGGGTAACAGCGGACCAAATGCCGGCTCGTATCTCATCGATCACGCAACAGCTGGAGGAGCTCAGCCACGCGGACTTCGGGATTGCGCAGGCAAGCTGGTCGAGTTTCTGCTCGCGCCTCAGACGAGCCGTCATGCTTGTCGATTCGTCTTCACGGTCCCGGACGCCCGCATCGCACTTGCGGCCCGAATGGAAATCGCTGGTCGAAGGGGTCAAAGCCGCCGCCGGAGAAAAATCGCGACGCGGGCTTCATGGCGACCTCGCCAAAATTTGGTCTCTCATCGTTTACTGCGATCGCGCGGGCATTGCGCCCTCGGACGTTTCACATGAAACACTCGACGCTCTTCGCAAGGCAGAAGAAGACAGCGGCCTCGGCGGCGCGTTCGACAAGATCCGCTCTATCATCTATGCGTGGCAGCGCCTGCAGAAGGCAGTACCGGGTTTTCCGTCAAAAGAGTTGCCACGGATTTACGCGGACGGATACGAACGTACAGGTCGTATCCCGTTCGAAAGATTGCCTACAAGCCTTCAAGCCGACTGGGCGGCTTTTGTCGAGAAGCATAGGCGCAAACCGGTCAGCGATCTCGCGGCGCTCGTCGTGTTTGCCGGCGACGACTTGCCGAAGTTGCGGTCTGTCAAGGTCGTCGACGGCTCGATCGCGCCGAGCCGCTGGCCGACGATGAGATCGACCATCGTTTCCTTCGCCAATGCCGCCATCAACATCGGCGAAAAGGCGGACACGCTGGATGATGTTGTCAAGCCGTCTATCGTAGAACGGGCGCTACGCGAGGCCCTTCAACGCCAGCGGAAAAGCGACCCGACATGTCCTGATCAAAACGGCACCCTCAAGAACCTTGCAACGACCGCGATCTGTATCGCGCAACTGATCGACATGTCGCCCAGAATGATTGAGCAGCTCGTCGACCTTCGCGACAAAGTGCATCCTGATCTCCTCGAGATACGTGGTCGTGGCGAAGATGCTAGACGAATCTATAAGGATCAACGGATGGGCAGGCGTCACGCGCAGCGCGTCGGCGAATTGAATGATCCCGTCAAGCTGCATGCCTGGTTCAGCATGCCGGATCGCCTGAAGACGCTCATGACGAAGGCCTTGAAAAGCGGCGACATGCCGTCCCCGACAGAGGTCAATGATGCAGTTGCCTGCGTCCTTCACGAAATCACGAGATGCTGTCCATTGCGGTGCTCGAACCTCGCAGCCCTCAGCATCTTTGGCCGGGATGCATGGCTTCAGTTGCCGTCTTATGATGGCGGCAAAGCGAGGCTCCTGATCCCAGCGCATGCCGTGAAGAACCGAAAGGCGATCGAGGGCGAGTTGTCCATAGAGGCTACCCGAACGATCCGTCTTTATGTCGATCGCTTTCGCCCAGCTCTAATGGCTGCCGTGGGCGCAGACAGGGACAATCTGTTCCTTTTTCCGGCCAAGGAGAACCGTCATCGTTCGGGAAACGAATTGAACAAGAAATTTGTCGACAGGAACTGGAATATCGGCGGCATACGCATCAACCTGCATGTTCAAAGGCACATCTGCGCCAAGCTCATCCTCGACAGGGATCCCACCTTGATGCCGCTTGTGCAGATTCTTCTCGGACACAACTCTATCCTCACGACGCAGCGGTATTACGCCGATGTGAACACAATCCTTGCGCAAAAGGAGTTCCAGAGGATCGTTGAACAGCGCCGGCGCGAGCTCGAAAAATCCAATCTCTTCGTACAGAAGGAGAAGCGTCATGCCGCTGCATAAGGAAGCGACCAGCTCGGCCGTCGCTGCTGACTGCCGGACCTGGGCGCCAGCGGATCAGGAGCGATGGATCGAAGCCTTCGACCCGGCCCTCAATCCCGGATTACCGCGTTGGTCACGTCCAGCACAGTATCAGAATGCTGGTGTTTTCACGCGATACCTTGCCTGCGCCGCCGAGGCCGGTCTTGAGCCCTTGGTGAGTCCGGCCGGGCTTCAGGCCTTTATCACCAAATGCCAAAGCCGTGACTGCTCACCAATCACGATCACGGGCTACACCTGGGCGATTTGGAAGGTGCTCAAGATTCTCCGCCCCGACCAACACGAGGATTTCGCTTGGCTCAAGCAGACTTGCTGCCGCCTGCAAAAGCATTCGAAGGAGGCTGCGAAGCGGCGAAAACACCGTAAAGTCGAGAGCGCCGAGTTGGACTTGATTGGTGAACGACTGATTGAAGATGCCCGCGTCGACGCAGGGCGTGACTTTCTCGAAGCGGTGCCCGAAGCGCTGATCGGCCGTCGACCGTCGTGGCAGGTCGTCCAGCGCTATCGCGATGGCCTTTTTATCCTCATTGGTGCGAATGCTCCGGAAAGGCTCCGGGCGCTCACATCGATCCAGGTCAATCAGATTGATCTCCGGGCTGGAACAATCAGTTTCGGTTCCAGCCAGATCAAAACCAAGCGTGCGATTGTTCGACACCTGCCTGCTCACGTCATGGGCTACCTTGAGGAATGGCTGCTGATTTGGCGCCGCAGCCAGGCGCCGCAGCACGGCGGTCTGTGGCTCGCCAAAGGAGGAAGGGCACCAGACAGTACGACGCTTTATGCAGCCATGGTGAAGGGTACGGAACCGGCGCTGGGGTTTCGGATCTCGCCGCACGACTTCCGAGACGCTGCAGCGACGACCGTTGTCGAGAACCGGCCGGCAGCACCAAGGTTAGCGACGATCGTGCTTGACCACCGGAGCGAAGTGATGACCAGGAACTATACCGAGAAGGCGAACCAGATCGGGGCGACACGAAGCTGTGCCGAGATCGTCGAGGTCCAGCGTGAGAAGACAAGTCGCCTCGTCAGACAGATAACGCGCTCGACGATTGCCCTGAATGCCCGGCGTCGGGATCGCAGGCACCCCTCCTCGTGAGAGCCCTTCAGCAAATTGTCGGGCGCGCCGGAGCAGTCGCCTGGGCCAGTCGGCATCTTGACATAGGCTTGCCGTGCAGTCGTGCCTGCATGGCGGCGAATATGGAGCCACGACGCTGGGCCCATACGCTTCCGCGTACATCATGGTTCGTATCATCTTTATTCGCCGCAAGGACCGTTCGACCGAGACAGCATTTTCTGCATGTGTGTCATGCGCCTCACTCGTGTCCAAGCCGGATTGGGGGAAACCAAAATCCCTTTCGGTGGCGAGCAGGACCGCTCTTCACCGACCTCAACCGCAGAAGGACATGAAGATGAGCAACCCCAACCAGTCCGCCATCCCGGACTTGAATGACCATCTCGGATTCGAAGAGGATTATGCATACGAACTGCGCTGGGAAAGTGGCGGGAACGTCACTCTCCATCAACGGAGCGATCTCGCCCTGGATGCCCGCCACGACCGAGACATGGGGCATATGCGCAGAACCGAGGGTCCCTATCCCTTTGTAGAGGTGAGCAAGATCAACACGGCGCAGTGGAAGCCTATCAGCAATTGGTTTTCATGGGAGCTGAATCACGCGGGCATCACGGACGACGTGATCCTGTGGGATGCCATCCCGTTGCCGCTGCAGTTTGGGCGTCGGCTTCATCGCCTGATGGAAATTGCACATAGCATTTGGAACAGCCGGGAGACGGACAACGACCAGCCAAAGGTCGAGCGCCTGAAAGTCGCGTGCAAGAACTGGAGATCCAATGCCTCTATGCAGCAAGCCGGCTCGTCATTTTACGGGGTCGCTGACTTCATTCAAAACAGCGAGACGGGCCAGAAAAGCTACTGCACCGAATTCCTCGACGGCACGCTCGTCATCCACCTGCCGCACGGAATCATCGAAGGCTTGGCGGACTTCATATCACCATATGGGTACCGTTACGGCATACCAAAGCGAAAGGGCATCACGGCGTCAAAATGGTTGGCTCCCCAATGGAGGGACCAGGCGGCAATCTTGCTCATCGACCAGCGAGCCCATCCGACCCCCCAGGTCCTCGGGGGCCTCGGCTGGGGCCTGGGGCCTATTTTCACGAGCGGTCCGATCTGCTTGGGGCATCCAACCGACCGCACCATGGTGCAGCAAATGGATGCGATTAGAAGCCTGTGGCTGTCGTTCAAGGAAGCCTTGGACAAGGGCCAACTGGAAGTGTCGGGGCACCGGCTGCTCGAGTTGCATGGCGCACTGGATCTGATCGAAGAGGAGTATGCGAAGCTATCGAGCGTTTCGGTCACGCCCGCGCCCATCCCGGCACGCTGAACGAGACGAACACGGGCCTGCGGACCGGCCACCACCGCCCTGCTCCCCGCCGCCCGCAGGAGCAGGGCGGTGTCATTTTCAGACATCGCATTCCACCCCGCATGAAACCGCCGCTCCTGGGAGGCGCCCCTGACCTTCAATGACGAAAGGCCCGTCGATGCCGGCAACTGCCATCACCCTTCCAGAACCGATCCTTCAAACCTTGCGTAAAGGCGGAGCGGAGCTGAATTTCCTTCTCGGCCATGACGCGATGTGGGCAAGCGGGCATGGCAACGGCAACATCGAGATCGGTTTCGATGCCTGCATCCTGGAGCCCGAAGGCGCCCCGCCCTTCGACAGCCTAAGCCGTGGCTTCTTCCTGTGCCGCGAAGGCTTCGAGCAACTATGCCTCACCCGCCTCGATGACGGGTGGCTTCAATTCGCGTTGGAACGCGCACGCGACCTCATCCGGCAGCACCGAGGCCTGAGCGCTCATCAGCGCCTCGAGATCGCCGAAGCTTTCGATGCCGCCATCGGCGCTTCACCGTCATCGGCCGTCGCCACCGCCGACATCGCAGCCGGAACACCCGACCATCGACAGCTTGCTTCTGACCTCGCGCCGGAGCTGGCGGCGCTCGACGCCGCTCTCCATGGATATCTGGCACTTGTCGGTCGAAGCTTTCTGGAAGGACCAATCGCAGCTCTCGGCCTCCAAGGCGAACTCGCCGACGGGCTCCTAGTCGGCAACGCGGTGACGCCTTGCGGGGCGCGGAAAGCCATCCTCATCGAAGATCCGCACCGTCGCCCTGGTAGGTATCGCTCGGCGATCGGCATGGCCAATGTTCTCGAGCTTTACGGCCAACGGGTTTCACCGTTCCGGTTCGGGGCCCATGATACTGTCGACTGGAGGATGACCCAACTTCTGCATGCCGCCGTCTTCAAGGACGTCCTCGACCGGCCTGGCGAGATCCGACAGACCCGGCTGCCGATCCGTCGCCAGGGCCGGAAAGAGCTGCTGACCGAAGGATTGGCGCCGGACCTGATCGAGAATGCCATGGTCCGATGGAATGAGGATTTTCATGTCGACCACTGGCGGGACCCGCGTTGGTTCATCCGCATTGGCCTTGCCCACATCGCCTTCGAGAAAATCCATCCCTTCAGCGACGGCAACGGCCGGATCGGCCGCCTCCTGATGCATCTGCAGATGGCGGAGATGGGAAAGCCGCTCCTGCCGCTGGAAGCGGCAATCCGCAGAAGCCGGCAGGACTACCTCATGGCGCTCGACGGAGCGATCGCCAGCGGTGACGTAATGCGGTTTCTCCGATACCTCATCGGCGCCTGCCTTGACGCCATCAGGATTGGCCAGGCGCTCTTTGAAGAGCTTCGCCCGATCCAGCTGGAGCTGGCCGCCGCGATCCGCGAAACCGGAGTGGCGACGAGACGTCCGGTTCTCCTCGCAGCCCAGCTTTTGGTTCCGTTGATCCTGGGGCATCGGGATTTCGGGTATATCTTCGATAGCTCAACCGATGTTGCGGCTCATCTGCTGCAGCAGCGCGGCAGCCTCGAGATGATCGACATCGACGGCATGCCGGCTTGGATCGTCCCGGGCATCCAGGAAGCCGTTCAAAAAGCCTTCGCCTGAAGAGAAAGCCTGCCCGGTGGGCCGCCGCCGCTTTCGAGCGACGGCCCGCCAGGCAGGTGCCAACCCGGGTGACGTCGCCAGATCCAATGGAAGGTGAACGATGCTGAGCTATGACCCGCGGCCGGATTGCACCAGGGAATACGTCGAAGATGTCGATGGAAAGCTGCTCTTCTGTCGCGACTACGACGACGAGATGTTCTGGCAGCTGGCCCGCGAGGCATCGCGCCTCCTGATCCGGCTCCCGGAAGAAGTCTCGGACGAGGTTCACCCCAGCATCCGGAAGCTGGGCCAGCTCGTCCAGCACATGGTCATCGCCAATACAAAGGTCCCCGAATGTCGCGACAGCCTGGACGTCCCGACGGTGCATGAGCTCTCCGCTGCCCGGCGGGCCGTCCTCGCCGAAGCCAGCCGCAGGGCGCTGGCCGGTTTCGATAACGACGGCAGCGGCGGGTTGATTCTCGTCCTCTGTTGCGTCCCTGAAGCGATCTGTGATTGCGAGCTGACGCTCCGCCTCTGACCCCTCCATCCGCCCTGCCTTGCTGGCGCCGCGCATCGTTGCGGCGCCTTTCTTTTTGGAGAAAGCCTCATGCCCGTGAAGATCATTTCAACGCAAGCCGCTCCCGACCTTGCGCACGACCTTGAGGATTGGAACGGCCCGCTGGCCATTGCGATCCGGCCGGGCCGGGCCTGCTGTTCCACCGGCCAACGCTCGGGCTGCTGGTTTTTCGAGGGCACCAAATTCCTGACTGATACCGGCATCCGACCGCGCAGTGCGCTGACGACAATCCTTACTCGCGAGCCGGAGGTTTACTTCCTTCCACCGCCGATCCCAGCCCCAGTGATGCGTCGGAGCCAGAAGCGTTTCGAGAAGGCCGTAGTCAACGCCCCGTCCCTGACCGGGCACCAACGGCTCGAACTCCATCAGGAAATCAACGACACTGGCACTTCCCAGGTACAAGTAACGCATTCGGCTGCGCGGGGCCGTGTCGATACGCCGGCGATCTGGCGGCAGACCTCCCGGGGCAAATCCATCACCGCCGAGCTACGCGAGGAGCTTACGGCCTTCGATGTCCAGCTCGCCTCATATGACCCCTCGATCGGCGAGTGCCCGGTTCTCGGCATCGTCGGCGCCCTCGGCTGGCAGGCCGGCCTCGCGAAACATCTCAGCGATATCGACATCCAGGCGAGCGACTGGGGCACGATCGCGAAGCTCATTTCGGCCAGCGATCCGGACTTCCTGGCGGCCCGGGACAAGTGCGAGCGGTTGATCGAGGCACACGGAGTTGCGTTCGACATGATCGCGTTCATGATGCCGGTGCGTGAGCATTGCATCGGCGCGGCACTCACCAGGGATTTGCACGAAATCCTTTTCCGCGAGCTTCAGCCCCATGACCAGACAGGCTTTTTTCGGACCCATGATGGCGGCTTCGACCTGGAGACGGGATTGGTCGGCCTGCCTCATCGTGCCATCGCGGAACAGATGCGGCTTTTCACGGGCCGGTTCGGTTACATGACCTGGCCGGACAGCCACCCGATCGTGCGCGCCGGGTTGGCGCTTCTTCAATTCCTCCGGATCCGTCCGTTCGCCGAAGGCAATGGCGATGTCGGTCGGCTGCTGCTAAGCCTGTTCCTCCAGGACCGTGGGATCCCGGAACTCCCTCTCGATCTCGTCCTCGCCCGCCGGATGCCGGACTACCGGGATCGGGTGCGGGCGGCCCTCATCGACGGCGACTTCGTCGGTTTCATCCACTTCCTTATCGAGGTCTGTCAGGAAGCCATGGCAATCGGCAGCGAACTCGCCCTTGAGGTATGTGCCACGGTTCTCCAGCTCCGGCATGCAATGGCGCAGATGGGGACCGTAACGGTGGATCGGATCTACTTGGCGGTTACGCTTTGCAGCCGCCTCATTGTCGCTGACGACGACGTCATTCTCACCTGCGGCGCTGATCCCAGCACCGCGATCGATGTCGCTCGTGCCCTGGCCCGGCTCGGGCTCATCGATGAAATAGAGGTGGGCGGGAAATTCTTTTGGTCAGCACCCGGAATTCGGCACGCTCTTTTGGGAGAAACATAAGTCCATGATCTAAAACGAAAATAAAAGTTCCCCCGAGATGGCTATTTTTGGACCCAGCCAAAATCTCTCGGCCCAACATGAGAGCGATGGATGACGCAAAAAGACATCGCGAAAACACGAAGCCCGGCGGCGCCGGCCGCTGCTGCACGTGTCATGGGAGTTCGGCAGGTATGAAGCCTTACTTGTTGGGCTACGATGACGCCGCTGCATATCTCGGCATGACCACCCAGGCGCTGAGGGACAGGTGCCATCGGAAAGATGGGCCCGCTAAGGTCGTCGATGGTCGCTTCGTGCGTTTTAGAGTGGTTGACCTGCAGAAATGGGCGGACGAGCGCGTCGTCGCCATGCCGCAGCAGAGCATGAATATATGGGAGGCGTCGTCGCCAAGTCCTGGCGAGAAACGCCGGCGTGGCAGGCCGACCAAGATGGAACAGATCGCGAGGCAAAATCGGATAAGCGACGCGCGGGGCCGATTCTGAAACGACGCTGTCGTGTCTTGCCATGATCTCGGTTGCAGGGTGCCAGGCCACGATCAGTCGGCAAGGTTGATCGGGTCGCCGCCAGACTGATCTAGGTCATGGCCTCGGTCTCTTGCAGATGATGCCGCAGCGCACGAGGAATTCGGCGGCGCTCTGTCACACATCCGGCTCCGCTCAATGACGATGCGGGTAGCGCCAGCGAATTCGCTCCACAAGCTTTTCCGCCTTCGGCTGGAAGAGACCCAGAGGCCCGCGGTGGCGTCCACAGCATCAACCAAATCTAATTCCTGTCCGACAGCCGTGCTGCGGTGGAGCTGCCGTAGCCAGGTCGCGTCATGTGCCGGGTTGTCCGACAGCACGGTCTTGCAGCGGCATACGGTGTTGAGCCAGTGCGCGACGTCGTCGGCCGCGTGGCCGAATTCCAGCAGATGCCGCCGCGAAATTCCGTGGATCTTCTCCGCCGCCGACCAGTCTTCGGTCCCCCTTGCCGCCAATGGTCGAATTAGAAAGCTGACGGGGACGAGATCGACCCCGCACTAGCCGACCTCGACCGGATAAGACCCGGCCTAAAGGCCCGAGGCTTCGACATCGAGCCAGAACAGGTCGGCGTACGCGTCGGCACCTTCTAGCGGCATCGAAATTCCTCGTTCCTTCGGCGGGTGGAGACAACGGGGACGCAACCGCGCTACTCTCCCTCGCTCTCATCGCTGCTCTTCAGCGCAGCTTTCAGCTTCGCATTTTCGAGGAGAATTGGAATAAATCGCGGATCCAGGCTGGCGAGGTAGTTTTCCTCGGCTACCGGATCGGACCGGAGCTTCCGGAAGTCCTCGAGTTCCTGGAGCGCCTTGCCGAGGGTCTCCTTCCGCAGGTTGACATACCGAAGGAGCGATTTCGGATCCTTGTGGCCGGTTTGCGCCATCACCTGCGTATCACTCCAGCCGGCTTCGACTAGGCTCGACGCCCGTTCATGACGCGTGTCATGGAACCGGAAGTGCTCTACCCCTGCGCGTTTCCTGGCCCGCTCGAACCCGCATTTGAGGGCGTCCTGCGTGATTGGGAACACGCGCAAATCACCTTCGATCCGCTGGAGGGTTTTCAGGATCTCGATGGCCCGCGGCGACAGGCCGACCACGTCATCCTTTACGATCTCGGGGCTTCGCGAATTTTTTACCGCCTTCAGCTTGACCGATTTTTTCTCGAGGTCGACATCCGGCCACTGCAGCCGTAGCAGGCTGCCCCGGCGCGCGCCAATCTCGAAAGCGCACTCGACGATTGGGCCCAGCCAGGGACTTTCTGTGCGGTAGCATTCTTGGAGAAGGAGCTTGATTTTCTCGGCCTCGAGACGGACGTCTCTTTCATCATTGACGGCCGGCCGCTCGACGTTTTCGCAGCTCACCGGATTGTCCGCTAAACCAAGCTTCCTCTTGTACCGGTCGATGACGCGCTTCAGGAGCGTCAGCTCGCGCTTGACCGTTCCTGGGGCGATCAGCTTCTTTTCCTTCGGGCCGGCCTTGGGGCGCGCCGCGTTCTTGCGCGGTTTCCCATCCTTCCGCAACTTTGGCCCCTGACCGGCCTTGTATTGCCCGCGCCCGCCGGGGGTCCCGCGACTGGCGAACTGATTGAGCCGCCGGTCGCGATAGTCCTCGAACAGCTCTGCGGTGAGGTTGATCGCAGCGTAGGCGCAAAGGCCAGGTTCTTCGCGCAGAAAGCGCCTTATCCGTGCCTTCTCCGTCGCCTTTGACCCCGGTCCGGGGCGCTTGGCGGTGACGTCCATCTCATAGCGGACAAGCAGGTCGCCCAGGGTCGTCCTTTCGTCCATGACGCGCAGCGCGAAGGCGCCGCGGTCCATTTTGCCCTCGATCTCCCGTGCCCAGGCTTCCGCTTCCTTCCGCGTCGAGAAGGTCTTGGTCTGGTTGGGGTAGCCGTTGCGCCGGATCTGCGCATGCCACTGGTAGGGACCCTTTTGCCGAATCGTCGCCATTTTCGTTGCCTCCTTGTTGCCGGTGATCCGGATGTTGGTCCGTTTCTCGGAGGCGGTTCTCGTTGGCGACATCCAGGCCGAACCTGTGGTTCGCGGCGCGGCGGATAGACCAGGGCATGGCGGAGAGGGATTGGATTTCCGAGGGCAGCCGGCTGGTGGACGCCAACTGTGCCAGAATTGTGCCAATAAATCGGAAACAGCAGATAGGCTGACCCATCCGCAAATTCTAACTTATTGATTTTTAAGGGAGATTTTGGCGCACCCGATACGATTCGAACGTACGACCTTTGCCTTCGGAGGGCAACGCTCTATCCAGCTGAGCTACGGGTGCATCGCGACTTGGCGTGGGCGCAACATACAGGAGCTATTGCGCCGCATCAAGTCTTGCCGGATAGGCCGCAATATCCATCACTCCGGCCGTCGCGGGCTCGGGGCTTGGAAGAATTATTGTTTTATATCAATGTATTATAAAAGGAATGCGGGCAGCCAAACTGGAACGCGCCCTTCGGCGCCGGGCCTGGGAGCACAGGCCAGCGCCGAACGGCGCGGCGCGCCTTATGTACCGGCGATATAGGCGCGCAGATCGGCGCTCTCGCGCTCGACATCCTCGACCTTGGCTTTGACCACGTCGCCGATCGAGATCATGCCGACCAGGCGGCCATTCTCCTTGACCGGCAAATGGCGGAAGCGCTTTTCCGTCATCCAGGCCATGACATCGTCGATCATGTCACCCGGATCACAGCAGATCACATCCGCCGTCATGGTCTCGCTGACTTTCGTGGCGAGCGCCGCCGCCCCTTGCTTGGCGATGGCACGCACGAGATCGCGTTCGGAGATGATGCCGGCCAGATCGCCGCCGGGCGCCGTGACAATGACAGCACCGATGCGCTCGCGTGCCAGTATCTCAGCCGCTTTCGCCAAAGTTTCATGGGTCGGCATGGTGATGAGCCGCGCCGGCTTGCCGCGCAGCAACTGTACAACCGTCATGGCTTCCTCCGCTTCGTCTTCACAGAAATCATCGACGTCGAACGTCGTCTGTGCGCTGTCGTGGAACACGGTTCAATAGGCGAAGTTTAAGGCAGCCGAGCCGGAGACACAACCGGCCTGCACATCCACGATGCTGCACCGCAAAAGCAGCGAAACCAAATTCGGCAGCGCAAAAACACAATGTAGCGCGCAGCGCTTCCGCCCCGCAGGCGACACTGCTATAGCTCGGTTCATGCACCAGAAGCCGCCCCGCCCCGATGGCGAAACCATTGCCCTGCAGGCCCTCGCCTTTCTCGTCGAAGACGAGGAAAGGCTCAGTCGCTTTCTCAACCTGACGGGGATCGATATGTCGGCCTTGCGGGGGATCGCCACCGACAAAGCCGGGCTCGGCGCCGTGCTCGACTACCTGTTGAACTGGGAACCGCTGCTGCTGGAATTCGCGGCGTTGGTTGAGCTGCCACCGGAAGCGATCCTGCGCGCCCGCGCCGATCTACCCGGCGCGCCGAGCTGGTGAGAGACTGATCAGGCGCTGCCGCTTCGGCGAACCCGTTAGGCCAGCGGATCCTGGCGCGTCAGCTGCAGGAAGATATCCTCAAGATCAGTCTCGACGGTCGAGAGATCGACGATCGGCAGGCCTGCCTGATGCATGGCGGTGAGGATCTCATCGACCCGGATCTGCGACGGCGCGTAGCGGATACGCAGGCGGCGCGGCTCCAGCTTCTCGGCATGGAAGCGCTCGCGCAGGACCTGCAGCTCCGGCTGGTCGAGATCGATATCGACCGCCACGGTGAAGATCATTTCCTTGTTGTCGAGACGGCCGAGAAGCTCGCTCTTCGTCTCGCAGGCGATCACCTTGCCGTGATTGATGATCGCGATGCGGTCACACAGCTCTTGCGCTTCTTCGAGATAATGCGTGGTGAGCAGTACGGTGACACCTTGCGCATTCAGCTGCCGCACATAGACCCAGAGCTGCTGGCGCAATTCCACATCGACGCCGGCGGTCGGTTCATCGAGCACGAGAACCGGCGGGTTATGCACCATGGCCTTGGCCACCATCAGGCGCCGCCGCATGCCGCCAGACAGCGTGCGGGAATAGGATTTCGCCTTGTCACTGAGCGAGAGAGCCGCGAGCAATTCGGCCGTGCGCCGCTCCGCCTTCGGCACGCCATACATGCCGGCCTGCAGATCGAGGAGATCCTCCGGCGTGAAGAAGGGATCGACATTGAGCTCCTGCGGCACGACGCCGATCGCCGCCGCGGCATGGCGCGGATCGCGGTCGAGATCGATGTCCCAGATCTTGACCTCGCCACTGGATTTGACCACCAGCTGGGCAAGGATATTGATCAGCGTCGACTTGCCGGCGCCGTTGGGCCCCAGGAGCGCGAAGAGGCTGCCCCGGGGAATGTCGAGATCGACATTGTCGAGCGCCTTCTTCGGCGCCACGCCAACACCGGCCTTGCCATAGATCTTGGTCAGGCCACGGATCGAGACGGCGCAATCCGGCAGACCGGCGGTATCGGCATGCGCCGGGGAATCCTGGGCCGGAGAATTCTGAGCCGGGACGTTCGGGGCGGCGGAGGAAAACTGCTGTGACATCTTTGGCGCCAATCCGGTGCATGGGATGATCAGGTGGATCGATCGGGGGAGGATCGATCGTGAGGGGCGATCAGGGAAAGCCGGCGACCCCACGGACAGGTATCGCCAAAGGTTGATTATCGACCGGGGAGACAGGTATCATCCGCCCCGCATCGGGTCAATGTCGCGCCGCCCGTTCCGACCGGGCCGCCGGCGGCGCCATCCTGGACCGATATTTGCCATAAGTTTGAAGGACATGATTGGGCCATGAAGCCGGTTGAGACGATCGAAGTTGAAAGCACCCGGATCGCTTGCGATGGCGGCGACGGCGCCCTTGGCCATCCCCGCATCTATCTCACCCTGAGCAAGGAAAACGAGATCGACTGCCCCTATTGCGGCCGTCATTTCGTGCTCAAGCAGGGTGCCCATCCGGCTGAAGCGCATTGAGCGCTTCCGGCCCCGTGAGCAACAGCGAAAACGCGGCAACCGCCGTCCTTGCCGACATGCAATCGGTGCCCGCGGACGGCAGCGGCGTGCCGCCTCAGCATGTCTATCTGGTCGACGGTTCGGGCTATATCTTCCGCGCCTTCCATGCCTTGCCGCCCCTGACCCGGCCAGACGGCACGCCGGTCAATGCCGTGCTCGGTTTCACCAATATGCTGATGAAGCTGCTGGAGGATACCGATGCCGATCACCTCGCTGTCATCTTCGACGCGGCACGTCGTAATTTCCGCAATGAAATCTATCCCAATTACAAGGGTCATCGACCGGAACCGCCGGCCGAGCTGATCCCGCAATTCGCCCTGATCCGCGAGGCGACCGAGGCGTTCAATGTGCCGGCGCTGCAGATGGAAGGCTTCGAGGCCGACGACCTCATCGCCACCTATGCCGAGCATGCCGTGGCGGCCGGCGCCGATGTCACCATCGTCTCCTCGGACAAGGATCTGATGCAGCTGGTGCGCGACAAGGTGCGCCTCTATGACCCGATGAAGAACAAGCCGATCGGCGCCACCGAGGTAGTGGAGAAGTTCGGCGTCGGCCCCGACAAGGTCGTGGATGTGCAATCCCTCGCCGGCGATTCTACCGATAATGTCCCGGGCGTGCCGGGAATCGGTGTCAAGACGGCGGCGGAGCTGATCAATACCTATGGCTCGCTGGACGAGCTTTTGGCCCGCGCCGGCGAGATCAAGCAGCCGAAGCGCCGCGAGAGCCTGCAGCAGAATGCCGAGCTCGCCCGGATCAGCCGTGACCTTGTGCGCCTGAAGCGCGATGTGCCGGTGATGGTACCGCTGGAAAAGCTCAACCGCCGGGCGATCGAGCCTGAGACGCTCATCGCGTTCCTCAAGACCAACGACTTCCGCTCGGTGGTCGCCAAGGTGCAGAGCCGCTTCGGTGCAAATGTTGCGGCGACCGCGCCGAAGACGACAATCGGCCGGCCGACCATCGACCAGGCAATCGCCCTGCATGCGCAAAAGAATGGCGCCGTGCATCCCTATGGCAATGGCGCCGGTACTTTCGCCCCGCAAGTGCCCGCCAGCGCCACCGCAACACCGATCGATACGGCCGCCTATCAGCTGATCCAGGACATCGACAGCCTGACGGCCTGGGTGGCACAAGCGCAGGCACAGGGCTTTGTCGCGGTCGATACCGAGACCACGTCGTTGCAGATCGCCAGCGCCGATCTGGTCGGCATCTCCCTGGCACTCGCTCCGGCCAAGGCTTGCTACATCCCGGTCGGCCATGGCACCGGCGGCGGCGATCTCCTCGACAACAGGGAGCGCCCGCACCAGATTCCCCTGGCCGAGGCCCTGGCGGCATTGAAGCCGCTGCTGGAAAACCCGGCGGTCCTCAAGATCGGCCAGAACATCAAATACGATATCAGCATCTTCGCGCGCCACGACGTCACCGTGGCGCCGATCGATGACACGATGCTGATCTCCTATGTGCTGGAAGGCGGCGCCCATGGCCATGGCATGGATGAGCTTTCCGAGCTGCATCTCGGCCATACGCCGATCCCCTTCAGCCAGGTCGCCGGCACCGGCAAGGCGCAGGTCACCTTCGACAAGGTGCCGCTCGACAAGGCGCTGGCTTATGCAGCCGAGGATGCCGATGTCACCCTGCGCCTGCATCAGGTGCTGAAGCCGCGCCTCGCCGTCGACCATCTGCTGAGCGTCTACGAGACCATCGAGCGGCCACTGATCCCCGTCATCGCCGAAATGGAACGGGCAGGCGTCAAGGTCGATGCCACCGAACTGCAACGCCTTTCCAACGATTTCGCCCGACGTGGCGAGGAATTGGAAAAGGAGATCCGCGCCCTTGCCGGCGTCGACTTCAATGTCGGCTCACCGAAGCAATTGGGCGAGGTGCTGTTCGATCAGTTGAAGCTGCCCGGCGGCAAGAAGGGCAAGACCGGCGCCTATGCCACCGGCGCCGACGTGCTGGAGGAAGTGGCCGCCACGACCGGTCACCCTGTGCCGCTGAAGGTGCTGGACTGGCGCCAGCTCACCAAGCTGAAGAGCACCTATACCGATGCGCTGCAGGCGCAGATCGACCCCGTCACGAAACGTGTCCATACGTCTTTTGCGATGGCATTGACCTCGACCGGGCGCCTCTCGTCGAGCGATCCCAACCTGCAGAATATCCCAGTCCGCACCGAAGAAGGCCGCAAGATCCGCCGCGCCTTCGTCGCCGAGCCCGGCATGAAGCTGCTCTCAGTCGATTACTCGCAGATCGAATTGCGCCTCGCCGCGGAAATGGCCGGCATTCCTGCCTTGAAGGACGCCTTCCAACGCGGCGACGACATTCATGCGATGACCGCCTCGCAGGTCTTCGGCGTGCCCGTGGAGGGCATGGACCCGATGGTGCGCCGCCGCGCCAAGGCGATCAATTTCGGCATCATCTATGGCATCTCCGCCTTCGGCCTGGCACAGCAGCTCGGCATCCCTCAAGGCGAGGCCAAGGCCTATATCGAGGCCTATTTCCAGCGCTATCCGGAAATCCGTGCCTATATGGAGCGGACCAAGGAATTTGCCCGCAAGCATGGCTATGTGACGACGCTGTTCGGGCGACGCTGCTACATGCCCGGCATCGCCGACAAGAATCCGGCCCGTCGCGCCTTCATGGAACGTGCCTCGATCAACGCCCCTCTGCAAGGTACTGCAGCCGATATCATCAAGCGCGCGATGATCCGCCTGCCAGGTGCCCTCAGGGAGGCCGGGCTCAAGGCCCGCATGCTGCTGCAAGTGCATGACGAATTGCTGTTCGAGGTACCCCAGGCAGAGACCGAAGCGACCGCCGAACTGGTGCGGCAGATCATGGAGATGGCGGCCGGACCGGCACAACAGCTTTCCGTGCCGCTGATCGCCGAAGCGGGTATCGGCGACAATTGGGCGGAGGCGCATTAAGGAGTCCTGCCGCGCCCTTCCAGGCTGAGGTGCCGATCAGCCTCAGTCCTCGCGAAAGGCGCGATGGAAACTGTCGATGACGGGGCCGATCGCATAATCGAGGACGGTGCGGTTGCCCGTCATAATCATGACCTCGACCGGCATGCCAGGGTAGAGTTTGACATTATCGAGCCGGGCAAGCTGGCTTTCATCGATGCTGATGGTCGCTTCATAGTAAGAGGTGCGGTGGTCTTCCGTCTGCAACGTATCCGCCGAGACTCGCAAGACCTTGCCGTCAAGGAGCGGCACGATACGCCGCTTATAGGCGGTGAGTGCGACCTGTGCATCGAGACCGGCATGCACCGTGTCGATATCGGTGGGTTGGACACGGGCATCGATTACCAGCGTTCCGTCATCCGGTACGATGTCGAGCAAGGGCTCGCCTGGGTTGATCACGCCATGCGCCGTGAATACCCGCAGATTGACGACCTGGCCGCTGACCGGAGCGGTGATGAGCATCCTGTTGTTCTGATCCCTGGCTGATTGCAGCTTGCCCTCCACTTCGGCCAGCTTGGCCTGCGTATCGCGCAGTTCGGTCTCGATCTCGTTGTTGTTCTGACTCTGCAAAGCCGCCGCCCGCAACCGCGCCTCACCGATCGCTTGCTCTGCCTGGGAGATGCGGCCGAGCTGCTCTCCACGGGCCCCCTCGAGCGACGCGACCTGCCCCTGCAGCGCCAACAGGTTCGGCCGCGATGCCAGCCCCTTTTTCACGAGATCATTGACGAGATCGGTCTCCGACCGCGCAAGTGCCAGTTGCCGGTCGAGTGCCGCGATCTGTGCCTGATCACCGCGCCTTTCGGCCTCGAGCTGTGCTATCTGTTGCTTGATGATGTCGATCTGGTTGGCGAGGCTTTGCCGGCGTTCGGTGAAGATCCGTTGCTGCCCTTCCAGCATATCGGCGCGTGACGGATCTACGCGCTGGGCCTCGAGATCGGCAGGAAAGACCAGTACCGAGTCACCCCGGCGCTCGGCAAGCAAGCGCGCTTCCAGGGCCTTCAATTCGTCATGCTGGTCTTGCAGTATCTTCAAGGCGGCGACGGTCTGGGTATCGTCCAGTCGCAGCAACGGCTGTCCCACTCGCACCTTGTCGCCCTCACGTACCAGGATCTCCCTGATGATGCCGGCTTCAAGATGCTGGACGGTCTTGCGGTGGCTCTCGACCCGCACCTGTCCGGACGCCAGAGCGGCGCTCGCCAATGGCGCGCGCGCAGCCCAACTGCCAAAACCGATGAAGAAAGTGACGAGCAGTGCGAGGCCGGCGACGGCCGATGCGAGATAAGGTGGCTGGCGCGGAACGGCGTCATGACTTAACCATCCGGCGGGCGAGGACGTGCTTCTCATGACCGATCGTCCTGACCAACGGCGCGCGGTACCGGAGCAACTTCCCGGGGCGCCAGCCGGTCAAGGAAAGCCTGGCGAGGGGCATAGAATTCGACGCCACCGTCGCGCAGGGCCAGCACCTTGTCAGCCAAGGTCACCAGGCCGAACCGATGGGTGATGACGACGACGGTGCAATGCCGCGCCTTCAAATCTTGGAGCGTTTGCGCAAGTGCTGCTTCGGCTTCACTGTCGAGGTTGGAATGCGGCTCATCCAGGATCACGAAGCGCGGATCGCCATAAAGCGCGCGGGCCAGGGCGATGCGTTGCCGCTGCCCCCCGGAGAGCCTGGCATCGGTCTCGCCGATGACCGTGTCGTAACCCTGGGGCAGCCGCAGAACCATCTCGTGGATTCGCGCCATCCGCGCCGCCGCCACAATTTGCTCGGGCGTACCCACCGAGAACCGCGCGATGTTTTCGCCAACCGTTCCCGGCAGCAGGGTGACCTGCTGTGGCAGATAGCCGATATAACGGCCGAGATCATCACGCGGCCAGATGGCGACATCAGCGCCGTCGAGCCGCACGCTGCCTTTCGAGGGCCGGGATAGGCCGGCCAGCAATCGGGCCAGGGTCGACTTTCCCGCGGCGGCTGGCCCGATGACAGCCAGAATCTCACCCGGCGCCACCATGAAGCTGAGGTCATGAAGTGCCGGTTTGGGCTGCCCGGGCGGCAAGAAAGTGATGCCCTCGGCGGTGACTGCGCCTTCTGGCGCCGGCGGCGGCATGGTGATTCGCTCGCTCGCTGTTTCGTCCAGATGCCGTTTCAGGCGCCGATAGGCCAGGCGTGCACCGAACATTTGCCGCATACCGGCGATCGTCTGTTCGATTGGCGCCAAGGCGCGGCCCATAATGATGGACGCCGCAATCATCGCTCCGCCGGTCAACTGATGTTGAAGGACGAGATAGGCGCCGCATGCCATCAGCATCAACTGGACGGTCAGCCGGACGAATTTGGTGAAGGCGCCGAGAGCGCCCGCCCGCACCGCCGCCCGGTGCGCATAGCCGACTGCCTCGGCATTGGTTGCGAACCAGCGCTGCAGCATCGCCTCGGTCATGCCCATGGCCTCGATCGACTCGGCGCTGCGCGCCACAGAGAGGGCCGCGCGATCCGCTGCCATTGTGGCTGACCCCGCCGTGGCGAGCGACGTGCGATTGGCGAGTTCGCCGACGAGGGCGATGCCCAGCAGCAGGATGCCCGAAACGATAGCCACGTGGCCGAGCAGCGGGTGGAGGATATAGGTCGCAGCGATAAAGACGGGAACCCAAGGCGCATCGAGCAAGGGTGTCACGGCACCGCCTGTCATGAAAAGCCGCAGGCTGGCCAGATCCCGCAGGGCCTCGGTCTGATAACTGCCATCGCGCAAGGCCACCTTGATGACGCCAAGAAAGGCATTCGGGGCCAAACGGGCCTCGATCCAGCTGCCGAGCAC
>DATLIX010000206.1:0-27558 GCA_035539215.1 Dongiaceae bacterium | reverse complement strand
GCCTGGCGAATATGCTGGGATTCCGTAAGGATATGCGTTGCGCCTAAGCCCGAGTTGTGGGAACATGCAGTAACCACCGGGAATCATTGGCAGTTGCTCTGCGGAAGGGTGCGGAGGTAGGGATTTGAAGCAGCGGGCGAGTACAATCGGCGCAGCATCTCCCGTCAAAATCTGGCTTCAGCGTTTTGCTTTTGTTCTCCTATTGACGATCGCCTTCATGACCCTCCTGATCGGCAAAGCCGATACGGTTGCGGTTTCGCGCGCGCGCATGGCGCTCATCGATGCACTGGCGCCCCTGCTGGAAGCGGTTTCGACGCCCATCCAGACCGTCCGGCGGACCGCCGTCGATGTCACCGATTATCTGCATCTGGCCGACGAAAACCGCGCCTTGAAGGCGCAGAACCAGACGCTCATGGAATGGCAGCGCGTCGCGCGCGAATTGCAGGCGCAGAACGAGTCTCTGCGCGGGCTGCTGCGTTTCACGCCGGATCCCTCGGCCAGCTTCATCACCGCGCCGATCATCGCCGATACGTCGTCGGGCTTCGTCCGCTCCGTGGTGATCCTGGCCGGCACGCGCGACGGCGTCTCCAAGGGACAGGCCGCCATGACCGGCGCCGGACTGGTCGGGCGGGTGCTCGAGGTCGGCAACCGGGCGTCGCGGGTCCTGCTGCTGACGGATATCAATGCCCGTGTTCCGGTGATCATCGAGCGTACGCGCGATCAGGCCGTGATGTCTGGCGACAATTCGGCCTTGCCGGAACTGCGCTATCTGCCGCGCGACGTCGATATCAAGGTCGGCGACCGCATCGTCACCTCCGGCGCCGGCGGCGCCTTCCCGCCGGGCCTGCCGGTGGGTGAAGTCTCCGAGGTCAATGCCGGCCATATCCGCGTGCAGCCTCTGGCGGATCTCACGCGGCTCGAATATCTGCGGCTGGTGAACTATTCGCTGCCGGGCATTCTCAAGAGCGACCTCAATATCGATGCGTCCGGCTATGACCCGAACCAGCAGGGCATCCTGGATAGCTTGCTGACCAGGTCGAGCGATGCGGATGGCAGCGTGGCAAAGGCGGCTGCCAAGAAAAAGGCTGCGTCTGCCGGCGGCAACAAGGCTTCCCGCGCGGGACCGGCCGGCAGCGAGTGATCAGATCGCCTTTCTGGCAGCGCGTCGACAAGTGGTCGCGTAGTTCGGTTCCTGTCGGCTTTACGCTGTTTTTGTTGCTTCTGGGCTTGCTTCCCTGGCATTTACCGGAACTGGGCACGATCGGCATCAGCCTCGTTGTCATTTCCGTGTTCTATTGGGGCTTGAAGAAGCCGCAGCTGATGACGCCGTGGTCGGTTCTGGTGATCGGCCTGATCGGCGATTTGCTCGGCGTCACGCCGATGGGGGTCGGTACGGTCTCGCTCCTCCTGCTCTACGCCATTGTCCGTTCCCAGGCGCGGGCCTTGCGCAACATGCCGTTCCTGGTGATCTGGGGCGCCTTCATTCTGATGGCTTTCATCACCATCCTGGTAAGCTGGCTGCTGACCGCGGCGACCGATGTTCATTTCCCCGACATCAAACCCGCGATCTTTTTGTATCTCTTCGATATTGTCTGCTATCCGCCCCTGTCGTATGTCTTTGATCGACTTCAACGCAGCTTGCTGCCCGAGAAATGAATAAGCAGCAATCGCAAACGCTCCAGCGCGTCTTTTCCCGCCGTGTTGCCTTGTTAGGCGCCGGCCAATTGGCGCTGCTCTCGACGCTGGTCGGGCGCATGTACTATCTGCAGGTCGTCGAGGCGGATAAGTACAGGATGCTGTCCGACGAGAACCGCATCAATCGCCGGTTGCTGCCGCCGTCGCGCGGCCTCATTCTCGACCGCTTCGGCCTCGCGCTGGCCAGCAACTTTCCCAATTACCGCGCCATGCTCGTCGCCGAGCAGACGCCCGATCTCGAACAGACCCTGGAAGACTTCGCCAAGCTGGTGCCGATGACCGAGCGGGAACGCGGCAAGGTGATGCGGGAGCGGGCCCGCAACCGCGCTTTCATGCCGATCACGGTCAAGGAGGATCTCACCTGGGAACAGGTGGCGCAGGTCGAGCTCAACCTGCCCGATCTGCCCGGGATCAGCATCGATGTCGATCAGAAGCGGTACTATCCCTATGGCGGGATCACCTCGCATCTGCTCGGCTATGTTGCCTCGGTATCGGAAAACGACCTGACCCAGGATGCCGATCCGCTCCTGCAGCTGCCGGGCTTCCATATCGGCCGCAATGGTCTCGAGAAGCAATACGATCTGCCCCTGCGCGGCAAGGCCGGCGAGAGCCAGTTGGAGGTCAATTCCGTCGGCCGCGTCATCCGCGAACTGGCGCGCCAGGAAGGTGTCCCCGGGGCCGACCTGGTGACCACCCTGGATATCGGCCTGCAGCAATTCGCCCACCAGCGCCTGTCGAGCGAAATGTCGGGCGCGGCTGTCGTCATGGACATCTTCTCAGGCGACGTGCTCGCCATGGCGTCGACGCCGTCTTACGATCCGGCTGCCTTCTATCGCGGCCTGACCGGTCCCGAATGGCAGGAACTCACGACCGACATCTACGGCCCGCTGACCAACAAGGCAACCGCCGGCCAGTATCCGCCAGGCTCCACCTTCAAGATCGTCACCGCCCTGGCCGCACTGAAGGCCGGCATCAATCCCAGCGCGACGGTTTTCTGTTCCGGCGTCACCGTGCTCGGCAATGCCCGGTTCCACTGCTGGCGCAAGGAGGGACATGGCACCCAGGCCATGACCGACGCGCTGAAGAATTCCTGCGACTGCTATTTCTATGAAATGGGCCGCCGGATCGGCATCGACGCCATCGCGGAGATGGCGCGAACCTTCGGCCTGGGGCTGGATGAGGGGCTCGATCTGCCGGGCGAAAAGGCCGGCCTGATTCCCGACCGCGCCTGGAAGAAGGCGACCATGGGCGAGTCCTGGCATCAGGGCGAGACGCTGGTGAATGCCATCGGTCAGGGCTTCGTGCAGACGACGCCCTTGCAGCTTTGCGTCATGGTGGCGCGTCTGGCGAATGGCGGCTACGCCGTCAAACCGCATCTGATGCGCCCGGCCAGCGAGAGCGATCAGTTGAAAGTCGACGGGCCCAGCCCGTATCCGACACTCGATGTCGACGCCGATTTCCTGCAAATCGTCCGTACCGGCATGGACCGGGTCTCCAATGAGGAACGCGGCACCGCCTTTCATTCGCGCATCACGATTCCCGGCATGGAACTGGCTGGCAAGACAGGCAGCGCCCAGGTCCGGCGCATCAGCATGGCGGAGCGCAGCCGCGGCGTGCGCAAGAATGAGGATTTGCCCTGGAACCAGCGCGATCATGCCTTGTTCGTCTGCTTCGCGCCGGTCCATGCTCCGCGCTATGCCTGCTGCGTGGTGGTGGAACATGGTGGCGGCGGTTCGGCCGTCGCCGCGCCGATCGCGCGGGACATCATGATCGAGTGCCAGCGCCGAGACCCCGCGCGCCGCAACCCGAATGTCGAGGGCGGCCGCAATGAGATGCCCTGAACCGCTGCGGCTTCCACGTCTTGCGGCAAATCGGCGAGAGCGGAGAGGGTAGTGGTGCTGCAACTGCATGTCAGCCGCGATCAGCGCAAGATGACCATCGCGACCAAGCTCCGCGAGGTCACGTGGAGCATGGTGCTGCTGATCTGCATGGTGGCGTCGATCGGCTTTGCCGTCCTTTACTCGGCCGCGCATGGCAACGCCGATCCGTGGATGGATCGGCAGATGGCGCGCTTCGGCGTCGGCCTCGTGCTGATGATCGCCGTGGCCATGGTCGATCTGCGCCAGCTGATGAAGATCGCCTATCCGCTTTATGCCTTGTCCTTTGTCTTGCTGATCTATGTCGATGTTGCCGGCCATACGGGCATGGGCGCCACGCGCTGGATCGATCTCAAATTCATCCAGCTGCAGCCTTCCGAGCTGATGAAGATCGCCCTGGTGCTATCGCTGGCGCGCTATTTCCACGGCAAGACCTATGAGGATATCGGCCGGCCGCATTATCTGATCATTCCGGTGCTGATGGCGCTATTGCCGACCGGTCTGGTGCTGAAGCAGCCCGATCTTGGCACCGCCGGCATGCTGATGATGGTGGCGGGGGCGATATTCTTCGCCGCCGGCGTGCGCTGGTGGAAATTCGTCCTGATAATCGCCGTTGCCGTCGCCGGCGGCTACTACGCCTGGCACGCCCCCAACCTGCTGCACGACTATCAGCGAAACCGCATCCTGATCTTCCTTGATCCCGACCAGGATGCCCTGGGCACCGGCTATCACATCACCCAGTCGAAGATCGCCCTCGGCTCCGGCGGCCTCTTTGGCAAAGGCTTCATGCAGGGGTCGCAGAGCCATCTCGACTTCCTGCCGGAGCACCAGACGGATTTCATCTTCACCACCTTTGCCGAGGAATTCGGCATGGTCGGGGGCGTGGTGCTGCTTGGCCTCTATAGCCTGCTGGTGCTCTACGGGGTGGTAATTGCCCTCCGCTCGCGCAGCCATTTCGGGCGCCTCATGGCCTTCGGCCTGGCGGCCAACCTGTTCCTGTATTTCTTCATCAACACCGCCATGGTCATGGGCCTGATCCCGGTGGTGGGCGTGCCGCTGCCGCTGATATCCTACGGCGGGACGGCCATGATCACCGTCATGATCGGCTTTGGCCTGATCATCTCGGTCTATATCCATCGCGATATGCGGCTGGGGCGGCGCAGCGACGAGGACTAGCCGGGCGACCGGCGGAACGGGCCAGCAAGCCGGCGGCTATCCCCATGATCAATAAAAAGAAAAAACGTCACAATTAGCTATCGACAAGGCGGAAACGCTTTGCTATATCGCTGCCCGGATCGACGGCGAGCCCCGCGACGCGGTGCTGCGGTCCTTCCACCGGGGGCGCATAGCTCAGTTGGTAGAGCAGCTGACTCTTAATCAGCGGGTCCAAGGTTCGAGTCCTTGTGCGCCCACCATTCCTTCCCAAGGAATTCCCCGATAGAACAAACGGTTAGTGACGCGTCGAAGCGCGTTCGCTTTTGTTCGGTTTTACACTTTTTGATCCGGTTTTACACTCGACGCCAAGGCGGCATCTAGATGGCCGACAGTGATCTGCGCGCGGCGCTTTTTCTCCGAGTACTTTTTCGCCATCAGCATGGTCGCATGTCCCGTGATGTCGGCGACGGCTTCCCAAGCGATGCGATCCGGATAGTTCATGCTTTTGTAGACTTCATAGACGCGCGTCGCCGCCGCATAGCGCAGACCATGCGTGGTGAAGTCTTGCGGCAGCCCGGCCTCGTCGTATGCCTCCCGCATCATGTGTCGGAAGTAATCTTCCTTCATCGCTCTGCCAGTAGGCGTTGTTAGGATAAGGCCGATGCGGTCCTTCATCCATGGCCCCAGAGCGGCTCTCAGATCGGCAGGCATCGGCAGCCAGACGCGCGCGCCGGTCTTCTCCTGCACCACATGGATCTCGCGTTCCCTCATATCCTCCTTCTTCATGGCGATCACGTCCTGTCCGCGCTGGCCCGTGTTCAGCGCCAACTCGAAGGCGACGCGTTTCAACGTGAAGACCGCATGGCGAGCGCGGAACTGAGCGATCTCGGACTCCTCGGCTGGCCGGTGGCCATCGCCGGACTTCAGTTTCTTGATCTTCGGGGCGGTGTACCATTTGACGAAGAGGTTGCAGAAGGTGACCAAGCCATTGCCGGCGGAAGGGCGATAATGGGCGGACCCTTTCTCGCCGACGAAATCGTCGCGAAGCTTTCTGATGACCTTCACCGTCAGCGCCGGCGATCGGCCCTTCGAGGAAGCTGCCGCCGACGGACCGCAAGTACAGGTCAAGGGCGGCATCGAGCGCGACAAGCTCGGGTGCCAGCCTTGCCATGAGCCGGGAAGGCGTTGCATCCCGGCATGTGGCCGCGGCAGCTGCTCGTGCGGGGGCGGGTTCAGCGCCTGCTGCCGCGGCGAAGGCGTCAGCGATCTCAACCCGCTCGTGACTGCTGAGCCCGCTATGCCGGACGATGAGCGTGCGGGCGCGACCGAGCAGGAAACGCAGGCTCTCATCATCAAGCCGTGTCGGTTGACCTTCTGCGAAGCCCGGGCGGCAGAGGAAAATCCCTCGCGAACGAAAAGAGAAGGGCGGCGCTCCTGTCGGCTCGATGATGCAAGCATCGAAGCCGATCTCGATGTTGCCGTTGTCCCGAAGCGTTGCCAGCAAGGCGTCTTCACGGAGATGGTCCTGGAGCTCATTCACGCCGTCGCGGAGGATCGCAAGGGTATGGGCGGGAAGGAAGACGCAAGTCGAGGGCATTTTAAGACCTTTCATGGCTAGGGCATCGCAAGAGCGCGATCGCCTGAAGGGCAAGGCTCGGTCAGAAACGCCGCCGCCCTGCCCTTCGGGGAGGGGCAGGGCGGCGGGCAACTCGACGATGGGCTGCCGCGATAGAGGCCAGTTCGGCGACGACGGTTACATGTCCCAGGGGAGCCCCAGCTGATCTCTGCAGGAGTCAAAGAGGTTGGCGACGAGGCGCTCGAACATCGGATGAGGTTTATCCTCGTTCGGATCAACGTCGCCGAGCCAGGCCGCAAGGCAGTCCTGGATGGCACGGCCAGGCGCTTCTGGGACCTGAAGGATATAGCCGCCGCCGTCCTCGACGGCTTCGATGGCATCGATGCCGAGTGTCAGCAGAAAAATCTCAAGGTTGCCAGCGATGATCGCCCATTCCGCTGGGGAGAGTGGAAAGTCATCGATCGGCCGTTCGAGGGGAAGCTCGTCGTATCGCGAGAGGCTTTCGAGGGAGATTCCGGGACCGGGACGGAAGCGAGCGGCGCCGTCGCCGGTCGCGACGAATTCGAAGAAGGAAGGGGTCTCGGTTATCATTTGCGTGCCTTTCTTAGTTGATGGACCTATCCATATCGTTCCAGCCCTCGCGGATTGCCTGGGCTTCGCGAAATTCTTAATCGGCATGGACGACGGCTTCGTACCGGAACAGGGCCGTGTCTTGTCGCTGACCCCACGGTCACCGTCCGCGCCGGCTCGGCAGGAGATGCACGCGCCCGAGCTGAACGAGGCTGAGCTCACGGTCGAGTTCGCGGACGAGCTCTAGAAATTCCGGCCGCGAAGCCTCGTCGATCCGCGTGTCGATCTCGCGGACGGTTTGCCGTACGGCATCAATCTGACGGGAGACGTAAAGGGCTGCTTGGTGGCGAACGCCGACCGGGACGCTTGCGATAAAGAACGTGGCGCCGGCGACTTCGGAGGTGTTTCTTGTCGCTCCGGTCGGCATAAGGCCGATCGTTGTTCCAAGGCCGGTTCGGACCCAAGCCCAGCGGACTTTCATCTTCGGTCCGGTTCCGGCGACGTCGAACGCCGTGAGAGAACCGAAGCGCTGCAGCAACTTGATGAACAGGTCGACGGAGGTCGACGGGAGCCGGGCGATCCCGGCGGAATTGTTGGTTCCCGACTTTTGAATGAGCCGGCCGACGAGGCAGAGTTGGGCGGCTGCAAGGCTGAGGGAGCCAATCTCAATCCGCTTGCCGGGAGCGGCCGCCTTCGAGAACCAGTTTTCCGCAGCGACGGCAAGTTCGGTGGTATCGGTGACCGAGGCCGTGATCAGCAGAAAGGTCTCGCAAGCCTGACCTTGAGATACGTTCAGCCGAATGAACGGCCGGGTCTTCGACGACCGGCGCGCATCGCTGGGTCTTTCGCCCAGGTAGGCCAGGAGGTGGGGGTGGATTACCGCCCATTTCTCGCCGGCGATTTGAACGACGTCATCTGATCCAGCGACGGACGTGTTCGGGTCGCCAGGGAGGCGGCGAAGGACGCGGAAGAGGGCTTTGCCGCCAACCTCTTCGATCTCGTAAGCGTGGGTGGGAAGCTGCGGGGCCATGAATGCACTCCTTTCCTTGGTTCGGGAGTTTTTCATATTGGGCTGTTTTAACCGCGTGGCTCAGCGGGCGCGCCGCCGACGGCTGTGCCGGCATCGGGCGGCCAATACAGCCGGATACGAACCTGACCCCAGTGCGCCTTGCCCCGTGGCGCATTCGATGCCGACGTTCCGGCCGCCTTTACTCGCGCTCGTTCGGATCCGGGCCACCTGCGGCTCGTTTCGTAGCGGTCAGCTGGTTGGAGGACTTTTCTGCCCGATCGGCGGTTTGCGCTGGTGCAGTCGGCATCGGCAGTGACGGGGGCGGTGCACCACGTTGTCCAGCGGCAGGGCTCATCCTGGGCGCTGCCGCGATCTCGTCGGTGAGAAGGTCGATGAGCACGCGGAGCCCTTGGATGTCGACGACGAGGCGCACCCGGTCCTCTCCGGTGACGATCAGCAGCTCCTTTTCCTTGCGTTCAAGTTCGACCTTGCACCGTGCCAACCGTTGAATTTTTGTTGGCGGCGATGGCGCGACTGGAGCAGATGGGGCTGCCGGTGTTGGGGCCGGCTCGGCTTCCTGGCGAAGGGCGGCGAGGACCTGCTTGTCTTCCCGTTCGTAGATCGGGTTGAGCTGCTGGCGCACTTCCAGAATGTCGAGAAGGAGGTTGATCTTGTCCAGCGCAGAAGCTCTTGGCAGTTCGCGCTCCAGGCGGCGCCGTTGCTGCTCGAGCCGCATTTTCTGCTGCTGTCGCGTTTCTGGCGGCTGCGTTGCCGCGGCCGCTGTGGGTACGGATGGTGAGCTTGGCCCCCCGACGAGATCCTCCTGCTCGGCGTCACTCAACCTGGCGCGATAATCGAACTCGTCAGTGATGCGTCGGCAGGCGTCCTCGTCCGCGACCCGCTGCAGGGCCGTCATCTTCTCGTCCAGGCTTCGCCTCTTGCCGTTGTCATCCCGGGGTGCGATCGCGCGGATCCGTTTCACGACGACATTGGCGCAATGGAGTCCAGGCCAGAGCCCTGTTCCCGGCTTGAAGTTGCCCATAAGCTTGGTGAGAGTCTTGCTTATTGCCAGGAGGACCGGCGGGCGGGATCGGTAGAGTGCCTCACAGAGCACGCGGCGATCCTTGGGCGATGCCCTGAGCGGGTCGTGAAGAAGGCCACGGATGTCGATATCACCGTCGCCGGGCTCGACACGGGAGTCGTTGATGAGTGGGAGTGTCGTCGTGTGTTGCAGGTGCTGCCGGATCAACCCGGGGGCGGGCTTGCCGGTACTTGGCTGGAAGCCGCCAGCATTCGCGGCGATATTGAGCTGCCGTTTCAAGCTCTGAATTCCCTCGGCGACCCCTGTCGGTACCCCGGACATCTGCTCGATTTCCGCGACCCGCTTATAGAGGGCGACGGATTCAGCCATCGGCAGCAAGTTGAAGGCGCGCCGGGCCGTCCGTCGATGCGCTGCAAGACGAAGATCAAGCGTGCGGGTTTCGCCATGGAGGAAGAACGAAAGCGCATGGCGCGCAGTCTCGAACCGGATCGCCTCAACGCCTTCCCGGATCAGCCAGTTATGCGCCGGCGAGGCCGGGTCGATTTTCGAAAGCTGCTGGACCAGGGCAGCCTTATCCGGCGTGCGATCTCCGGGGATGTAGAACTCAGCGTCGTCCCCGTGATGGGCGAAGGCGGCATGCAGTAGATCGGGCGACCAAGCCTCCGGGTCATCATAGAAGAGGTAGGCCTTCTGCACCGGCGCTCCGGCGAAACCGAGGACGGTGCCGGCATAGCCGAGGCTCCAGTTCCGGACCCTGCCGCAATCGATGGCGAGGTCCCGCCCGTCATCGGTTCGGATCCGCAGCATATGATTTTTGAGCCCGTATGCGGTCGCCCGCATGCCGGCTTTGATGCCGTGGTCGGGGTAGTCTGCGTGGAACTGGATGCGGTCGAATTGATGGAGTCGGAGCTTGCCGTAGGCGGTCGGCAGCTCGGCGGCCTGGCTCTTCTTGCCGTGCCACCGTGCCTGCTGGCAGGATCGGTTTATGGCATCGGCGGCGTCCCTGGTTGCCGTGAAGATGAAGTGATGCTCGATTGGCGCATTCCGGATGTCCTGTTCCCAGGCGAGGACGAGAGCGTCCCGGGTTTTTTGGTGCGTCGGGTGCCATTGAAGATGCCCTCCGCTCGCATATGCTTCGATCGCCTCGGCGATCCGGCCCGCCCCGAACTCCTGGTCGGCAGCCTTGGCCCACGAACTCTGAAAGTGCCGGAGATCACGCGGGACCGGGTAGCCGAGCTTTCTGCGCAGGACGCGAAACATCCCGGCCCCGTTATTCGGGCCGGACTGCGCTTCATCGCCGGCGAGGATGAGACGCGCCCCTGTCGTTTTTGCGAGATCAAGGAGACAGGCAAGGGTATCGCAATCGAGGCGGTTTGCCTCTTCGATGATGACGCAGATCTTTGCGTTCCAGCCCGGCCGGCCCGGTTTGTCGGCGGTCTGGTAGGCCAGTTCGGCCTGCCAGGTTTGGACGAGATGGAAGCCGGATCGGCGAAGATCGACAGCGCCTGTCCGGGTCGGCGAGAGCCCGATCACGCGGAACCCCCGGCCCGCCCAATACGAGCGAATGACTTTGATCGCCGCCGAGCTGCCGACCTCGATCTTGCCTGGCAGCAGGGTCAGCTGGGGCCCGCCGATCACGTGGCAGGCGGCGTCCTGTTCTTCGGTCCGAAGATCAAGACCTAGCTTTTGGGCGACTCTTGTCACCTTGCCGCTGGCGGTCTCACGCGCTTTCTTGACCTGCCGTTTCCCCTGGAGTTCATGGGCGAGATCGAGGATCCGCTTTTCCTCGGCCCAGGCGAGATGCCAGGTATACCGGTCTGTCGGCTCCAGGCTTCGCGGGTCATAAAGGCGCTTCGTGCCGGGCTGGTCCAAGGCCAGCCTCGCCAATGTCGCACCCTCGGCTGGGCCGTAGCCCCGGCCCCGGATTAAGTCCAGGAGATCATCATCGGTGAACGTGCTCTGGTGCCGAGTGATCAGCGCCAGTACCTGATCGACATCACCAAGACGCCGCTTTGCCTTCCGCGCCTGCTGGGCCTCTTCGGCGCCAATCGCTTCCGGATTGACCCGTCCCCGGGGGCCGTGATGCCGGCCCGGATTGTCTGATGGCGGGGTGACGGAATAAGGTAGGCCCCGTCTTTTGAACCAGTCATTCTGGAAGCGGCGCCACTGCCCGGGCAGGTCGTCGCTCCGCAGCGTCGACCATTTTTTGCCTTTGTTCTGACAGAAGTCGGGATTGAGATCCCTTGCCTTCTTGCCGAAACCCTTGGCGCAGATCGACCGGGTCGTGACGAGGAGATGTGCGTGCCAGTTTAAGCCTTGCGGGTCGTCGGGCCGATGGATTGCGGCAAGGACGCCGACGCCGTGACGGACCAGATGTTCGTTCACGAAGTCCCGGAGCAGTGCATCGCGTTCGCCGTCGTCGAGTTCGTGCGGAAGGGCGAGGATCACGTGCTTGGCGAGTTGCGCACCTTTGCGCAGGCGGGTTTCCTTTGTCTTGCGGTCGGTGATGAGTTCTGCCGCTTCGGCGGCATTCCATAGATGCTTTGGATGGTGGAACGCTGCCGGGCTGTCCTTCGGCAGGAAGACCTCGACGGAGACGAGGTCGTGCCGCTTACGACTGTGCTGGTGACGCTTCCGCAGCCGGTCACAAGTCCAGTTCGCGCGGGCGATATAGGCCGCCCTGCCTACAGCGGATTTGTCGCCGTTGACGATGCTGACCCGGGCGAACGTGTTGGCCAAGATGCTTTCTCCTCTCCGGGCGCGAGGAGCGCCCCCGGAAGGGGAGATAGAGGCATCAGGCCGGCCGTGCCGGCGGCGGCAGCCACGCAATCACGTTTTGCCGGAGGCAAAATGTATATTGCGCTCGCAGCCGGGGACCGGCTGCTCGGCGTCGTCGGCCGGGCGGCCGAACGACGCGGGATTGGCCTGCGAGGGCGCAGGCCAAATTACCGGATTTCATCATTCTCCACTCCTCGCTGGCGGCGTCGGCAGATGCCGCCAACTGGTACTGCACCAGAATGAGCGAGGGGGCGATCGTGAACCGGCGGGTAACGAACCAGGGACTGAAGCGTCTGGAAAAGGCGAAGGCAGCAGAGAGGAGGGCGCGGGCGGAATTGGAAGCCGCTCAACGCGCGTTCGATGAGGAAGTCACCGCGGCAGGCCATCGGGCCGACAAGGCAGCGCTTGAGGAAAAGGAAAGATCCAGGAAATCGCGCAACCACGAGCTCTTCCGCGTCGGCGGCATTGCCGCAAAAGTCGGGCTGACGGGCCTCGACGAGCACGTCTTGGAGGGCCTATTCCTCGATGGCCGGCGGCGGCTCGATTGCGGGGAGAAGCCGGAACTCGCTCCTGCGGCACTGGTTCAGCAAGCTGGTCTTGGCAAGGAAAGCCCGGAGGTCATTCTCGGCATTCTTATGCGCGGGACGACGGTCCTCCACGAGCCTGGTCGCAGGGATCAGTTCGAGCAGAAAGGCCGCCAGAAGCTTCAGGAGCTTGAAGAACAGCGAAACCGAAATCAGCGTCAAAAGCCGGTTCATGCCGACCCGGTCGACCTGCCGCCGATGAAGGTCAAATTCAGCGAGCAGCCCTCCGCAGAACTGCGCGCGGACCTCAAACGGCTCGGCATGAAATACCTCAGCGCCGAGCGCGCTTGGCGCGGGTCGAACGAGCTGGCGACGGCCGTTCGGTCGGCGATCCGCGCGGCGAAGGAGACCCACCTCGTGGCCTATCCCGCCGATTGGCGGGGCGACTGATGCCGTATCCGTCGGCATCCGCTATCAGGGGAACGCGATCGAGGGGGGCGTCCTTCGTTGCGCTGGGCGGGCTCCTTGATAGTGATGCCGACCAAAGTCCGCCGACGCGGCAAGGTCGGAATGAAGGGGAAGATATTCAGCATCGAGGGCGAACAACGGCGCGGGTGGAAGCGGTCGTGCGCGACGTTCAAGTGCCAGCTGCGGCTGAAATCGGCCGTCTTCGCACATTCTTCTATGTCCCTGGGCAACAAGGGCAGGAAAGGGCAATGAGGGACAGTTTCGCATCGCCTGCCCGCATCGGTCGTTCCCGTCGGCAAGGGTGGGTTGGCAGGCGAGACCTGCTGTTTATGCATGGTCGCCCGTCAAAATAGCGTGGAAAAAACGGGCCAAATCGCGGAGCCGTCCCTGTGCGGAAGTCCAACATTCGGTGGACCGAGGACGAAACCCGTCCCGGTCGCAACAGGAAAGGATGCCCGATGACCAACCGACCCGAAACCTCTACCACCCTGGAGAACCAGCGCGTCAAGTCACCTCTGGAGGCCGCCTATGAACTGCGCCGCGCCGGCGACGAGGGCTTCTCCCTCTATCACCGACCGTTGCTGACGCAGGGTGTCGCATGCTTGGAGCAGCACCCGAACCACGCGGCCTATGATCCCTCTGACTTTGTTCATGCCGCCACGGTCGATGAGGATCAGTGGGGAATCATAGCTGGCTGGCTCGGGCGGGAGATGAGCGAAGGCGGACATTCCGATAGCGCGGCGCGACTGTGGTGCAAATGGGACGCGCTCCCGCTTGATCGTGGGCTCGGGCTTCGGCTGCACCAACTGATGGAGATGGCGGTGCGGATATGGGCCATGCCAATGCGTTGCGTCGATGATGTCGATGAGTGGGCTTCCAGGACGGAGTTCTTGTTGGACACGACCTCCAATTGGTACCAGCACCGTGGGTGGTGGCTCGACGATCCTTCGCAGCTCAAGACGCCCGCCTGGATCATCCAGAACTCCGCGGCCGGCTATCGCAGCCTGCAAAGCTCGATCTCGTCCGGGACCCTCGTCATCCACCTCCCGCAAGCTGTGCTGGCGGAGTTCCGGCGCTATGTTTCCCGCCTTCCGGCAGATTCTCGGGGCGACAATGACTCCCGTTGGCTCTCCGCGTGGAGTCAGGCCGGCAGCGCCCTGATGCTCTTCGACCAACGACGGGAGCCGGCGACCTACTTCGGTGGCGCGCGCGCCTGGGGGATCGGGCCGATCCTGACCAGCGCGCCGATCTGCACCGAATACGGGAATGATCGCACGCCCGCCGAACAGATGGAAGCGATCCGGCATCTCTGGGCAGCAATCGAGCCACTGCTGGATAGTCGGGATCCGAATTGGCCACCGATCACAGCGCATGAAAGACTGGAGTTCCGGGGGACGCTTGACACGATCGAGAGCACCTATGTGATGCTGACGAACCGAGGCGACGACTTGAAAGGCTAAGACGGCGCCGTCGCCGACGATTGCGAGGCGGAGGCAGCCTGAACAAGTCAGCTGGAATCAGCGGCCTAAAGGCCGTGAGGCACGGCGGGGGCGAGATGCCCCCGCTTTTTTTTGACAACTGCGTCGCCTCGGACTCACCTTCATGCCGGTGACAAAGGCGCAAACCCTGGTGTCCGGTCTTGTCATCCTGGATGCCGAGCCAGTTGCCGAGCGGAATTACTTGACCGTCTCGCCACCTGCTGCTCGAAACTCTCCCTCGACCGCATGGCGGAATGTCGAGGCGCAATGCCCCGCCCATCATCTTCTCGCGGCCCGGCGGCGCTGACGTCTGCGCTCTGACCCGCGCCGCGTCGGCCGCGGGACCCTCCTATGGACTACCGTGACTATCCGAAAACCTGCCGTTAGAAGGGTCCCTCTTCGGCTCTGAATCATAGCCTTTGGACAACAACTGACAGGCGAGGCAAATGGGGGCGGATTCAATCCCGCTGCTAGGTAGCTGACGTAGATTAGATTATATTCCTATAGTATGTATGGTGCTGTGTTGTAGTTGTGTTGTAGGGCGACCCATAACGTGAGATTCCGGGGCCATAATGCGAGATTCGTCATAGTCATTAACGCAGTGTCGTGGGCATGCGGGCGATGACAGGCTGGTAGGGGAAAATTTTCCTTAAAAATAGGAATTTAATAATATTCCGGATTCCTCCGAAATAATAGGGCCGAGGGTTGGAAAAAAGCAGACATCGTTAGCTTCCGAACTCGGAGGCGATGGCGTCATTGCATTGAATCCGTCCATCACGTGCGCAGTTCTTTCGCTCGAGTTTTCCTAGACGCTGCATAGACTTATACAATCACCCCGTGCCAAGTATATTAGGATTGTGATCTTGGAGGTGCTAATGGCGAAGGCTGGGGCGATGATTAGCGTTGGTGTGGCAAACGAGATCGCCTTTAGCGGCGTGGGCTGACAGGTCACAATCTGCGCCCGCAGCCGCTCGCTATTAATTTGCTATCTGCTAGTGACATTCATTCATTGGTTATCTCTCGTGTTGGGCCGACGTCTGAGGAGTCAAGGTCATACATGGCCGTTTTAGCCCCGGTTTTATGGATTGAAACGGTTCGCTAGTGGGGGCTGGGCGGCTGCTTCTTGATGAAATGAATCATTCCGAATATGTCGGCAACGAACATGCGTCGGTGCTTAAGAGACGAGGTAGGCGTAAGGGGGGACATGAAAGCGTTCAATTTCGATCATCATCTTATTGAATCATACGCTCGCTTCTCGCGGTCTTTCAGCACCGTTCGTGCTGAAGACCTGAGCCATGAGATTCAACGCCAGTATGACGCGCGTCGGTTTTGGCCGGCGGCCCTGCTGTCCCTCAACCCCCGTTACCTTAAGGGGCCGACGGTCGACGATCTGGTTGGCTCCGGTGACCTCGATGAAGCGACCGGTAAGATATTCCGCTTCCAGACCGGCCCCGTGCAGTTTCACTGTCATCAGGCGCAATCCATCGCAAAAGCTCGAGCCGGCCAGAGCTATGTGGTTACAACAGGGACGGGCTCGGGCAAATCGCTCTGCTTCTTCGTGCCAATAGTTGACGCCATCGTACGCGGGCGAAGGACTGGCAGGCCCCGCGGGACCAGCGCCATCATCATCTATCCGATGAACGCCCTGGCCAATAGTCAACTTAAAGAGATCGAGAAATTCATCTCACAGTCTGACCTGCCCAACGAGCTTAAGCCGGTGGTGCGGCGGTACACCGGTCAGGAAAGCCAGGAGGAGCGTCAGCAGATCGCGGACAACCCGCCAGATATTTTGTTGACTAACTTTATGATGGCGGAGCTGCTTCTGACGCGTCAAGACGGCCTTGATGCTAAGGTCATCGAGAACGCCAGCGGCTTGAGTTTCATCGTCCTAGATGAATTACACACCTATCGCGGTCGCCAGGGTGCCGATGTGGCGATTCTAGTTCGACGCCTGCGCAATCGTTGTGCTCCAGGTAAGGCGCCAATCTGTATTGGCACATCTGCCACCATGGCGAGCGAGGGCTCTGATATCAGCCGCGCGCAGGCCGTGGCGGATGTCGCGTCGCGTCTATTTGGCGCGTCGATCGGCCCAGAATCAGTGATCGACGAATCCCTGCAGCGCGCGACAGATGATCGCCTAACACTAGAAGCAGTGCGTCCGCGACTCGCTCAGTTCCTCACGTCAGCGCTTACCGAGAAATTAACGGACGAGGAACTCGTCACACATCCGTTGGCGGTATGGGCGGAGCTGGCTATCGGGCTGGAGGATGGACAGGAGCTCAAGCGAAAGAAGCCGATTCGGTTCGAAGACGCTGTCGCGCTGCTGTCAAAGGATAGTAGCGTAGATCCCGAAATTTGCCGAAGTAGCCTTGAGACTTTTCTGACCCGCATCAGCCTCCCGGAAACAGAACGAGGAGGCCCGGGGAGTGGTGCATTTCTAGCATTCAAGCTCCATCAATTCATCTCCGGTGCTGGTGAAATTTTCACCACCCTGACCGAGAAGCCCAGAAATGTTCTGTTCGAAGGCCAACTCGAAGATCCCAGCGCGCCAGGTCATCGCCTCTATCCAACCCGCTTTTGTCGGGAATGCGGGCATGAGGTTCATGTCGTCGCCAAGACTGAGGACGCAGAGGGCACCCTGTTCCTGCCAAGGAACATCGATGACGCGCCGCTCGACGATCAGGAAGGAGACGCAGCGGGCTATCTAACACCCACGGGCGATGGCGACCCCGATTACGCTTTCACGGGCGAGATCGAATCCTATCCCGAGGATTGGCGAGAGGAGCGAAATGGCGTCGAACGGCTCCGCACGAATCGGAAAAGGCGAGTGCCTCAGATGGTCGCGGTCGCCGCGGACGGGCGCTATGGCGCATCGGGGAGAAATTTCTGGTTCATACCCGGCAAGTTCGGCTTCTGCCCGTGCTGTCTCGACCAACCGCATCCCAGCATGCGCGAACGCACAAAGCTGGCGGGCCTGTCGGGTGAGGGTCGAAGCTCAGCCACGACACTTCTCGTAGCGACCGCGCTCGAATGGATGAACCGGCGCGACAGCGGTGTTCCCACTGACAAGCGCAAGCTACTCGGCTTCACGGATAATCGTCAGGACGCCGCCCTTCAGGCGGGGCACTTCAACGACTTTCTGTTCGTCAGCCTCCTGCGCGGCGCGATCCTGCGGGCCGTCCTGGACGCAGGCGACGATGGCTTGACCGAGGACGAGTTCGGTCTACGGATCGTGAGGGCGCTCGGCTTCACCGCCGCCAACCGAGACGCGCGCATCCACTGGATGCAGGAGCCCGAGGCAGGAGCCGTGATCCGCGAGGACGCCCAACGCTCCCTTCAAAAGGTTCTCGCGCACCGGCTGTGGACGGATCTGCGCAGGGGATGGCGCTACACCAATCCGAGCCTCTCCGTTCTCAAGCTCATCGACGTCGAGTTCATTGGTCTCGACAGCATCGTCGAAGATACAGAACGCTTCGTAGCCATCCGACCGGAATTCGGAGCACTCGATGCGCCCGCGCGAAAGGGGATGCTGAAGAAGCTCCTAGGCGCGATGCTCGAGGGCCTGGCGGTTGGGACGGAAGCGCTTGATCCGACCGTCCTCGAAGGCGTCACCCAGAAGTCCCGCAATCTGCTTCGTGCGCCATGGGCCATGGACATTAAGGAGACCCCGAGAAGTCGAACCATCTTGATCCTACAGGCGCCTGGCAAGGATCAGGTGGGTCTGCGGGAAGAACAAACAATCGTCCGGGCCGGCCATAATTCCCGTATCGGCCGCCTCATCAATCGCAAGAGCGTCATCGGGATCAAGCTCGGCAAGAATGACTACCTCACGGTCATGACCGGCCTAATGGACCTCCTTGCGCGTGAGGGATTGGTGTCACGTGTCGATCTGGAGAAGGATCTGCTGGGGTGGCGTCTGTCGCCATCAGCTGTCCGGGTCGTGCCCGGTGAAGCCATTCGGAGCGGCGCACCGCAGGGCAACCGCTACTTTCACGATCTCTACAACGAAATCGCCGCCGATCTGAAAGCAGGTCAAAGCAGCTTTTGGGGTCTGGAAGGCCGTGAACACACGGCTCAGGTGTCCCAGAGACAACGCGAATGGCGCGAGTGGCGCTTCCGACACGAGAAGGAAGACAGGGAGAACCTCGCGAGAAACGCCGCCGACCTTAAGGCGGCAGGCGAGTCGGAGCAGTTTCTGCCTGCCCTGTTTTGTTCGCCGACCATGGAGCTCGGCGTCGATATTTCGGCGCTCAACGCCGTCTATCTGCGAAACGTGCCGCCAACACCGGCCAACTACGCTCAACGTGCCGGCCGTGCGGGCCGCTCCGGGCAGGCCGCTGTCATCGTGACCTATTGCGCGGCCCAATCGCCTCACGACCAGTACTTCTTCGAGCGGCGCAACGAGATGGTGGCCGGCGTTGTTCGCCCTCCTGCCCTCGACATCACCAATGAAGAGCTCGTCCGCTCGCACTTGCACGCCGTCTGGCTTGCTGAGGCGAAGCTCGCTCTGTCTCCAGACATCCCAGAAATTCTCGACCTGACGCAGACGGGATACCCGCTTAAGGCGGAGGTCCAGGAGGTGATCGAGCGGCCTGAATTGGCGATTGCGGCGCGCGCGCCGATGAAGCGTGTTCTCGATCAGATTCTTGCTGCGGTGGGTGGTCGCAAGCCGGTCTGGATGAGTGAGCCGGATGACTTTGTTTCCTCGGTCGCTAAGCGTGCGCCCGAGAATTTCGATCGCGCCTTCGACCGGTGGCGGGAGCTTTACAACTCCGCTCGAACGCAGCTGATCGAGGCCAATGCCCGTTCCGAGATCACAGGTCTTTCGGCCGCGGACCGCCGTCGCATCAAGGCTTCCCAGATGCAGGCGAGTGACCAGATCGCTATTCTTGAGCAGGGCAAGGCGTCAAACGGTTCAGACTTCTACTCCTACCGCTATCTCGCGACCGAAGGCTTTCTGCCGGGCTACAATTTCCCGCGGTTGCCGCTCTACGCCTTCATTCCCGGCGAGGGGAAAGCCGGCTCCTTCCTCCAGCGCGCGCGCTTCCTGGCAATCTCCGAGTTCGGGCCGCGCAGCCTGATCTATCACGAAGGTCGCGCTTACCGAGTCATGAAAGCAAAGCTGCCGCCGGAAGTACGTACTGGTGACGGGTCGGAACTCGCCACCAGGGATATTTTCATCTGTTCGAACTGTGGCGCATGCCACGACGGCGAGGTCGAGCGCTGCCACGCCTGTAACAGCCCGATGGCGGGTGAGATGCCCGTGCAGCGGACTCTCAGGATTGACAATGTCGAGGCCGCACCGGCAGAGCGGATCACTGCGAATGACGAAGAGCGCGTCAGGCAAGGTTTCGACATCCAGACAGTGTTTTCCTGGCCGAGGCGCGACGGCCGAGTGCAGATCACCGAGGCCGACTTCCGCTGCGAGGACGCCTCGATCCTCAATCTGCAATACGCTAATAGTGCCGAGATCAGCCGGATCAACAAAGGGCTGAAGCGACGAGCTAACCAGACGGTCTTCGGCTTCTATATCGACCCGCGCAGCGGTTACTGGGCGAAATCAAACGACGAAGATCCCGATGTTGATGTGCCGCCGGATGTCGTAAGACCGGTTCGAATTGTTCCCATCGTGCGGGACCACAAGAACGCACTGCTCTTCAGGTTCAACGAGCCGACGGCCTATGCACCCGAGACGATCGTTACCGTTCAACACGCCTTGATGAGAGGCATTGAGGTCGTCTTCCAACTGGAGGAAGGCGAGGTCCTCGGCGAGCCGTTACCCGCCCGCGACAACCGGCGCGCCGTCCTCGCCTATGAAGCTACGGAGGGCGGCGCCGGCGTTTTGAGTCGCCTGATCGAGGATCCGCAGGCGCTCGGTAAAGTGGCCCGCGAAGCGCTGAGCCTGATGCATTTCGAGAAGGTCGATGAAGCGATCGCAGCAGGTGACGCCAAGCTGCTCGCCAGCCACGATGGAGAGGCCTGTGTGCGCGGGTGCTATCGGTGTTTGCTCTCCTACTTCAATCAGCCGGATCACGAGCTGATCGACCGGACAAGCTATGAAGCGAAACAGATGCTCGTCGATCTGGCGCGCGGACAGGTGGTGCTGGCAGCAGCGCCGAGGGAGTCGGCCGAGGGTGTGGGATGGGCAGATGTCTTCAAGGGTGCTGGGCTTCCGCCCTCGGATGGCTCGTATGTCTGCTTTTCCGAGCAGGAGATGAGCTTCGCCTGGCGCAGTCATTTCGTAGCGGCTAGTGTCTTTCCGATAACCGTGGCAGCGCGCGAGGAAGCTGAATCCAAGGGCTGGACGCTGTTCGAGTTGCCAGGAACGGCCGCTGCCGGTGTACCTGACGCAATGATCTCGATCTTCGGGGGGGCGTCCCGATGACGGTGAACTTTGCTCCCGGAGATCTGGTCCGTGCCCGCGGGCGCGAATGGGTTGCGTTGCCGTCGCCGCGGGACGGCATTCTGGCTCTCCGCCCCCTTTCCGGTGGCGAGAATGATGCCGTCATCCTGGACCCTGGGCTCGAAATCCTCCCAGTCGAGCCGGCCAGGTTTGATCTGCCGACTGACGCTGCGACTACTGTTCAGGCAAAAGCCGCGCTGCTGGCGGATGCGCTGCGCCTGACACTGCGACGTGGTGCCGGCCCATTTAGGTCCGCGGCCCAGCTCGCCTTCGAGCCCCGAACCTACCAGCTCGTGCCCTTATTGATGGCGCTTCGGCTTGCGGTTCCGCGTTTGCTCATCGCCGACGATGTCGGCATCGGCAAGACGATCGAGGCCGGCCTTATCCTGCGTGAACTAATGGATCGAGGCGAGGTCGACGCATTCTCCGTGCTCTGCCCGCCGCATCTTGTTGAACAATGGGTGGGGGAACTGAAGTCCCGTTTCGGAATCGACGCTGTCGCCGTCACGTCCGGCACCGCAAGTAGGCTGGAAAGGGATCTACCGCTCGCCCAAACTCTCTTCAACGCCTACCCGTACACTGTCGTCAGTCTCGATTACATCAAAGCGGAAAAGCGCCGAGAGGGTTTTGCGCGCGCCTGTCCGGGTTTCGTCATTGTCGACGAGGCGCACGCTTGTGTCGGCACCCATCAGGGCCGGCAACAGCGCTTCGAGCTTCTGTCCGGACTGGCGCGTGATCCGGGTCGGCGGATGGTTCTTCTGACAGCGACGCCGCATTCGGGTGATGAAGAAGCGTTCGCACGACTGCTTTCGCTGATCGAACCTTCATTTGCGGCCATGAGTTTCGAGGATGCCCGATATCGCGAGCGCCTGGCGCGGCATTTCGTGCAGCGTCGCCGTATCGACCTCGTCTCCGGGGAATGGCACGAGAATCGCGCCTTCCCGAAGCATGAGACGACTGAGTTTCCATACCGGCTGTCGAGGGCGCACCTTGAATTCCAGGAAGCAGTCCTGGACTACTGTCTCGGCATCGTGTCCCGGGCGGGTGGCGGGCAACACGAACGGCGCCTGGCTTTCTGGGGAACACTGGCGCTGATGCGTTGTGTCGGCTCTTCGCCGACGGCGGGCCTCAGCGCCCTACGGAACCGTGTTGCCAACGAGACCAATCGTCTCGAACCGCAGATCTACGATGAAGATAGCGACGACGAGGACGCCGTCGATCTTGAGCCCGGCACTGCGTTCGAGGCCGATCCCGAACTGCTCGCATTGGTACGTCACGCCGAGGCGTTGGTTGCGGAGCCCGATCCGAAGCTGGCGGCTTTAGTGGATGCGCTGACGCCCTTGATCAAGAAGGGGGCCAATCCCGTCGTCTTCTGCCGATACCTCGCGACGGCCGAGCATGTCTACGATAGCCTGCGAAAGGTGTTTCCGAAGCTGACCATCGAATCCGTAACGGGAGTGCTGACCCCGGACGAGCGGCGTGACCGAGTGGCTGACATGGCGGTGGCCGACGATGACAAGCAAGTGCAACGGCTGCTCGTCGCCACGGACTGCCTATCCGAAGGGATCAATCTGCAGCAACTCTTCGACGCTGTCGTCCACTACGACCTGTCGTGGAATCCAACCCGACATCAGCAACGCGAAGGACGCGTCGACCGCTTCGGCCAACCGGCGGAGATAGTGCGGTCGATCATGATGTTCTCGCCGGACAGTGCGATCGACGGTGCCGTGCTGGATGTCATCCTGCGCAAGGCTGAAGAGATCCGCAAGGCAACTGGCGTGACCGTTCCACTACCCGATGAACGCGGCCCGGTGACCGACGCCTTGATGGCGTCGATGATGCTGCGCCGCGGCGTGCCCCGCCAGATGACACTGGATTTGCGCATCGGTGACGGGACCCGCGCGATGGAAGCGCGTTGGCGTGACGCCGAGGAAAAAGAGAAGCGGTCCCGTGCCCGGTTCGCGCAGAATGCGATGAAGCCGCAGGAAGTCGTGCCGGAATGGGAGAAGGTTCGGACCCTCCTCGGCTCCCCGACGGATGCACGGACATTCGTCGAACGTGCCATGGCGCGCTTCGGTGTGCAGCTTGAAACACGCAAGACCGTGCTTCTCGCGCACCTCGATGCCCTTGAGGTCGGCCTACGAGATCGTCTGGCCGGACTGGAACTGACCGGATCTGTACGCCTGGCGACCACCGAGCCCGCACCTTCCGGTACTGCTCTGCTGACAAGGACACATCCGCTGACCGCCACGCTTGCAGAGGCTCTGGTCGAGGCGTCGCTCGATCCGGCGTCCCTTTCCGGTCTCGGCATTGGCCGTGTCGGCGCGTGGCCGACCGCGGCCGTTCAGCAACAGACCCGCGTTTCCCTGCTGCGCGTGCGGTTCAAGCTCACCGTCCATGCCCGCAAGGAGCGATTGCTGTTGGCCGAAGAAGCCGCCCTGGTGGCGATTCAGGGTGACCGCATTGTTGCAGCTGGCGAGGCTGCCCGAGACCTGCTGAACGCTCCGGCCACTGCCGACCTGGCGCCCGTCGCGCGCGACAGGTTTATCGCCAAGGCGAAAGAGGACTTGCCCATCTTGCTCGCAGGACCGATCGCGAACTTCGTCCGGTCGCGCGCGCAAGAACTGATGGCGGATCACGCGCGCCTCCGCGCCGCTTCCGGCTCTGCATCGCGCGTTACTGTGGAGGCTGTGCAGCCGCCGGACGTGATTGGCTTGTTTGCGCTGATGCCAGGGGAGGCCTGAGCCATGGCGCGCAATCCCGTCACCGATATGTCGGCCTGGCCCTCCCTCACGCTGGAGGGCAATCTCATCGCACCGGCTATGGTTGCTCAGATCGCCGCGCTGAAGGACAATGAGGAGACCCAGCAAGACTACCGGATCCGCAAGGGGTTGACGATCCGGGAGGAGGTTTCGACTGCCTTCCGTGTCGGCCAGTCCCATTTCGATGCCTTCTCGAAACTTCAGAACCCCTCGGTTGAGGCGACGCGGCGCTTTGTGCGAGCCTTCCTGGTGGAAACCTTTGGCTTCGACGATCTCGCCTCGGCCGATGGCGTAATCTCCTTCCTCGCCGGCGGTCGCGTTCCTATCGTAGTTGTAACGCCGTCCGAGGAAAAGCTCGATCGGCGCAGCCCGACGCTTTCGACTGACCGCTCGCGGTCCCCAACCTTCGCACTTCAGGATTATCTCAACGACAGTGAAGATGCGCTTTGGGGGTTGGTAACGAACGGGGCCGTGATCCGCCTCATGCGCGATAACGCCTCGTTGACCCGGCCGGCCTATATCGAGGCTGACCTTGCTGCCATCTTCACGAACGAGGACGCAGCTTCCTTCGCGGCCCTCTGGTCGCTGGTTCACCGCAGTCGGTTCGGCGTAGCCGGCATGCCTGTTACCGATTGCGCGCTCGAGCGCTGGCGCGACGCTGGCTCCCGCGAGGGCGAGGTTGCCCGTGACCGGCTGGCGGCGCAGGTCGAAATCGCGCTCAAGGTGCTTGGCTCGGGTTTCCTCGAAGCGAATCCAGATCTCGCCGCACGCCTAAAATCAGGCGAGGTCAATCTGACCGACTGGTTCAACGAGCTTCTCCGTCTCGTCTATCGCCTCATCCTCCTTATGGTGGCCGAAGACCGGAACCTGCTTCACCCGCAAACGGCGACGCCGGACGCGCGCAAGCTCTATGCCGGGGGCTACAGTCTCGCGACGCTGCGAACCCAGTGCTTCCGCGCTGCTACATGGGATAAGCACTTCGACCGCTTCGAAGGCATGAAGGTCGTCTTCCGCGCCCTAACGCACGGCGAAGAGCGGCTTGGACTGCCGGCTCTTGGCGGTCTCTTCGCTGAAGAACGACTTCCACACCTGGAGGTCGCCCGCCTGCGCAACCGCCCTTTCATGGAGGGGCTCTATCGCCTCTCCTGGCTGGCCGACAAAGCCGGCATGGTCCCCGTCAACTGGCGCGCGATGGAAACCGAGGAGCTGGGCTCTGTCTACGAATCCCTTCTGGAACTTCAGCCTCAACTGGGTGACGACGGCAAGACGCTGCTCTTCGCCTCAGAAGCCGCCGAGCAAAAGGGCAACCAGCGCAAAACTACCGGGTCCTACTATACGCCTGACAACCTTGTTCAGGCGCTGCTCGACACAGCGCTCGACCCGGTCCTCGCAAAAACCGAGGCAGAGGCCGATGACGCCGCTAAGGCTCTCTTGAGACTTTCGGTCATCGATCCGGCCTGCGGCTCTGGCCATTTCTTGCTTGCCGCCGCCCGCCGCATCGCCACCCGACTTGCCCGCATCCGGGCCGAGGGCACGCCCTCGCTCGCCGATTTCCGTCATGCGCTGCGTGATGTCGCCCGTTGCTGCATCTACGGGGTGGACCGCAACCCGATGGCGGTGGAACTGGCCAAGGTCGCGCTCTGGATCGAGACGGTGGACCCCGGCCTTCCCCTCGGCTTCTTCGATGCGCAGATCCGATGCGGCGATGCGCTTCTTGGCGTCTTCGATCTGAAGGTACTGCAGGAAGGTGTCCCCGACGCCGCGTACAAGCCATTGACGGGCGACGACAATGACACGGCCAAATACTACCTGCAGGCCAACAGGGACGCTAAGAAGGGGCAGGGCGGGTTCGACTTCGGCACCGGCCAGGCCGCTATACCGGCGATGAAACCGCTGGCCCTCGACTTCTCAGGTTTCCGCGATCTGCCTGAAGAGACCGTTGAACAGATCGAAGCCAAAGAGAGGCGGTTCAGGGAGTTGCGCAAGGGACAGACGTTTGTGCGCGCCGAGATAGCGGCCGACCTGCTTGTCGCGGCCTTTCTAGTGCCGAAGACCGGTGCCGCGCCTGCTGGTCCCACCGCTCGTACGGTGCCGACAACGGAAGAACTCTGGATGGCCCTTAATCAGGGCAAAACCCGGCAGTCTATGGCTGATGCGCCTAAGACCGCTCGCCGCGCCCGTGCCTTTCACTGGCCGCTGGAATTTCCTGATGTCATGCAGCGGGGTGGCTTCGACGTGGTGCTCGGCAACCCGCCGTGGGAGGTGATGCAACTCTCTGACAAAGAATATTTCGCAACAATACATCCCGAGATCGCTGCTTTGGCCGGTGAAGCGCGCAAGAAGGCCATTGGGCGTCTGGCGCGTGAGGAACCAGATGTTTTTGCAGACTACCAGCGTGCCCTAGCCGCATCGGAAGCCGTGAATGAGTTCGCTCGAGAATCTGGACGTTTTGATCTTACGGCAAGAGGCAAGATCAATACTTACGCATTGTTCGCGGAACTATTTGCAAAGCTTGCTGGTCCGAAGGGCAGGGCCGGTTTGATTGTACCGACGGGTATCGCGACGGACTCATCCACAGCACCATTCTTCGCGTGGCTGATGGAAGAGAGACGCCTCAGCAGTCTTGTAGATTTCGAGAATAGAGAGCGGCTCTTTCCGGAAGTCTACTACCGGGTCAAGTTCTGCTTATTGACCCTCGGCCGTGCCGAAGCGACAGCGCGCTTTGCGTTTTTTCTGACAAACCCAGCTCAACTGGTCGACCCCGAACGCAATTTTTCCCTGACGCCGGAAGAGATCGCGCGACTGAATCCCAATAGCCACACTGCACCAGTATTTCGCTCCCGCGCCGATGCCGAGCTGGCGGCGAAGATCTACTCTAGGTCCCCGGTGCTGATTGAGGATGCGAAGGGACCCGCCGGAAACCCGTGGGGCATTGAATTTCGGCAGGGTCTCTTCAATTTGACCTCGGAATCCAGTCTTTTCCGCACCGCGAGGCAATTGACGATATCCGGAATGATTCAAGAGGGCACGGAATGGATGCAATCCGGGCTGCGTTCTGATGTAGCTACGCAGGTACTCAAACTAGTAGATGCTGAGAACATTTCACAGTCTGGTGATGAGACACTCAGGGCAAACTATGTGCCGCTCTGCGAAGCTAAAATGATCCACCAGTTCGATCATCGCTGGGGTGGATACGACGAAGACGGAGAGACCTCCTCCGATCCATCGACAATACAGAAGCTTGATCCTGCATTTGAACCGATGCCTCGATATTGGGTGCCTAAGGTTGAAGTTGAAGAGCGGTTGGCCGAGAAAGGCTGGAACTGCAAGTGGCTGATAGGTTGGCGCGATATAGCGAATACGGTGAACGAAAGAACAACAATTGTTTCGATAATACCGAGAATTGGCGTAGCGCACTCAATGCCGCTTATGTTCTCAGCGGTCGCTCCGGCTAAGTGGGCTGGTCTCCTGGGGAACCTCAATTCGATGGTTCTTGACTACTGCGCGCGCCAGTCAGTTGGCGGAACTCACTTAACCTATAGCTATCTGAAGCAATTCCCTGTGCTGCCACCAGACACGTACAGTGAATCGCGCCTTACCTTCGTCGTCCCGAAGGTGATAGAGCTTAGCTATACCTCACATTCCCTGGCCCCCTTCGCCCGTGATCTAGGCTATGACGGCCCGCCTTTTCGCTGGGACGAAGACCGTCGCGCGACTCTGCGCGCCGAGCTCGACGCCTTCTATGCCCGAGTCTATGGCTTGTCCCGCGACGAGCTGCGCTACATCCTCGATCCCGCCGACGTGAAAGGACCGGGCTATCCGTCTGAGACCTTCCGCGTACTGAAGGAGAGGGAAATCCGCCAAATTGGCGAATACCGCACCCGCGACCTTGTGCTCAAAGCCTGGGATCGGATGGCGGCCGACGGGACATTTGTCAATCTCGGACTTGGCGCGGACAGATTTGCGGCTACAGCGCCAACCATCCCAAAGCCCGCTCTCGGCACTTTGCCCGATGCGGCTTGGGTGCGCGCAGCACAGCAACCGAACGACGCCAGTGCTGCCCTGGCGGCGATCCTGAAAGCGATCAACGGGCCGACACCGAGCCGGACCGTTCGTCTCGCCGCAGCGATGATGCTGGAGCCGCACCTTCTGACGTCATTGCTCCCGAAGGCACAGGCGCGGGAGTGGCGACGGTTGGTCGGACAGGAAGCCGAATCGCGC
>DATLIX010000205.1:0-11462 GCA_035539215.1 Dongiaceae bacterium | reverse complement strand
CTCGAGTGTCGGAATCACCCTTAACCTTTGGGCAGGATGCGAGCACTCTCAAAAAAGTTCCCAACCGATTGGCCGGTTATCCCCCATGAAGCAACGTTACTCGATCTTCTCCCTGATCCGGAATGCCCTCAACTATCATGCCGATTGGCAGGAAGCCTGGCGCAGCCCGGATCCGAAGCCAGCCTATGACGTGATCATCATCGGCGGCGGCGGCCACGGCTTGGCGACCGCCTACTACCTGGCCAAGGAGCACGGCATCACCAACGTCGCGGTGCTGGAAAAGGGCTGGCTCGGCGGCGGCAATACCGGCCGTAACACCACCATCGTCCGCTCAAACTATCTTTGGGATGAATCGGCGCATCTCTACGAGCATTCGATGAAGCTCTGGGAAGGCCTGTCGCAGGATCTCAACTACAACGTCATGTTCAGCCAACGCGGCGTCATGAACCTGGCCCACACCGTTCACGACATGCAGGCGATGCGTCGGCGCGTCTATGCCATTCAGCTGAACGGAATCGATTCCGAAATCCTCACACCGGCGCAGGTCAAGGAAATCGTGCCGATGCTGGATTGCTCGGCCAATGCCCGCTACCCGATCATGGGCGCCAGCTTCCAGCGCCGCGGCGGCACCGCCCGCCACGATGCCGTGGCCTGGGGCTTTGCCCGCGGCGCCGACGAGCGCGGCGTCGACATCATCCAGAATTGCGAAGTGACCGGCTTCAAGATCGTCAACGGCACGGTCCAGGGCGTCGAGACCACCCGCGGCTTCATCGGTGCCAAGAAAGTCGGCGTCGTCGTCGCCGGCCATAGCGGTGTGATCGCCGGCATGGCCGGCTTCCGCCTGCCGCTGGAAAGCCACCCGCTGCAGGCGATGGTCAGCGAGCCGATCAAGCCGATCATCGATACGGTTGTCATGTCGCCGCAGGTGCATGTTTATGTCAGCCAGTCCGACAAGGGCGAGCTGGTGATCGGCGCCGGCATCGACTCCTTCAATTCCTACGCCCAGGTCGGCAGCCCGCCGATCGTCGAAGACCAGTTGAACGCCTTGATCGATCTGTTTCCGGCCTTCAGCCGCCTGCGCTTGATGCGGCAATGGGGTGGCATCGTGGACACCTGCCCGGATGCCAGCCCCATCATTGGCAAGACGCCGGTGCAGAACCTGTTCATCAATTGCGGCTGGGGTACCGGCGGCTTCAAGGCAACGCCGGGTTCGGGCAACGTCTTCGCGCATACGGTCGCGCGCGGCGAGCCGCATCCGCTGGCGTTACCCTTCGCCCTGGAACGCTTCACCACCGGCTTACTTATCGACGAGCACGGCGCTGCCGGCGTCGCTCACTGATCATCGAGGCAAGAGCCCATGTTTCTCATTGATTGCCCCTATTGCGGCCCCCGTAACGAACATGAGTTCGGCTACGGTCACGAAGCCCATATCGCTCGCCCGACAACGGCCGAATACGAACAGATGTCCGATGCCCAATGGGCGGACTACCTGTTCATGCGCAAGAATCCCAAGGGTGTTCATTTCGAACGCTGGGTCCATACCAAAGGCTGCCGCCGCTGGTTCAACGTGGCGCGCCATACCGTGACGCACGAAATCCTCGCGGTCTATGAAATGGGCAAGCCGGCGCCGCAGATCGATACGGAGAAGAAGTAAATGACCGCGCAGAAGAACCGTCTGTCGCAGGGCGGCCGCATCGATCGCAGCAAGCCGCTGCGTTTTACCTTCGATGGCAAGACCTATTACGGCTATCAGGGCGATACGCTGGCTTCCGCCCTGCTTGCCAATGGCGTCGTGCTGGTCGGCCGCAGCTTCAAGTATCACCGCCCGCGCGGCATTCTCTCGGCGGGCGCGGAAGAACCGAACGCGCTGATCCAGCTCGGGATCGGCAACCGTACCGAGCCCAACCTCCGCGCCACCCAGATCGAGCTCTATGACGGGCTGGTTGCCGAAAGCCAGAACCGCTGGCCATCGCTGACCACCGACGTCGGTGCGATCAACAGCTGCATCAACAAGGTCATCCCGTCCGGCTTCTACTACAAGACCTTCATGTGGCCGGCCAAGGCCTGGATGTTCTACGAAAAGTTCATCCGCGCCGCTGCCGGTCTCGGCAAGGGCCCGACCGAGCCCGATCCCGATCGCTATGACAAGCTCTATGCCGCCTGCGATCTGCTGATCGTCGGCGCCGGTCCGAGCGGTCTTGCCGCGGCACTGGCCGCCGCCCGTACAGGCGCCCGTGTCATCCTGGCCGATGAACAGTCGGAACTGGGCGGTTCGCTGCTCTCCGAAAAGTCCCAGACCATCGACGGCAAAGCGGCTGTCGACTGGGTGGCCGATGCGGTCGCCGAATTGAGGGCGCTGCCGGAGGTCACCCTCCTGCCCCGTACCGTCGCCTGGGCGCATTACGATCATGGCGCCGTCAGCCTGACGGAGCGGGTAACCGATCACCTTGGTCCGATTGCCGGCGCCAATCAGCCGCGTCAGCGTCTATGGCGGGTGCGCGCCAAGGAAGTGATCCTGGCGACCGGCTCGATCGAGCGTCCGCTGGTCTATAGCGACAACGATCGCCCGGGTTGCATGCTGGCCTCGGCCGGTCGCACCTATGTCAATCGTTATGGCAGTGCGCCGGGCAAGCGGGCCGTCGTCATGACCAACAACGATACCGCCTATCGTGCGGCTCTCGACCTCATCGATGCCGGCGTCACTGTCTCGGCGGTCATCGATCTGCGCGATAACCCGCAGGGCGAGCTGGTCAAGGCAGCCCGTGCCAAGGGCGTCGAAGTCCTTGCCGGCCACGCCATTTCCGGCATCAAGGGCAAGCTTGCGGTGGTCGGCGTCGACGTCGCGCCGCTGACTGCCGACGGCAAGCATGTCGCCGGCGGCTCGCGCCATATCCATTGCGATCTGGTCCTGTCTTCCGGCGGTTGGCAGCCGACCGTGCATCTGCATTCGCAAACCCGTGCTAAGGTGGTATGGAGCGACGAGCTCCAGGCTTTCGTGCCGGGTGCCGGCCTGCCGGGCCAGAACACCAAGTCGGTCGGCAGCGCGCGCGGCATCTTCGGCCTCGCCGACTGCCTGGCGGAAGGCCATGCCACGGGCAGCGAAGGTGCGGCAAAGCTTGGCTTCAGCGGCCAGAACGGCACGGTGCCCAGTGCCTCCGCGGAGCCGGTGGAAGAACCGCTGAAGCCGATCTGGATCGTGCCGGCGGACAAGCCGGTCGGCCAGGGCGGCAAGCATTTCGTCGATTATCAGAACGACGTGACCGCCGCCGACGTGATGCTTGCGCATCGCGAGGGCTATCGCTCGGTCGAGCATCTGAAGCGCTATACCACGATGGGCATGGCGACCGATCAGGGCAAGACCAGCAACGTCAACGCCCTGGCGATCATGGCCGGCTTGCGCAATGTGGAAATCCCGGCCGTGGGCACCACCACCTTCCGCCCGCCTTATACGCCGGTGACGCTCGGCACTTTCAGCGGCATCGACAAGATCGAGCTCCTCGATCCGATCCGCAAGACGCCGATGCATCAGTGGCACGAGCAGCATGGCGCGGTGTTCGAATGCGTCGGCCAGTGGCATCGTCCCTATTACTATCCGAAGCCCGGCGAGAGCATGCATGACGCGGTCAACCGCGAAGTGAAGGCGGCCCGTACCGGCGTCACCATCGTCGATGCCTCAACCCTGGGTAAGATCGATATTCAGGGCCCGGACGCTGCCTGGTTCCTCAACATGGTCTACACCAATGCCTGGACCAAGCTGGAGCCCGGCCGCTGCCGCTACGGCGTGATGCTGGGTGAAGACGGCATGGTGTTCGATGACGGCGTCACCACCCGCATCGCGGAAAACCATTTCCACATGACCACGACCACGGGCGGCGCGCCGCGCGTCATGGCCTGGCTGGAGGAATGGCATCAATGCGAGTGGCCGGACAAGAAGGTCTACTTCACCAGCGTCACCGAACAATGGTCGGTCATGGCCATCAACGGTCCGCTCGGCCGCCAGCTGCTGCAGGAGCTGACCACCGACATCGCGCTAGACGATGCCAGCTTTCCCTTCATGTCCTACAAGGACGGGCATCTGGCCGGCGTGCCGGTGCGCATCTACCGCATCAGCTTCACCGGCGAACTGGCTTTCGAAGTCAATTGCCAGCCGTCGCATGCCCTGCATCTGTGGCGGGCCATCATGCAGGCCGGCGAGAAATACGGCATCACGCCGTACGGCACCGAGGCGATGCACGTGCTGCGCGCGGAAAAGGGCTTCATCATCGTCGGCCAGGAAACCGACGGCACGGTCACGCCCTATGATCTCGGCATGGACTGGATCATGGCGAAATCGAAGACCGATTTCCTCGGCCGTCGTTCGCTCAGCCGTTCCGACACCAAGCGTCCCGACCGCAAGCATCTGGTCGGCCTTCTGACCGACAATCCCAACGAGGTGCTGCTGGAAGGCGGCCAGATCGTCGCCAATCTGAAGGACAAGCCGCCGATGGAGATGATCGGCCATGTCACTTCGAGCTATTACAGCTCGAACTGCAATCGCTCGATCGCCTTGGCCCTGGTCAAGAACGGTCGCAACCGCATGGGTGAGACGGTCTACCTGCCCTATGAAGGCAAGGTCATTCCGGCCAAGATCACCGAACCGAAATTCTTCGATCTCGAAGGGAAGCGCATCAATGGTTGAAGCCTATCAGCGCCGCAGTGCGCTCAGCCATTTCGGCCTGGCGGCGCGCGCCGGCCAGGGTGGCCATGCCACGGCCGGCGTGGTGCTGGGCGAAGCCGCCCACCGCACCATCATCAATATCCGCGGCAACAGCAGCGACCCGGCTTTCCCCGCTGCGGTGAAGGCTGCGACCGGCGTCGACCTGCCGGTGAAGGCCAACACCGTCAACACCGCCAACGGCATTTCGATCCTCTGGCTGGGCCCCAATGAGTGGTGGGTCGTGGCGGCGCCCGATCGCAGCGACGAGCTGGTGCCGGCGCTGCGCCAGGCCTTCCAGGGCCAGCACACCGCCGTGATCGATGTTTCGGAATCCCGTGCCGTGATCACGATCAGCGGGCCGAAGGCGCGTGACCTGCTGGCGCGCGGCATCAGCCTCGATCTGCATCCGCGGGTCTTCGGTCCCGGCCAATGCGCCCAGACCGGCATGGCCCGGGCTAATATCCTGCTGCACCAGACCGATGACAGGCCGAGCTACGACATCTATGTGCTGAAGAGCTTCTCGGACTATCTGTTCCGCTGGTCGGAACAGATCGCCCAGGATTTCGGCCTCGCCTTCAGCGCCTGATCCCATCAGCCAAGATGACGGAAGGGCCGCTCGCCGAGCGGCCCTTTTGTTTTGGCCAATCGTTAGTTCTGCATGAACGGCACCCGCAAATCGCCGGTCTCCTCCCGGGCGTATCATGCTAGGGCTGAAATCATAAAAAGGTGTCGGTTCGTGCCGTTGTGACGCCAAGCTTGGCAAAGAACCGTCCGTGTCCGTGTGGGGTGAGAGTGATGATCAGCGCTGTACCGGCGGCAAGCGGTTCAAATACCCTCAGGGCCCTGCTGTTCATGGGCGCCGGTGTCTTCGGGTTTTCCGTGCTCGACGCCGTCACCAAGCTGCTGACCGAAGGCTATGGCACCTGGCAGATCATGGTGCTGTCGCGCATCTGCCCGGTGCTGACGGCGATTTTCCTGGGGCAGCGCAACAGCACCGGCGGCATCCCCTTCAAGACCCGCTTCACCCTCACGCATATCGGCCGGGCCGTGCTGGTGGTCGCCACCACCTGGACCTTCTACGAATGCCTGCGCTATCTGCAGCTGGCCGATGCGATCGCCATCGCCTTCGCCGCCCCGCTTTTCATGACCTCCCTGTCCGGGCCGCTCCTCGGCGAGAAGGTCGGGGCGCGCCGCTGGTCGGCGGTCCTGATCGGCTTCGTCGGCGTGGTCGTCGCGCTGCAGCCCGGCAAGAGCGGCATCAGCTGGGGCGCGTTCCTGGCACTGGCCGCCGCCGCCACCTATGCCCTCGGTCAGCTATGGCTGCGCCCGCTGAGCGGCAAGGAACAGGGTCACAATATTCTCTTCTATTCCTCGGTCTTCAGCGGTCTGGTCGGCATCATCCCGGCGATCCTCGAATGGAAGACCCCAAGCCTAGGCGACTGGCTGCTGTTCCTGCTGCAGGGAAGCTGCAGCGCCGGGGCGCAGCTCTGCATGATCCGCGCTTTCAAGATCGGCGAGGCCTCGCTGCTGGCACCGCTGGAATACACCGCCCTGCTCTGGGCGACCATTTTCGGCTTTGCCTTCTGGAGCCAGCTGCCCTCGATCCAGGTGCTGGGGGGAGCGGTTATCATCATCGCCTCCAGCCTCTATATCGCCCATCGCGAGGTGCAGCTGGGACGCAAGCGGCCGGCCGACGTCACGGTGCCGGAGCAGGTGATCGAGGAAGCCTGAGAGTGCCGCGGCGCTAGAAGCTCGGCGGCGCCTGATCCGCAACATTCAGCATCTGATAGATCGGGTTGAGGTCGTGGACGCCGTCGACCCAGAAATCCAGGTCATGCAGCCGCCCGTTCCGGATGCTGTAAATCCAGCCATGGACTGTGAGCGACTGCCCCGCCTTCCAGGCGGATTGGACGATGGAGGTGTGGCAGATATTGAGGACCTGCTGGCGCACATTCAGCTCGCAGAGCATGTTCAGCCGTTTGTCGGTGCTGCTTTCGGAATCCAGCATGCGCGCATTGGCAGCATAAATATCCTTGATCTGCCGCAGCCAGTTGTCGATCAGCCCCAGTTCGGTGCGTTCCATCGCCGCCCTGACACCGCCGCACCCATAGTGGCCGCATACAATAATATGCTTCACTTTCAGGATGTTAACAGCGTATTCCAAGACCGATAGGCAATTCACGTCGATCTGGTAGACCTGATTGGCGATGTTGCGGTGGACGAAGACCTGGCCGGGATCGAGATTGAGCAGCCGGTCCGCCGGCACCCGCGCATCCGAACAGCCGATCCAGAAAATCTCCGGCGCCTGCTGCTCCGCCAGCCGCGCGAAGAAATCGGGATCGCCCTCGGTGGTCTGTCGCGCCCAATCCCGGTTGCGGTCTAAAATCCGTTGCAGAAACGCGTTGCTCATCGTCCCGCCCTACTCTACTAGGCTAAAATCCGACCTTGGCTTAGCATAGCTGATGCAAACGCTAAAGAGCGAACCCTCAAAATTGAGCTGACCATTTCCGATGCGCCAATTCTTGAAACATGCGGTCGATTACGGACCCATCCTGGCTTTCTTCGTCGCCTACAAGGTCGCCGGCCTGATGGCCGCGACCCTGACCTTGATGATCGCGACGGCGGTCGCGACGCTGGTCCTCTATGTCATGCAGCGGCGGCTCGCCATCATGCCGATCATCACCCTGCTGGTGGTCGGCACTTTCGGCGGCCTGACGCTGTGGCTGCATGACGACACCTTCATCAAGATGAAGCCGACCGTCATCCAGGGCCTTTTCGCCCTCATCCTGTTTGGCGGCCTGATCCTGAAAAAGCCGCTGATCCGTTACATCATGGGCAGCACGTTACAAATGGATGATGACGGCTGGCGCAGTCTCAGCCTGCGTTTCGCCTGCTTCTTCGCCGCCATGGCCGGGCTCAACGAGATCGTCTGGCGCACCCAGCCCGAAAGCATTTGGATCGACTTCAAGGTCTTCGGCATCATCGGCCTGACCCTGCTTTTCATTCTGACGCAGATCCCGCTGATCCTCCGCCACAGCACCGAACAGCAATCCTGAAAAAAGCTTCCGGCACGGCGCCGGACAGCTTGTTTCGGATAGGCAAGGCTGAGGGCCTGTGCTAGAAAGCCGCCACTCGCATTTAGCGTAATTCGCGGCCCGTCAGCCAGCTGACAAACAAGCTGGCACAGGGCCTTTAAAAGGAACCGACCATGGACGACGGCAGTCGACCTTATCAGGGAAATATCTCGGTCGGGTTCTGATTATCTTCATGTCCGGCCTTCTGCAGCGTGTTGCAAGGCGATCCGGCATGTTCTTTCGTCGATTCACAACTCAGTTTGAGCGTCATCGCGTCGCGGTCCGGACCGGAGGCGCGGCATGATCAATCGCGTCCTGGCACCCGTCTCGATTGCACGCGGGCGCATCACCGTCAGTTCCTGGGACATCCTCGCAGCCCTGCTCGTGCTGGCCTCGCTGGTGTTTTTCATCGGCACCGGCAAGAGCCTGACCGAGCCGCTGGCCCAGCTGCAGTCGACGCCACTCTCCCTCGACATCGGCCATCTGCCGGGCTATGCGGCACGCACGGCCTTGCGCATGCTGGCCGGGCTTGTCCTGTCGCTCATCTTCACCTTCACCTATGCGACGATTGCGGCGAAGAACCGGCGCGCGGAAATGGTGCTGGTGCCGGTCCTGGATATCCTGCAATCGGTGCCGATCCTGGGCTTCATTTCCATCACCGTGGTCTTCTTCATGTCGATCGCGCCGGGCCGCGTGCTGGGGGTCGAGTTCGCCGCGGTCTTCGCCATCTTCACCAGCCAGGCCTGGAACATGGCCTTCAGCTTCTATCAGTCGCTGCGCACCGTCCCGACGGAACTGACCGAAGCCACGCGCAACTTCCAGCTTTCCGGCTGGAGCCGGTTCTGGCGCCTGGAAGTACCCTTCGCCATGCCGTCGCTGATCTGGAACATGATGATGTCGATGTCCGGCGGGTGGTTCTTCGTCGTCGCCTCGGAGGCGATCAGCGTCGGCAACACCACGGTCAAGCTGCCGGGCGTCGGATCCTACATCGCCATGGCGATCGAGCAGCAGAACCTGCCGGCGATCGGCTATGCCATCGGCGCCATGCTGATCGTCATCCTGATCTACGATCAGGTCCTGTTCAAACCGCTGGTGGCCTGGGCCGATCGCTTCCGTTTCGACCAGCAGCCGGGCGGCGATGTGCCGCGTTCCTGGGTGCTGACGGCGCTCCGCCGGTCGCATCTGATCGATTTCCTGATGCGGCCCTTCAATGCCGCGCTCCGCTGGTCGTTCCGCGTGCGCCTGCCGCAGCGTAGCGTCGCCGCCGCGGAGCAGCGCCTCGATGTGCAGGAACGTGCCTGGGGCGACCGGCTGTTCTATGTCGCACTTTGCCTGATCGCCATTGTCATCCTGATGCGCCTGGGGCCTTTCCTCGCCAGCGGCCTGTCGCTGCGCGACCTCAGCTATGCCGCATTGCTGGGTCTGGCGACGCTGCTGCGCGTCACCGTGCTCATCGCCATCGCCAGCGCGATCTGGGTTCCGATCGGCGTCTGGGTCGGCATGCGCCCCAAGGTTGCCCGCATGGTACAGCCGGTGGCGCAATTCCTCGCCGCCTTCCCCGCCAATCTGCTGTTTCCCATCGCCGTTTCCGCGATCGTCTTCCTGCAGCTCAATCCCGATGTCTGGCTGAGCCCGCTGATGGTGCTTGGCACCCAATGGTATATCCTGTTCAACGTGATTGCCGGTGCCTCCGCCATTCCCGATGAAATGCGCGATGTCGGCATCAATTTGCGCATCCGCGGCTGGCTGTGGTGGCGCAAGATTGCCCTGCCGGCGATTTTTCCCTTCTATGTCACGGGGGCGATCACCGCTTCCGGCGGGTCCTGGAATGCCGCCATCGTTTCGGAGCTGGTGACCTGGGGCAATACGCAGTTGAAGGCCCGTGGCCTTGGCTCCTATATCGCCGAGGCGACCGCGCGGGGCGACATGCACCACATCATCCTTGGCATCGTCGTCATGTCGGCCTTCGTCCTGCTGTTCAACCGTCTGTTCTGGCGGCCCCTCTACTGGTACGCCGAACGCAAATTCCGCCTGACCAATTGAGGAAACCGAGGAGAGCCGCATGATGAACGCACCGCTTCTCGATCTGCAGAATGTCCGCCGTGCCTTCCGCAAGCCGGATGGCGGCGAACTGCTGGTCCTCGACGATGTTCAACTTCGCCTCAATGAAGGCGAGATCGTCGGCCTGCTCGGCCGTTCGGGCTCCGGCAAGTCGACCCTGCTGCGCCTCATTTCCGGCTTGTCGCGGCCGACCGGCGGCCAGGTCAATTATCTCGGCCATCCGGTCAACGGCCCCGCCCCGGGCATCGCCATGGTGTTCCAGAGCTTCGCGCTCTTTCCCTGGCTCACCGTGCTGCAGAACGTCCAGATCGGCCTCGAGGCGCTCGGCCTGCCCGAGGACGAGATCCGCAAGCGCTCGCTGGCGGCCATCGACCTGATCGGCCTCGACGGTTTCGAATCCGCCTATCCGCGCGAATTGTCCGGCGGCATGCGCCAGCGCGTCGGCTTCGCCCGTGCCCTGGTCGTGCATCCCAACATCCTGCTGATGGACGAACCCTTCTCCGCCCTCGACGTGCTCACCGCCGAGACCATGCGGACCGACCTCATGGAATTGTGGTCAGAGGGACAATTGCCGCTGAAGGGCATCATTCTGGTCACCCACAACATCGAGGAAGCGGTGCTGATGTGCAATCGCATCCTGGTCTTCTCCTCGAATCCCGGTCGCGTCATCACGGAGATCCCGGTCGATCTGCCGCAGCCGCGCGACCGCCTCGATCCGAAGTTCCGCGATCTCGTCGAGCGCATCTATGTCGAGATGACGGCCAAGCGCATGCAGCAGCAGAAGGCCGTGACCCGGGTCGAGCAGCGTCCGGCGGGACCCGCCGGGATCGGCATGGACGCCATCCTGCCGCATGTCTCGACCAACCTGCTCTCGGGCCTGATCGAAGAACTCTCAGGAACGCCCTATAACGGCCGGGCTGATTTGCCGGAGATCGCTTCGACCCTTCATATGGAGATCGACGACCTCTTCCCCGTCGCGGAAACCTTGCAGATGCTGCGTTTCGCCGACCTCGAAGGCGGCGATATCCACCTGACCGAGGCCGGCAAGCAATTCGCCGATTCCGAGGTCGACGACCGCAAGCGCATCTTCGGCCATCATTTGCTCACCCATGTGCCGCTGGCGGCCCATATCCGCCGCGTGCTCGACGAGCGTGAGAGCCACCGCGCGCCGAAGAGCCGCTTCCTGGACGAGCTGGAAGATCACATGACCGAGGGCGCCGCCGAGCAGAGCCTGCGGGCGATCATCAGCTGGGGCCGTTATGGCGAGACCTTCTCCTATGACGACCAGGCGGGTGTCTTCAGCCTCGACAACCCGACCTGATCCCTTTCGGACGCCCTGAGCGGACGCCACGAGAACAAACGGCCCCGGGAGTGATCCCGGGGCCGTTTGCCGTTATCCGATCCTCTTGCAAAAGATCAGAAGGGCTTTTTAGACATTGCTGTCCGGCGTTGCAGCCTTTTTCTTCGCGATGAATTCATTCAGCGCCTCATCGATCGCCGGATCCAGCGCCGGCGCCTCGTAATCGGCCAGCATGCGCTTGACGATCTTGTTGGCGCGCTGGGCGGCATCGAGCGCGCCCTCCGCTTCCCACTGCTCGTAGCTGTTGTTGTCGGCGATGTTCGAGCGATAA
>DATLIX010000204.1:0-7005 GCA_035539215.1 Dongiaceae bacterium | reverse complement strand
AACCCGCGGCAGACCCGGCATGGTCATGATCTCGCCGCAGATGACGACGATGAATTCCGCACCGGCCGACAGACGAATCTCACGCACCGGCAGGGTATGGCCCGAGGGGGCACCCTTGGCATTCGGATCGGTCGAGAAGCTATATTGAGTTTTCGCCATGCAGACCGGATAGTGACCGAAGCCGGCCTTGTCCAGTTCCGCAAAGCGATCGCGCACCGACTTCTCGGCATTGACGTCCGCCGCGCCGTACAGCGACTTGGCGATGGTGCGGACCTTCTCGAACAGCGGCATCTCGTCCGGATAGAGCGGCTTGAAGTTGCTCGGCGTCTCGGTCATTTTGACGACCGCATGCGCCAGTTCCTCGATGCCGGCCGAACCCGACGACCAGTGATTGCACTCAATCGCCTGGCTGCCGAGATCAGCGCAGAGCTGCTTGACGGCTGCCAGTTCGGCATCGGTGTCGGCGATGAAGCGGTTGATGGCGACCACGGCCTGCACACCGAACTTCTTCACGTTCTCGATGTGACGGGCGAGATTGGCGCCGCCCTTCTTCACCGCCTCGACGTTTTCCTTGCCGAGATCTTCCTTGGCGACACCGCCATGCATCTTGAGGGCGCGGACGGTGGCAACGATGACCGCAGCCGCCGGCTTCAGGCCCGCCTTGCGGCACTTGATGTCGAAGAACTTCTCGGCGCCGAGATCGGCGCCGAAACCGGCTTCGGTCACCACGTAATCGGCCAGCTTCAGCGCGGTGGTCGTAGCGATCACCGAGTTGCAGCCATGGGCGATATTGGCGAACGGGCCGCCATGGATGAAGGCGGGATTGTTTTCCAGCGTCTGCACCAGGTTCGGCGCGATCGCATCCTTAAGGAGAACGGTCATTGCGCCGTCGGCCTTGAGGTCGCGGGCATAGATCGCCTTCTTGTCGCGGGTATAGCCGACGATGATGTTGCCAAGGCGCTTGGTCAGATCGGCGAGATCGGTCGACAGACAGAAGATCGCCATGATTTCCGACGCGACGGTGATGTCGAAGCCGTCTTCACGCGGGAAGCCGTTCGAGACGCCGCCCAGCGAATTGGTGATCTGGCGCAGGGCGCGGTCGTTCATGTCCATGACGCGGCGCCAGGAGACGCGGCGGCTGTCGAAGCCGAGCTCATTGCCCCAATAGATATGATTGTCGATCAGCGCCGAAAGCAGGTTATGCGCGGTGCCGATGGCATGGAAGTCGCCGGTGAAATGCAGGTTGATGTCTTCCATCGGCACCACCTGGGCGTAACCGCCGCCGGCCGCACCGCCCTTGACGCCGAAGCACGGCCCGAGGCTTGGCTCGCGCAGGCAGATGATCGCCTTCTTGCCAATGCGGTTCAGTCCGTCGCCGAGGCCGACCGTGGTCGTGGTCTTGCCTTCGCCGGCCGGAGTCGGGTTGATCGCCGTGACCAGGATGAGCTTGCCATCCTTCTGGCCCTTCAGCGACTTGATATAATCCATAGATATCTTGGCCTTGGTATGGCCAAAGGGCAGCAAATGCTCTTCCTGGATACCGAGCTTCGCCGCAACCTCGCGGATCGGCTTCATTTTTGCCTCGCGGGCAATCTCGATATCACTCCCGACCTTCTTCGTCATCGCAGCAGCTCCCACGCACACACTGGTTGGTAAAATCAGGCTTAAACACTTGGCAAACCTGGCAATCGAGGCTTTGAAGGCCGCACTTCCGGGGGTCGCCGAGGGACAGAGATTACGGACTTTTCAGACCGCATTTCCGCCTATCGGCGACGGGAAATTGTCGTTTTTGCGGCTGATCGGTCGCTTGGCCGATCAGCCGCGCCAACCTTAGCAATCCAGGGTGTTCTGCCGTTCCCATTCCGTGAGATGGCGGCTATAGGCGTTCCAGTCGGCATATTTCAGCTTGCAATAGCTGTCCACAAAACTGTCACCGAGTTGTTCACGAATAACCTTGCTCTTTTCCATCAGGCGGATGGCATCCAGCAGGTTGAGCGGCAGTTTCTTGCCGTTTTTCACCGTGTGGCCGTCGGTATACATGTTGATATCGAGCCGCTTGCCCGGATCGCGCTTATTGACGATGCCGTCGATCCCGGCGCTCAGCAGGCCGGCCTGCAGCAGGTAGGGATTGGTGGCGCCATCGGCGAGACGGACCTCGAAGCGCCCGGCATCGGGCACGCGGACCATATGGGTGCGGTTATTGCCGGTCCAGGTGATGGTATTCGGCGCCCAGGTGGCACCCGAGGTGGTGCGCGGCGCATTGATGCGCTTATAGGAATTGACCGAGGGATTGAGGATCGCACAGAGTTCATCGGCGCTGTGCATGATGCCGCCGAGCACCGCATAGCCAAGCTTCGAGAGGCCCAGCTCGCCCTTCGGATCGCTGAACATGTTCTTGTTGCCGGCCTTGTCCCAGAAGGAGACATGGGCATGGCAGCCATTGCCGGTCAGATTGCTGAACGGCTTCGGCATGAAGGTCGCGCGCATGCCATGCTTCTCGGCGATCGACTTCACCATGTATTTGAAGAAGACGTGCCGGTCCGCCGTCACCAGGCAATCGTCATACTCCCAGTTCATTTCGAACTGGCCATTGGCGTCTTCATGGTCGTTCTGATAGGGCTTCCAGCCCAGCGCCAGCATACTGTCGCAGATTTCCGTGATGACATCATAGCGCCGCATCAGCGCCTGCTGGTCATAGCAAGGCTTCTCTGCCGTATCGGCCTCGTCGGCGACCGCCTTGCCGTCCGGGGTGATCAGGAAATACTCGCATTCGACGCCGCTTTTCATGCGATAGCCGAGCTTGGCGGCGTCGGCGACCTTGCGTTTCAGCAGATTGCGCGGGGCGTCATCAACCGGCTTGCCATCCATCCAGAGATCGCCGGCGAGCCAGCCCACTTCCGGCTTCCACGGCAATTGAATGAGGCTTTCGGGATCCGGTTTCGAAAACAGATCGGGATGGGCCGGCGTCATATCCAGCCAGGTGGCAAAACCGGCGAAGCCGGCACCCTCACGCTGCATGCCGCCGATCGCCTGTGCCGGCACCAGCTTTGCCCGCAGGTGGCCGAACAGATCGACATAGCTGATGAGGAAGTATTTGATCTTGCGTTCTTTGGCGACCTTGCTGAGATCGATGCTCATGAAAATTCCCCTAACCTTGGCGCTTCGGCCATTTTTGATGACTGAAAAACCGGCGGCGAAGATCGCCGCCGGTGAACCTCCCTTAGTGACTGATCAGTAGCCCCCCTGCCCGGGAATCCAATTGGTGCCGGCCAGCGGAACCCCGGCCATCGCGGCCGATTCCACGGTCAAGGCCACCAGATCTTCGGGCTCAAGATTGTGCACATGGCTCTTGCCGCAGGCACGGGCGATGATCTGCGTTTCCATCGTCATCACCGCAAGATAGTTGGCAAGCCGACGGCCGGCCTTCACCGGATCGAGCCGAGCCGCCAGTTCCGGGTCCTGCGTGGTGATGCCGGCCGGGTCGCGGCCTTCATGCCAGTCGTCATAGGCGCCGGCAGTGGTTCCGAGCTTCCTATATTCCTCTTCCCACTTCGGATCGTTGTCGCCGAGGGCAATCAGGGCTGCCGTACCGATCGCCGTGGCATCGGCACCCAGCGCCAGGGCCTTGGCCACATCGGCGCCATTGCGAATACCGCCGGAGACGATCAGCTGCACCTTGCGATGCATGTCGAGATCCTGCAGCGCCTTCACCGCCGGCCGGATCGCAGACAGGATGGGCAAGCCGACATGCTCGATGAAGACTTCCTGCGTTGCCGCCGTGCCGCCCTGCATGCCGTCCAGCACCACGACATCGGCACCGGCCTTCACCGCCAGCGCTGTATCGAAATAGGGGCGCGTGGCGCCGACCTTCACATAGATCGGCTTTTCCCAATTGGTGATCTCACGCAGCTCCTGGATCTTGATGGTAAGATCGTCGGGGCCGGTCCAGTCGGGATGACGACAGGCACTGCGCTGATCGATGCCCTTCGGCAGGTTTCGCATCTTGGCGACGCGATCGGAAATCTTCTGACCGAGCAGCATGCCGCCGCCGCCCGGCTTGGCGCCCTGACCGACCACCACCTCGATGGCATCGGCCTTGCGCAGGTCATTGGGATTCATGCCATAGCGCGACGGCAGATACTGATAGACCAGGATGCTCGACTGGCCGCGCTCTTCCGGCGTCATGCCGCCATCGCCCGTGGTCGTACTGGTGCCCATCTTGCTGGCACCCCGGCCCAGGGCTTCCTTGGCCGGACCGGACAAGGCGCCGAAGCTCATGCCGGCGATGGTGATGGGGATCTTCAACTCGATCGGCTTCTTGGCGAAGCGCGTGCCGAGAACCACGTTAGTGCCGCATTTTTCGCGATACCCTTCCAGCGGATAGCGCGAGATCGAGGCCCCGAGGAACAGCAGGTCGTCAAAATGCGGCACCCGCCGCTTGGTGCCGCCGCCGCGGATGTCGTAGATGCCGGTCGCTGCGGCGCGATGAATCTCGGCGATGGCATGCTGGTCGAAGGTCGCCGAAAAGCGCGGCGGCGTGTAAAAAGGCGTGTTCGAAGCGCTCATATCGGAGATCTCTCGTCAGTAAGCGTCGACATTGTCGACATGGAAATTATAGAGACGGCGGGCCGAGCCATAGCGCTTGAAACTAAGCGGATCGGCCTCGATACCGGCGCTCTTGAGCAGGCGCTCAAGCTTGGCGAGATGATGCGGTGTCATTTTCTTCTCGACGCAGTCGGAGCCGAGACTTTCGACCTTGCCCTGGACATAGAGCCGCGCTTCATAGATCGAGTCCCCGAGGCTCGCCCCGGCATCGCCACAGACGACGAGATTGCCGCTCTGCGCCATGAAAGCGCTCATCGCCCCGACCGAGCCCTTGACGACGATATCGACGCCCTTCATGGAGATGCCGCAGCGCGTGCCGGCATCGCCCTCGATCACCAGCAGGCCGCCTTGCGCCGTAGCACCCGCGGCCGAACTGGCATTGCCCTTCACCCGCACTTCGCCCGACATCATGTTTTCGCCCACGCCGATGCCGCATTGGCCATGGATGATCACGGTGGCTTCCTGGTTCATGCCGGCGCAGTAATAGCCGATATGACCGTCGATATGGACTTCGATCGGCTGCGTCAGGCCGACGGCGCAGGCATGCTCGCCATGCAGGTGGGTCAGCTTCCAGACCCGCTCGTTGGTATCGGGAGGAAGCGATTGCAGCCGCTGATTGACTTCGCGCAGCGGTGTCTTGGTCAAATCGATTTCGTTCATGGTGATTACTGCAGGCTCCAGGTGTAGACGGTGGAGGGTGCGGGTTCCCAGATCTTCGCCTTCTCGACATTGGGAAGATAAGCGAGGCTGCGGAATTCAGAGGCCATCGCCACCCAATCGTCGTTCTCCGCCATCACCGCCGGCTTGCAGGCGATGCCGTCGCGCACCACGGCAAAGCCGTCCTTGGTGCCCATGGTGAAGGTGAAGAAGCCGTCGAGATCCTTGAGGCCGGCTTCCATCGCTTCCTTGAGCGAGGCGCCTTCCGACAGGCGATAGGCGAAATAGCGCGCGGCTACTTCGGAGTCATTGTCCGTGTCGAATTCCTGGCCGTGCTTGCGCAGCCAGCGCCGCAGATCATTGTGGTTGCTGAGCGAGCCGTTGTGAACCAGGCACATATCGGCAGCCGGCGTGAAGGGATGCGAACCTTCGGTGGTGACGGCGCTCTCCGTCGCCATGCGGGTATGGCCGATGGCGTGGCTGCCTTCCATATGCCGTAGGTCGTAACGCGCCGCTACTTCCGCCGGCAGCCCGATATCCTTGTAGACTTCCATCAACTGGCCATAACCCATGATGCGGACATCGGGATGCTCCGCCTTCAACCAGTGCAGCACCTTTTCTTCATCGGTCTGGGCCACCAGCAAGGCGTGGTTGCCTTTCTGGGTGATGTCGGTCTCGACATTCAGCGCGACGCCGAGGTCGCCCGACAGTTCGCGCCACGGATAGGCGGTGTCGGCATTGAACAGCGTCAGCTTGGAGCGGCCCTTCGCGACGGGCCGATGATAGACGGCGATGCCGGCGCTGTCCGGCCCGCGCTCCGTCATGCCGATCAGCATGGTTTCTAGATGGGCGCCCAGCTTGCTGCGCAGGCTGGGGTTCTTCAGGAATAATCCGACGATCCCGCACATGATGGATTCCTCGACGTGGGTTGCTTCAGCCAACCGAAACGGCCTGATTGAAGCCTAATCGAGTCCCAGGAGGGATTCAAGTGCAGTAAATAATTTTTCCTGTGAGGAAAGTCGATTTTCCCCACCGACCCGATTTCGCCCTTAGTCGCCGTCGCTCTGGCTACGGAGATAGGTGATCACGGAGATATATTTGGCGGGCAATTTGCGGAGTTCCTCGGGTCCGTGCGGGGCGTCGGCATCGAAAAAGAGGCTGTCGCCCGGCCGCAGCAGATAGGTCTTATCGCCATGGCGATAGCCCACCTCGCCCTCCAGCATGTAGATGAACTCGATGCCGTCATGCTGGAAAACCGGGAAAACGTCGGAATCCTGGGTGAGCGTGATGAGATAGGGTTCCACCGCCAGGCTGCGGCTCAAGGAATGGCCAAGGAGCTGATACTGATGACCGGCCCGGGTGCCGCGGCGCTCGATGGTCAGCCCCTGCCCGGCCTGCACGAAGGTCGCATTGCGCTCCTCCTCGAACTTGCGGAACAAGGCGGTCACCGGCACATGCAGCGCCCGCGACAATTCCTGCAGGGTTGCCAAGGAAGGCGACGTCTGACCGTTCTCGATCTTTGACAGCATGCCGGCCGACAAATTGGCTGCCGCCGCCAGTTCCGCCACCGTCATGTTCAACTGGCGGCGAAAATCCCGCACTTCGCGGCCGATCGACTTTTCCAGGCCACCCTCGCGCTCGCCCGAGCGGTGCGGATCCTGGAAGGTCATTTCCGGACCGGTCTTGGCGCTTTCCGCCATCGCTGTCTTGGAGGGCGTCACGGCCTCGTCATTGGCGGCCTTC
>DATLIX010000203.1:0-2702 GCA_035539215.1 Dongiaceae bacterium | reverse complement strand
CAGCGAGGGACCGGCCAGGGGATTGACGTAGGTGCCGCGCCCGACATGGCGGGAAATGGTGCCGCCTTCCTCCAGCAAGTGCATCGCCTTGCGGATGGTGTTGCGGGCAACGCCGAAATCGGCGGCGAGATCGCGCTCGGGCGGCACCTGGCGGCCATCCGACCATTCACCGGAATCGATCCGTTGCTTCAGGGAACGTGCAATATCGGCTGCGATGGGACGAGGCATTTCCGCTCTGAAGGGTCTGCGTCAAGGTTTGATCCAATAGTGAGCCAATTAGCACGCCCCATCGTCTCGGTCGAGAAAAATCACGTGATTTTGCGGCGCAGCATCAAAAAAGCCATTGCCTATGAACCAATATCCCATTATCAGTGAACCAATAATGCCAAAATGGCTCAAATGCGGGGAAGAGAATGCGTCTGGCCACAGTTTCCATCGGTGGTGAACGGCGAGTCGGTCTCGTCGATTTGGACAAGCAGACTTTCACGGCTTTCGATCTGCCGCTCGAAGAAGCGCAGCGTGGTGTCGCGGCGCTGATCGGCCGGTCCACCCTGCCGCAGACCTTGTCGCCCCTGGCTCTCGGCCGGGTTCAGGTCGAGGCGCCGATCCCGCGCCCCGGCCGCAATATTTTCTGCGTCGGCAAGAATTATCACGAGCACGCCCATGAGTTCTCGAAGAGCGGCTTCGATTCCAGCGCCGCGGCCGGCGCCGTGCCGAAGCATCCGATCATCTTTTCCAAGGTGCCGGAAACCGTTGTTCCCAATCACGCCAAGGTCTTGATCAACAAGAACGCCTCGACCGCCATCGACTATGAAGCCGAACTGGCTGTCATCATCGGCCAGGGCGGGCGCGGCATCTCAGCGGACAAGGCGATGGAGCATGTCTGGGGCTATACCATCGTCAATGACGTGACGGCGCGCGACCTGCAGGGGCGCTACAGCCAGTGGCTGGTCGGCAAGTCGCAGGACACGTTCTGCCCGATGGGCCCCTGGGCGGTGACGGCCGATGAGATCGATGTCCGCAATACCGCCATTCGTTGCTACGTCAATGGCGAGCTGCGGCAGAATTCCAATACCGGCCTGCTGATCTTCGACATTCCGACCTTGATCGCCACGATCTCCGCCGGCCTCACGCTGCAGCCGGGCGACATCATCGCGACCGGCACGCCGGCCGGTGTCGGCATCGGCTTCGACCCGCCGCGCTACCTGAAGGGGGGCGATACCGTGCGGGTGGAGATAGACGGCATCGGCGCCCTGGAAAACCGCTTCGAGGAAGTCGCCGCATGACCACGGTCAATCTCGGAAACATGGTTGCCGAGGTGTCGGGCGACGGCTTCCCCGTCGTCATGGTGCATGGCCTCGGCGGCACCTCCAATACCTTCCAGCCGCAGATCCCGGCCTTGTCGCACTATCGTGTCATCCGCCTCGATCTGCCGGGGGCGGGACGTTCGCCGGTGCCGCATGACGACTTGACGATCGAGAAATTCGTCGCGGCGGTTGCCGGTGCTGCCAAGGCCCTGGGCGTTGCCCGCGGTCATTTCGCCGGCCATTCGATGGGCACGCTGGTGGTGCAGAAGCTGGCGGCCGCCTATCCCGACCTCGTCGCTTCGTTGACTTTGTTCGGCGGCCTCGTCGAGCCGCCGGAAGCGGCGCGCACCGGACTCGCCGGACGCGCCAAGACGGCGCGCAGCGACGGCATGGAGCCGATCGCCGAACAGATCATCGCCGCCACCTTGTCGGCCGAAACCAAAGCGAGCCGGCCCGCTGCCACGGCCTTCGTGCGCGAATCGCTGATGCGCCAGCCGCCGGAAGGTTATGCCAAGCATTGCGAGGCCCTGGCCAAGGCGACGGCGGCCGATCACCGGCTGATCGCGGCCCCCACCCTGCTGCTGACCGGTGACGCGGATGTTGTCGCGCCGCCCAGTATGGCGCACACTCTGGGCGATCGGATCAGCAAGGCTAGCGTCTCCATTCTCGACCGTTGCGGCCATTGGAGCACGATCGAGAAACCGGCGGAATGCAACGAGCGCATGCTCAGCTTTCTGCAGCGGGTTCAGTAACGGCAAACGCTGACTGATGCGCTGTTGCAGGGGCAAGAGCGCAGCGGGAACGATCGGGTCGCAAAACGCGATCCCAAAAAGATCCAGGGCGGCACGCGACACGCGCAAGACCGCCCGGCGAGAGAAATGTGCGGGAGGTTATGATGGCGGACAATGGCAGCTACGGGTCCCGTTGGGGCTCGACGAGCGTCGGCTCGAACGGACGGGACGCGGATTCCGTTCTCTTCACCAATGTGCGGATCCTCGATGGCAGCGGCGACTATCCCTACACCGGGGAAGTGCTGGTGCAGGGCAATCGCATCCGGCAGATCACCAAGGGCGGCTCGCGTTTCAGTTCGGGCAGCGGCGGCACCACCACCATTGACGGCATGGGCGCTACCTTGATGCCGGGCATGGTCGATGCGCATCTGCATCTCTCCTGGAACAACGCGCCGGGGGTCGATCCCATTCAGAAGATGCCGGTCGAGGAGCATATGCTCTGGACCGTGGAGATGGCGAAACTGGTGCTCGATGCCGGCTTCACTGCCGGTCGCGGCGCCGCCGCCGCCAAGCCGCGCCTCGATGTCGTGATCCGCGACGCCATCAATGCCGGCCGCGTGCCGGGTCCGCGCTATACGGCGGCCGGGCCGGAGATCACCACGAT
>DATLIX010000202.1:0-8871 GCA_035539215.1 Dongiaceae bacterium | reverse complement strand
GACCAAGGACGAGGATTTCGTCGGCCAGGTCTTCGTCGCCGACACCCATACGCCGATGCTGTTCTTCTCGACCCGCGGCATGGTCTACAAGATGAAGGTCTATCGCCTGCCGCTCGGCAATCCCCAGGCGCGCGGCAAGGCGCTGATCAACCTGCTGCCGCTGGAAGAGGGCGAACAGATCTCGACCGTCATGCCCTTGCCGGAAGACGAGGCAAGCTGGTCGCAGAGCCACGTGATGTTCGCGACTTTGAGCGGCTATGTCCGCCGCAACGAGCTCAGCGATTTCACCGATGTAAAGGCCAACGGCAAGATCGCCATGAAGCTGGAAGCCGGCGACCGCCTGATCGGCGTCGCCGTCTGCACCGAGGCCAATGACATCCTGCTGGCGGCGGAAAGCGGCAAGGCGATCCGTTTCCCGGTGACCGATGTCCGCGTCTTCGCCGGCCGCGATTCCATGGGTGTGCGCGGCATCCGCCTGGAAGATGGCGATACGCTCGTCTCCATGTCGGTCCTGCATCATATCGATGTCGAGATCGAGGAGCGTGACGCCTATCTGCGCTATGCCGTCGCCAAGCGCCGCAGCGCCGCCGACGAGGGCAGCGTCGAGGAAGAAGAGGGCGTTCTCGATGAAGCGGCGGGCGAGGGGGCAGGTACCGAAATCGCCCTGTCGCCGGAGCGCCTCGTCGCGCTCGAATCGGCGGAAGAGTTCATCCTCACCGTCACCCGCAACGGCTACGGCAAACGGACTTCCGCCTATGAGTATCGCGTCACCGGACGCGGCGGGCAGGGCGTCGCCAATATCGATGTCTCGGCCCGCAACGGCAAGGTCGCGGCCTCTTTCCCGGTGGCGGATGCCGACCAGATCATGCTGGTCACCGATGGCGGCCAGCTGATCCGCTGCCCGGTCCATGACATCCGCATTGCCCGGCGCCAGACCCAGGGTGTCATGATCTTCCGCGTCGCCGAAGATGAGCATGTGGTCGCCGTCGCGCATCTCAGCGATCTGGGTGAAGACGAAACGGAAGACCAGGCTGACGCCGCCGAGCAAGCCGATAGCGAGGCGGAAGCCGCCGTCGCGGCGGTGCCGTCGGAGAGCGGCGAAGCCGAGGCCGGAACCACCGATAACGCAAATAATGGGGAAGACAATGGCTGATAAGGGGCCGCGGATCGGCGTTTACCCCGGTACTTTCGATCCGATCACCAATGGCCATATGGATATTATCCGTCGCGCCGTGACACTGGTCGACCAGCTGGTCATCGCCGTCTCGGTAAGTGCCGGCAAAGGGCCGCTGTTCAACGTCGACGAACGGCTCGAGATGGTGCGTGAGGAGATCGCCGATCGGCGCAACGGGTTGCCGGCGGACCGCGTGAAAGCCGTCAGTTTCGACAATCTGCTGATGCATTTCGCCGAGCAGCAGGGTGCCCGCATCATCGTGCGCGGGCTGCGCGCGGTTTCTGATTTCGAATATGAATTCCAGATGGCGGGGATGAACGCCAGGCTCAATCCGCGGATCGAAACCGTCTTCCTGATGGCGGCAGAAGGCAGCCAGTTCATTTCTTCGCGTTTCGTCAAGGAGATCGGCAAGCTGGGCGGTGCGATCGACCAGTTCGTCTCACCGCGCATCGCCACCCGGCTAAAAGTGCGCTTTGCCGACGATGCTTAGCGGCTGTTGAAGGAATCCATGCCGCACGGGCTGTCGTTCGGCATGGATGACTGCAGGGGGCAGTGATCTCAGCGACAGGCTCCAGTCAGCACGAAGGTTCATTCTGTACTCCCACATTTTGAGGAGAGCCGCAGTGTCGACCAGTTCCATTTCACCCACCAGTTTCATCAACAAAGCGGCCACGCAGCTCAGCGCAGCATCGAAGAGCGCCGAAGAGCAGGCTGAATCGGCAGCGACTGAGCGCCAGGAAAAACAAAGCGGCGGTGAGGCGGCCGAAGTGGCCGGCGCTTCGGTTAGCCAGGCCAGCAGCAGCCGCCTCAACATTCAGGCATAAGCGGGCACCGCAAAACCGAAAGCACGCTTTCCGGCCAGGGGCTCATAATCTAGCCCGATGGCTTCGGAGCTATGGTTAATAATTCGTATTTGATGCTGTTTTGATGCGATCCTCGCCGGTGCAGTGCCGGCGAGGATCGCATTGTCGTAATACCGTGTTAATTGAGCGGTGCGACAATATCGCTGCCTGGAAATGGTATTGTAGACTCCCATATCAGGTAGCGGGGGCTCACCTGGAGCCATTTTGCATCTACGGAGACTGACATGGCTGTCGATACCATCCCGAGCACGCCGCCGACTGCCGCCATCCATCAGCGGACCGAAGCAGCGAAGCGCGTTCAAGAACAAAAGGTCAAAGATACCGCCGATCAGCAGCAGACTGTGAAGCAGGACGACAAGAAGGTTGTCCAGGAACGCAGCAACCAGATCGCCGATGACCGCAAAGCCGCCACCAAGGCTGCGGACGAACAGGATGCCAAGCGGGTGGACGTTCGGGCCTGAGATAATGCAGGCGTGAGATAATTGGGGCCGGAGGCAATCGGTTGAGCCTTCAGGCTAAGGTCTGCGGGGTAAGTCTTCAGGGCTGGCCCAACATGACTGGCGGGAATCCCCGCCCGAAACAAAGATCGCCATCCATCACAGGTTCTTGCGGCGAAGCAAGATTGACCAAACGATGCAAGGCTTCGGCGCGCAGCGCCTGTTGCTCGTCGGCATCGGAAATCCCGTCGATGACCGCCAAAGAAATGAGGATCGGCAGCAACTGCCGGCGCTTCTGAGCCAGACAGGGGTCGCGCGTTTCCCTGGTTGACGGCAATGCGTCGACTTGTCTGGTCAGCCGCCGAACTTCATCCTCATCCAAGCCATTCGGCTGCTTCAGCAGCTGGACTGTTCGCAGATAGAACTGATCGATCTCGATTGAATCACGCCGGGCCGGTGGTATCGGCGCCTCCGCGACGCAGCCCGCGCACCATAAGAGCGACACGGCAAGGCCGAGGCGCAAGAGGACATAGAGAGTCCGACCCGATCGGCAACGACGGTCCGTAGATCCGCATTCGCGCCATGTCGGGTCGGAAGTCATCTCAACGCCGTCGCCCCACAAAGACCAGGAATGCGCCCGCCACGAGGGCCGCGACGGCCGCTATATCAGGGATCTTGATCGTGTGTTCGCGATCCGCCGTCGCCGTGATCGGTCCCAGATCGACGACTTTCTCTTCTGTCGTATAAGAGATATGGCCAAGCACGAGGCCCGCCACACCGCCCAAGATCAAAACGATACCAAGAATCATCAAGCCCTTCATCATTCCCCCCTTACTTCATACGCGAACCCATATCTCATCCGCGTCATGATACTGTTGAAGCCACGGACAGGCTATAGTTGGCAAACCGTCGTTTAGCGGGCCATCTACGCCCCCCCATCATTCGGTCATCTACAGGCCGAATGACAAATTTATCCCGGCATATTTTTCGTCCCGGCCCTCGTGGTCATATTCCTTCGTCCGGTAGATGACGCTGGTGTCGAGCTTGACATTGTCACTCCAGAACAATGACAGGCCGCCGACCAGATCGCCCACGAAGATCTTTTTATCGACGTTGCTGCTGTCTTCGAAGGTATTGCCATCGAGGAAGATATTGCGTGCGACAGCCCGCCCTTGTGCGCCGATATAGAAATAGAATCCGAATGGGCCATCCAGGGCTTTTTCATTGAAATAGCTCGTGCCGGAGGGCGAGGGGCGCATGTGCTGCGGACCGTAATCCGCCGTCAGATTGCGTCCGAAACGCAAAAGCGTTCCGGCTTCGGCATAGGTCATCACATTGCCAGCCGTCGCGCCAAGTTCCGGAATGGCATCTACCGCCAGGCCGCCGCCGAGATTCTGCAGGAAGCGCCATCTGCGTTCGTAGGAGAGCATGATGCCCGGCTCGTCATGAATCTGCGAGTCCCAGCCGGCGGCCTTTTGCACGCCGATGAATTGGTGCCAGTCATTCTGGGCCTGTCGCGCATACGATGAGGGGCCGACAATGCCCATCTGCAGCTCCAGATGATCGAGCTGGCGATGATCGGTATCCTGCAACAGGCCGATACCGCCATAGAGCCAACCGGCATAGGGGCGGTCGGACGGGTCGGGATGCGAGCGATGGATTTCCGAGGGCGTGAATATCTGCTGGCCGATCGAGATTTCGTATCGCCGGTCGACCGAGGACCCATCCGGCCAGAAGCCGAGATCGCTCGAGAGAAAATCAAAAGGCGTGGCCCAGGGACTGGTCGAAGCGACGCTGGGGCCGAGATAGCCCAGTTGCAGGCCCTGAGTGTAATAGCGATCGCTGTCGAAGAAGATTGAATCGTTTTCCTCCAGAATGCTGAAGCGACCGTTTTCGGCCCGCGCCGCCGGCTGCCATATCGCCATGGCGGCGATTTGCAGCAGCGCGATGGGCAAGGCTATGCGCAAAATTAAGCTTTTATCCGTGACTTGTCTCGATTTGCCCGGCATCGATTTGCTCGGCATCGATTCGCCTTGGACGGATTTGCTTGGAAGCGGCGAAGAATTCTCGCGGCATATGCTGTGCTGTGTCATCGACATGTGAAACGATCATCCCCAAATGCGGTTCCAAAGTGGGCTGCGGCGGGCCTTACCATGAACGCCTAGCGCGTCCAGAAGTAGCGCTAATCCGCCGGAGCGCGCGTCACGCTTGCGTGAAGGAAGGCAAAAAGCGTCGATTGGCCGATGCTACTGGCGAAGGGGCAGGGCACTGCGAAGTGTAAAGCGGCCGGACACTCCCCGTCGAAGCCCGGGGCATGGAAGGGACAGTTTAGGCTTGCTTTTTGCCGTCAATTTTGGGAAGTCAAGGCGCCCGCCGGAAATGCGCCGACGGGATTCTGTGGCAGGTGTAGGCAATCCATCCGTCGCGTGGGGCCGGTAGCTCAGTGGTAGAGCAACTGACTTTTAATCAGTAGGTCGCGGGTTCGAACCCCGCCCGGCTCACCAATGAAATCAAACCGATAGCCCAGGTCTTCCGCAGGCGGCTGGCGCTGCGGCCGGTTTCTGTCCTCGGGCTACCTCAGTCAGACGATATCCGCCGCATACCATTGCAGCGGCGCATTATCCCGGGTGATGTCGTCGTAATCCTCGATCACGACCAACTGGCGAATAACGCCATCGACTTTCAGCGGAAAGATGCCGAGACTGACGCGCGTCGTCTCGCCCTGTCGGTTCGGCCAATCCAACGCGCCGATATAATGACGTCCCTGGCGCTGGCAGGCCGCATAGAGCGCGTGCAGCTGTTCGAACTGCGCCGCTCCCTGATCGACGGCGAGCTCGTCGAGATAGCGCCCGGTAATGCTGAAGCCCGTCACCTCGTCGACCTTGCTGCCGGACAAGCGAAATCGAATGCGAAACGGCTCGTCCTCGAGTTCGACGATCATCATATTGGGCAGCAGATCACTGACGGCGCCAGGATCGAAAGCGGCGCGGTCGGGGATACCGGCCTGCGCCAAGCCGAGCCAATAGGCGTAGAGCTCGCCGATCTTGGGGGGCATCTGCGTCATCTACCGCTTCCCGAAAAGATCCTCCGCTTCGCCTGCAGTGTGACATATCTGCGGCTTGGCGCCAAAGCATCTGTCGCAGTGAAGACCAGGGATGGAGGCGCCGGCCGCGCTTCCCATCGGGCAAAAGCGGCTACTCCGCTTTGAGCTGATCGAGGAAACCATCGATCAGGGGCGATTGATGGGCGCGGCGCACGGCGACACCGAGCGAGAGATGCGCCCCGTCGTCGCTGAGCGCAACATAGCGCACGTCGTCCAGGTGCACGCATTCGAACGGTGCCGGCAGGATTGCAATGCCCAGTCCCGCCGCGACGAAGCCGATCTGCGCCATCGGCTCCCGCGCCTCCTGGGCGACAACCGGTTCGAAGCCCGCAGCAAGACAGAGTTGTCGCACCAGCATCGTCAAGCTCGTACCCGTTCCCGGCGGATAGACGATGAAACCGTAATCCTTCAGCTCCGCGAGGGCCACGCTCGCGCGTTTCGCCAGCGGGTCGCCGGCATTGACGACCAGCCGCAGCGGATCCCGCGTGATCTGCCGCAGGTCCAGATCGGAAGACGGCTCGGAGCCGCGGAAACGCACCAGCCCGATATCGATCTGGTCGCGTTGCAACGCCTCCAGCTGATCGATGGTGAACATTTCGCGCAGGGTCAGCGTGACATCTGGATGAGCGTGACGGTATCGGCGGAGCACCTCCGGCAACAGGCTGGTAAAGGGCAGGGAAGAGGAAAAACCGATGCGCAATTCGCCCAGTTCGCCGCGCGCCGCGCGTCTGGCGTCCTCGGCTGCCTGCTGCGCCTCGCGCAGGATGCGCCTGGCGTCCGTCAGGAAACGCTGGCCGGCCCCGGTCAAAGCGACATGTCGCTTGCTGCGCAGCAGGAGGGCAACGCCGAGTTCCTCTTCCAGCGCCCGGATCTGCTGCGAGAGGGGCGGCTGTTCCATATGCAGGCGCCGGGCGGCACGGGTAAAGTGCAGCTCCTCGGCGACGGCAACGAAATAGCGGAGATGGCGCAGTTCCATTATATATATTTAAAAACTATTACAGACCTTTAAATAATATATTGGACGACCTAAGAAGTGACAACCACATTGGTTAAGGACATAGAATTGCATCCCTTACTGCCCCACCCCTGAAGCGATACCGTTATGGCCTTTGATACCTCCGTCACCCCGGCAACCGCGGCGGGCTACAGCACTCAGACCGATGAGCCGGAGACCCGGTTGCAGGCGGGAACGCCGGCCTTTCGGCGGACGGCCCGCGCCATGTTTGTGGGCGGCTTTGCCACCTTTGCGCTGCTCTACGGCATGCAACCGCTGATGCCGATGTTTTCGGTCGAGTTCAAACTGGTGCCGGCCGCCGCCAGCGGCGTGGTTTCGGCGGCCACAGGCGCCATGGCAGTCGGCCTTATTCCCGCCAGCCTGCTGGCTGATCGCTTCGGCCGCAAGGTCGTCATGAATACTGCCCTTGCGCTGGCCGCCTTGCTGACGCTGGCGGCAGCGATTGCCGGCAGCTTCCAGCAATTGGTGATCCTACGCGGATTGATGGGTTTCGCACTGGCCGGCCTGCCAGCCGTCGCCATGGCCTATCTCAGCGAGGAGATCGATCCGCAATCGCTCGGCCGGTCGATGGGCCTCTATATTGCCGGCAACGGCCTGGGCGGCCTGAGCGGGCGGCTGCTGCTGGCGGTGCTAACTGAATGGACCTCTTGGCGCGTGGCGGTCACCACCCTCGGCGTGCTCGGCCTGATCGCCGCGGTCGAATTCAGCCGCAGCCTGCCGCCATCGCGGCATTTCCGGCCGATCGAGCTCAGCCTGCGAGAACTCTGGGCCGACGCAAAAGCCCATTTCAGCGATGCCGGTCTACCCTGGCTGTTTCTGACCGGCTTCCTGCTGATGGGCTGTTTCGTCAGCGTTTATAACTATCTCGGCTACCGGCTTGCCGAATCACCCTTCGACCTCAGCCCCAGCCAGATCGGCCTAGTCTTCACCTTATATCTTGTCGGCATGGTGGGTTCGGCCTGGGGTGGCAAACTGGCGGATCGGATCGGTCGTCGAAACGTGCTGTGGATGATGGTTGCGGTCATGGCCGTGGGCCTGCTGCTGACGCTTGCACCGTCGCTCATCGTCATCGTGCTGGGCGTCGCCTGCCTGACCTTCGGCTTTTTCGGCGGGCATTCAGTCGCGAGCAGTTGGATCGGCCGCCGCGCCCTGCGCGCCCGCGCGCTGGCCTCGGCGATCTATCTTTGCTGCTACTATCTCGGTTCCAGCGGCCTTGGCTCGACCTCCGGCCTGATGTGGGGTTTCGACGGCTGGAACGGCGTGGTGGGCCTGCTTGCCGTGGTCATGCTGATACTAACCGGCGTGTCGCTGCGTCTGCGTCGGCTGGCACCTTTGCCCGTCAATATCGGCAAACCCTGAAGCTCGTTATGCCGTCTTATCGCAACTCTGCACCGCGCGTTCGATGCGGTGCCAGTTATCGCGCATGGTATCGGGATACATGCCGCTGACCTCGTGATTTGGCCAGTAAAGCTCGCCATTATAGAATTTCACCACCGAGCCCTTATAGACATCGGGTTCCACGGTCAGGAAGGCGAGGACCCCGCCGCGCGGGGCATTGATCGTGATCTCAGCCTGATTGCGATAATAGTCGACCCGCGGATGCGGATCGCGCAATTCGGTGGCAAGCCCGGTCGAAATGCATTGGGCCGCAGGTTCAACGGCGCTTCCCACCTTCATGGTTAAAGCCGGCTCCGCCACCCGCGACGCAGGCATGCAGGCGCAAAGACCGAGGGAAGCGGCAAGAATCAGCAACGGGCCAAGGATCGGCGTTTTTTGCCGGGTCATGGGGCAGCTCCTTAATGTCATTGCTGATGATGCAACTGTCGTGCCGCAGAACCAAGGCAGGTCGACAAATCACTGTCTTTGCCCGAGGTGCAGACCGCAGAAAGCAAAAGGCCTCGGCAAATTTGCCGAGGCCTTCGCAAAACTGGCTCGCCGGGGTCGGCGAAGATGCGAACTACGAATACTCAATCCCCCGACCCAACGCTACGCCAGAATCCCCTAAAATCCGCAAGCGTGACCGGGACCGCGCCGAGGCAATACGCCTGGCCGGAGGTCCCAAGCCCTCGCTGAGGGATCGAGCGGTTGCACTCGCTCTCGAACGCGGAACCGTCCGAACGCGCGACCTGACGGAAATTGGGATTCCGCGCTGCTATCTCACCCGGATGTGTGACGAGGGCCTGCTTGAGAAGGTTAGCTACGGCGTATACCGGGCTGCGGTGCGGAAGGCTGCGTGATGCGTCACTTTTCACTTCTTGCTCGTCAGCCGCGCCCGGAGC
>DATLIX010000201.1:0-20552 GCA_035539215.1 Dongiaceae bacterium | reverse complement strand
CATATGCGGCGCATTGGCGATGAGACGGCCCTGCTGATCGAAGAGCGCGCAGGAGAAATCGAGGCGCTCCTTGATATTCACCGAATGGCTGGTCTTCTCCAGCGTCGAGCCCATCTGTTCGGCGATCGACATGAAGAGGTTATTGAAAATCTCCAGCATCACCGGATCGACACTGGTGCCGACTGCCGATTGTCGCTGCAGGGCCTGATAGCGCTCGACCACCAGATGGCCGCGTTCCGTCAGATGGATGCGCCAACCGGGCTCGACCACCGTGGTGCTGGTGGGATCGAGCACGATGGCGGGGCCATTGACCAACTGGCCGGGGCGCAAGGCGACGCGGTCGAAGACCGGTGCCGACCACTCCCTGCCCTCGGCCCAGAACGGCACGACGGCTTTCGGCGCGGCGTCGGCTCTGGCCGCATCGATCAGCACCGGGTCACTCACCGTCTCGGTGGCGCCGATTGCCTCGACGCTGACGGAATCGACGATCAGAGCCTTACCCGGCACGATGAAGCCGTAACGCTGGCGGTGCTGTTCCTCGAAACTCGCCTGAATGGTGGCGAGATCGCCATGCGCGGCGACGAGGGCCGCGTCGGTGCCGGCATATTTCACATGCACCTGGCGCAAGAGCCTCATGTGATCCTTGGCGATATCCTGGCCGGCAACCTCCGCCATCGCTTCCGCCGCCAGGACATCGAGATCGGCTTCGAGGCGCGGCAGCAGATCGGCGGTCAAGGGCGCCTCCACCGTGCGGTGACGCAGCGCCCGGATATCGGCAAGTCCCATGCCATAGGCCGAGAGCACGCCGGCGAAGGGATGCAGGAAGATCCGCGTCATGCCGAGCGCGTCCGCCACCTGGCAGGCGTGCTGGCCGCCTGCGCCGCCGAAACAGGCGAGCGTGTAATGGCTGACGTCATAACCGCGCTGGATGGAGATCTCCTTGATGGCATTGGCCATATTGGCGACGGCGATCTTCAGGAAACCTTCCGCCACCTCCTGCGGCGACATGGGCTTCCCGCTCTTGGCAGCGATATCCTCGGCCAATGCCGAGAACTTCCCGACCACGACGTCGCGGTCGAGGGGAAGGTCGCCCTTGGGGCCGAAGACTTTCGGAAAGAAGTCCGGATTGAGGCGGCCCAGCATGACATTGCAGTCAGTGACGGCCAGCGGCCCGCCGCGGCGATAGCTGGCGGGACCGGGATTGGCGCCGGCCGATTCCGGGCCGACGCGAAAGCGCGTGCCGTCGAAGAACAGGATCGAGCCGCCGCCGGCGGCAACGGTGTGAATCTGCATCATCGGCGCGCGGATACGCACCCCTGCCACCTGGGCATCGAAGCTGCGCTCATAGGCACCGTTGTAATGCGAGACATCGGTCGAGGTGCCGCCCATGTCAAAGCCGATGATCTTGTCGAAACCGGCCATCGCCGCCGTCTGCACCGCGCCGACGATGCCGCCGGCCGGGCCGGAGAGAATGCTGTCCTTGCCCTGGAAGCTGCGCGCATCGGTGAGGCCGCCATTCGACTGCATGAACATGAGGCGTGTCGTCGTATTGCCGATCTCGCTTGCCACCCGGTCGACATAGCGGCGCAGGATCGGCGAAAGATAGGCATCGACCACGGTGGTGTCGCCGCGGCTGACCAGTTTCATCAAGGGCGAAACCTGGTGGCTGACGGAGATCTGGGTGAAGCCGATCTCCGCCGCCAGATCCGCCAGCTGCTTCTCATGCCGGGTGAAGCGATAGCCATGCATCAGCAGGATGGCGATGACACGCAAGCCGCCATCATAAGCGGCTTTGAGATCGCGCCGGGCGGCGGCGAGGTCGAGCTTCCGCAGCACCTCGCCGGTGGCCGTCACCCGCTCATCAACCTCGATCACCTTCTCATAGAGGAGTTCCGGCAGGACGATGCGGCGGGCGAAGATCTTCGGCCGGTTCTGATAGGCGATGCGCAGCGCATCCTGGAAGCCCTTGGTGACCACCAGCAGCGTCGGCTCGCCCTTGCGTTCGAGCAGGGCATTGGTGGCGACGGTGGTGCCCATCTTGATTGCCTGGACATCGTCGGGCAACGGCGCATCCGGGCCAATGCCCAGCAGGTCGCGGATGCCCTGCATGGCCGCATCGCGATAGCGCTCGGGATTTTCCGAGAGGAGCTTATGCGTGAGCAGGCTGCCGTCCGGACGCTTCGCCACCACATCGGTGAAGGTGCCGCCGCGATCGATCCAGAATTGCCACTGCCCACTCATCGCACTTGCCTCATTACCACGCGTTTACTTCACCACCAGATCCAGGCTGTGGCGCGACAGCACCTCGCAGCCGGTTTCGGTAACGATCACCGTCTGGCCGGGATTCATCGCCAGGCGGGTCGCACCGTCGACCAGGATCATATGCAGGAAGAGCACGATCCCGGGCCGCAGTTCCACCGGATTATTGCGATAGAGCATCGGCCAATCCATCCAATTCGGCGAGAAAGTCGTGCCCAGGCTGTAGCCGCAGGCATTGAGCCGGGCATCACGGAAGCCGGCGCCGTCCATTGCCTGGGCATGGGCGTCAAAGACCTCACCGAAAGTGCGGCCCGGCTTGATCGCCTGGATACAGGCCTGCATGGCGCCGACCGCCGCTTTATGCATGTCGATCTGGCGCTGCGGCGCCTCACCGATCAGCACGGTCCGCATCAGGCAGGCATGGTAGTGCCGGTAGGCGCCGGCGAATTCCAGGGTCAGTTGGTCCTTGGCATCGAGCTTGCGGCGGCCGGAAGCGTAGCGCACCAGCAGGGCCTGCGGGCCGGAGCCGATGATGAACTCGTTGCCGGGATAGTCGCCGCCACCGCGGAACACCGCACCCTGCATGGCGGCCAGGATCTCGCCCTCGTCGGCGCCGGGTGCGGCCAGGCGATGCGCCTCATCGAGCGCGTCATCGGCGAGTTCGGCGGCACGGCGCACATAGGCGAGTTCCGCCGGACTCTTGATCAGGCGCAGGCGTGAAACCAGCATCGAGGCGTCCGGCAGTTCACAGAAGCCATCCAGCACGGCCTTCAGACGCAAACCGTTCTTGGCGGTGAGGCCGTAGGAATCGTATTCGACGCCCAGGCGCTTGCCCTGCAGCTTGCGGGCCGTCAGGAGCTTCTTGAGATCGGCCGCCGGATCGGCATCGTCGCCGTCGACCCAGACATGGATCTCCCGGATATCCGAGGTCAATTGGGCCTGCAGCAAATCGGGACGGCGGGTCAGCAGGAAGAGATCGCCGTCGGCACCGAAATAGAGGCACTGGAAGAAGACATAGCCGAAGGTGTCGAAGCCGGTCAGATAGAACATGCTCTCCTGGCGGAAGATCAGCAATCCGTCCAGTTCCTCGGCCTGCAGTCGCTGCTGCAGGGCCTTGCGCCGGGCGGCGAATTCATCAGCGGTGAAGTGCAAGGGCATGGTTTGGTTCCTCCTGAAATCCATTGCCGCCCAGGCAAGCACCCGGGCGGGCGGGAGGCAAAAGCAATTCGGCCCTTATTCGACATTGTCGAACGGCCGGACATGACCTAGATTCCGGTCCATGGCCGAGCCGACCAAGACAAAACCGCACCGTCCCGATAAGGCGATCCGCATCCAGTCCCTGGCGCGGAGCGATGCCATCTTCGCCGTGCTGGCGGAAGCGCCGCGGCTCGGCTGCCGGTTGCGCGACATCGCCGCGGCCACCGGCCTCGCGCCCAGCACGGCTGTCACGTTGCTGCAGAGCCTGGTCGGGCTGGCGCTGGCGGAACAGACCGAGAGCGGTCTTTATCGTCTGGGGCCGCGTTTCCAGGAGCTTGGCCGCCGGGCAGCCACCCGGCGCGATCTGCTGGAACTCGGCCGTCCCTCCGTCATTCGCCTCTGCCAGCGCTCCGGCGAGGCGGTCAATCTGCTGGTGCCGGGCGGCAATGCGATGATCATCGCTGAGAGCCTGGAGGGCGATATCCGCCTCAAGGAGACGGTGCTGAAAGGCAAGGCCATGCCGTTGCATGGCACCGCCTCCGGCAAATGCTTCCTGGCCTATGCCGCAGCGGACGTGCGCGAGGCCTTTCTCCAGGCCGCACCGCTGGCCAAGCTCACCAACCGCACGATTCACGACCTGGGGCGGCTCGAAGCGAGCCTGACGGAAATCCGCCGCCAGGGCTACGCCACGGAGGAAGAGGAGTTCCGCAGCGGCGACGCCGCCATCGCCGCGCCTATCCTCGATAGCGACCGCAAAATTCGCGGCACGATCAGTATTTTCGGGCCCGCGGAACGTTTAAGCGGCAAGAGACTTAGCCGCCTGATCACATTATTGAAAGCGGAAGCGCGGCATATTTCCGGGATGTTATCTTAAAATCGTGCCGATGGCCGTGCAGTTCGGGAATCGACACTGCTCGGCTTGCGCCACGATGTCGCCATAATTCGCTTTGTGGCGCGGTGCGACTGGAAAAACCGGCTTTCAGCCGATATGTTCACCGGATAATAGGGCCGCGCTGGAGCGGCGGGATATGAGCAGCGAAATATGAGCGTTTGGGGCAAAATCATCGGCAGTGCGGCGGGTTTCGCCATCGGCGGTCCGATCGGCGCCCTGGTCGGCGCCTTTTTGGGCCATGCCGTCGATGTCACGGTGGAGCAGGATCATGCCGCCACGCCGGCGGATCCGGCCGACCGTTCGGCGACCCGCGACGTCGCCTTCACCATCGCCGCGATCGCGCTCGGCGCCAAAATGGCCAAGGCCGACGGCGTGGTCAGCCGGTCGGAAGTGGATGCCTTCAAGGAGGTCTTCCGCGTCCCGCCCGGAGAGATGAAGAACGTGGCGCGGATTTTCGATCTGGCGAAGCGCGATTCGGCCGGATTCGAGACCTATGCGCGGCAGATCGCCGGCCTGTTCACGCCGAAGCATCCGGTGCTTGAGGAAATGCTGGACGGCCTGTTTCACATCGCCCGGGCCGATGGCGTGATACACGACACCGAGCTTAACTATCTGCGGCGCGTCTCTGAGATCTTCGGCTTCAGCGAAGGCGATTTTGCCCGTATCCGGGAAGCCAATATCGGCCCCGACAAGGCGGATCCCTATACCATTCTCGGGATCAGCCGCGACGACAGCAATGACGCGATCAAGGCGACCTGGCGCCAGCTGGTGCGCGATAACCATCCCGACAAGCTGATCGCCCAAGGCCTGCCCAGCGATTTCGTCGAGCTTGCCAATGACAAGCTGGCACGCATCAATGCCGCCTACGACAAGGTCGCGAAAGAGCGCGGCATTTCCTGATTTATTGAAAGCACCCTTCCCTTATGCCTCCCGCAACACCTCAGCTCGCCTTGCGCAACGCCGCCATCACCTTCGGCGGAAAGCCGCTTTTTGCCGATATCACCATGAGCCTCGGCAAGGGCGAGCGCGTCTGTCTGGTCGGCGCCAACGGCTCCGGCAAATCGACCATCCTCAAGGTACTGGCGGGCGAGGTGGAGCTGGATGCCGGGGAGCGTTTCGTGCAGCCCGGCGTCACCGTCGGCTCGCTGCCGCAGAATCCGGATTTCTCGAAGGGCGGTACGGTTGCCGCTTATGTCGGCGCCGGGCTGCACGACGCAGAAGCCGAAGCCTATAAGGTCGATGCCGTGCTTGACCATCTCAGCCTCGACGGCGCGCGTGACATCAGTACGCTGTCGGGCGGTGAAGGGCGCCGCGCCGCGCTTGCCCGCGTGCTGGTTTCGGCGCCGGACCTCCTGCTGCTCGACGAGCCGACCAACCATCTCGATCTTCCCACCATCGAATGGCTGGAAGAGGAATTGGCGGCATTCCCAGGCGGCATCCTGATGATCAGCCATGACCGAACGTTTCTGACCAAGCTCACCAGGCGACTGCTCTGGCTCGACCGCGGCCGCATGTTCGAAATGGATGGCGGGTTCGCCCAGTTCGAAGAATGGTCGAACGGCATCATCGAGCAGGAGGCGGCCGAGAGCTATCGCCTGCAAAAGCGCATCGAGCAGGAGGAGTACTGGCTGCAGCGGGGCGTCACCGCGCGACGCTCGCGCAATGAAGGCCGGCGGCGCAACCTCATGGCGTTGCGCAAGCAGCGCGCCGAGGCGCTGAAGGCGCGCGGCACGGCGAAGCTCGCCCTGTCCGACGCCGAAACCAGCGGCCAGATCGTCTGCGAGGCGAGCAATGTCACTAAGCGCTTCCAGCGCCCGGATGGCAGCGAGGTCACCATCGTCGACAAATTCTCCACCCGCATCCAGCGCGGTGACCGGGTCGGCCTCATCGGCCCCAATGGAGCGGGCAAGAGTACGCTCCTGAAGCTGCTGACCGGCCAGATCGAACCGGATAGCGGCACCATCAAGCTCGGCACCAATCTGCTGCCGCTCTACCTCGATCAGCGCCGCACTGTCTTTGATCTCGACAAGACGCTGTGGGACACCCTGGCACCGGGGGGCGGTGATTCCATCATGGTGCGGGGCCAGCAGCGCCATGTCGTCGCTTACCTGCGCGATTTCCTGTTCAGCGACAAGCAGGCGACCATGACGGTGCGCACCCTGTCGGGCGGCGAACGGGCGCGTCTCATGCTGGCGCGGCTCTTTGCCCAGCCCAGCAACCTCATCGTGCTCGACGAGCCGACCAACGATCTCGATATGGATACCCTGGATCTCCTCGAGGAAGTGCTCGAGGAATATGACGGCACCCTGTTGCTGGTCAGCCATGACCGTGATTTCCTCGACCGGCTGGTCACCAGCATCATTGCCGTCGAGGGAGAGGGAAATGTCGCCGAATATCCCGGCGGCTACAGCGACTACCTGATCCAGCGGCCGGCACGGGAGAAGACCGAGCAGAAGGCGGCGAAAAAGCCGGTAGCGGATGCCGCACCCGCTGCCGTGAAAGCGCCGACCCGCCTCAGCTCCAAGGAGCAGCGCGAGTTGGACGATTTGCCGGCGCGCATGGCGGCATTGGAAAAAGAGATCGCCGTCATCGAGAAGGCGCTGAGCGATCCCGATCTCTACGCCAAGGATGCGCAGAAATTCACCAAGGCAAGCGAATTGCTGGAAGCCAAAAGGGCCGCCCTCTCGGAAGCCGAGTTGCGCTGGCTGGAACTGGATGAGAAGCGGGCGAGCCTGGCTGCAGGCTGAAGCGGTGCTGCCGGCGCCAAGGGGTATTGCGGGGGAATAACGGGGATGAGCCCGATCGATTTGCTGCTGATGATCATGGCGCAGGCGCTGTGGGGCGCGAACTTTGCCGTGATCAAGCTGGGCGTGGCCGATTGGCCGCCCTTGTTCTTCGTCTCGATCCGCATGGCGCTGGTCGCCCTGCTGCTGGTGCCGATCGTCGGGTTGCCGCGGCGCGAACATCTGCCGACCTTGCTGCGCATGTGCTTCGTGCTGGGTGTCGTGCATTGGGGCACGCTCTTCACCGGCCTCAAGAGTACCGATGCCGCCACCACCAGCATCGTCATCCAGATCCAGGTGCCGATCTCGGCCCTGCTCGCAACCTGGCTGCAGCAGGACAAGCTGGGCTGGCGGCGCTGGAGCGGCATCGCCATCGCCTTTATCGGCATCGCCGTCATCGTCGGTACGCCGCAATTTGTCGGCGGCTGGAAGGGCGCTTTGCTGATCTTCGTCGCGGCCTGCGCCTGGGCGGCAGCCAATATCGACGTGAAAAAGCTGAGCGCGTCGGTCGACGGCTGGCGGCTCAACGCCTGGACCGGCCTTATTGCGGCACCGATGACCTTCGCCTCATCACTTGCCCTGGAGCAGGGGCAATGGCAGGCAATCACGCATATCAACCTGCATGTCGCCCTCGCCTTTGCCTATCAGGTCATCATCGTGACGACCCTCTGCTATGGCATCTGGTATGGCATGATGCGGCGCTATCCGATGTCGCTGGTCATGCCCTTCACGCTGACCGAGCCCGTCTTTGGCGCCGCCACGGCGATCCTGACTTTAGGCGAGCCATTGACGGCGCGCCTCGTCATCGGGACTGTGATCACCTTGGCGGGCCTCACCATCATCGTGCTGCGCCGGCCGCAGGCGGTGGCCCAGCCGGTGGGCCCCGGCACCTGATGCCAGTTGCTTACCGCCATCGGCGTGCAATGATTGCCGGAGAGGACTAGCCATGGACATCATCAACCTGCCCTCGCCGAATTTCGACGACCGCCCGGCCGGCGGGCCGATCGATATCCTGCTGCTGCACTATACCGGCATGCAGACGGCCGATGAGGCGATCAACCGCCTGCGCGACCCGGCGGCACGGGTCAGCAGCCACTATGTGGTGGATGAAGACGGCTCCATCCTCTGTCTGGTGCGGGAGGAGAAGCGCGCATGGCATGCCGGCGTCAGTTACTGGGGCGGGGCGCGCGAGATCAATGCCCGCTCGATCGGCATCGAGATCGTCAATCCCGGCCATGAATGGGGCTATCGGCCCTTCCCGGTCGCCCAGATGCAGGCGGTGACGGCGCTCTCACAGCAGATCGTCGCGCAACATGCCATCCCGGCGCGCCGCATCATCGGCCATTCCGACGTAGCGCCGCTGCGCAAGCAGGATCCCGGCGAGTTGTTCGACTGGCAGAGCCTCGCTGCGCAAGGCGTGGGGCTGTGGCCCACACCCAACCCGGTCGCCTGGACCGAGACGCAATTCCTGCAGGCCCTCGGCCTTTACGGCTACGACCTCGACGGCCCGGCCGGCACAGCGCCCGCAACCATGCATCATGCGGCCGTCCTCGCCTTCCAGCGCCACTTCGCGCCGGCGCGGCTCGATGGACGAATCGACGATGCGCTCTCCGCCGTGCTCCATGGCCTCTTGCTGGCGGCAGGAATCGATCCCACACAAATCGACTGATCCGCCCCCGTCGCAGCTTTCCTTGCATCCGATTGTGATCGCCCGCACGCGCCTGAGGATGGCGCGCTTCTCTTGCTGCGGGTACTCTCTTCGGCGCGAGGGTGAACTAACGGGAGCATATCATGCGCGGTTATCTGAACGCCTGGCTGACGACAGCCGGCTTGTCCGCTTTGTCGATTTTGTTCCTGCCAAACGCATGGGCAGACGCCGCCGCCCAAGCCGGCGCGACCATGACGGTGACCATACAGATCACCACCAAAGAGCAGAGTAAGACGGATATCAGGACGACGACGATCAATCGCACGCTGAAAGGGCAATGCCTGATGGAGGCGCAGGCGCCGACGCAGATCGGCTGGAACGGCGTCTCAGCCGAGCAGCAGGCAGCCGTCTCGCAGAGCCAAGCCAATGCCGATGCTTTCGTCAAGCAATATGGCCCCAGCGAGGGGCTCAGCAACCAGATCGCGGCTGCCGCCGAGAAATGCGGTGACGACGAAGCCTGCATGATGGCCTTCGTGCAGAAACTCTCGCAAAACAGCGAGATTCAGACCATGGCCAAGAACAAGGATGCGGCAAAGGCTGCCATGCCTGGCTTGACGCCGGATCTGGGCCCCGCGCGCTTTCAGCTCTGGCAGCCGAAGCAATGCACCGGCACGGTGACGGCGAACGACACTTTCATCGTCGACGATCCGGGCGGCGAAGGCGGGATGGACGCCTACAAGGAAACCAAGAAAGTCCAGGGCTCGGCGGCGACCAGCCCGGACTGGCACGGCATGACCATTGAGACCGATGCGGTCGCCGGTACGACGACCTATCGCATGATGCCGATCCCGCCGGTCACGATCGCCAGTTCCAGCTCGCTGAAGGGAGCTGGCCAGGAGCAGGTGAATGTCATCCCCGGCACGCCGATACCGGATGCGATCGGACCGCTCAAAGGGATTCTGGGCAAGCAATCCACCACCGTGAAAGGCCCCGGTGGCACGGTCAGCCTGAACTGGCAGAGTGTTCGCTGATGGCCTGCAGAATATCAGACGGGGCAGCCGCCCCAATTGCGACCGGCTGTTGTCGTTTCGGTGGTTGACCTGCCGGCGGTAAAAGCCTACCTCCTCATCCGCCAGATGGCCGGATGGCCGCTCTCGCCGCTTTCGGGCTGCGAGGGAGGAAAGTCCGGGCTCCACGGAAGGACGGTGCCGGGTAACGCCCGGCGGGAGCGATCCCAGGGATAGTGCCACAGAGACCATACCGCCGGCGGCGACCAGCAATGGGCGTGCGGCCGGTAAGGGTGAAAAGGTGCGGTAAGAGCGCACCGCGCTGACGGTAACGCCAGTGGCAGGGTAAACCCCACCGGGAGCAAGACCAGATAGGAGGACAGGAACCGGGAAACCGGTTCAGGCGCCTTTCCGCGCCGATCCTCGGGTAGGTCGCGCGAGGCGTCCGGCAACGGGCGTCCCAGATGAATGGCCATCCACGAGCCGCGGCGAGCGGGAGTGATGTCCGGGCGCAAGTCCAGACATATCGCTTGCTTCACGGCTCCGGACAGAACCCGGCTTACAGGCCATCTGGCATTTCACCACAGCCGATTTTGCATTCCGGGTCGGTTGAAAGGCCCCGAGGTCGGAGGGGCGACATTGAGAATAGAACAAAGCAGGTACATCAAAAGAAACTTTAAAATCAGTTTTTTGCCCGGCCAGCCATACAACTGAAATTCTACTTGAGGAGAACAACTTAACCGATTGATAAATATATCTTTCGCATTCACGGAAATTTGAGGCAAACGGCAAATTTCCAAATCATTCCAGAGATTTACGGGCGGTTCCCATTGACGCCCATATAGTCCCATGATATCCCATAACCTTCCGGAGAAGTCGGAGACGGGATTGGCGGGCCGTCGCTGACTATTCAGCAACAGGGATGGCTCCAGCCATCCGGGGCGGCAGGGGATCTCGGTGGCCTTGTTCATCGATACCTTTATTAACAAGATTGATAAGAAGGGCCGCATCTCCGTCCCCGCGACCTTTCGTGCTGCCCTGGCTGCGCAAAGTTTTCAGGGCATCGTCGCCTTCCCATCCTTCAAATATCCCGCCATCCAGGCCGCCAGCATGGATTGGATGCAGGGCCTGACCGAGCGCATGGCCCAGGTCGACCTGTTTTCAGACGAACATGACGATCTGACCGCCACCCTCTTTGCCGACGCCAAGCAGCTCGCCTTCGACGGCGAGGGCCGCATCATGCTGCCGGAAAGCCTGAGCGCGCATGCCGGCATCAGCGAAGCCGCCGCCTTCGTCGGCCGCGGCACCAGTTTCGAGATCTGGGAGCCGACCAAGCTGGACGCCTACAAGGCCGAAGCCCGCCAGCGCGCGCTCGAGAAGGGCCGTACCCTGCGCCAAGCCAATGCCGGCGGCAGTTCCGCCAGCGGACCCGGCGGAGGTGCGTGATGCCCGAAACCAGCGCGATTGCCGCCGCCCCGCATCAACCCGTTCTGTTGGCCGAGGTCGTCGCCGCTTTGGCGCCGCGTGACGGCGCTATCTATGTCGACGGTACTTTCGGTGCCGGGGGCTATAGCCGCGCCATTCTCGATGCCGCCAATTGCACAGTGTTTGCGATCGATCGCGATCCCGATGCCGTCGCCGGTGCAAAGCCGTTGCTGGAGCGCTATGCCGGCCGCCTGCACATTCTGCAGGGCCGGTTTGGCGATATGGCCGAGCTGTTGTCGCGGGAAGGCATCGATGCGGTCCAGGGTGTCACCCTGGATCTCGGCGTCTCGTCGATGCAGCTCGACCAGGCCGCGCGGGGCTTTTCCTTCCGCTTCTCCGGTCCGCTCGATATGCGTATGGAGCAGCAGGGCGACAGTGCAGCCGATCTTGTCAACACCATGGCCGAGCAGCCGCTGGCCGATCTCATCTTTACCTTCGGCGAAGAGAAGAAGGCGCGGCGCATCGCCAAGGCGATCATCGCCGCCCGCACCTTGGCGCCGATCACCGAGACCCAACAACTGGCCGATATCGTCCGCCGTGCCATCGGCCCGACCCCCGGTCTGCGCATCGATCCGGCGACCCGGACCTTTCAAGCCCTGCGCATCGCCGTCAATGACGAGATGGGCGAGATCGACCGCGGTCTCGCCGCCGCCGAACGCGTACTGGCGCCGGGCGGCCGCCTCGCCGTCGTTTCCTTCCATTCGCTGGAAGATCGCCGGGTGAAAACCTTCCTGCGCGATCGCAGCGCCACGGCACCCCGCGGATCGCGCCACCTCCCCGATACGCAGCGGCCGCAGCCGGCATATTTCCGCCTGATCTCGCCCGGCGGCATCGCCCCGGGCGACGCGGAAACCGACCGCAATCCGCGCGCCCGTTCCGCACGGCTGCGCGTCGCAGAGCGCCTCGACACCAGGGAGGCCGCATGATCCGCATCGGCGCCTTCATCTGGATCATCGTCCTCGGCCTGCTCGGTGTTGGCCTGTTCCAGGTCAAATACAATGTGCAGAGCAAGGAAACCGAACTGCGCGGCATCAACAGGCAGATCGAAGCCAATCGCTCCGCCATGCATGTGCTGGATGCGGAATGGAGCTACCTCAACGATCCGACGCGGCTTGCCGATCTGACCCGCCGGCACACCGACCTGGTGCCGACACAAGCCAGCCAGCTGAAACATTTTACCGATCTGCCGCCACGGCCGGCGAGTGCCCAGCCGGCACTCCCCGCCTTGTCCAGTGCGGCACCGTCGGGCATGGTCCCGTCAGGCGCGGTCCCCTCGGGCGCGGTCGCGTCGGGCGCCGCCTCAGCGCCGACAGCACCGGCCTCAACAGCGACGCCATCCGGCGGCGTTCCGCTTGCAACCGTTATTCCGGCCAGCGCCACCGCGGGATCGGTGCCGACCGCCAGCCCAGCCGTCGCCTCATCGACGGCTGCCGGTTCCGCTGCGGTAACGGCAACGGGTGACGCCATCAAGGCCAAGGTTCCGGCACCCGCCAAATCCGCGATCGCCCAGGGCGCCGTCAGCGCCCAGCAGGCGAGCAAGCCGGCAGCCGGCACGGTCGCCCAGCCCGGCGCCGACGAAGTGATCGATGCCATTCTCGCCGATATGCAGCGCAAACAAGCCGGCGGCACGACACCCGCGGCAGGTGACCAGTGAAACGGCGCAAGAATCATATGTCCGGGGATCCGCTGTCGCTGCAGCGGCCCCAGCCGGTCATCAATCCGCTGGCCCTGGAACCGGAACCGGAGGGGCGCCAGAAACGCATCCTGGAAACCAGCCATACCCGGCTGATGCTGGGCGCCGGCTTGTTCTGCGTTGCCTTCGTCGTCATCGCCGCGCGTCTCGCCATGGTCACCTTGTTGCCGTCGGAGGACGACGCCAATCCGCCGGTTGCCAAGGTGGCGGTGTCGGGTCGCGCCGATATCGTCGACCGCAACGGCGTGGTACTGGCAACCAGCCTCAGCACCGCGTCGCTTTATGCCAATCCGAAGCAGATCACGGAGCCGGAAGCGGTTGCCAAGCAGTTGAATGCAATCCTGCCGGACCTCAATCCCGCCGCCACCGCGGCGAAGCTCTCCAGCGATCGCGGCTTCATCTGGCTGTGGCGCAACCTGACGCCGAAACAGCAGCAGGCGGTCAACGATCTCGGGGTGCCGGGCCTCTATTTCCAGTATGAGACCAAGCGCATCTATCCGCAGGGCAACCTGACCTCACATCTGGTCGGCTTCACCGACATCGACGGCAAGGGCATCGCCGGCGTCGAGCGGTCTTTCGACGACGCTTTGACCGGCGGCCATCAGTCACTGCAGCTCTCGATCGATATCCGCATCCAGCACATCCTGCACACGGAACTCAGCAGCGCAGTTGCCGATTTCCATGCCGTCGGCGGCGCCGGCATTGTCATGGATGTGAAAACCGGCGAGATCATCTCGCTCGTCTCGCTGCCGGACTTCGATCCCTCCGATCCCGGCGCCGCGACACCGGATGCGCGCTTCAATCGCGCGACGCTCGGCGTCTTCGAGATGGGCTCGACCTTCAAGACCTTCAACACGGCGATCGGCCTCGATACCAAGACCGTCACCATGCAAGGCGGGTATGACGCCACCAATCCGATCAAGATCGGCGGCTTCACCATCAATGACTATCACGGCAAGCACCGCTTCCTGACCGTGCCGGAGATCTATGCCTATTCGTCGAATATCGGCTCGGCAAAGATGGCGGACGCCTTCGGAATCGAGACGCAGCAGACCTATATGCGACGCTTCGGCATGCTGGACAAGTCGCCGATCGAGCTGCCGGAAGTCGGCGAGCCGATGTATCCCAATATCAAGAACTGGCGGCGCATCAACAGCATGACCATTGCCTATGGCCATGGCATCGCCGTCAATGCGGCGCAGCTCATTGCCGGCATCTCCGCCGTTGTCAATGGCGGCGTCATGCGCGCGCCCACCATCCTCAAGCGCGATCCCAGCCAGGTGCCGCCGGGGCAGCAGGTCATTTCCAGCGAGACCTCGGCCGACTTGCGCGAACTGATGCGCACGGTGGTCCAGGTCGGCACCGCCAAGAAAGCCGATGCCGAAGGCTATCTCGTCGGTTGCAAGACCGGCACCGCCGACAAACAGGAAGGGCATGGCTATGCCAAGAATGCCCGCATGGCGGTGATCGTCTGCGCCTTCCCGATGAGCGAACCGCGCTATGCCCTGGCGGCCCTGGTCGACGAGCCGGTGCCGAATGCGCATAGCTATGGTTATGCCACCGCCGGTTGGGTCGCCGCCCCCATCGCCGGTGCCCTGATCAGCCGCATGGCGCCGCTTTATGCGATGGCGCCGATTTCCAACGATGCGCCGGAAGCACAGAATCCGCTTGCGGCAACGGTGGCCGATTACGACTCGCCGAACTCCGAAAAAAAGCCACATTCCTTGGTTACCCAGGTGAAAGCGACGGCTCCCGGCGCGCCTTCATCGAATCAGTCGAAGACTCCTCTCGAAGATCAAGTGGATGCGCCCCAGCCATCCAATCCGGAACCAGGAGGGGCGATTGCTGATGAATGATCTGATCGGAGGACTGGAATCGGTGGCGACTTTGCGCAGCCAGGCTGGCGCGGTCGCCATTACCGGCCTGACGGCCGATTCGCGGGCGGTGCGCCCGGGCTATCTCTTTGCCGCCATGCCGGGCAGCAAGCAGGATGGACGGGATTTCATTCCCGCCGCCCTCGCCCAGGGTGCGGCCGCGATTCTGCTGCCGGAGGGCGGCGATCTGCCGCAATTGCCGCCGCATATCGCCCTGGCGACGACGGCCAATCCGCGCCGCGCGCTGGCGCTGCTGGCCGCCCGCTTCAATGGCCGGCAGCCGAAGACCATCGCCGCCGTGACCGGCACCAGCGGCAAGACGTCGACCACGGTTTTCACTCGCCAGCTCTGGGCCTTGCTCGGTCTGCGTGCGGCCAGCCTCGGCACCATCGGCCTGGTGGCGCCGGGCTATGAGCTGCCGGATTCGCTGACCACGCCTGATCCCGTCGAGCTGCATCGCATCCTCGGCGAACTCGCGAAACGCGATATCGATCATCTGGCTATGGAAGCGTCGAGCCATGGCCTCGATCAGTTCCGTCTCGATGGCGTTCAGGTGACGGCGGCAGCCTTCACCAATCTCAGCCGCGATCACCTCGACTATCACGGCGACATGCAGACCTATCTGAAGGCCAAGCTGCGGCTATTCAGTGAGTTGCTGCCGGCGGGCGGCACCGCCGTCGTCAATGCCGATATGGATGCGGCCGATGACGTCATCGCCGTCGCCCATGCGCACCATCACCGCCTGATCACCATCGGTCGCCGTGGCGCGGATATCCGCCTGATCGAACAGGTGCCGACCAGCACCGGCCAGCAACTGACCATCGATCTTTTCGGCAAGCGCCATCAGATCGCCTTCCCGGTGGCCGGTCTGTTCCAGGCCTATAATCTGCTGACGGCGATGGGCCTCGTCATCGGTAGCGGCGCCGAGCCCCAGATGGTGGCCGAGCTGATCTGCCGGTTGACCGGTGTCCATGGCCGTATCGAACGCGTGGCGACGACGCCCAAGGGCGGCGCCGTCTATGTCGACTATGCCCACAAGCCCGATGCCCTGCAGGCCGTGCTGACCGCCTTGCGCCCGCATGCCACCGGCAAGCTGGTCGTCGTGGTCGGCTGCGGCGGCGATCGCGATCGTGGCAAACGGCCGATCATGGGCGAGATCGCAACCCGCCTTGCCGACCAGGCGATTATCACCGACGACAATCCGCGCACCGAGGACCCTGCCGCCATTCGCCGCGAGGTTTTGGCCGGTGCGGCGGGCGCCATTGAGATCGGCGATCGCACGCAGGCCATCACCACCGCCATGCGCGGCCTTGGCGCCGGCGATGTCCTGGTAATTGCCGGCAAGGGCCACGAGACCTATCAGATTATCGGCACGGTCAAGCACGACTTCGACGACAGCCAGGTGGCGCGCGACGTCGCCGCCAAGCTGGAAAGCGAGGCGCGATGAGCTCGCTTGCCATGAAGAAGGATGTGCTCTGGAACGAGGCCGAGGTGACCATCGCCACCCGCGGCAAGACCACGGGGACGTTCGAGGCGACCGGTGTCGCGATCGACAGCCGCACTCTGGAACCGGGCGATCTCTTCATCGCCCTCAAGGGGCCCAATTTCGACGGCCATGGCTTTGTCGCCAAGGCTTTTGCCGCCGGCGCCTGCGCGGCGATTGTGAGCGAGCGTCCGGCCGATCTGCCGGAAACGGCGCCCGTGCTGCTGGTCAAGGATACGATGACCGCGCTCTGGGATCTCGGTCGCGCGGCGCGTGCCCGTTCCGCCGCCCGCTTCGGCGCCGTGACCGGCAGCGTCGGCAAGACCAGCACCAAGGAAGCCTTGCGCCAGGTCCTTGCCGCCTCGGCACCGACCTATGCCAGCACCGGCAACCTCAACAATCATTGGGGCGCGCCGCTCAGCCTTGCCCGCATGACCCGGGACGCCGTCTACGGCATTTTCGAGCTCGGCATGAATCATGCCGGCGAGATTTCGCCCTTGTCCAAGCTGGTGCGTCCGGAAGTGGCGATCATCACCACGATCGATGCCGCTCATCTGGAATTCTTCAAATCCGTGGCCGAGATCGCCGATGCCAAGGCCGAGATCTTCGACGGGCTGGAGGAAGGCGGCACGGCCTTGCTGCCCGCCGACAACATACATTTCGGCCGGCTGGTCGAGCGCGCGCGCGCCTGTCATGTCGATAACATCCTGAGCTTCGGCCGCTCGGTCGACGCCGATATCCGCCTCGTCGCCTGCGAAGTGGTGGAAGACGGCAATTGGATCGAGGCCGAAGTGCTGGGCGATCGCGTCACCTATCGCACCCGCGCGCCGGGCCACCATCACGCCATCAACAGCCTGGCTGTCCTCGGCGCCGTGCGCGCCTTTGGCGCCGATCTCGACAAGGCGCTGACCGCCTTTGCCCAGGTGGAGCCGGTCAAGGGCCGCGGCAAGCGCGAGAGCATCGCCTTGGCCGATGGCAGCCTCACCCTGATCGACGAATCCTACAACGCCAGCCCGGTCGCCATGCGGGCCGCCATCAGCCTCCTCGGCAACCTGGTGCCGGCAGAAGGTGGTCGCCGCATCGCCATTCTCGGCGATATGCGCGAGCTGGGAGCGCAGAGTGCGGCCTTGCATCAGGCGCTGGCGCCGGATCTCGTCGCCGCCGGCATCGACCAGGTGTTCCTGGTCGGTCCGTTCATGCAAGGCGTCGAATCGCATCTGCTGCCCGGCATGCGCGCCGGCCACGTGGCACAGGCGGAGGAGCTGGCCACCGACATCGGCGGCCAGCTGCGGGCCAATGACATCGTTCTGGTCAAGGGATCGCTCGGCACCAACATGGCGCCGATCGTCTCGGCGATCCGGACACTCGACATTACGGAAGCCGCGGCGCCCAAACGGGCTGCGAACGGTCATTGAGGGGGCAAGGGGGAATGCTCTATTTACTCGCAAGTTTGACGGAAGACTGGAGGGCGTTGAACGTCTTCCGCTACCTCACCTTTCGCTGTGGCGGCGCGATCCTGTTCTCGCTGCTGCTGACCTTGTGGATCGGTCCCAGCATGATCCGCTGGCTGAAGAAGCTGCAGCGCGAGGGCCAGCCGATCCGTGCCGACGGGCCGGAATCGCATCTGCTGACCAAGAAGGGAACGCCCACCATGGGCGGGCTGATGTTCCTGCTCTCGGCCACCATCACCACCCTGCTCTGGGCCGACCCGCTCAATGCCTATGTCTGGATCGTGCTGCTGGTGACGATCGGCTACGGCATGATCGGCTTCGGCGACGATTTCCTGAAACTGACCAAGCGCAACACCAAGGGCCTGCCCGGCAAGTTGAAGCTGGCTGCGCAGATCGCCATCGGCGTCATCGCCACCTATGCGGTGACCCGGGTGGCGCCGGAGCCGCTCAACACGCAATTGGCGGTGCCGTTCTTCAAGGACCTGCTCATTCCCTTGGGCTGGTTCTTCCTTGCCACCGGCACCTTCGTGATGGTCGGCGCCTCCAATGCCGTCAACCTGACCGACGGTCTCGACGGGCTCGCCACCGTGCCGGTGATGATCGCCTCGGCCTGCTTCGCCCTCATCGCCTATCTGGTCGGCAATGTGGTCTTCGCCAATTACCTGCAGATCCATTTCGTGCCGGGCAGCGGCGAACTCGCCGTCTTCTGCGGCGCGCTGTGCGGCGCCGGACTCGGTTTTCTCTGGTTCAATGCGCCGCCGGCAATGGTCTTCATGGGCGATACCGGCTCATTGTCGATGGGCGGGGCTCTCGGCGCCATCAGTGTCATCACCAAGCATGAACTGGTGCTCGCCATCATCGGCGGACTGTTCGTCATCGAAACCGTTTCGGTGATCATGCAGGTGGCCTCCTTCAAATTGACCGGCAAGCGCGTCTTCCGCATGGCGCCGCTGCATCATCATTTCGAAAAGAAAGGCTGGGCGGAGCCGACCGTGGTGATCCGTTTCTGGATCATCGCCGCGGTACTGGCGCTGATCGGCCTATCCACCTTGAAGCTGCGTTGAGGTTCTGGTGACTGACGCGATTCGCATTCCCGATCTGGCCGGCAAAGTCATTGCCGTGCTGGGTCTCGGCCGCTCCGGCGGCACCGCGGCGGCCGTGCTGGCTGCCAGCGGTGCTACCGTCTGGGCCTGGGATGACAACGACGCGGCGCGCGAAGCCATCAATCCCGACTGGCTGTTCGATCTGACGACTGCCGACTGGTCGCAGGTCGACGCCTTGCTGATGAGCCCCGGCATTCCGCATCTGCACCCGAAGCCTCATGCGGTCGCCAAGCTGGCGCGCGATGCCGGCGTACCGCTCATCAGCGATATCGAATTGCTGCTGCGGGCGCAGCCGAAGGCGCGCTATGTCGCCATCACCGGCACCAATGGCAAATCGACCACCACCACGCTGATCGGTCATCTGCTGGATCATGCCGGCCGGCGCTGCGAGACCGGCGGCAATCTCGGCACCGCCGCGCTGGCCTTGCCGCCGCTCGGCCCGGACGGCGTCTATGTGCTGGAACTCTCCTCCTATCAGCTGGAGATCACGCCCTCGGCCGTCGCCGATATCGCCATCCTGCTCAACATCACGCCCGATCATCTCGACCGGCATGGCGGCATGGAGGGCTATATCGCCGCCAAGAAGCTGATCCTGGCGCCCAAGGGCAAAAGCTCGGTGGGTGTCGTCAGCATCGATGACGAGCCCAGCCGCAAGCTATATCTTGAGCTCAAGGGCGGCCCGCGGCGCCTCATTCCGATCTCTGTCGAGAAGGCGCTGAAAGGCGGCGTTTCCGCCGTCAATGGCCAACTGGTCGACGATATCAACGGCCAGCGCCAGGCGATCGGCGATCTGACGCGATATCCGACCCTGCCCGGCAGCCACAACTGGCAGAACGCAGCAGCAGCCTACGTGGCAGGCCGCGGCCTCGGCCTCTCGACCGAACAGATCCTGGCCGGTTTCGCCACCTATCCGGGCCTTGCCCATCGCCAGGAACTGGTGACCACCATCGGCAAGATCCGCTATGTCAATGACAGCAAGGCGACCAATGCGGATGCCGCGGCGAAAGCGCTGGTCTGCTACGACAATATCTATTGGATCATCGGCGGCCGCGCCAAGGAAGGCGGCCTTGCCGGCCTGGAGCAATTCTATCCGCGCATCCGCCATGCCTTCCTGATCGGCGAGGCGGCGCCACTCTTTGCCAAGCAGCTCGGCCGGGCCGTGCCCTTCACGCAATGCGCGACGCTCGACAAGGCGGTCGTGGCGGCACATACAATGGCGCAGCGCGAGAAGCGCGAGGGCGGCGTTGTCCTGCTGTCGCCGGCCTGTGCTTCCTGGGACCAGTATCGCAGCTTCGAGGTGCGCGGCGACCATTTCCGCAGCCTGGTCCGGCAGCTGGAAGGAGGCGCCCAGTGAGCACCTTCTCCTTCTCCCGTACCGATCGCAGCCAGCTCGGGCAATGGTGGTGGACGGTCGACCGCTGGACCCTCGGCGCCGTCCTCGCCCTGATGTTCATCGGCGCCATCCTGGTGCTGGCGGCCAGTCCCGCCGTCGCTGTGCGGATCGGCCTCGACAGCTTCTATCTGGTGCGCCACCACTACATGATGCTGCCGATCGCCATCGTGACGATGATCGGCATTTCCGTGCTGTCGCCGCGCCAGGTGCGCCGGGTCGCCGTGATCGGCTTCCTCATCTTCCTCGCTTTGACCGCGCTCACTCTGTTCAAAGGCCAGGAAATC
>DATLIX010000200.1:0-6215 GCA_035539215.1 Dongiaceae bacterium | reverse complement strand
ATAGCGCTCCGTCTTGCCGTCCGGCCGGGAAAAGACGCAATTCATGTCGCGTGACGAGCCAAAGATGAAGCTGACGCCGGAGGCGACATGGCAGGTGAGGGAACCGATATTGACGCCGCCCGCGGCTTGTGCGGCGGGCGCCGCGGCAAGCACAGCCAGCGCCGCGCAAATGCCGATTGCACCCCGTTGTTTGCCGAAGGATTTAAATGCCATCGCCTGCCTCCGCCGGTCGGTTTGCCGAACGGTGGGATAACGCTGCCGATGGCGATAAGGTCCTGGCGATGACGTCTGCGTGATCGCGCGCACCTGACGCAGACTGGGGCACCGCACAATCAGCGCGGTGCGGCCGCGCGGCGCAGCCGGTCGTTGATGGCTATACCGAGACCGGTTTCCGGTATCGGCATGATGGCGATGCCACGATAGCCCGGCTGGTCGGCGGCGCGCAGATAGGCAAAGAGATTTGCCGCCGCTTCGGTGAGGTCGCCTGCGGTGCTGAGATTGGCTGCATCGGCCGGGGCCCCTGGTCCGAAAGCGATCAGTACCTCTCCCGGCGCCGCCGCCACCGCGTTCAGACGCACCGCCAGATGCGGCGCGTAATGGCTGCTGAGCTGCCCCGGGCTCTTGCGGGCGCCGGAATCGACGGAAGCCTGTTCCGTCACCACCTCCTCCCCCAGAACGGCGGCGATCCCGTCGGCGAGGATGGCGCCGGGGCGCAGCAGAACCGGCCGCGTGCCGCTGAGATCGAGTACGCTGGATTCAACGCCGACCTCGCAGGCGCCGCCGTCGAGCACATAGTCGATCTTCCCGTCGAGGCCTTCAATGACGTGTTCCGGCCTGGTCGGGCTGATGCGGCCGGAAGGATTGGCGCTGGGACCCGCCAGCGGAAAGCCGCAGGCCGTCAGCAGCTCCTGGGCGACCGGATGGTGCGGCGCGCGGATGGCGACCGTCTCAAGCCCGGCGCTGAGCAGCAGGGAGAGCCTGCAATCGGCGAGGCGCGGCAGGATCAGGGTTAATGGGCCCGGCCAGAATCTGCGCGCCAGCAGCTTCGCCGTTTCAGTAATGTGGACGAAATGCGCCGCCATATCGAGGCCGGGCAGATGCACGATCAGTGGATTGAAATCGGGCCGGTTCTTGGCGGCATAGATGGCGGCGACGGCATGATCGTCGAGGGCATTGCCGCCGAGGCCATAGACCGTCTCGGTCGGAAAAGCGACCAGCCTTCCGGCCCGCAGGCTGCGTGCCGCCAGGGCGATGTTCTCTTTACTGGACGGCAGGATCTCGGTCATGCACTTAGCCCCGAGGGCCGCAATTCACGCTGTCTTGTCCCGGCCACGGGCGATGAAATGCGGATTGCGAAAGCCGGGCTTGCCATAGAGCAGGGGGCTGCCGTCCAGTTCGCGCACCGATCCGCCCGCGGCGGCAAGCACCGCATGGCCGGCCGCGGTATCCCATTCCATGGTCGGGCCGAAGCGCGGATAAATATCGGCGACCCCTTCGGCGAGGCGGCAGAATTTGAGCGAGGAGCCGGCCACCATGGTGTCGGCGATGGGTTCGCCCATTTCCGATGCCTTGGCCAGTTCCTTATCCGCATGCGAACGGCTGATGGTCATGACGGCGCCTGCCGGTGGCACGTGACGTGCGCTGATCGGCTGGCGCGGCTGGCCGGCGGTCTGACGCCAAGTCTGCTTGCCGTCGGTGCTATAAGTCTGGCCCAATACCGGCAGATGCACGACGCCGACAGTCGGCCGGCCATGTTCGATCAAGGCGATGTTGACGGTGAACTCACCGTTGCGGGCGATGAATTCCTTGGTGCCGTCCAGGGGATCAACCAGCCAGAAGGCTTTGGCCGCTTCCGGGGGCAGGCCATTGGCGGCGGCATCTTCCTCGGCGACGATGGGAATATGCGGCGTCAGGCGCCGCAACGCCGCGGTGATCACCTTTTCGCCGGCCAGGTCGGCCTCGGTGACAGGTGATTGGTCCTGTTTGCGATCATGGGTGAAATCGCTGTTATAGATCTCGAGGATAACGTCGCCGGCCGTGATCGCCACCTTTTCCAATTCCGCAACCAGGTCGGATCTGGTCAGCTCAGTCTGTGTCATAATGAATATGTTCCTTGAAGGCAGGCGATGGCGCCGTCTGAGATCGTTTAGATGGCGCTGTCTATAGGCTGCAGGGCAACGCCTGACAAGTCACGGCTATGATATGACGGAAGCGGGTAGGCCAAATATCGTGACCCGCCGCCACGATATCCTCTATCTATCTTATATCATTGAATAATTTATTGTCGAAAGGTGATTTGGCAGACCTCTCGAGGCTCGCTCACCCAGGCCAGGCTGTCAGGCCCCTTTCAGGTGAGCCGCGCGAGCATGTCACGCGCGCTTCGCCAGATAGGCGTCGACCAGTTCAACCAAACGGTCGCGGCCGAAACTGGGATCGTGTCCCGCATGGACGATGCGCACCGGCAGGTCGCGCAATCGCTTCATGGTGCGGATATAGGTAGGGATATGGGCGCCGCCGATTTCATCCAGCAGCGGGCCGTCATAGATCGCATCGCCCGAGAACAGGGTCTGGGTCGCCGGTTCCCAAAGGCCGATGCTGCCGGGCGAATGTCCCGGCAGGTGCAGGATTTCGAAATGCCGGTTGCCGAGATCGACGACGTCGCCTTCCTCGACGATCTCCGTTACCGGCGCCGGCTTGATGCCGTAGCTGTTCATGTCATACCCGGCATGGGGCAAGGCGGTGATGAGGTCGCCCTCCATCGGATAGCCGGCAACACTGTATTTGCGGATGGCGTCCGCGCCGATGACGGCGGCGAGCAAGGTGCCTTTCTCCGTCGGTACCCGCAGATTGTCGGCTTCCAGCCGGTGCACCAGCGTGTGTTCGAATTCGTGATGGCCGCCCATGTGGTCGGCATGGGTATGGGTGGCGACCGCCGTCACTTTCTTCTCAAGCAGGTGCTGCGCCGCTTCGCGCAGGCTGGCAATGCCCATGCCGGTATCGATCATCAGATCGCGGTCGCGCCCGCGCACATGCCAGATATTGCAGCGCATGAGTGGCACGACATGCGGCTCATAGAGCAGCGTGATATCGTCACTGATGCGTTCGATCTCAAACCAGCGATCGGCAATGGGCAGCATAGCGGCCTCAGCGTCCTGCGAAATTCGGTGCGCGTTTCTGCAAGAACGACTGTACACCCTCCTGGAAATCTTCGGTCTCGGCCGCCAAAGGCTGCAATTCGGCTTCGGTCGCCAGTTGCTCTTCCAGCGAATGGTGGCCGCTGGCATTGAGCGCCTGCTTGATCAGGGCCAAGGCCGCCGTCGGCGCCGTTGAGAGCCGCGCCGCCAGGGCATCGACGGTCGATTGGAAGGAGGCGTCCGGTACCGCCTGCCAGATCAGGCCCCATTCGGCCGCCGTTTTCGCATCCAGGCTATTGCCCAGCAGGGCGAGGCCGAGGGCGCGGGCATGGCCGACGAGGCGGGGCAGGAAGTAGGTGCCGCCGGCATCGGGAATGAGGCCGATGCGGCAGAACGCCTGGGTGAAGCTGGCACTTTCAGTGGCAACGACAAGATCGCAGGCGAGGGCGAGATTGGCGCCGGCGCCGGCGGCGATCCCGTTGACGGCGGCAATCACCGGCAGCTTCAGATTGCGGATCTGCCGGATGATGGGATTGTAATGACGCTCGATGACATTCCGCACTGCGCGCCCGTCGCCGATGGCGCCCGCCTGTCGCAGGTCCTGACCGGCGCAAAAACCACGGCCAGCACCCGTGACGACCAGCACGCGCAAGGCGTCGTCGGAGGCGATATCCGAGAGCGCATCGCCGATCTCGCTCAGCATGTCGATGGTCAGGCTGTTGAGCTTATCCGGCCGGTTGAGCGTCAGCGTCAAAACCGGGCCGTTACGGTTGAGGAGGATTGATGTGTCGGTCATGCCGTTCTGCTTCCATCTTCGACCCCGCACCTTTGCCGGGGTGGGATCCACTGCAAGATATCCTGCGGCCTTTCCGCGCCATCCTGTTCCCTCGGCGGGATCACGATAGCCAGATCGGTCGGTTCGAGGCGATAATGCCACAGAGCACCCGCGGCAACAGGCTTTTCTTTCCACCAGCTGAAGCAGGAATGTAACGAAATGGCATTGACTAAGAACGGGACGTCGGCTGGAAGAAGTGGATCAGAATGCCAGATGTCCTTTGCTCTGATTGTCGCCGGTATCAGTGGGGCGATGGGGGTTGGCTTCGGCGCTTTTGCCGCCCACGGCCTCGCCCGGCTGGGCGATCCGACCATCGTCGAATGGGTCAAGACCGGCGCCGGCTATCAGCTGTGGCATGCAGCGGCCCTGCTGGGGCTGGCGAGCCTCTCAGGCCGGATTGCGCCGCTTTGGTTCGGCGTCCTCGGCGGCTGTTTCTTTTTGGGCTCGCTGCTGTTTGGCGGCAGCCTTTACGTCCTCGCTCTGGTGCAATGGCCCTGGGTTGTTTTCGTAACGCCGGTGGGCGGCATGCTCATGATCATCGGCTGGGTGCTGCTGATCATTTTGGGCTGGCGTCATTTCCACGCGGCGAAGAGGAGCACGCCATGATGCGAACCGCCCTGATTACCCATCCGGCCTGTCTGGAACATGACACCGGGCGTGGCCATCCGGAACGCATCGACCGCCTGCGTGCCGTGCTGCAGGCCCTGCAGGCGCCGGAATTTGCCGGCTTGCAGTGGATCGAGGCGCCGACGGCCGAGCGCGAAGCAATCGAGCGCATTCATGATGCCGGCTATGTCGAAACGGTTTTCGCGGCAATTCCCGCCGAAGGCCATGCCATGCTGGACGGTGATACGATCGTTTCACCGGGCTCCGGCGAGGCTGCGTTGCGCGCGGCCGGGGCTGTGATCCTGGCAGTGGACAGGCTTGCCGCCGGCGAGATCGACAATGCCTTTTGCGCCGTGCGGCCGCCCGGGCATCATGCCGAAGCCGATCGGGCGATGGGCTTTTGTCTTTTCAACAATGTGGCGATCGGGGCCGCTCATGCGCGCGCCGTGTATGGCTGGCAGCGTGTGGCGGTGATGGATTTCGATGTGCATCACGGCAATGGCACGCAGCACAGTTTTGCCGCCGACCCCGACTTCTTCTATGCCTCGACTCATCAAATGCCGCTCTATCCCGGGACGGGCGCGCGATCCGAGCGCGGGGTCGGCAATATCGTCAACAGCCCGCTGCCGCCGGGTGCCGGCTCGGCTGCTTTTCGCAATGCAATGACGGCACAGGTTCTGCCGGCCATCGCAGCCTTCGCGCCGGATCTCATCATGATATCGGCCGGTTTCGATGCCCATGAAGCCGATCCCCTGGCCAGTCTCGAACTGGAAACGGCGGATTTTGCTTGGGCAACCACGGAATTGCTGTCGCTGGCGAAACGTCTGTGCCAGGGGCGCCTTATTTCGGCCCTGGAGGGCGGATATGACCTGCAGGCGCTGGCTGACAGCTCGGCCGCCCATGTGGCTGCGCTGATGCGTGGATAGCGCTCGGCGGCACCCGCCGATGAAGTTATCCACAGGTTCTCGGCGCCCGTAAGTCGCTAAAAGAACGGCTGAAATCCTGGCCGGCAGGACACTTGCTGCCGCTGGTCCGGCCCCTTATGATGCCGCCGAGTTGCCGATGCCGCCGCATGCCCGGCAGGAGCCCTTGATGGGCGCCGGGACATCTGTGCGGCTGCTTTTTTTGGATAAGAGTTGAAATGGTCGAAATCGATAAATCCGGAGAAGGGAAGGCTGCGGCTAAATTGCCCGCCGATATTTCCGGTCTTAGTTTCGAGGAAGCGCTCGCGGAGCTGCAGGATCTGGTCAAGCGGCTGGAACGTGGCGATAACAAGCTCGACGATGCCATCCGTTCCTACGAACGGGGGGCGCTGTTGAAGCGGCATTGCGAGGCCAAGCTGCGGGAAGCGCAGTTGAAGGTGGATAAGATCGTTCTTGGTCCGGATGGCGCGGTATCCACCGAGCCGGCCAAGCTTGACTGATTGTTGAACTGGGGTTTTTCGTGTCGATCGAACTTGCTTTGAATGATGCCGCCGCTTCCGTGAATCGGCTGCTTTCGGACCTGCTGCCGCCGGTGGATGGCGCGGAGAATCGCGTGGTCGAGGCCATGCGCTATGCGACCATGGGCGGGGGCAAGCGCATCCGCCCCTATCTGCTGCTGCATTCGGCCGCCCTTTTCGACGTGTTCCAGGATTATGC
>DATLIX010000199.1:0-18900 GCA_035539215.1 Dongiaceae bacterium | reverse complement strand
GCGAGACCTATCCGGGCCTGCAAAGCCAGATCAAACGCGGCGTCTCCGTCTCCATCGACGGCCTCATCTACCGCGAAGGCTGGCTGGAACCGCTGAAGCCCGACAGCGAAGTCTATCTCCTGCCGCGCATGACGGGCGGGTGAGCGCCTCGGATCGCGAGCCTGATCTGGGCTCCGCCGCTTAATCGCCTTTCAATTGCTCCCCGCGGATGATGCGGGCCGCCGTCTCGGCCGGCTGGTCGAGCACGGTTTCGACCGCAGCTTCCAGAGCCTGGCAATAGAGCACCTGGTTGTGCTTATCCCGCTTCACCGCCTCAATCCGCTTGATAATGGACGGGGACGTCGCGATGGCCGTCTTCACGAACTCCCGCGCGGTGCGCCTGTTCAAGGCATCGTCTTCGGGATGGTCGGGGTGAAGCAAGGCGGTGCTGATGAGATCCGTCATCACCTGGTCCAGCTGTCGATTGAGCTCGGCGGAGAGGCGCTTGTCGGAATACTCGCTGATGCTGGCATTTGGCGCCGCGATAGTGACGCAGCTGCCGGGATCATTCCGCTCAATGTAACGCAGGCCCTCAAGTTCCACACGGGCGAAGCGGAGGACGACGTCATCGGGCGCCCGGCGGAAATAGGCCGGCATCAGCTTCTCAGAGATGAGGCTGCGCGAGGCCGCGATGATCTGCGCGATCCCGCGCCCCTGGCGCGCACCGTCGGAATAGATATCGCGAATTTGCTTATAGCCGGCCGGGTCGAGGCGCGCCACGGCGGCAACGGTGCCATCCGATTTCAGCGCCGTATCCAGCTGTTCATCGCTGGACCAGTATTTCCGGCGCGACGGCACGAAATACGGGTCGGGGACGATATCGGTCACGACATGCGATTTCATCAGCTCTTCGGTTGTCGGGAACCAGCCGTCGCTTGGCGGTGTCGCCAGCGCCTTGTCGATGAAGGCCTGCGGTACGCCGGCTTCCTGGTAGAGAAGCTGCGAGAATTTATTGCCCTCTTCGGACTTCACGCCGTTCACCGAGGAGCTGTGGAAGCCGAGCTTGCCGCCATTGGCCAGAAAACGCGGCTCGCCGGCCATGTAAACGAAGGTGCAGGCACTGGCGCAAAGTGTCGCCGAGAATGTCGCCAGATGATATTCCTTGACCAGCAAGGCCAGCTTGTAGCCCTCATTACCGCTGCCGCCCGGGCTCTCCAATTTGATCGCGGTGACTTTGGGATTGGCCTCGAGCATCTGCTTCACCTGCGCCGACAATCCGTCGCGCATGGGGCCCGCCATGATGATCTCCGAGTGATCGTCTGACAGGCTCAGCGCGTTGGGCGGACCGAAGGGCGGGGATGCCGCTGTGCAAGCGGTAAGACTGCCGGCGGCCAGCAGGCCAAGGCTCAACGTCCCGGCGAACCGCATCGCCGGCCATTGCGGCAGGCGGCGGGGCAGGAAGATTGTCGACATGATTTCCCCCAACGCGACACTCCTGCGTGTTATCTTAGGGAAATCGTCCCAATTTTCCAAGCTGCTTGCAGCGATCCTCGACGAAAGAGGAAGGGGGCGTCGTTCAACCGCCGGAACGCGGCCGCTTGCTAACTCCCGCTGCCCTCATTTAGGTTGCAACCATGACCGAAACCAATATCGACCGCGAAACCATGGGCAAGCTGTCGAAGGCCCTCGCCTTCATCTGCGGCGCCGACCATGCCTGCACCAAAGCCATGAAGGAAGCCGCCGAAAACGGCAAGCCGGCCGACATCAAGCGCGCCCGCGCCCTTTTCATCAAGCTGAAGCCGGGCGAGCGGCAGGCGGCGCTCAACATGCTGCAGGACTAGATGCTGCAGGACCAGATACTGCAGGACTAGCGCCGCCCGCTCCGCCGATTTCCCTACGCCGCCGCCACCTGCGCCGCGCCCATCTGCCGCGAGACCAGCCTGGCATAGAGCCCGCCCTGGGCCATCAGCTGATCGTGGCTGCCGGTCTCCATCACCCGGCCCCGGTCCATGACGACGATGAGGTCGGCGTCGCGGATGGTGGAGAGGCGATGGGCGATGACGATGGTGGTGCGGTTGGCCTGCAGCAGATCGAGCGCCTGGCGCACCGCCTGTTCGCTGATCGCGTCGAGATGCGAGGTGGCCTCATCCAAGATCAGCACCGGCGCATCCTTCAGGAAGGCGCGGGCGATGGCGACGCGCTGGCGCTGGCCGCCGGAGAGGCTGGTGCCGCGTTCGCCGACCGGCGCTTCGATCCCCGCGGGCAGTGCCGCCACCAGGTCGTCGAGCGCGGCATGACGCACCGCTTCCATCAGCTCGACCTCGGTCGCCTCCGGCCGCGCGATCATGATGTTGTGGCGCAGGCTGTCATTGAAGAGATAAGTGTCCTGCGCCACCAAGGCGATGCGCCGCCGCAGATCGTCGAGCTTGTACCGGTGAAGATCGCAGCCGTCGAGCCTGATCGCTCCCCGGTCCGGGTCCCAGAAGCGCATCAGGAGCTGGGCCATCGTCGTCTTGCCCGCCCCCGACATGCCGACCAGGGCCACGGTCTTGCCGGCCGGGATGGTCAGCGAAACATCGCGCAAGGCCGGGCGGTTCTGGCCGGGATAGCTGAAGCTCACGGCTTCGAGGCTGAGCGAGGCGGCATCCTGGCGGGGTGCGAAGGAGGTGACGTGCGGCGCCTCGGCGGCGACGCCGAAACCGTCCTGCACCGGCACCGGCTCGTTGAAGAGACCGTAGAGCCTGCGAGTGGCGCCGAGCGTGTCGGCAAGCTGCCGCCCGACCTGGGCGATCTCCGAAACCGGCAGGAAGGCGGCCATGGCAAGGATCGTCAGCAAGGGCAGCAACCCCGCATCGACCCTGCCCTGCTGGGCGAGTGCCGCCCCCGTCACCACCACGGCGAGGCCGCCGAGACCGGTGAAGATCTCCAGCAGGCTCGCCTGCAGGGTCAGCTCGCGGAAGAACGGCAGGCGCAACGCGATCTGGCGATCGGACAAGGCGTCGAGCCTTGCGCCGAAGGCGGCTTCCTGGCGGAAGGCGACGATCTCGCCCAATCCCTGCACGCCGTCCACCGCGACCGCGCCGAATTCGCCGGTCGCCTCCCGCGCCGCCGAGCCCAGGCGGTCGCTGCGCTTGCGCATCAGGAAAGGGCAGAGGGCGACCAGGGCGAGGAACGGCACCAGCGAGAGCGCGATCCAGGGATTGACCACAGCAAGCACCGTCACCACCGCCGCCGGCACCAGCACGGCGACGAAAGCCGGCGCCACGGTATGGGCGAAGAAGTACTCCACCAACTCGACATCATTGGTGACCAGCGCCATGAGGTCGCCGGTGCGCCGCCGCGTGAGATAGGCCGGCGCCAGCTCGTCGAGCTTGCGGAAGATGGCGATGCGCATTTCGGCGAGCAGCCGGAAGGCCATGTCATGGGCGATCCAGGATTCCAGCCAATGGACCAGGCCGGAGAGCGGCGCCAGAGCCGCCAGCGCCCAGAGCCATTGATCATAGGCGGCGCCGTTCTTCAGGTCGCGCAGCGCCAGCGCGCTGCACACGCCGATGCCGATGTAGAAGAGGACGCGCAACACGCCGAACAGGAAGGTGAGCGCGAGCTTGCCTTTCCAGGGCATGACCAGGCCCATCAGCTCGCTGACCAGTTGCCACCAGGTCAGGCCCTCGGCCTTGATGATGCCTTCGGTGACCTGCTTGATGGCGACGGGGAGATCCGCGGCAGGCAGCTCGGCGACGGCTGCCTGGCGCGATCCGGTTTCGGTCATGCGCGCCGGCATCGCGTCGATGACGTCATCCGCCTCGACCGGGCGACCCGCGCCGTCGCGCACCTGCTCCGCCATCAAGCCGGCATAGATGCCGCCCTGGCTCAGCAGCGCGGCATGGCTGCCGCTTTCGGCGACGCGGCCTTTTTCCAGGACGAGAATTCGGTCGCAATCGATGATGCTGGAGAGCCGGTGGGCGAGGATCAGTGTCGTGCGGCCCTGCATCAGCCGGTCGAGGGCCGATTGGATCACCGCCTCGTTCTCGGCATCCACCGCCGACAGCGCCTCGTCCAGCACCAGGATCGGCGCGTCGCGCAGCAAGGCGCGGGCAATGGCGACGCGCTGGCGCTGGCCGCCGGACAGCTTGATGCCCTTCTCGCCGATCAGCGTGTGATAGCCCTGCGGCAGATCGGCGATGAAATCATGGATATTGGCGGCGCGGGCGGCGGCGATCACTTCCTCCGCCGAAGCATCCGGCCGGCCCATGCGGATATTCTCGTCGACGGTGCCGTGGAACAGGAAGGTGTCCTGGTTGACGACGGCGATCATGTTGCGGATCTGGGCGAAGCTCAGCGTCCGGAGATCGCTGCCGCCGATGGTCACGCGGCCCTGATCCGGATCGTAGAAACGCAGCAGCAGGCGCACGATCGAGGATTTGCCGCCGCCCGAGCCGCCGACAATGCCGATGCGCTCGCCGGGGCGGATGGAAAAATCGATCCCGTCATGGATGCGGCGCGGGCTGCCCGGATAGCGGAAGGCGACGTGCTCGAAGGCGATGCTCGGTTCGAGGCGCGGGCCGGCCGCGGCCGCCGGCGCATCTTTGACCAGAGGCTCGGCATCGAGGATCTGGTAGATGCCCTGGGCCGCCGACAGCCCGACCATGCCCTGGTGCAGCACACTGCGCAGCTCGCGCATCGGCCGGTAGACCTCGACGCCCAGCATCAGGATCACCAGCAGGCCGGACAGCGACATCGATCCGCTCTCCACCCGCCAGGCGCCCAGCGCCAGGGCAGCGGCGGCCCCGCAAGCGATGGCGGAATCGGTGATGCCGCGCGCCGCCGAATTGGTCGCCAGCACCCACATGGTGCGACGGAACAGGGTCTCGGCATCGCGCTGCAGCTTCGCCGCCCGCGCCTTGCTCTGGCCGAAGGCCTTCAGCGTGGCGAGGCCCTGGATCGAATCCAGGAACTCGGCGGCGAAAGCGGCATAGGCCTCCTGGCGCCGCAGCGACGCGGCCGTGTCCTTGCGATGCCAGAGGCCGGGCGCGAAGAGGGCGATCAAGGCAAAGGCCAGCATCACGCCGGCGACCGGCAGATCGAGCCAGGCGATCGCAAGGAAGATCAGGACCGGCGTCAGCAGGGCGATGAGGAATTGCGGCAGGAACTGGCCGAAATACGTTTCCAGCTGCTCGACGCCGTCGATCAGCGAAAGCGTCAGCGCGCCGGAACGCTGCCGCGCGACGGTGCCGGGGCCGAGGGCCGCGATCTTGTCATAGATATTGCGGCGCAGGCTCTTCTGCACCCGTGCCGCGGTCTCATGCGCGACCATCGTGCGGATATGCTCGGCGATGCCGCGCAGGATCATCAGCGCCGCGATGCCGATGATCGGCCAGGCGAGCGCGTGAAGGTCGCGGCCGGCAAAGACCTCGCCGATCAGCCAGCCCAGCAGCGCGAGGCGCCCAACACCGATGGCAACGGAGGCGAGCCCGACGGCGACCGCCGCGGCGATACGGCCGCGCACGTCATGGGTAAAGCTTAACAGGCGCTTCTCGATATGCATGATCCCACCCCTCTCCCTGCATCGCCACGGACACGTCCGCCAGACAGAGCCTCTTCCTTCCCACCCCGCAGCGGAGGAGGGCTGAGGCGGGAGCTCGTCCCGCAGCTGATGCTGTGCCTTGTTGTATCACCCGGCCCAGGCCAACAGCGTGGACACCGGACCTCGCAGCTGCTGCCCCCCGCCCCTTCTCTCCCGCCTCGGGAACGAATGATCCGGGGCCGATCAGGGGTCATCACCTGCGCTCGCGGCCCATCCTACGCTGAAGCTATTTGTTCGCCATTCGACAAATTGGAAAAGCAGCCGTACATTTATGTTCAGCCAAAAAGGCCCCCGTTTTCGCTAGAAGCATTGCTGCGGGACGGCCGAAGCCATCGCAAAGAACGAGAGAAGCGCGATAGATGAACGCGGATTGGGATGATCTCCGGGTGTTTCTCACCCTGACGCGCGAGGGCAGCCTGACGGCGGCGGCGAAGAAGCTGGATGTCAGCCATCCGACCATTGCCCGGCGGGTGAAGTCGCTGGAGGAGGCGATCGGCGCGCGCCTGTTCGACCGCCTGCCCGACCGCTTCGTCATCACCCCGGCCGGTGAGGAATTGCTGGCCGATGCCCAGGCGATGGAACGCGCCGCCGAATCCATTCACCGCCGCAGCGCCAATCTCGGCGACACCGCCCATGGCGTCGTGCGCATCTCCGCCGGCGAGGCAATGACCGGCTACCTCGCCAGCAACCTCCCACGCTTGCGCGACAACCTGAACTGTATCGAGTTCGAGCTCACCTCCAGCCATTTGCTCGCCAACCTCTCGCGCCGCGAGGCCGATCTGATGATCCGCGAGGTGGTGCCGGACCTCGCCAGCATCGTTACCCGCAAGCTCGGTACTGCTGCCTATGCCATCTATGGCCGCGCCGGCCTCGTACCGGAAAAGATGAGCGCCGCACGATTGCGCGAATTGACGTGGATCGGCTTCGACGACGATCATGCCTATATGCCCGGCCAGGCCTGGATCCGCGACCTGCTGGCCGATGGCGGTGCGTCGGACGGAAACGGTAACGGGCGCGGGCGCCCGATGATCCGCATGAACAACTGGCTGGTGGTGCAGCAGGCCTTGCGCGCCGGTGCCGGCGTCAGCCTGCTGCCCTGCTATCTCGGCGATGCGGACCGCGAGCTTGCCCGCATCGGCTTCGAGCGCAAGAACGTCCTGCCGCCGGACGTCAGCGCCGAGCAGTATCTCCTGGTGCATAACGATCTGCGCAACCTGCCACGTGTGCGGGCGGTGATGGATGCCATCATCCGCCTTTTCCAGCAGGACAAGGCCTTGCTGGCGGGTGAGAGCCGCTGAAAGATACCGTGCCGATGCGCCAAACGCGGCAGGCATCGGCCCCAAGACGCCCGTCCCGGACACCACGGCGCCAAGCGCCGGCGCGGGAACAGACACCTCTCTGATGCGTTGTCCTTTCAGGCGGAAAGGAGGCGCACTTGGCTCAACCAGCTGGCCGCCCGCGGGATATCGGCATCCTGGCCGCGAACATCGCCGGCCTCGGCGCCGCTGCACTAGTCCTGGTCCTGTTCCTGGCCCTGCCGTTCCCGTCCATGGGCGCGCCGCCGGAGGAATTGCCCGCGGCGGTGAAGCAATATATCGCCAATCTCGATCATATCTGTCGGCAGGCGGGCGGCGTTCCGGGTGAGTCAGCAACAGCCGTCAAGTTGATCGATCTTACCCAGGACGGCGTTGGCGACTACCTCATCAATGGCGCGAGCTATAAATGCGGCGGGGCGGAAAGCGCTTTGGCCGACAACCGGCAGCGGACCCCGATCGCCATCTTCGTCATCATGCCGCAGACCGGCACTGGAAAATCCACCGCCAAGACGACCGAAAGGCCCGCCGGCACCTCCGCAACCAAATCCAAAGGTAAAGCCGTCGACAAAGCCACCGGCAAATCCGCCGTCAAAGCATTCGAGACCGTCGCTTATGGCGTGACCATCGAGACGGACGGCGTTTACCCGCGTCTCCTGATACAGCAGGCGGCAGCCGATTGCGCCGCGACCGGTCCGGTGCAGCAGCCCCTGGATAAAATCAAGTTCTGCGCCCGCCCGCTCGATTGGGACGCGGAGAAGCAGGGCTTCATCCTCGCCCTGCCTTCCAAAGGGCAGCCGATCCAGTAAAGGCGATGCCTTATTCGACGCTCAGCGTCTCCACGAGGCGTGCATAGCTGCCATCGGAGAGCTGGAAGCGCGTAAAGCGGAAACGGCCGGGGCGGATGCGCAGGCGGCGCGAATGATTGGCGCCGGTAACACCTTCGATGGCCGGCGGCGCCGGCTGGTACCAGCCGTGATCGGCAAGGGCCGCCTCTGCCGCGCGCAGTTCATCCGAGGCGTAGCGCCAGAGCGACCGGCCCATCAACTCGCCGCGTCCGCCCCGCCAATCGCGCGCGCGTGTTGCCGACAAGGCCAGCAGCCGATGGGTGAGATCGCAGATGAGATGGACCGGCCGGTCGGAACCGGTGACGAGCCGCGCCAGCTCATGATCGGCGGCACTGTCGAGCCTGGCCGCGAGCAATTGACGGATGGCGACCTGCTCCGCCCGGGTCGGCGCCAGCCGGCCGTTTTCCCAGCGCGAAATGGTCGCCTGCGAAACGCGCAACATTTCGGCCGCCCGCATCTGCTTCACCCGCCGCAAGGCACGCCAGATGCGCAGCGAGCGGCCCAGCTCGGCGCCGTCGCCCGTCACCGGCAGCAAGGCCGTTTCGCCAGGGGAGGTTTCACGAGGGGGTGTTTCACCAGGGGACGTTTCGGGGGCTTTCATCATCTTATCCTCACCCGCCGGTCCTGCGGCGCGGCCAACCACTTTCCGTGAATAATTTATTCCGTGCCGGGGGCAGCTTGCCATGGCAAAAAGGGCGCGATCTAATCAATTCTGATTTTCCAGCATCTGGACAACGACTATGCGTAGCAACCCACTTTTCCGCCGCGTCCTGGCTGCGCCGGACCTGGCGAACACGGCGCCCGGCACGGCCGCCCCCGCCCGTCGCCCGCCCGGCCATCGCGGCGATCGACGGTTTATGGTGGCGATCGACGGCGATGACACGCTTTGGCACAACGAGACCTTGTTCCAGGACACGCATGCGGAATTCCGCCAATTGCTGGCGCGCCATGTCGACAAATCCGCCGCCGAGATCGACGAATTGCTGCTCTCCATCCAGCGCCGGAATTTAGCCATCTATGGCTATGGCATCAAATGCTTCGTCCTCTCCATGATCGAGACGGCGATCGAGATCACTGCTGAGCGCGTGCCGGCGAGCGACATCAAGACGCTCTTGGATTTCGGCCGCAAGATGCTGACCCATCCGGTCGCGCTGATCGACGGCGCGCTCGACGTCATTGCCGAGCTGAAGGCGGACGGCCATACGGTCTGGCTGGTGACCAAGGGCGATCTCTTCGACCAGGAGGCAAAGATCGCGCGCTCCGGCATCGCCGATCTCTTCGCCCATATCGAGATCGTCTCGGAAAAGGACGAGGCCAGCTATCGGCGCCTGCTGTTCCGCCAGGGCGTCGTCCCCGAAGACTTCATCATGGCGGGCAATTCCGTGCGCTCCGATGTGCTGCCGGTACTCGCCATCGGCGGCCATGCCTTCCATGTGCCTTATCACGTCACCTGGGCGCATGAACTCATCCACCCCGATCCCAGCGGCGAGATCGTCATGCTGGAGGATCTCCGGGAACTGCCGGGGAAGGTTCGGGAGATTGCAGCGCGATAAAGCACCCCATGTCCGATGCCGGTTACCGCCACCTCAATTGGGCGTGGCGCCAGGCACGGTATAACCGGCAGTCCTCGGCACGGATGCCCGGATCAAGCCCGGACATGACAATTAGCCGGGCATGACAATCAACAAGGTGGTCCCTTCACAACGGTCATCCTCGCGCTTGGCCAAGGGTCCATAGCCACGGTCATCGCCACTTCGGCGGCGCTACGCTATGGGAGCAGCCTTAACCGCGCCGCAGTCCCGTCGCCACCATTGCGCCAAGAATGATGAGCACAGCTGCCAGAAAAATCTGCCAGCTTGCTTCAGCCCGGCCGGTGGCGATCAGCAGCAGGGTCGAGAGCAAGGGCGAGAGATAAGAGAGCGAGCCCAGCAGCGACAGGCGGCCATGCTTGGTGGCATGGTCCCAGGCGAGGAAAGCAAGGCCCGTCGGGCCGATGCCCAGACCGATGATCGCCAGCCATTGCGTCAGGTTCGGCGCCACCGTCGCCTCGATGCCGGCATGCGCCAGCAGCAGGTGGCAGGCGCCGCCGGCCAAGGCAATGGCGCCGCAAACGCCGATCAGCATTTCGCTCGGCGTCTGGCCGAAGCGGCGGTTGATGACGGAATAGCCGGACCAGGTGAAGGCGCAGGCGAAGGCCGCGAGATAACCCCAGAGGCTGCCATCCACAGCGACGCCGTTACGCGCCGCGATCAGTTTCTTCGCCAGCAGCAGCACCGTGCCGCCGAGGCCGAGCACGGCGCCGCCGAGATGGCGCCAGCGCAGATGTTCGCCCGGCAGGCAGGCGGCGAAGAGCACGATCAGCAATGGCCAGAGATAGGCGATGAGGCTGGCTTCGGCCGGCGGCGTCGACGAGAGCGCGAAGAAATAAAGCACGTGATAGAGAAAGATGCCGATGAAGGCGGTGAACCAGGCGGCAGGCGCCTGGATCAGCAGGCGAAAGCCGCCGCCCCCACGCAAGGCCAGCAGGATCACGCCGCCGATACAGGCGGTGCCGAAACTGAGCGCAAGCAATTCGAAAGGCGGAATGGCGCCGCCCGCCCCGCCGGCATCTTGCGTCAGCGCCGTCAGTAGCGCCAGCGCGGCCCAGAGCAGGATGGCGATGACGCCGATCAGCGTCGCCCGGCCGCTTGCTTTGTGATGCGCGGCGCTTTCGGATTGCGCCGCAGAAACCGTCTCCGTCGACATCGCCATTCCACTTCGATTCCTGGCGCAGCATGACCGGGGCAGCCGAACGGCGCCAGAGGCCTTGTGCAGCAGCGCCGAGCCTTAGCGCATCCCGCTCGACAAATATTGGCAAAAGTCGCCGCGACCTTGGCAAAAACCGCTGGAATCCCGCGCCGTCTAGCGCGTGCCGGTATGGACCGCGGATCAAGTCCGCTGTTGTCCGGCTAAGTGGCGGTGGGAGTCTCGTGGAGTCTCGCAAGCAGCTGGTTATTCGCACGCGAAGGGACATTGAGGTGCCGTCTGCTTTAGTTATCGCTCACCCTCACCCCCCTCTGACGCATGGAATAACGTGTTGAGGCTCCACAACTAGCCGCGATGCATCCGGCGGTAGGCAGCAGGCGTCACGCCGCGCCGGCGTTGCATCAGCCGCGTCAATGCGGCCTGGTCGACCTGGCCGCAGCGCAAGGCGATCTCGGCGATCGGCAAGATGCTGCCGCGCAGCAGGCGTTCGGCGGCCTGCAACCGGAGATCGTTGAGATAGGCATGCGGCGTCATGCCGAGATGCTGGCGACAGAGCAGAAAGAGGCGTGTCTCACTGAGCCCGGCTGCACGGGCGATGGCGGCAATGGAGAGCTTGTCGCCGTAATGGCTGCGCATCAGGTCGAGGGCACGGCGCAATCCCGCGGGCGGCACCGGCGCCGCTAGCGCCCGGCTTCGCGCCATTGCGAGACTGTCCAGCATGAGGAAGCCCCAGCTGGCGCCGAGACGCTGCCAGCGACTGTCGGCACCCGGCGCGTGCTCTAGACGCGGGACATCCGCTTCACCCACCGCGAGGCGATCGAGATAGGAGAGCAGATCGTGCTGTGCCGGCGTCAGATCGAAGAACGGCGACGCCGCCAGTTCATCCATCTCGATTTCATCGGCCGCACCATCGGCAGCCACCAGATCGAGCACGAAAAACTGGTCGCCGGCACCCGCCTGATACTGATGCATCATGCCGGCGGAGATGAAGGCGCCGTGTTCGGTGCTGACGGCACCGCCGCGACCGGCGATCTCCATCGCCAGCCGGCCGCGGCGCGGCAGGACGATCTGATTGAAGTTATGCGCGTGGCAGGCGATCTCGGTTCCGTAACTGCGCAAGGAAAGCTGTGGCATGACGTCGACCCCGGTTGCTGCCGCCGTTATAACAAAGCGGCGCAGGACGACGCAAACCGGTACCGGGCGATCGGCACCACGCCGGTATCATTCAGCTCGTGTCGCGTTGCCCCGCATGCAGCAGAAGACGGATATGACGCTATCTCGTCTTCAGCGGCACCTTTGCCGCAGGCATGGCGCCTGCAGGTCTGCCGGCTGCAGGCTTGGCGGCAGCCGGCGCCTGTTTCAGCTGGCTCGCCTCCATGACGAAGGTCAGCACGTAATGCATGGCGCCATAGGCGGTCTTGTCGGCCTCGACGGGCAGGTCGACCACCTGTGCCCTTGTGGTGGCGACGCGCACCGCCAGCGGCAAGCCGGCGGGCGACAGCGGCACGCGTCTGGGATCGCTCGGCGTCACCGGCGAGACGATCGCCTCCATCTGGCTGCCCTTGAGGCTTTCCACCGCCAGGCCGTTCTTCCACAGCGCACGCTGGGTCGTGACCAAAGTCCAGCTATGATCGTCGCGCCAGCTGAGCAGGACGGGTACCTCTTCCGGCGCCAGTTTCGCAGCGGCCAGCACCTGCTGTTGTTGATCTGCGGGGAAGCCGCGGAAATCCCCGCTGCTGCGGGTCGGTCCGCCGCGGCGATTGAAACGCATGAGTAGCGTTTCCTGAACTTTCTCTCGATCTGACATCACGCTTACCTGATACGCCACTTCTTTGATCAACAGCCCGCCCCTGGATACGGCTCCGGCGAGGTACCGCAGGCGGGATGCTCCAACTGGAGCCGCAAGGGGCCGGCATCATGCCATATGCCCTGGCCGTTCGGCGAGCCCGAAGGTGATGAATCCTCACGGAGCATCGCCGGCGCCCACATTCGATATACGTGCCGTGTGTGTCGATCAGGCGGTCAGCTTTGGCAGCCCCTCTCCAAGCGCCACCGCCGCGGCGATGCTCGCTGTTTACCTTCGCTTAACCAAAGCTGGCTCACGCTCATCCTGCGTCGCTGGCCATGGGATGCGACAGATGCGCGCAACCGCACCTGGGAAACGCAAGCGCGCCGTGCAATCGGCCCGTGGCGAAGCGCGTCGAGCAGGAATGCCGTCATCGTGACGAGAGGTCGCGCAGCGCCGCGATATCAACACCTTGGAAATCGATGCTGGCGTTCTCATGTAGATGACAGGGCCTGTGCATCCGGCCGCGATCGAACGAGAGCTTGCCAGGGTGGCTCGCCTGTGTTGCACTTCTCTACCACGAACGTTGAAGGGGACGCGACTTCCGCAGCTTCAATTGACGGTAGCTTCGCCACATCCGCACCGTTGCGCTTCATCATCGGCGGTGCCGATGTATTCGTGATCACGCTTTTCGCCATGAGGATAATTCATGCAAAAGCCGTTGCAGATTGCCTTTAAGAATCTCGACAAATCGGAACACCTCGAAAATCTGATCCGTGAACGGGTCGACAAGCTCGAACAATTTCATCCCCGTCTGATCGGCTGCCGTGTGGTGCTGGAAGCACCGGCACGCAGCGCCACAGCCAAGGCCTCGCTGGCCATTTCGGTCGAACTCGACGTGCCGGGCCGGCCGAAGATCATCGCCAAGCGGCAGGATGAACGGCGCGACGCCAAAGGCGACAATCTGAAGCTCATCAACCAGGCATTCGACGCTGCCCAGCGGCAGCTTGAAGACATGGCGCGCGTTGTCAGCCATGTCGTGAAGCTGCATGAAAGTACCGGCGAGACCGGCTGCATCAGGCAGGTCGAAAGCCTCGAAGATCATGGCTTCGTCGAGCTGGCCCAGGGCGACAGCCTCTATTTCAGCCGTGACGCCGTGGCCGATAATCGTTTCGACGATTTGAAGCCCGGCATGGTGGTCCATGTCACGCGGGCAGTGCGCGACGGCACCATGGGGCCGCAAGCCAGTTCAATTCGTCTGCAGGCCGGTTCACAAGCCGTCCGCTGAACGCCGATCGCTAAAATTTTAGCATTGCGGCAGTGCGTCCCGCCGGGTCACCCGACCTGGCGGGAGCGCCTGCGGAGCAGTCGGTAGGCGGCTGTTAACCAATTCCGGCGTAGCCTCACCGGTCGCGCGTATCGGCGACGGGGAGAGGCATGAATATCGGCGACATTCTGGTGGCCAAAGGCCTGGTGACAAGGGACCAGGTCGAGGCGGCATTGGAACATCAGAAAGAGAATGGCGGCCGCATCGGCTCCAGCCTGATCGCTCTTGGCGCACTCACCCAGGATCAGCTCGACGGCGTGATCAAGGAAGCGCCGCCGGCACCGCTCACCATCGAGGAAACCGGCCTCGATACCTTGTTCCTGATGAACCTGATGATCAAGGGCATGTACCGGGAAAGCATCGAGCTGCCCTCGCGTCTCGCCGAGCAGATGCAGATTCCCGGCGTCATGATCAACAGGCTGCTGCAGGAGGCGAAGGACCGCAAGCTGGTGGAAGCCCTGGGCGCCGTCGGCGGCAGCACCGGGGCATTGGCGGAAATGCGCCATGCGCTCACCCGCGCCGGCCATGACTGGGCGGTCGAGGCCTCGGAGAAGAGCCAGTATTTCGGTCCCGCCCCCGTCACCATGGAGGCCTTCCGGGAGCGCATCCTGCGCCAGCGCATCACCAACGAAGTGGTGACGCGCGAGCAGCTGGTCGAAGCCTTCAAGGGCCTGGTCATTCCCGACCGCTTCCTCAGCCGCCTCGGCCCCGCGGTCAATTCCGGCAATCCGATCTTGATCTACGGCCCGGCCGGCAACGGCAAGACCACGGTCGCGGAAATCGTCGGCAAGATCTTCCAGGACGTCGTCTATTTCCCCTATTGCGTGGAGATCGACGGCGAGATCCTGAAGGTCTATGACCCCACCATCCACCAGACGGTCGAGGGCATGACCGGCCTGCCGGGCGAAAGCAGCGTGCGGCGCGGGCCGATCGATACGCGCTGGGTACCCTGTTTCCGGCCGATGGTCATCACCGGCGGCGAATTGGCGATCGAATCCTTCGACCTCAAATTCAATCCGATCGCCAAGTTCTATGAAGCGCCGCTGCACATCAAGGCGCTGAACGGCACTTTCCTGATCGACGATTTCGGCCGCCAGCGGGCGAAGCCGGAAGATATCCTCAATCGCTGGATCGTGCCGATGAACAGCAAGGTCGATTACCTGACCCTGCATACCGGCAAGACGGTGCAGGTTCCCTTCGACGAGATGATCATCTTCTCCACCAACCTGCACCCCAATGACCTGATGGATCCGGCCTTTCAGCGCCGTATCAGCTACAAGCTGGAAACCCTCGAACCGCCGGAAGATCTGTTCCGCCGCGTTTTCGCCGATATGGCGGAGAAGAAAGGCCTGCATCTCACCGATGCGATCTATGAGCAGGTGATCGCGACGATCCGCGAGCAGGATGCGCCGCTGGCTTATTTCCAGCCGAAATTCATCGTCGAGCAGGTGCTCGCCACCTGCAAGTTCGACGGCATGAAACCGCAATTCACGCCGGAAAACGTCGACGACGCGCTCAGCAATCTCTTCGTCAAGACGACCAGCAAGATGTTCGGCGTGAAGCGGTAGCTGCCCGCCGGATGCGGCAACCGATCATTTTGATGGCGACACCACCGCTTTGGCTCTAAAAGGATGGGACGATTGCGCCGCATTGCTGCCGGCGCCAGCAGCCCCTTCCACACCAGCGCGGTTCCATCATGAAAGCCATCCTCACCGGACATAGTCGCGGCCTTGGCGCCGCCATCGCCGCCGAACTGCTCGGACGCGGCATACCGACTCTCGGCCTCGCGCGGCGCGCCCATGCCGCCTTGGGTCGCGCCCATGGCAGTCTCCTGACCCAGGTGGAAATCGACCTTGCCGACGACGCGGCGTTGGCCGATTGGCTTGGCGGCGGCGCCCTGCGCCATTTCCTCGACAGCACCGCGACCATCCTGCTCATCAACAATGCCGGCACGGTGCAGCCGGTCGGCCCCACCGACACGCAGGCGCCAAGCGCCATCGCCCAGGCGGTCAGCCTCAATGTCGCAGCGCCGTTGATGCTGGCCGGCGCCGCGGCAGCGCTGCACGGAGCCACGCTGCACCACGCGGGGGCGGGAACCTCGGAATTGCGGATCCTGCATATTTCCAGCGGTGCGGCCCGCAACGCCTATGCCGGCTGGGCCATCTATTGCGCCACCAAGGCGGCGCTTGATCATCACGCCCGCGCGGTCGCCCTCGATAACAGCGCCGGCGTCAAGATCTGCAGCCTCGCACCCGGCATCATCGATACCGACATGCAGGCCGAGATTCGCGCCAGCACGCCGGAGCAATTCCCCGACCATGACCGCTTCGTCGCCCTGAAGCGCGACGGCAATCTCGCCAAGCCGGAAGATGCCGCACACAAGCTGGTCACCTATCTGCTGAGCGACGCCTATGGCCAGGAGGCGATTGCCGATCTGCGGCAGATCACCGTATGACCCAGCCGGTGCGCGACACCGATGTATCGCCGGCCGGGCGGGTGGTGATCCTGAACGGCGCGGGCAGCGTCGGCAAAAGCTCGATCGCAAAAGAGCTGCAGCACATTGCCAGCGCGCCCTATCTGCATGTGCAGATGGATGCCTTTCTCGACATGCTGCCGGAAGCCAACCTCGATCATCCCGATGGGCTGATCTTCACCGCCCTGGAGCAGGATGGCAGACCCGCCATCGCCATCCAATCGGGACCGGTGGCGGCAAGGGCCTTTCGCGGCATGCGCCACGCCGTCGCCGCCATGGCCGCCCAGGGCAACAATTTGATCGTCGACGATGTCATGCTGGATGGCGAGATGGCGGAATATGTCGAACTGCTGGCCGGGCGCGAAGTGTTTCGCGTCGGCCTGTTCGCCCCGCTCGACGTGATCGAAGCCCGCGAGAGCCAGCGTGGCGACCGCATGATCGGCCTGGCCCGTTGGCAATATGACCGGGTGCATCGGGGCGTCACCTATGATCTCGAAATCAAGACAGCCGATCTGACGCCGAGGGATTGCGCGCGGATGATCAAGGAACGATTCCAGCTGTAAGCGCCGCGTGTGGCCGCGTGCCGGATCGGAATTCAGCGCCGCTCCGGCGGAATCTCGCGCAGCCTGGCGGTGAAGATGGCGATCTCGTCGAGGCTATGCGCAAGATGGCGGCGCCGGGTCGACGCGGGATCATGCATCAGGCACGTTTCCGGCCGCCATGCCGTGCTCGGCCGAACCGGCCGCGGCATGAAGCCGCCGCCGCAATTGGGGCAGACATCGTGCAGCTTCGTTTCCACGCAATCGGCGCAGAAGGTGCACTCATAGCTGCAAATCCGCGCCTCGGCCGATTGCGGCGGCAGATCCTTGTCGCAATACTCGCAGTTGGGCCGCAGTTCCAACGCCATGACAAAGCCTCATCAACGGGTGACGGCCCACAGTCTAGCGTTTTGGTGCGCGGCGCAAATGACAAGAACCGTGCAAAAACCGTCAGAGATATCGAATTAGCGGGATTGCAGCGGTTGGCGAAGCGGGCCGGCTGAACGGCTTCAGCTGATACGCTGGCGCAGGGTGGCGGAGGATGCCGTTGGCGGCGACAACGGCGTTTCCGGCCCCGGGGGCAGGCGCCGCACCTGGTTCTGGATGGCGATATTGGCGCTGCCGTAATCTTCCAGCACGATGCATTGCCGCACGATGCCATGGACCATGAAGGGGAAGATGGCGAATTCCACCTGCACCATCTGGCCCCGTTCATCGGGCCAGAGGAATTTGCCGAAGCTCGGCTGGCCGCTGTGGCGGCAGCCGCGATAATGCTCGGTGATCGTGTCGATGGCGGGCTGGGTCAAGGCGCCGCCGAACTCGTCGAGATAGCGGCCGGTGACGTCGACACAGGCGATGTCTTCGAATTTCGTGCCCGAATGGCGGAAGCGGACACGGAAGGGCTGATCTTCGAAATCGGCGAAAATCAGATAGGGAATGAGGTCGAGGACATGTACCGGGTCGAACAGGGCGGAATCCGGCGCCTGGCCCTCGGCGAGACCCTGCCAGTAATCGAGAAAACGGTCGAAACTACGCGGCAATTGCGCCAATTGCTGTATCCGTTCCCAAAACCTGCCGCCCGGAACGGGGCGGCCTCGCCGATAACGCACTCGGACTTCCATCCTAATCAGGATTCCTGTCACTGCCAATTGAGTAAGTTGCGGCAACTCACACCAGAATGCCAAAAAATTCATATTTTTCGCAACGATAGCGTTACCAGACAGGAACCCTACGCTGCCAAGGGTTGTTTCTTGCAGCCGCCTTGGCGGATCGTCCAGGGATAATTGCACCCGTATCCGCGGCAGGGGGGAAGCCTCATGGGTTGTCCATCGCCGAACCCAGAACCGGCTAGACGCCAAGGAAAAATTGAAACTCGACGCAGGGTTGCCGCGGCAGGTCTGCGGCAGGCGATGGCACAGTTCGGCATCGTGGCCGGCAACTGAAAGCTAGTCGAAAGCTTGGGGCGCGGAGAGTAACGCAACGACCATCCGCATCACGCTCCTCGTCATCGACGACTGTCGTGGTCAAGGTTCAGGGGTGTTCACGAGCGAGCCGGCGGCAACAGCCGGGCGATTCGGCCCCACCCTCAACCGAAGGATGGTCGATAACGACAAGAAATTACCCATCGGCCGGTCGCAAGGATCGGTCCTAGCATAGTGCGGAGGAGCAATGACTGTGCAAGCCATTACCCATCATCGTGCCGATTCCAAACCGGCGGCGCGGCCAACACGCAGCCCGAAACGCGCGGCACTCCTGAGTGCGGCCCTCATCACCGGTCTGATCGGCGCCATCGCCGGCAGCCAGGCGGCATCGGCGGAAGACAAAATCACCATCATCGTCGGCGGTCTCGAGAAGCAGATCTATCTGCCGGCCATGCTGACCCAGCAGCTCGGCTACTTCAAGGAGCAGGGCCTCGATGTCGAACTGCTCAACAGCAAGGCGGGCGTCGAGGCGGAGAATGAGCTGCTCGCCGGCGCCGTCCAGGGCGTGGTCGGCTTCTACGACCACACCGTCGACCTGCAGGCCAAGGGCAAGTACATCGAAAGCATCGTCCAGTTCAGCCAGGCGCCGGGCGAAGTCGAGATGGTCTCGACCAAATATGCCGACAAGGTGAAGTCGCCGGCCGATTTCAAGGGCCAGACGCTGGGCGTCACCGGCCTCGGCTCTTCGACCGCCTTCCTGACGCAGTATCTCGCCTCGCGCGGCGGCCTCGGCAATGGCGACTACACGTTGCTGCCGGTCGGTGCGGGCAATACCTTCATCGCCGCCATGAAGCAGGACCAGATCGCCGCCGGCATGACGACGGA
>DATLIX010000198.1:0-59613 GCA_035539215.1 Dongiaceae bacterium | reverse complement strand
CGCCGACGCCTTGGCACGGTTACTGCTTCCCGAGACTCTGGTCCGCAGCGTGGAACCAGTGACCGCACAATCGATCGGACGGTGATAGGAAACATGAGTAACGAGCCGCAACCGACCGCCCTGAACACCCTGCCGCAGCCGCCAGGCCTGCGCGCCAGCATCGATGCCGATGTGGTGCGCAATGCCATTGCCGTTGCCTCTGGTAAGGGCGGGGTCGGTAAAACCTGGCTATCTATCACCCTGGCCCATGCCTTGGCCGGTCTCGGCCGCAAAGTGGTGCTGCTGGACGGCGATCTCGGCCTCGCCAATGTCGATATTCAGCTGGGGGTCACCCCCCAGGTAGATCTGGGCCAAGTTCTTGAGCAGCAATGGCCGCTGGAGCGGGCGATTACCCCCTTCCCCGACGGTGCCTTCGATATCATCGCCGGGCGCTCGGGATCGCAAAGCCTGGCCAATATGCCGGCCCACCGCCTTTTCGCGCTCAGCACCGGCATCGCCAGCCTCGGGCGCAACTATGACCATGTGGTCATCGACCTCGGCGCCGGCATCGATCGCCCGGTCCGCTTCCTCGCCATGCAATCGGGCCGCAGCATCATCGTGACGACGGATGAGCCGACCGCCCTGACCGATGCCTATGCCTTCATCAAGCTGCTGCACCAGCAGGGCAAGTCTTCGAAAATCGGCGTCGTCGTCAATATGGCGGCCAATCGCGAGGACGGCCTGCGCACCTTCGAAACGCTGGCCAAGGCCTGCGAGAGCTTCCTCCATGCCCGGCCCGAACTGCTGGCGGTTATCCAGCGCGACGGCAAGGTGAAGGATTCGATCCGGGCGCAGACCCCGTTGCTGATCCGCCATCCGGGTAGCGCGGCCGGCGCCGATGTGGAAGCCTTGGCGCGCCGACTGATAGCGGGAACGTGAGCGATCTCAATCTCATTGCTTCCCGCCTACCCGGCGCCCAAGGCGCCATCAGTGCCGTCGCCATCACCGCCACCGTCCCCGACCCGCCCCGCAACTTTATAGCCCTCGATAACGGCACCATCCTTCGCGGTACCGTCCAGGGGCGCGAGAAGGATGGGCTGATCGCCGTCAAGACGGATCAGGGAATTCTCAAGATCGCCACCAACGTCAATCTGCAGCCCGGCAGCAACGTGACCCTGGAAGTACGCTCGGTCGGCGACCGGCTGCAGGTTGTCGTCCTGGCGGTCGATCAGTCGAACAGCGCCAATCCGGTGGTAGCGGAACTTGCCGCCGGCCAGGCTAGAGATATCTCCGCCGGGACGGTGTCCCCGCAGTCGGCGAGCGGGCAGACGGCGGCCACCGGAGCCGCCGTCGATCATGCGGATAGATCCGCAGCCGGCCAAGCGGTCAGCGACAAGGCGGCGCCAACGGTCGTCGTGGCCGGAACGCGCCTGACGGCAATCGTCATTCAATCCGTCCCGCGCGACCTCATTCAGAGTTCCGCGCGGCCGTTGATGTCGACACCCGTTGAAGGACCGGCCCAACCGGCACTTCAAGCAACCGCATCGGAAAGCCGCCCGCCCGAGGGTCCCGCGGTGTTTACCGCCGCGTTTCGGCCGACTCCGCCGCCGCCCATCAGCGCCTCGCTGATCCCCGAAATTCATGACCGGATCGCCGCACTCTTCACCGAACCAGCCGATGCATCCGGGCAAGCCGCCGAGACGGCATTGCCGTTATCCCAGGCCGCAACCAGCGCCGCCGGGATTGGCGGCCAGGTCGGGCCCCTGACGCTGAACCCGGAAATCCGTGAACGCATCATTGCGCTCTTTATCGGCAGCCCGTCGGAACCGCCGGCATCGACGCTTCCCGGGCCGCAGGCAGCGACAGAAACAGCCGGCACATCGCGACCGGCAGGCATGGCGCCGGCCATGCCGCTCACACCCGCAGCACCGCCGCCCGCAGCCGCGCCAAGTGCGCTGGGGGTGCCGCCCTTGGAGACGCCCCCCGGCAATCCAGTGCCAACCGGTGAGCCCCTGCCCGGCCCCACGCCAAATCCGCTGCCGTCGGCAATCATTCCGCCGGGCGCGACGACAGTGATCGCCCCACCGCCATCGCAAGGACAAATTCCACCGGCGGAGACAGCACCATCACCTCTTCCGCCCGCTCAACCACCCGTATCGGAAGCCCAGCCGGCGCCGGTGTTACCACCCGTCCCATCTCAGTTGCCGACACCACCGGCACCAGCAGGCCAGGGGCCCGCAAGCCAACTGCCGCCGGTCCAGACATCTCCTTCTCCGGCGCTGCCGACGGGCATACCAACGCCGCCGGCACCAGCGGGCCAGATACCGGGTCAGCCACCACGGTCGCAGACGCCTCCCGCTCTGGCACCGACGACAGCACCGACGCCATCGCTCCCGACAGCCGGGGCGCCGGCACCTGCTGATGCTGCTCAGCCGCTGCCGCAAGCATCGGCCAACGCGCCGTCACCCGTGCCGCAAAATGCCGTGCCGGTGCCGCAGCAGCAGCCTCAACCCGCTGTGACAAGTCTGCCAGCCGCGGCCCCGCCGGCCGCAGCTGGCGAAGCACCTGCATTGCCGGAACAGCCGCTCCCGGCCCCGCCCGCCGCGGTCAATGCCGGCGGCGTGCCGCTGCCGCCATCGGGCAGCACTTCTTCCCCCGGCGCGATCAACAGCGGTGCTGCGCCCGTCATTCTCGACCCCGCCAGCGGGGAACCGGTGACGATATTGCCCGTCACGACGACGCCCACCTCGCCGGCACCTGAGGGGCAGCCGATCGGGGCGCCGGTCACCGGATCACCCGCCCCCGGGTCGGGATCACCGGTCCCCACACCCGCCCCGATCATCATACCGGGCCTCGCCGCCAGCCTCGCCGAAGCGGGGCCGGATGGCCTGCCGTTGTCGCCGCCAGGAACCCTCCCATCATCTCCGCCGACCATTGCCGGCCAAGCTCCACAGGATGCGCTCGTGTCGCCTTCGCCCGTCACTCCCCCGCCCGTCACGCCGCCTTTGCCTACGACGCCGACCCAGGCCGGTCCGGGGCAATCGAATCCAGGCGGCGTCGACGGCAAGGCGTCGATCGCCACGCCGGCCGGCGACGGCCAACCAGCGGCTGCCGTCGCCAATGCTGCAGCAGAGATCGTCGACACTGCCGTCTCCGCTACGCCGCTAACCGCCATCGTTTCCGCGAGCGGCAAGGTGCCGTTGGGTTCTTCCCCGGCGCTTGTCCCGGCCAGCGCGGCGCAGGCCAATGCGCAGGCGGAATATCAGGCGATCAGCGTGCTGGGCGAGACCGCTTCGGCGGCGAGCGAAATGACGGGCAAGGAACTGCCCAGCGGACCGCTGCCGACCGGAACCGAACTGCGGCTGCGGGTCATCAACATCCAGCAGCCGTCCTTCGGCGCCAACCAGGCAGCCGCAGTCCAGATTGCCGCGGCTGCCGGCGGCAAGCCCACCATCCTCGGCCAAATCCTGGGGCATACGCCCGCGGGCCATCCGGTCATTCACAGCAGTCTCGGCGATCTCGTCCTCCAGCAGCAGGCGAGCCTACCGGTCGGCGCGACGATCACCCTCGCGGTCGAAGCCATGGACATGGCGACAGCCGCAAGCGCCCTGGCCATACCCGTGACCCCGCAGATGACGGCCTTGAACCTGGCACAGGGTTGGCCAACCCTGCTTGACCTGCTGGTTACGCTGCAGCACGGACCAGCGACATCGGCAGCGGGCGGTGACCCTGTCGATCCCGCGGCGAGCGCCCATCTGGCCCAGCCGGGCAGCAAATTGGCTGCCAGCATGAACGCCGCGATGGAGGCCTTTCGCTCCGGTGATTTCGAGAAACTGTTCGGTCCCTTGAGCTCGACGCTGAAAGCCGCTGGCGGCAAGCAGGAAACGGTACGCAAGCTGCGCGATGAGTTCACGCAGCTCTCGATGCTGGCCCAGGAACGGCCGAAACAGGATTGGCGTTGCTTCTTCCTGCCGCTATGGGATGACGGCCGGCTGCAGCAGATCAATCTCTTCTACCGCCGCCAGCGACGCGGACAATCGGGCGACAAAGATAAGGGAGACGACGCGACCCGCTTCGTCGTCGAGGTCAATTTCACCAGGTTGGGCGGCTGCCAGCTGGACGGGCTGATCAGGAAGAAGCATTTCGATCTGATGATCCGCAGTCATCAGGAACTGCCGCTTACGATCAAGCGCGATCTGACCGGTCTGTTTGCGCAAGCCCGCGAACTCGGCAATTATGCCGGCGACATCAGTTTCCAGACCACGGCGCGCTTCCCGATCATGCCGCTGGATGATATTGCCAAGGACGCACCATCCGTCACCGCATGATGCGACGGGACGGCACTTCCTTCTCTATTCGGAGGATTGGCGCCGGCGATGCAGCTCCAGACCGATATCGTCGGCAACGATCTGTTCGCGGCGGCGTTCCTGCTGCCGCTGGCGCTGTTTGCGGCTGTGGATGGTCTGTTCGGTCTTCTTCAGATCGGAAAAAGCCTCTGCAATCTCGTCCTGGATCCGAACCAGTTCAACCCGCAGATTGGCGATCGACTGTTCCAGCCGCTCGCGCCGTTCCTGCATGATTTTGCGATAGCCTGGAAGGGCACGCTGAAGTTCGATGGAAGCCTGGGCCGCATCGACTTCGCGGATGATTTCCTCATCAAGCAGCCGGATATCCGTTTCCAACTTGTCGATCAGGCTTTCCAAATCCAGCGCTTGGCGGCGCTTTTCGTCCAGAGTCCATTTCTGCAGACGCATCAGTTGATCGAGACCGCTCATGCCCCGATCTCACCGGCTTCCGCCGCGCTGCCCGGCGCATAAGGCTGCCCAAGAATCTCCGCCAATTGCTGATAGCCGCTTTCGAGATCGCTGCGCTCACCGCGCTGCTGACCGAGAAAAGCCTCGATCGAGGGATAGAGCCGAATGGCTTCGTCGACAGCCGGGTCCGAACCCCGGCGATAGGCGCCGAGGCGGATCAGTTCCGCCATGTCCTCGTAAACCGACATATGTAGCCGTGCCTGACGGATCAGGGCATTCTGCTCCGGTATATTGCAGCCCGGCATGGTACGCGACAGCGAACGCAGAATATTGACCGCGGGATAGCGGCCGCGTTCGCCGATCGATCGTTCCAGTACGATATGGCCGTCGAGAATGCCGCGCACGGCATCGGCCACCGGCTCATTGTGGTCATCGCCTTCTACCAGCACGGTGAAGAGGCCGGTGATCGAACCGGAACCGGCAACCCCCGGACCGGCACGCTCGAGCAGACGCGGCAGTTCCGCGAAGGTCGACGGCGTATAGCCCTTGCTGGCGGGCGGCTCGCCGGCGCTGAGCCCGATTTCGCGCATGGCCATGGCGAAGCGCGTGACACTGTCCATCATGCACAGCACATCGCGCCCCTGGTCGCGGAAGAATTCGGCGACCGTCATCGTCATCTGCGCAGCCTGTCGCCGCATCAGAGGCGATTCATCTGAAGTCGCGACAACGACGACGCTGCGTGCCAGACCTTCCGGTCCCAATTCGTCAACGATGAATTCCTGCACCTCACGGCCGCGCTCACCGATCAAGCCGATGACATTGATGTCGAGCGAGGTATAGCGGGCGATCATCGACAGCAGCACGGATTTGCCGACGCCCGAGGCGGCGAAGATGCCCATACGTTGGCCGAGACAGCAGGTCATAAAGGTATTCAAAGCGCGGACGCCGAGATCGATCTTGCCACCGACCCGCGCTCGGGCATGGGCGGGCGGCGGATTGGCGCGGATGCGGCAAGCCGTGCTGCCGGAGGGTATCGGCCCCTTGCCGTCGATCGGCTCGCCAAAGGCGTTGATGACGCGTCCCAGCCAGGCTTCGGTCGGTCGCACCACCGGATCGGTTTCGACGATGATGGCCTTGCTGCCAAGCCCCACGCCTTCCAGTGAGCCGTAGGCCATCGCCAGGGCACGACCGTTGCGGAAGCCGACGATTTCACAGCCGACCTGCCCGCCGGCACGATCGATGAGAGCACAGCGGGCGCCGATGGTGAGATTGCTTTCGATGCCGGCGATCTCTACCAGCATGCCGAGAACAGCCGAAACGCGGCCATAAACACGGTGCTCAGGGATCCGGCTGATTTCGCGGAGAACAGGGTCAAGAAAAGCGGTTTGCATCTTCGCCGGCGGGCCGTTTCTGGCTTGTCACAGGTGTTCCTAGAATACGTTGTCGGCCTTAACTCGCAGTTAACGATGCTTGTTTGGCTGATGTAAGAATATAGTCCTTAATCATAGAAAATAATCTTGGAAGTTTTCTCGTTCCGGCGACTCGGGGGTTTGACGACCATAACGGGAGGATGCAGGTAGCTTTACACAAATGCAGTTTAATGGTTAACATTAAACGTCTGTCCGTGAGACAGGATCTTGGGGTTGGGGTGAATGTCATGCGGGTCTTACTTGTCGAAGACGATTCGAATACCGCCCAGAGCATCGAACTCATTTTGAAATCGGAAGGCTATATTGTCGACTCGACCGACCTCGGTGAGGACGGTTTGGAGATCGGCAAGCTTTACGATTACGACATCATCATTCTCGATCTCATGCTGCCGGATATCGACGGCTACGAGGTCCTTCGGCGTCTGCGCTCCGCGCGCGTTAACACGCCGATCTTAATTCTTTCGGGCTTGAACGAGCTCGATAGCAAGATCAAAGGCCTCGGCTTCGGCGCCGACGATTATCTCACCAAGCCATTTGATCGCCGCGAACTCCTCGCCCGTATTCAGGCCATTGTCCGCCGCTCCAAAGGTCATTCGGACTCGCTGATTCAAACCGGCAAGTTGATGGTCAACCTCGATACCCGTACGGTAGAAGTCGAGGGACAGCCGCTGCATCTGACCGGCAAGGAATACGGAATTCTGGAACTGCTCTCGTTGCGCAAGGGCACGACGCTGACCAAGGAGATGTTTCTCAACCATCTCTATGGCGGCATGGACGAGCCGGAACTGAAGATCATCGACGTGTTCGTCTGCAAGCTGCGCAAGAAGCTGACCGTTGCGACTGGCGGTGAAAATTACATCGAGACGGTCTGGGGCCGTGGCTATGTGCTGCGGGATCCGGAAGACGGGCGCATCGGCCAGGTTCGCAAGACAGCCGAAGGTGCGGGCGGTTAAGGTTTCCAGCCGCACGCCTGCGGCCGAGACGCATTGACGATCGTTGCCGCAAGATTGCTTCAGCTGACACAAGACAAAGAAAAGCCGGGCCAGTGTAACGCTGCCCGGCTTTTCTTTGCTTCGTGCGGCTTTACCGAGCCTGGCTCAAAGCTTTCGCAATGTCGCACCGCCGAGCGGCGGGGTGGTGGTTGCCGGCTTGATCGGCGTGACAGGGGGCGCTGCAGGCCGTGGCGCCATGCCCAATGGGGAGCTTGCTTTACCGTCGCCGTGGGCGACGCAATAGATGCCGCGCTGGCCGGGCACCAACTGGAAACGATCGGTCAGGCCAAGAACGGTCTCGGCACCGCCGAGGAGGAGAAAACCGTCATCCGGCATCTGCTTGGCAATGCCGTTCAATACTTTCGCCTTGGTCGGCTGATCGAAATAGATCAGCACGTTCCGGCAGAAGACCACGTCGAAGCGTCCCAGAGAGACGGGATCCTGCAGCAGGTTGAATTCACGGTACTGCACCATGCTGCGGATCTTCTGGCTGATCTGCCAGCGATCGCCGTTCTGCTGGAAGTATTTGACCAGCAGTGTGATAGGCAATCCCCGCTGCACTTCGAATTGCGAGTAGACCCCTTCCTTGGCCCGGCCAAGAATCTCGGTCGAGAGGTCGGTGCCGACGATATCGATCTTCCAACCGGCAAGCTGCGCGCTCATCTCCGACAGGATCATGGCCAAAGAATACGCTTCCTGACCGCTTGAACAAGCCGCGCTCCAGATACGAATGGTCTTGCTGGCGGCCCGGTCCTTGAGAAGCGATGGCAGAATAAGCTGCTTGAACTGATCGAAGGGCTTGGTATCGCGGAAGAAAAAAGATTCGTTGGTCGTCATGGCCTCGACGACATCGCGGACCATCGACTCATCGGGCCGCATGCGGATGGCTTTCACCAGGTCATCAAACCCGGCGAGCTTCCACTTCCGCGCAACCGGCAGAAGACGGCTCTCCAACAAATAGGCCTTATCGTTGGTAAGGACCAGGCCCGACCGATCTCGCAGGATCTGACAGATGAATTCGAAGTCTGTCACCGTCATATGCCTGTCCTTGAAATGAACTTGCGAATATAGGGGCCTATATCCGAGAGCGGCAGAACCGCACTGCAGAGTCCCGCCGTCGCAACAGCACCCGGCATCCCCCAGACGACGCTGGTCGGCTCATCCTGGGCGATCACCGTGCCCCCGCCGGCGATCAATTCCTGGGCACCTTTCAGTCCATCCTGTCCCATGCCCGTCAGCATGCAGAACAGGATCTTGTTGCCATAGACCTTGCTGATCGATCGCAGCATCGGATCAACCGCCGGACGACAAAAATTTTCCGGCGGGTTCTTGTTGATCCGCAGCACCTTGCGGCCATTCTCGACCACGATGGTCATGTGGAAATCACCCGGCGCGACATAGATGCGGCCGTTCACGACCGGTTCGCCATCCTTGGCTTCCGCCGCCGGCGTACCGCTCGCCTGTGCAATATGCTCAGCCAGAATGGTGGTGAAGGTAGCCGGCATATGCTGGGTGACGAAAACGGGCAGATGCGTAATCGGCCCGATCATCTGAAAGACCTTGAACAGGGCTTGCGGGCCGCCGGTCGAACTGCCGATGACGAGACAGTCCGGCTTGCCGGTTCCGGCCGGCCGGAGCTTGACTTCCGCGCCGCCATAGAGCTTACGCGGCACAGGAGCAGCCGAGGCCGACGAAGCGGTCGCCTGACCCGATGCAGGAGCCGAGCCGCGCCTACGCCGCGCCACCGCACCCCAGCTTTTGACCTTGGCAATCAGGTCTGTCTTGAAGTTTTCAGCGCTGTTGATTTCCGTGGTTGAGGTCGGCTTCGGCACATAATCCGCCGCCCCCATCGACAGCGCCTTCATGCTGATGGAGGCGCCTTTCAATGTCAGCGTCGAAGCCATGATGATCTGGACATAGGGCCGGGCGGCGATGAGTTGCGGCAGCGCCGTCATCCCATCCATCACCGGCATTTCGATGTCGAGCACAATCACTTCGACATCGTTCTTGGCGATCGCATCGAGCGCCGCCTTGCCGTTGCCGGCGCTGACCACCACCTTGATGCCCGGATCGGTCTCAAGGCTGCGCGTCAGCAGGCCACGGATGACCATCGAATCATCCACGACCATCACGCGCACGGGTCCGCCAGCCGGCGATGTCGATGTCTTTAAAACTGTTTGCCCAAAGGCCATCCACTCAACTCCAGATCAGCGATGTGGTCAGATCAAGCCAACCTGGCTGAACTTGGATTCGATAATCTCGCTGTCGAAAGGCTTCATGATGTATTCGTTGGCGCCGGCGCCGATCGCTTCCTGGATATGCTGGATATCATTCTCCGTCGTGCAGAAGACCACGACAGGCATCTGGCCGCCGTCCATCTTACGCAGGTGCCGCAGAAATTCGATGCCGCTCATGACCGGCATATTCCAATCCAGCAGAATCGCGTCGGGCATCTGCTTGGAGCACGATTCCATCGCCATCTTGCCGTTCTCAGCTTCATCAATCTTGAAGTTCAACCCTTCAAGAATCTTTCTGGCGACCATTCGAACAACTTTTGAATCATCGACCACGAGGCAAGACTTCATTGCAGCGCTCCACCCACTTTCGTCTCGGTCCGTCTAGATGCTCTCGTCGCGGCCGACCAAGAAATCGGCCGTAGCGACATCTTACGCCGCATCGGCCCGCCCGCCGAAATTCAACAGCGACGCGACGCTCAAGACGACAAGCAGCGAACCGTTCAACCGATAGATGCCATCCGAAAACTCCCGCAGCCGTGAATTGAGCGTCGGCGGGTTGCGCTGGTAGTCCTTGACGTTGAGGCTCAAGACCTCGCCGACGGTATCAACCAACAGGCTGTAGAGCTCGCCATCATGCTCGACCACAACCGACATGGAGGGCTTCTCGCCGCCCCGCGGCTCCAGGCTGAGGCGCAAGCGGACGTCGATCGCCGTCACGATGCGGCCGCGCAGATTGAGCGAGCCGGCAACTTCGGGCGGAGCCAAGGGCACGCGGGTGATCGTCTGCGGACCAAGCACGTCCTGCACTTTGAGCACCGGGATGCCGAACAGCTGATCGGCAATCGACATGGTCACGTAATCGCGGTAATCGCCCGAGCCCATGACGAGGGCATCGGAGGCGGCCTCCTTGCCGTCCTCGCGGGAAATACTCATGCGGCACCTCTGACTTCAGACAGGGTTTCATTGATCGTATGGACCAGGCCTTCCCGATCATATTTCGCGACATAATCATCGAAGCCGACCGTACGGCCCTTGGCGAGATCACGCGGGCTGGCATGCGAAGAGAGCGCGATGATCGGCACGCCCTGCCAGGGGCCGGCCTTCTTGACCATCTCGCAGAATTCGAAGCCGGTCATGCCGGGCATTTCGATATCGCTGACGATGATGTCGAAAGTCTCGCCCTGCTCGCACAGCGCCAGCGCCTTGTCCGGACTGTCGACCGAGGTAACCAGGAAGCCAGCGGCCGAGAGCTGCGGCGCCAGGAGATGACGGAAGAACGCACTGTCATCAACCAGGAGCAGGCGACGGCCCCTGCCGGCGGCGGTGTCTTCTTCACGCGAACCGAACCAATCGCCGAAGGCCTGCGACAGGAAATAACCCGTGTCGATGATCTCAGTGGCATGGCCGGCAATAACGGCACTGCCGATCCGACCCGGCGTCGCAGCGCTCAGTTCCACATTGAGGCGCGCTTCGACGATATCGACGATATTGTCGACCATCAGGCCCATCGTATGTTCGCGGTCCGAGAAGACCAGGACGGGCTGTCTGCCGGGTTCGCGCGAAATCTCCTGATACTGGTCCATCGGCACCAGCGGCATCAGCTGGCCGCGATACTGCACGACCCAGCGGCCATTGGAATGCTCGATCGTCTGCCGATCCAATTCTTCAAGCCGCGCCACCAGCGCCAGCGGCACCGCCTTCGGCGCGCCATCGCCGGCCTTGAACAGCAGCAACGGTACCACCTCTTCGCCGACATTGCGTGCCCGGCGGGCCATGTTATCGGCAGCGGCGCTGTCGTTACCCATGCCCATCTGGCCGCTATACGCGGCGATGCCGTTCGGATCGAGGATCATGATGACGCTGCCATCGCCGAGGATGGTATTGCCGGAGAACATCTCGATATCGCGCAGGATCGGCGCCACCGGCTTGACCACGATTTCTTCGGTGTCGAAGACCCGGTCAACCATGATGCCGAAGCTATAGGTACCGACCTGGGCAACGACGATGAACGTATCGTCGTCGACCTTCGATTCCTTCTTGTCGAGACGCAGCAGCTCGCGCAACGATACCAGCGGCAGCAAGCGGTTCCGCAAGCGCAGGACCGGCGTATCCTTGATCTTTTCGACCTTCAGCTCGCCGGTGCTCGAAGCCCGCACCAATTCGACGACGCTGATCTGCGGGATGGCGAAACGCTCGCCACCGCATTCGACGATCAGGGCCGAGACGATCGCCAGAGTAAGCGGGATCTTGATGACGAAAGTCGTGCCCTTGCCTTCCGTCGAGCGCATCTCGACGGTGCCGCCGATCTTTTCGATGTTGGTCTTGACTACGTCCATGCCGACACCGCGTCCGGAAACGCTGGTGACCTTGGCGGCGGTCGAGAAGCCGGGCTTGAAGATGAACTGCTGAACCTGCTGGTCGCTCATCGATTCCAGCTCGGATTCGGTGGCGAGACCGTTCTGAATGATCTTCGCCTTGATCTTCGACAGCGCCAGACCGCGGCCGTCATCCTGGATTTCGATGATGATATGGCCGCCTTCATGATAGGCGTTCAGCGTCACCTTGCCGGTTTCCGGCTTGCCGCCGCGGCGCCGTTCTTCGGGCGTCTCCAGGCCATGATCGGCCGAATTGCGCACCATATGGGTGAGCGGGTCCTTGATCATCTCCAGGACCTGGCGATCGAGTTCGGTCTCCTGACCGATCATCACCAGATCAATCTTCTTCTTCAATTCGTGGCTGAGGTCGCGAATGAGACGCGGCAGCTTGGCCCAGGCATTGCCGATCGGCTGCATGCGGGTCTTCATGACCCCTTCCTGCAGTTCCGAGGTCACATGATTGAGGCGCTGCAGGGGCGCTGCGAATTCGCTGTCCTTGTGCTTACGCAGGATCTGCAGCACCTGATTGCGGGTCAGCACCAATTCGCTGACCATCGTCATCAGATTTTCGAGCAGATCGACGTTGACGCGGATCGTCTGATTGGCAACCGACGAATCCTTGCTTTCACCGGATTCAGCAGCCGGCTTGGCAACTGGCTTCTCCACCTTCGGCTCCGGCTTGTGCAATTCGGTCACCGTGGCGACCGGCGCGGCGATAACTTCGGCAACAGGCGCTGCTGCCGGCGCCGAGCTGCGATCCGTAACATCCGCCAGCGAAGCGATGCCATCGCTGGGCGCAATGCGGCCGACCACTTCGTCACGGGTCGCGAAGATCATGCTCATCAACATCGCCGCGACGCCAGCTGGTACCTCCAGCGCGTTCATGGCTGCTTGGGCATGTCCCGCAAAGGCGTCGAATTGCGCATCGTTCAGGCCCAGTCCGCAGACGCGGGCATGAGCGGTTTTGACATCGGCATCGTTGAATGAATCCGGCCCGCCGGTCACCTTGCTGAGATACTCGCGCGTCCGCCCCTGCAAATGATCCGAATTGACGCCGTCGAAAAAGTGCTTCAGGCGCAGGTCGCCCAGCAGCCGGTTGAAGAGCACCTCGACCATGGCGTCGATCGTGCCCATGCCACCGATCTGTTCGTAGATCGAGGGCGAACCGGCACCCGGCTTGGCAGGTCGCGCGGCCTGCAGGGAGACCACCGAAGCGACCGGAGCCGCGGGCGCCGGCGCTGCGGGCGCTACAGCCGGTGCCACGCCAGCACCATCGGCAAAGGCGTTCAGTCGCTTGATGAGATCGGTGTCGTCGCCCTGAGGCTCGCTGCCGGAGGCTTCGAGATCGCCCATGATCGAACGGATCCGGTCGAGACATTCGAGAATGAGCGATACCGCTTCGGCCGTGACTTCCAGTTCACCGTCCCGCACCTTGCCAAGAACGTTTTCACCGGCATGGGCGACCGATTCCAGTCGGGGAAGCCCGAGGAAGCCGCAGGTGCCCTTGACCGTGTGGACAAGGCGAAAGATGTTGCCGAGCAATTCGGTATCGTTTGGATTCTGCTCGAGCTTGACTAGCTCGACATCGAGAACCGCAAGATTCTCGGAGGTTTCCGTCAAGAATTCACTGAGCAGATCATCCATAGCTAGGATCCTGTTATCGCTGGCGAAGCCCCTCGAAGGATCGAATATCCCCTCGGGTAAGGTTAGTTAGCGTGGCAAAAAAGGATTAATTTAACGTGAACTCAGCAGGATTACTATTTTTACCAATTAATTCAGCGTCTTAGGCGGCGAAATGCAGGCCGATTTGACCGCTGGTTTTCTGGTCTATTTGGCATTGGATTCCCGCTCGTTTCGCGAGCAGACCGGTAAAATAAGGCAGAGACGAATGGGCGGTCAGATCAGGTGCTAGCAACGTCAGTTGCAGCGCCTTTACATTTTCCTCGGAAAAAGCCACCTGGCCGCCGACGCCAACGACGCTGAAAGCAGTTTCACCAGGCGTCAGCGGCAGGCTCACCGTCACCGTTCCGCCACGCGGCAGCGCTTCCGCTGCCACAATAATCGCGGCCAGAAGAAGCTTGCCGAAACCTTCGGGAAGAACCCCTTGGACGGCAAACTCCGGGTCCAAGGTCACTTTGCCGTTTTGCAGAAACTCAAGGGCAAGCTGGCGAACTTCTTTGGGGCCGAAGCCTGCCTGATTGCCGGCATTGCCGAATAGGCTGCGGAAGATCTGCAGCAAGATGCTCGCCCGCCTTGCGCTTCGCTGCGCAAGGGCCAGGGCTTCGGTCTGGAGCGCGGTATCCTGCTCATCCTCCATCAATTCCAGGCCGTTATTCACCGCGCCGATCGGGCTGATCAGGTCATGGCAAATCTTAGAGGCCACCAATTCGAGGATTCGAAGGTCAATATTCATGTAGCAATCGCCCTCCCCAGCAACGTGGCGGCATCCTTGTTCGCAGGCGGAGCAATTCGATGCTTGTCACGTTGGCCATATTGTGACGGCGAAAGGTATATGGATTATTACCAGCCGATGATTTCAGTTAACCACATGAAATCAATAATTTCATCAACTTGCGGAATCTCTCCTAATCCAAGAGCGCATGGTGGCAGGCCACCTCATGGCCGAAACTCGCGGTACGAAGTTCCGGCACTATTTTGGCGCAGATCTCCGTCGCCCTCGGGCATCTGGTGCGGAAAGCACAACCGCTGGGCGGATTAAGCGGGGATGGCAAGTCTCCCTTCAGGATTATCGTCTCTTTCCCCTGCTCCAGATCGGGATCGGGGATCGGCACTGCCGAGATCAGGGCCTGGGTATAGGGATGCAGCGGCCTGGCCAGGATCGTGTCGCGATCGGCAATTTCGGCGACCCGCCCCAGGTAGAGCACCATGATGCGATGGCTGATGTGACGGACGACGCTGAGATTGTGCGAGATGAAGATCAGCGACATGCCGGTCTCCCGCTGCAGATCCATCAGCAGATTGACAATCTGGGCCTGGATCGAGACGTCGAGGGCCGAGACCGGCTCGTCGCAGACGATCAGTTTGGGACTGTTGATCATGGCCCGGGCGATGCCGATGCGCTGGCATTGCCCGCCGGAAAACTCATGCGGATAACGGTTGATATGCTGCGGTTGTAGGCCGACCTGGGCCAGCATGCGCTGCGCTCGCTGCTTGACCTCGGCACCCGACAGCTTCGGATTGAAGGTCTTGAGCGGCTCGGCGATGATCTGGCCGATGGTCATGCGGGGGTTGAGCGAGGCCAGCGGGTCCTGAAAAATGATCTGCATCTCGCGGCGCTTCTGACGCATCGCCTCCGGATCGAGCGAAGCAAGATCGCTTCCCAGCCAGACGACTTTCCCCTCCTTGATCGTCAGCAGCCGCAGCAAGGCGCGCCCCAGCGTGGATTTGCCGCAGCCGGATTCACCGACCAGACCCAAGGTCTCGCCGGCGCGCAGATCGAAGCTGACGCCGTCGACAGCCTTGACGACAGCCGGGTGGCGGTTGAACAAGCCACCATTGCCGACCTCGAAATGGACCTTGAGATTGCGAACCGAGAGGATCGTCTCGCTCGGCATTGCATCGGTCGTCATTGCGTTGGCAGATGACATGCTTTTTTCCTTTGCGGCGCGAATTCGTGAAGGAAAGGCCGTTCTTCAGCACAGATCTGCATGGCCATTTCGCAGCGATCGCGAAAGGCGCAGCCGCTTGGCAAGCGCTGCAGATTTGGCGGCTGCCCGGCGATGGTATGCAACCGATCGCTGTCGGTTTCGTCCAACCGCGGCATCGACCGCAGCAGGCCCTGGGTATAAGGGTGCTGCGGGTTCTTGAAGATGTCGCGCACCGGCCCGCTTTCGACGATATTGCCGGCATACATCACCATGACACGGTCGCAGAGACCGGCAATGACACCGAGATCATGCGTGATGAAGGCCGTGGTGGTCCTGTGCTCAGACTTCAGCTTGCGCAACAGCGAGAGGATTTGTGCCTGTACGGTGACGTCCAGCGCCGTGGTCGGCTCATCGGCAATCAGCAGTTCGGGATTGCACAGAAGAGCCATGGCGATCATGACCCGCTGGCGCATGCCGCCGGAAAATTCGTGCGGATACATGTTGAGGCGGCGTTTGGCCTCCGGAATCTGTACCTGTTCCAGCATTTCAACCGATTGCTTGGCCGCTTGGCTTTCGCTCAGTCCCTTGTGGGTAATGAGAACCTCGGTCATCTGCCGACGCACGGTCAAATAAGGGTTGAGCGAGGTCATCGGATCCTGAAAGATCATGGCAAGGTGCGCGCCGCGGATCTTGTTCAATTCGTTGACCGGCAAACCCAGCAGTTCCTTGCCGTGAAACCGCGCACTGCCCTGTACCCGGCCATTGCGGGCAAGCAGGCCCATCAGGGACATGAAGATCTGTGTCTTGCCGGAGCCGGATTCGCCGACAATGCCCAATGTCTCGCCTTGGCGAATGGAAAAGGAGACGCCGTTGACCGCCTTGACCTCGCCATCCGGTGTCGCGAAGGTCGTGCGGAGATCGGTCACCTCCAGCACATGATCAGGCTGTGCCGAACTCTCTGTGACGGCCATCATCAGCGATCCTTCGGGTCGAAGGCGTCGCGCAGACCGTCGCCGATGAAATTCAGGCACAACAAGGTAACGGCAAGCACCGACCCCGGGCCGATGACGGCCCAGGGCGCCTGCTCCATCGCCCCCGCCCCCTCACTCACCAGTGTCCCCCAACTGGAATTGGGTTCCTGCACGCCCATGCCGAGAAAGCTGATGAAGGATTCCGTCAGGATGACCGTCGGAACTGTCAGCGTCACATAGACCACAACCGGTCCGATGCAATTTGGAATGATGTGGCGCAGGATGATGTTATAGGTGCGCACCCCGCTGGCTTCCGCCGCCTCGATGAATTCTTTGCGCCGCAGGCTGATCGTCTGGCCACGTACGATACGCGCCATATCGAGCCAGGAGATGGCCCCGATGGCGGCATAGATCAACAGCATGTCGCGGCCAAAGACAACGGTCAGCATGATCACGAAGAAAATGAAGGGCAGAGAATAAAGAATATCGACGATCCGCATCATGAAGCCGTCAACGCGGCCGCCGAGAAATCCCGCTGTAGCGCCCCAGGTCACACCGATGACAAGGCTGACCAAGGTGGCGACAAAGCCGACCATGAGCGAGACTTGGCCGCCATAAAGGGTGCGGACGAAGAGGTCACGGCCATTGGCGTCGGTGCCGAAATAATACCCCTGCGACCAGTCAGGCCCCGCCTGAATCAGGTCGTAATTAACGTCATCCTGGCTGCGAAGACCGAAATAAGGCACACCGAAACAGGCAATGGCAATCAGTGCGAAGACGATGACGCTCAACATCGCCGCCTTGTTGTTGCGGAAACGCCGCAAGGCATCGATAAAAAGAGACCTGCCTTTGACTTCCATATGGTCGGTCAAGTCGGCCGAGGTGAGAGCTGCAGACATGCGGGGCCTCAACTATAACGAATTTTGGGATCGAGCAGGCCGTAAAGCAGGTCTGCCGCAAGATTACAGAGAATAATCAGGGCGCCATAAAAGATGGTGACGCCCATGACCATGGTGTAATCGCGATTGAGCGATCCCTGGACGAAGTAGCGGCCGATACCTGGAATGCCGAAAATCTGCTCCACCACCACCGAACCGGTAATGATGGCGGCGATGGCCGGACCGAGATAGGAAACGACCGGCAGGATGGCAGCGCGAATGGCATGGCGTGTAATGGTGATAATTTCCGGCAGGCCTTTTGCACGTGCCGTCCGCACATAATTGGTGTGAAGTATTTCTATCATGCTGCTGCGCATCAGCCGTGTGACGACGGCGATTTGCGGCAGGCAGAGAGCGATCACCGGCAGAATATAATGGCTAGGGCCACCCCAGCCGCCCACCGGCAACAGCCCCAGCATCAGACCAAAGACCAAGGTCAGCAAAGGTGCGACGACAAAGTTCGGCACGGCGACACCGATCATTGCAACGCCGGTTGCCAGATAGTCGATCATGCTGTTTTGGCGAAAGGCGGCGGCAATACCGAGCGTGAGGCCGATCAACAGCGCAAGGACAATGGCAATGCCGCCCAATTGCAGCGAGACGGGAAAGCCTTGCGCGATCAGATCGGTGACGGAGAAGTCCTTGTATTTGAAGGACGGTCCGAAATCGCCATGCAGCAATCCCTCGAGGTAGCGGAGGAATTGCTGCCAGAGCGGCTCGTCCAGGTGATAGGCGCGAAGCAGATTTTCTTCGACCTCCTTAGGCACCTGACGTTCAGTCGAAAACGGTCCGCCCGGGGCCAGGCGGATCATGAAGAAGGAAATGACGACGATCAGAAACAGGGTCGGAATGGCCCCAAGAAGACGCCGCAGGAAATAGCGCAGCATCGATCAACTCCGCTTACGGGCTATCGGCCGGCGGGGGATTGCCGGGTTGGATAGATTGTAGATCATAGGACAAAGAAAGCGGCTGGCGGATAAAAAATCCGCCAGCCTTAACCCGTCCGGTTACTTGACCGCCATATAGCGGGCGAGATGGAAGTCGAGAATATTATATTCCCAACCCGAAACCCGCGGCGAGATCATATGCTTGGTCTTGTAGTAGAGCAGCGGAATGACCGGCAGATCGTTCAGCAGGGTCTTCTCGGCCGCCGCCAGATCGGCCATGCGCTTGGCCGGGTCCCGTTCGCCACGTGACGCATCGACGGCCTTGTCATAATCGGCACTTTGATAGCCGGCATCGTTACGGGCGCCGGCATTCGACAGGAATAGATCCGCAAAGGTCATAGGATCGCCGTAATCGCCGATCCAGGCCGCACGCGCGACATCGAATTGCTTCTGGTCGCGGGTATCGAGATAAACCTTCCATTCCTGATTGGTCAGGGTCGCGTCGACACCAATCTGCTTCCACATGTTCTGGACGGCAATCGCCACCTTCTTGTGGTTGTCATTGGTGTTGTAGAGAATCTCCAGCTTCAGCGGATGGCCCGGGCCGTAACCGGCCTTGGTCAGCAACGCCTTGGCTTCCTTCACGCGCTCAGCCTGCTTCAGGTTCTTGTAGGATAGTTCCTGCGTCGGATAATCGGGAATTCCGGGCGGCACCCAGGAATAGCCGGGCAGATACGTGCCTTGCAGCACCTTGTCAGCCAGGGTTTCGCGGTCGATCGCCATCGACAGGGCGGTGCGAATATCCTGGCTCTTGCCGAGCGGCTCGCGGGTCAGGTTGATGATGTAGTAATAGGTGCCGAGATAGGGCTTGCCCTCGTACTGGTCCTTCAGATTGGCCTGAATGAACTTGCTCTGATCGGCAGGGACTTCATAGGTGATGTCCAGCTCGCCGGCGCGATAGCGCTTGAATTCTTCGCTGCTATCTTCGGTCGGGTAGAAATTGATCTTGTCCAACTTGACGTCGGCGGCATCGTAGTAATTCGGATTCTTCGCGACCGTCAGGCTGGATTGCGGCGTCCAGGCCGTCAGCGTGAAAGCGCCATTGCCGACCAGTTTGCCGGGCTTGGTCCAATCCGCGCCATCTTTCTCGATGTTCTTCTTGTTCACCGGCAGGAAGCTGGAATGGCGCAGCATCGACAGCAGATAGGGCGTCGGCTTCGCCAGCACGATCTTCAGCGTATGATCATCGACAGCGGTGACGCCGAGCTTGGAGAGATCCTTCTCCTTGCCTTCGCGGATATCCTCGGCGTTCTGGATCACGTCGGCGATCGGTGCGTAATCCGAAGCCGTCGCCGGATCAATCAGACGCTGGATGGAGTAGACGAAATCGCCGGCGGTCACGGGATCGCCATTCGACCATTTGGCATCGCGCAGATGGAAGGTGTAGGTAAGACCGTCGTCGCTGACATCCCACTTTTCGGCCATGCCGGGCGCGACTTTACCATCGGCGGTGTAGGTCGTCAGACCTTCGAACAGTTCGTATTGGATATTGGATTCGGGGACACCGGTGGACTTGTCCGGATCGAGGGTTTCCGGCTCAGCACCATTGCCTCGATTGAGGACCGATTCAGCGGAAGCGAGACAGGTCGTCATCAGCAATCCGGCAACGGTAAGAACGGGCAGCCTCAGGCCCGTGAAGATTTTATTCATATTTCGTCTCCCTGTTTTTTTGTGTCGCAGTGATGGAAGCAGGAGGCACCGTTTTAGAAGCGCCGTTTTTTGTCGAAATATCGACTCCCGATTGTCACGCGACTGTCAGGACCATGTGACATCGCTTTCTCCGTTTCAACTGGTTTGTCGCAGTTTCTTCAATTTCTTCCGGGGCTTGGCCATTCGCCCACAGCGTCCATGATTTGTTCCAGCGATCCGACGGTTCGGTACCGGCGATCTGCATCGTGACCAGTGTTTGCATGCAAATATTCCTTGTTTGCGCTGGCATTTAGCCTCGCCCCCTGTCTCGTCCGCCTGTGATGCTGGTTTACTTGACTCTCAGCACCGAATGAGAACAAAAATAGAACATGAGACAAGCCGATCCGATATCGTCCCGCGAAAGAGTGGCTGCGCTGCGTCAGCAGCTGGCGGGCCGGCTTGTCGGTCCCCCGCAAGGTCAGCCAACCCCGCCAAGTGGCCCGTCATCACGGTGTCTGCCGCTCGGCCTATCGCCCATCGATGCGCATCTCGGCGGCGGCTTGGCACAGGGCGCCTTGCATGAGATTGCCGGCTGCGGGCCCGATGCCGAACTGGCACTCCTGCCGGCTTTCTTTGCCACACAGCTAATTCTGCGGCATCACGACCAACGGGTGATCTGGATCGCCGCAACGCCTGACCTCTATGGACCCGGCCTTTCAGCCCTGGGGCTTGATCCCACGCGCTTGCTGCTGGTGGAGAGCCGCCAGGAGACGGAGAGTCTCTGGGCTCTGGAGGAAGCGGCCCGCTCCGGTGCCGTTTCTCTGGTGATCGGCGAAATCGATCTTTTGGATCTGACGGCCAGTCGGCGGCTGCAACTCGCTGCCGAAGAGAAGAATTGCACGGTCCTGGCGCTGCGTCGCAGCCGGCTCATGGGCAAAGGCGACAAGCACCGCCAGCCGAGCGCCGCCACGACGCGCTGGTTGATCTCCCCTCTGGCCAGCCGCCCGATCGGCACCGAGAGCCGTCCCGGCCTTGGCCTGCCGGGCTGGCATCTGCATCTCTGGCGACAGCGCAATGGTCCGCCGGGCAGCTGGGATATCACCCTGCCAGATCAGCCCAATGCGCAAGATCAATCCTGGCAGCTTCTCGCGGCCGAGCCGCAACGCCAGACAGCCATGGCGGCAAATGATGACACCAAGCTCTTTTCCAGCAAGCAATACGGCGCCCCTGCAGGCTAAACGCTATCTCTCGCTTTGGCTGCCGCATTGGAGCACCGATCGGTGGCAACACGCCCAACAGAGACCCGCCACCAGCACGCCAGCCTCGATCGACGCACCGGTTGTCGCCATCTGTACGACAGCCGGTCGACGGCTGATCTCCGCGGCCAATGAAACCGCCATGCGCCTCGGCTTCATCCCCGGTCTCAGTCTGGCCGACGCGCTGGCGCGACGACCGGGCCTGATTCACTTCCCGGCTGATCCGATCAATGACGGCCATGCCCTGCAGCGTCTCGCCGCCTGGGCCTTGCGGTTCTCGCCGCTGGTGATGCGCGACAGTCAGGACGGATTGCTGATCGATATCACCGGCTGCGCCCATCTGTGGAAAGGCGAATCCGGGATGCGCCAGGACATGCTCGATCGCTTGCAACAACGCGGATATAGCTGCCGGGTGGGTATCGCCGATACGATCGGCGCCGCCTGGGCGGCTGCGCGGTTTGCCGAGCGGGTGCCGATCATGCCGATGAGCGGTCATCGCAGAGTATTGGCAGACCTGCCGATCGATGCCTTGCGCATCGATCTCGGCACTGCCGAGGCCTTGCGGCGTCTGGGGCTGCGTCACATCGGCGATCTTTACCCCCTGCCCCGCGCTGCCATTGCCAGCCGCTTCGGCCGGCCCCTGCTGAATCGGCTCGATCAGGCGCTGGGCGACCTCAGTGAACCCTTCGAGGCGGTCTTCGCCCCGCCGCTGCATCGCATCAGCCAGATTTTCGCCGAGCCGATCGGCACGGCGGAAGATATCCGCCGCAGTCTCGATCTCCTGGCTGAAAGGCTTGCCGCACAATTGGCTGAACTGGGCCTGGGCGCAAGACGGGTCAAAATGAGCTGCTACCGGTTGGATCACCAGGTTGCCGAGATCGGTATCGGTCTTTCATTGCCAAGTGCGAAAGCAGCACATCTGGTCGATCTTCTCGCCCGCAAGATCGAACAGATCGACCCCGGTCCCGGCATTGAAATGACCATGCTCAGCGCCGGCAAGGTCGAGGCGCTGCGCCAAAGCCAGGCAGGGCTGGATGCGCAAAGCCCCGATAGCCATGCCGACGGCGATGACGTGGCTCTGGCCGGTTTGATCGACCGGCTGGGCAACCGGCTGGGCGAAGGGAAGATCTATCGCCTGGCGCCGGCCGAAAGCCATCTGCCGGAACGAGCGGTCGCGCGCACGCAGCCCGTCTGCCACAGCCGAACTACCGCTTGGCCGCGCATCGTCACCGCTTCTGCCGCTTGCTACTGGCGCCCCTTGCGCCTGCTGGATCATCCGGAGCCGATCGATGACGTCATCGCCTTGGTGCCGGACGACCCGCCCCTGCAGTTCCGGTGGCGCCACGTGCTGCACCGGGTACGCGCCTCGGCTGGCCCTGAACGGATCGTCTGGGAATGGTGGCGTGAGATCGACCGACAGAGCGCGCCACCCCGCACCTCGCCCTCGGCGCAGCCGGTGCGTGATTATTATCGCGTGGAGAATGAAACCGGCCAGCGCTTCTGGCTCTATCGCGCCGGTCTCTATCAGCCGGAACAGCCCGCGCGCTGGTTCCTGCATGGGCTATTCGCCTGACGCCCGGTCCAGCAAAGCGTTGGGAGATACCGCTATGACTTACGCCGACTTACAAGTCACCAGCAATTTCACCTTCCTGGAAGGTGCATCGCATGCAGAAGAATTGGCGGCACAAGCGGCGGCGCTGGGCCATGCAGCCATCGCCATTACCGATCGCAACAGCCTTGCCGGCATCGTCCGCGCCCATACCACTTGCAAGGCCAACAATATCCGCCTGATCGTCGGCTGCAGGCTGGATTTCAGGAACGGTGACAGTCTGCTGTGTTTTCCGCAGGATCGCGCCGCCTATGGCCGGCTCTGTGAACTTCTCACCCTTGGCCGCCGCCGTGCCCCCAAGGGCCAATGCGATCTAGATTATGACGATCTGGCCCTCTATGGCGAGGGGCAGATCGTCATCGGCCTGCCGGCCTTGCAGATGACTGCAGAGAACCGTTCTTTCCTGCAACGGCTGCAACAGGATTTTCCACGCCGCGCCTATCTAGCCCTCACCCATCTGTATCGAGGCGACGATGCCGAGCGGTTTCATGACCTTCATCATCTTGCCTTGGAAACAGGCCTGCCGGTCATCGCCGCCAATGACGTGCTTTACCATCATCCGGAACGTCGCGTGCTGCAGGATATCCTCACCTGCATCCGCCATGGCTGCACCATCGATGAAGCGGGCCTGCGTCTTTTCGCCAATGCCGAGCGGCACCTGAAGGCACCCGCGGAAATGCAGCGTCTATTTCGCCAGTATCCGGCCGCGATCGCAAACATCCAGTCCGTTCTCGAGCGCTGCACCTTCAGCCTTGATGAATTAAAATATGAATATCCCGATGAAGTGACGGCGCCCGGGGAAACGCCGCAACAGACATTGGCGCGGCTTGCCTGGGAAGGTGCTGCCTGGCGTTATCCGAAAGGCATAACGAAAGATGTCCGCAAGCAGATCGAGCACGAACTTGGCCTGATCGAAGAGTGCAATTACGCCCCTTACTTTCTGACCGTGGCCAGCATCGTCGCTTTTGCCAAAGAGAAGGAAATCCTGCATCAGGGGCGCGGCTCGGCCGCCAATTCCGCGGTCTGTTATTGCCTGGGGATTACTTCGATCGATCCCATCCAAACAGGCTTGCTGTTCGAGCGTTTCATCAGCACGGCGCGCAATGAGCCGCCGGATATCGATGTCGACTTCGAGCATGAACGGCGTGAAGAAGTCATTCAGCATATCTACGGGAAATACGGCCGCGACAGAGCTGGGCTGGCGGCGACGGTGATCTGCTACCGCTCGCGCGCCGCGATCCGCGATGTCGGCAAAGCCCTGGGCCTGTCTGCCGATACGATCAGTGCCCTCTCGAAAGCGATCTGGGGTTGGAGCAGTGAGGGTGTCACCGAAACTGAAGTTCTCCAGGCCGGGCTTGATCCGACCGACCGGCGCATCGCCGTCGCCGTCAATCTGGCACACGAATTGATCGGCTTCCCGCGCCATCTCTCCCAGCATGTCGGCGGCTTTGTGATCAGCCGTGGCCCGCTCTCGCAGCTGGTGCCGATCGAGAATGCCGCCATGAAGGAGCGCACTGTCGTCCAATGGGACAAGGATGATATCGAGGCACTCGGCATGATGAAGGTCGATGTGCTCGGCCTCGGCATGTTGAGCTGCGTCCGCCGCGCCTTCCAGATGCTCGATCTTCATTACGCCCAGAAGCTGACACTTGCCACCGTGCCGCAGAATGATAGCGGCGTTTATGAAATGCTCTCGCAAGCCGACACGATCGGCGTCTTCCAGGTGGAAAGCCGGGCACAGATGAGCATGCTGCCGCGGCTCCAGCCAAAAACCTTCTACGACCTGGTGATCGAAGTGGCGATCGTCCGCCCCGGTCCGATCCAGGGTGATATGGTACATCCCTATTTGCGGCGACGGGCGGGGCTGGAGCCGGTCGACTATCACAAGGATGAATTGAAGCCCGTCCTGGAAAAGACACTGGGCATCCCCTTGTTCCAGGAACAGGCCATGCGCATCGCCATGACGGCAGCCAGGTTCTCGGCCAATGAAGCCGACGCGCTGCGCCGCTCGATGGCGACGTTCAAAAGCACCGGCAAAGTCGACACCTTCGAACCGCGCTTCATCGACGGCATGATCAAGAACGGTTATAGCCGGGATTTTGCCCAGCGCTGCTTCAACCAGATCAAGGGCTTCGGCAATTACGGGTTTCCGGAAAGCCATGCCGCCAGCTTCGCCTTGCTGGTCTACATCTCCGCCTGGATCAAATTTCACTACCCCGATATTTTTGCCGCCGCCCTTCTCAACAGCCAGCCGATGGGCTTCTATGCACCGGCACAGATCGTCGGCGATGCCGCCAAGCATGGCATCGATATCCGCCCGATCGACATCAATCACAGCCATTGGGACAATACGCTGGAACCCAATGGAAATCGTCATGCCGTGCGGCTGGGTTTCCGTCAGGCCAAGGGATTATCGGAAGAAGTTGCGCTAGCGATCGTCGATCGCCGAAGCGATGGCTATCCGCATATAACCTCTTTCCAGCGGCGCACCGCCTTATCCAATCAGCATATGGTCAAACTGGCCGAGGCGGACGCTTTCCGTTCCATTGGCCTCGACCGCCGCCAGGCCCTGTGGTCGGTGATGGCCTTGGAGAAGGAACCCCTGCCCCTTTTCGGCACCCTCGAGCCGAGTGAACCGGACGATGCCGTTACCCTGCCGCTGATGCCTGTTTCCCAGCATGTGATTGAAGATTATCGTGCCCTTTCCTTGAGCCTCAAACGGCATCCGATTGCCTTTTTACGCCAGGAACTCGTGCGACGCGGAATCAAATCAACAGAAGATCTGGGGCTGGAGGCCGCAGGCAAACGCCTGATCGTTGCCGGTCTCGTCCTCGTGCGACAAAGGCCCGGCAGTGCCAGCGGTACAGTCTTCGTGACCTTGGAGGATGAACATGGCATCGCCAATCTCATCCTCTGGCCCCATGCTTTCGAGAAATATCGCGGCATCGTCATGGGGGCAAAGATGATCGCCTGCCGCGGCCGCCTGCAGCGCGAAGGCAAGAAACCGCATGAGGTCGTGCATATCGTTGCCGAAGAAGTCTACGATTTCACGCCTCTTCTCGATCGCCTGCAAGAGCAGGCGGGCGGCGCCAGCGATCTATCCGGCAGACTCGCCCATGCTGACGAAGCCACACGCCCCGGCACGGATCATCGTGAGGGCAAGCATCGCATCCTCTTGCGCAGCCGCGATTTCCACTAGCCGGCCAGGCCGCAGCAGCTTATCGATGGATCTTGCGTTTATTGACCCGCCTGGCAAGGGCATCGCCGGCCGATTGTACTGCCTGAACCAGCAGGATCAACACGACGACCACGACCGCCATGACTTCGGGCATGAAGCGCTGATAGCCATAACGGATGCCGACATCACCGAGGCCTCCGCCCCCTACAGCACCGACCATGGCGGAAAAGCTGATCAGACTGACGATCGATAAGGTAATGCCCAGAACGATTCCCGGGAGCGCTTCCGGGATCAGCACCTTGCATACGATCTGTAGAGGAGTAGCCCCCATGGCAAGGCTGGCTTCGATCAGGCCGCCATCGACCTCCCGGATAGCGGTTTCGCTGATCCGTGCAATGAACGGCACGGCTGACAGCGTCATTGGCACAATGGCGGCAGTGGTGCCGATGGAAGTACCCGCAATCAACCGTGTCAGGGGAATGATCGAAACCACCAGAATGATGAAGGGCGTCGAGCGCGTGGCATTGACGATGAGGCCGATCACCCGATTGAGAAAGATCGATTGGAATAATTCGCCACGTCCGCTGGTGGCGAGGAAAATGCCCAGCGGCAGCCCCAGCAAAGTACCGACCACCGCCGATACGGCCACCATGTAGATCGTATCCAATGTCGCATCGCCGATCAGTTTGATGAGTTCAGGCGACATGGCCGAGATCCTCTACCATAACATCATTGGCGGCCAGGAAGTGCCGCAGCTCCGGGGCCTGCGCCACCTGAACCGGCAGAGACACGATGAAGATGCCGATGGCCTGGCCGCCAATTCGATCCATCTGTCCATGCAGGATCGGGATGTCGATCTGGCCATCGCGCGCCAGACGGCTGATGAGGGGCATCTCAAGCCCCTTGCCGCTGACGATCCAGCGCTGTAGCTGGCGGCTGCCCGTTCCTCCGCCCGCCAGTTGCAGGCTGGCGGCAATGTTTTGCGGCAAGGTATCGATGGCACCGACAAATGACTTCGTGGTCGCGGCGGCCGGCCGCGTGAAGATATCGAAGACGCTACCTTGTTCAATGATTCTGCCGTCTTCGATGACACCGACACGATGACAGATCGCCTTGATGACCGACATCTGATGCGTGATCAGCAGGATCGTCACGCCAAGTTCCGCATTCACCCGCTCCAGCAGTCCCAGGATCGATTGGGTCGTCTCGGGATCCAGCGCCGAAGTCGCCTCATCAGAGAGCAGAATCCCTGGATCGGTCGCCAAGGCCCGGGCGATACCGACCCGCTGGCGCTGTCCGCCAGAAAGTTCGGACGGATAACGGTCGGCTTTGTCGCTGAGTTCGACCAGCGCAAGCAACCGCTCCACCCGACGCAGGATCTCTGCACGCGGCGAATGGGCGAGTTCGAGGGGCAAGGCGACATTGTCAAAGACGGAACGCGCGGAAAGCAGATTGAAATGCTGGAAGATCATGCCAATCTTGCGGCGCTCACGACGCAGATCGCGCGCCGACAAGGTCGCAATATCAACGCCATCGACCAATACCTGGCCGCTATCGGCTTTCTCAAGTCCATTGACCAGACGAATGAGGGTCGATTTGCCCGCACCGGAACGGCCGATAATGCCGAAGATCTCGCCGCGCGAAATCGTCAGGGACAGATCCTGAATCGCCGTCACCGTCTGTCGTCCGGAACGTTCGAAGCGCTTCGAAACCCCCTCGAACTGAATAATTTCCGATGTCATCGGCTCCATCACCTCAAATACAAGAAAATGAGAGGCGGCCTTCTGCCACCTCTCATCCCCACAACAAAGTTAAACCTATCTGGCTCTGGCCGCTACCAAGCCGGCAGGATTGCGCCTTTAAACTTGGCTGCTAGAAAATCGCTGACATCCTTGGACTGGTAGGCCGCGACCAGCTTTTTGAAGATGGGCTTATCCTTATCCACTTCACGAACGGCGATGAAATTGCCGTAAGGATTGTTGACCCGGCTTTCCTGGATCAAGGAATCGGTCTGCGGGTTCAGGCCGGCGCCGATCGCATAATTGGTATTGATGATGGCGCCATCCAGGTCAGGCAAATATTTCGAAAGTTGCGCCGCGTCGATTTCCTTGATGGTGACGTTCTTCGGATTGTCCGTGATGTCGAGCACGGTCGGATTGAGGCCGACGCCATCCTTGAGCTTGATGAGGCCATGCGCTGCGAGCAGGTTAAGAGCGCGGCCGCCATTGCTGGGATCATTGGGAATGCCGATGATGGCTCCCTTCGGCAGGGCATCGAAGCTCTTCACCTTGGCCGAATAGAAGCCGATCGGCGTCACAATCGTAAAGCCGATCGGCACGATGTGATAACCGCGCGCGGCAATCTGCGCATCGAGATACGGCTTGTGCTGGAATGCATTGGCATCGATATCGCCGTGCTCCAGGGCTTCGTTGGGAACGGTATAATCGGAGAAGGTCACGACCTTGATGTCGAGCCCATTCCGCGCCGCGACTTTTTGTGCGACCTCGGCGATCTCCTCCTCTTCGCCTCCCATGACACCAAGCTTGATCGTCTCAGCAGCACGCACCGGAGCCGCAAGCGTCAAACCGGCAAAAGCGAGACCAAAAGCAAAAGCCAGCGAGGCCGTGAAATTTCGTCGTGAATAACCCATCACCTTCTCCAGGGAACTAAATGTCTGCTGATCCTGCGATACCGTCCGGTATCGGTCGAAAGGCCGAATCTGAAGAGGATCAAGGCCATCCGTTGGGCGGATTAATCCCTATTAAGACAGTAGAGTAAAAGGAGATTTTCTTGACTAATGAACAAGGAAAGCTCGCCTTGGCAACGAGCAAGAACATCAAGGTCATGAGGCGCAGGCCGTGGCGTTTAACAGCCATCCATGCCTCCCCTACGGGCAATTACGTCGCACCCCTCGCGGTCTGCCAGGAACCGCTGATGGGTAGCCGCGGGTTCCGCAAAAGATAAAGCGGCATACCCCCGGGCATGCCGCTTTATTTTATCGACTAAGCGCCGCTACAGACCGAGTAGCGATCACATGCGTCAAAGAACGCTAATAACCTGCCCGGTGAGCAATCCTTCGACCGATTTCACATAGGCCTGGGCAACGCGTTTGGCCGGCACGGCTTCATGGCCTTTAAAGTAAGGCCCATAGGAGGACAGCGATTCCTCCAAGACGCCGGGACTGACACTATTGATGCGCAGACCGCGCGGCAATTCGATCGCCGCCGCTTTGACAAAAGCGTCGAGCGCACCGTTGACCAGGCTGGCGCAGGCTCCGTAACGGATCGGGTCGTGGTTCAGCAAACCGGTGGTCAAGGTGAAGGAAGCGCCGTCATTCGCGTAATCGCGACCGATCAGGACCAGATTGACCTGCCCCATCAGCTTGTCCTTGAGGCCGATCTCGACTTCCTTCTCGGTCAGCTTGGCAAACTCGCCAAAATGCACCTTGCCGACGGTCGAGATCAGCGCATCGAACTTGCCGACCTTGTCGAACAGCTTGCGGATCGAAGCGGAGTCCTTGATATCGACCTGGGCATCACCGCTCTTGCTGCCGACCTTGATGATTTCGTGATCGCCTGACAAGGCGGCTACCACCGCCTTGCCGATGGTGCCTGTGGCACCTACTACGATGATCTTCATATTATCGGTTCGCCCGTTACAGATTGGGTTGTGGCGTTACGCGAAGGTACGGCTTGAGCGCCTTATAGCCTTTCGGGAAGGCTTTCTTCGCTTCTTCGTCGCTGACCGACGGGACGATGATGCAATCCTGGCCATGCTGCCAGTTGACCGGCGTCGCCACCTTGTACTGCGCTGTCAGCTGCAGGGAATCGATCACCCGCAGGATTTCATCGAAATTGCGCCCCGTGCTGGCCGGATAAGTGATGGTCAGCTTGACCTTCTTGTCCGGACCAATGACGAAGACGGAACGAACGGTCAGTGTGTCATTGGCATTGGGATGAATCATGTCGTAAAGGTCCGAGACCTTGCGATCAGCATCCGCCAGCAGCGGAAAATTGAGCGCGACCCCCTGGGTGTCCTTGATATCGCCGACCCAGGCCTTGTGATCCGAGACGGGATCGACACTGAGACCGATCACCTTGACATTGCGCTTGTCGAATTCCGGCTTGAGCTTTGCGACAGCGCCGAGTTCAGTGGTGCAAACCGGCGTGAAATCCTTCGGATGCGAAAACAGGATGCCCCAGCTATCGCCAAGCCATTTATGGAAACTGATCGGCCCTTCGGTCGATTCCTGCGTAAAGTCGGGCGCGATATCACCAAGTCGAATACTCATGTCCTACTCCTCTTTACTATCTGCTTGTGCCTGTATCGATCAGCGGCTTGTCTCTGCCGGCGCAAACCGATCCACCGCAATGGGGCGTAGAATAGACTGCGTTCCAACCAGCGGCAACCGGCAGTAAAATGACCAATGTAACAAAACCCAAAGATTAATGATGCTCTGTCTGGCAACGCCGCTGCCTTAACGTCGCGCTTATGCGGCGGCCTATGCCGGCATAGAATGCATCGGACAAGTTCATGCCTCGCGGGAGATTTACTTGCTCCGTCAACGAGTTTATCTCTATTTGCCGACAACATCCGATGGAGAAAGCTCTGTCGGGGCATTGTTTCCAGCTATGGGTATCGGCCGCCTCCGGGGCGGGATTGAACGCGTATCTCAGCCATCTGCCGCCACCGACAAGGGACCCATATGCGCTTGACCAGCGGACATTCACGCCGACATTTCCTCGCCAGTTCAACCGGTCTCATCGGCACCACCGTTGCCTTAGCGATGACCGGTAGTTCTTCCCTCTTGGCAAGTCTCGCCGCCCGCGCGGATGACGCACCCCGCCGCGGCGGCACGCTGGTTGTCGCCGCCGACACCGAGCCGGAAAATCTCAATCCGGCAATCGTCGCCTCCAATGGCGTCTTCTATATGGCGAGCAAAGTCATCGAGCCGCTGGCGGAAATGTCAGAAGGCGGAAAATTGCGGCGACTGCTGGCCGAATCATGGACCGCAGCGCCGGACGGCACGTCAATCACGTTCAAATTGCGCCGGAACGTCGCCTGGCACGACGGTAAACCTTTTACCTCGGCCGATGTCGCCTTTTCTGCCATCGCCGTCTGGAAACGATTGCAAAACCTCGGCCGCACCATATTCAGCAACCTGGAGACGGTCGAGACACCGGACGACCACACGGCGGTCTTCCACTTCAGCAAGCCGACCCCGCCGCAGCTGATCGAGAACGCCTTGCCGGCCGTGACCAGCGTGCTGCCGAAACATCTCTATGACGGGACCGACATCGCAAAGAATCCGCATAACACCGATCTCGTCGGCACCGGCCCGTTCCGCTTCGTCGAACACAAGCCGGGAGAGTTCTATCGTCTGGCCCGCAATGACCAATACTGGGACCAGGGACACCCCTATCTCGATGAGGTCGTCTACCGCGTCCTGCCGGATGTCGGCGCCATTGCGGCCGCCCTTGAATCCGGTGACGTCCAACTGGCGGCCTTCTCCGCCATTCCGCTCAATGACCTTGCTCGCCTGCAGGCCGTCCCACATGTCAAGGTCATCAGCAAGGGCTATGACGGCATCACCTATCAAATTACCCTGGAGATCAATCACCGTCGCAAGGAATTGCAGGATGTCCGCGTGCGGCAGGCACTTCGCCTCGCAATCGACAGCCAATTCATTGTCGATAAGATTTTCCTCGGTTACGCGGAAACCGCGTCCGGACCGGTTCCCGCGACGGCCAAGGATTTCTATGCCGCCGATTTACCGACACCCAAATTCGATCCCGAGCAGGCAGAACGGCTGCTGGATGAGGCCGGCTACAAACGCGGCAGCGACGGTACGCGCTTCAAACTCGATCTGCTGCCCGCCCCCTGGTTCAACGAAACCACCGCGACCGGCGCCTATGTCAAGCAGGCACTCCAGGCTACCGGCATCGCCGTCAATCTCGTCAGCAACGATCCGGCCGCGCATCTGAAGGCCGTCTATACCGACCACAGATTTGACCTGGCGATCGGCTCACCGGTCTATCGCAACGACCCGGCGATTTCGACCACCGTCCTGTTCCAGAGCGGCCTGCCGGACGGCGTTCCCTTCACCAATCAATACGGCTTTGCCAATGCCGAGATCGACGCGGTCATCGCCGAAGGGCTGACGGCGATCGACACGGTGAAGCGGATTGCCATCTACCGGCGCCTGCAACATCTGGTGAGCGAGCAACTGCCCTTGCTCAATCTGGTCGACTTCACCTTCCTCACCGTCGCACGTGACAATGTGCGGAATGTCGGCAACAATCCGCGCTGGGCAACATCTTCATGGTACGACACGTGGCTTTCGACCTGACCCCACGCCGCGGCGACTTGCGATAGCCGGCACGGATAGGTAAGCGATAATGCGAAGCCTGCGACTGATCGGTCGACGCCTTCTTCAGGCCGTCCCCGTTCTGCTGCTGGTGATCATCGGCATCTATCTCCTGCTCGCCAATGCGCCCGGCGATGCGGTCGACGCCTATCTGGCCGCCAATGGCGGCGGCGATGCCGCGCTGGCCCAACAGTTGCGGCAGGACTGGAGCCTGGCCGGGCCAGTCGGCGGCCGGCTGCTGCTCTATCTCGACCACCTGCTCCATCTCGACCTCGGCTATTCGGTTGCTTTCAACCGGCCTGTGCTGAGCGTCATCGCCGACCGGGTGGTGAATACGCTGCTCCTGACCGGTTGCGGGCTGCTTCTTGCTGCCACCTTTGGCGTGTTGCTCGGCATTCTCGCGGCCTCGCGGCCAGGATCGTGGCGCGACTTTGCCAGTACCGCATTGTCATTGACCTTGAATGCCATGCCGGGCTTCTGGCTGGCCCTTCTCGCCATCATCTTCTTTGCTGTGAAGCTTGCCTGGTTTCCGCTGGGCGGGATTGAATCCTTCGTGCCCAAGGCCGGTATTGCACATATCCTCGACGTCGCCTGGCATCTGGTCTTGCCGGTGATGACCCTGGCCTTCACCTATCTGGCGATTTATCAACGGCTGATGCGCGTATCCATGCTGCGGGCGCTGGCCAGCGATTATATCCGTGTGGCGAAAGCCAAGGGCCTGCCATCGTCGCAGATCGTCTGGAAGCATGCGTTTCGCAACGCGATCCTGCCGGTCATCACCATGCTTGGCGTGCAGGCCGGCAGCATCCTGGGCGGCAGCGTGGTGATCGAATCCGTCTTCGCCATTCCCGGTCTCGGCCGCCTTGCCTATGAGGCGGTAGTCAAACGCGATACGCCGCTGCTGGTCGGCGTCCTGCTGTGCGGGGCGATCCTCGTCATCCTCGCCAACCTGTTGATCGATCTCCTGTACAGCCGCCTGGATCCGAGGATCGAGGCATGAGAACACGCATCGGCGACGGCACCAGCAGAGCCGGCCGGATCGCCGCGATCCTCTTGGCCGCTGCCGCCCTGGTCGCCCTGGCCGCACCCTGGCTGGCGCCCGGCGATCCCATGGCCATGACGGCGACACCGCTGACGCCGCCTTTCACCGATACCGGCCTGCCGCTGGGCAGCGACCAGCTCGGTCGCGATCTGCTGGGCGAATTGATTCACGGCGCGCGGGTATCCCTGGCCATCGGGGCCATCGCCGCCTTGTCGGCGCTCCTGATCGGCATCGTGATCGGCACGCTTGCCGGCTTCATCGGCGGCTGGTGCGATGAAATCCTGATGCGCATCACCGAGGCATTCCAGACCATTCCCTCCTTTCTCCTGGCCCTGGCCCTGGTCAGCCTGATCGGCCCCAGCACGGCTTCCGTCATCCTTGCCATCGCCATCACTTCCTGGCCGGCCAGCGCGCGCCTCACGCGCGGCGAAATCCTGTCGCTGCGGCAACGCGATTTCGTTGCCGGCTGCCGCCTCATCGGCATGCATCCATTGCGGATCGCCTTCACCCAGGTGCTGCCCAATGCCCTGGCGCCGGTGATTGCCCTGATCGGCGTGCTGATGGCCAGCGCGATCCTGATTGAATCAGCCTTGGCCTTTCTCGGCCTCGGCGATCCCAACCAGATATCCTGGGGATCGATGGTGGCCAATGGCCGCGCCCTGCTGCGCGCCGCCCCTTACATCGTCATCGTTCCCGGCGTCGCCATCGCCGCGACGGTGCTCTGCGTCACCCTGGTCGGCGACTGGCTGGCAAGCCATCTCAACCGTCTCCGGGGACCTGCATGAGCAGGCTCACGCTGCGGGATCTGCGCGTCTTCTTCGATCGGCCCCGGACAAAAGCTGCCGCCGTCGACGGCATCTCACTCGACCTGCGCTCAGGCAGCGTCCTTGCCCTGATCGGCGAAAGCGGCAGCGGCAAGACAATGACCGCCCTCTCGCTGCTGGGCCTGACGCCGCCGGAGGCCGAAATCTCAGGTCACTTGGAAACGGATAGCCATTCGATTCCGCTGAATAATGTCACCGCCCTCGCCGCTTTGCGTGGCCGCGAGATTGGCTTGATTTTCCAGGACCCTCTGTCGAGCCTCAACCCCGTCATCTGCGTGGGCGAGCAGGTGGCGGAGGTCTTCCGCCGGCATGCTGCTGTCACACGGAAAATGGCACGCGCCGCCACTTCGGCGCTCCTGCAGCAGCTCGGCTTGCCGGACCCCGGACAGCGGCTGCACGATTATCCGCATCAGTTTTCCGGCGGCCAGCGCCAACGCATCGCGATCGCCATGGCGATCGCCGCCAATCCGCGCTTCCTTATCGCCGACGAGCCGACCACGGCCCTCGACGTTACCATTCAGGCCCAGCTCATGGAGCTGCTGCAGCATCTGGTGGAGGCGGGCATGGGATTGTTATTGATCACGCATGACATCGCGCTGGCGGCGGAAAATGCCGATGAAATTGCCATCATCTATGCCGGGCGCATCGTCGAATCCGGAGCTTGCGCGGATTTGGTGACGCGGCCGCGTCATCCCTATACCGCACTTCTCCTGGCGACGGCATTAGCGACTGATCCCCGGCAGATCACCAATATCGATGGCGGGGACGCAATCGGGGAGCAAAGCTGGCAATCAGGTTGCGCCTTTGCGCCGCGCTGCCCCGCCGCCACCGGCCGCTGCCGCAGCGAGACGCCGGCGCTGGCGACAGCAGAAGGTAACAAGTTCGCCTGCCATCACCCGCTGGCGCTTCCGGAAAGTCGATCATGAGCAAGCTCGCCTTCGAGAATGTCAGCTATTGGCACGGCGACGATCGGGCAAAGGCCGCGACCTTGGACAAGGTCTCGCTGCAGATCGAAAGCGGAAAGATCCTCGGCCTGGTCGGGGAATCCGGCTGCGGCAAATCCACTTTGGCACGCCTCGGCGTCGGCTTGCTCGTCTGCGGCGACGGCGCCATACGCTTTGATGGGGTAGACATAAAGCATTTGCGGGGCAGCGGACTACACGGCTTCCGCCGCCAGGTGCAACTCGTGTTCCAGGATCCGGTCTCCGCCTTGAACCCGCGCAGCACGGTACGGCGCCTGCTCAAGGAACCCTTGTCCTTGCACAACATCGTGCCCGCCTCTGAAATGGATGGCGAGATCTCTCGCCTGCTGCAGCTCGTGGGCCTGGACGCCGGCTTCAGCGCGCGATGGCCCCAGGAATTGTCCGGCGGACAGCGCCAGCGCGTCGCCATCGCCAGGGCGATCGCCCTCCGCCCCGCCTTGCTGATCTGCGACGAACCGGTCAGCTCGCTCGATGTATCGGTGCGCACGCAAATCCTGAAACTGCTGCTGGGGTTGCGCCGCGACACCGGCATGGGCCTGCTCTTCATCTCACACGATCTCTCGGTGGTGCGGCAGATCGCCGATAACGTCGTCGTGATGCAACACGGCAGTATCGTTGAGCGTGGCAGCGTGACGGACGTCTGGTCCAACCCCCAACACCCCTATACCCGGCAACTTCTGGCCGCGGTCCCCCGCGGCCAGCCAAGTATCAAACGCCGGCAACACGCCACGGAGACGGCCGAATGAGCGAGATCGATTAATGACGCCGCGCCTCGGAAAACAGCTTCCAGAATCGCGCGTTGCTCTATTGGAATATTTTTTAGAAGCTGGAAACGGAACTCGGCGCCGACCGGGCCGAACGTGTTTTATCGCGGCAACACCGGTGCCGCCATATCCATCTTGCCAACAATAATGCTTGCGTTTACGCCCGAGCGATCGTCGACGCGAAGCGTCGCAATCCCATCCATTGCTGCTCCAGGTAATTACCGGTGGCCAGCTTCTCGTTGGCCGAGGGATCACCGGTCGGCGCGTAGGCGCGGGCGAAATCGGCGGTGCCGAACAGCTGGTCCCAAAGGCTGAAGACCGAGCCGTAATTGCAGCTGCGCTGTCCCGCCGCCAGGATGCCGTGATGTGCGCGGTGAAACCGCGGCGAGACCAGGATGCGCTCGCCGAGCCAGCCGAAGCTGACGCGGGCATTGACATGGGACAGGCTCTGCAGGAAGCCCAGCGCGAGGACGACCAGGGGAAACTGCAGCGGCGGCAGGCCGACCAGCAGGCCAACCGCGCCGAACCAGAAAATGGTGATGAGATCGTCCAGCAGATGGTTGCGCGCATCGCACCAGAAGGTCATCTGCCGCTGCGCATGATGCAGCGAATGTAACGGCCACCACAAGCGCAAGCTATGCGACAATCGGTGGCGCCAGTAATCGGCGAAATCGAGAAGGAGCATATAGATGATGAAGGTCAGCGTCGGCTGTCCCATCAGCCGCGGAAAGAGGCCTTCCAAAGTCGGCGGCGTCCAACCCTGATCGGTCAGCCAGGCCGTCAGATTGGTCTGCAGGGCGTTGAAGACGAAAAAGGTCAGCAGCGGGAACAGGCCGATCCGCGCGATGAAGGTATAGAGCACGTCAACCCGTACCGGCCGGCGGTCCGTCCAAATCTCGACCGGCCGCCACTTTTCCAGCGGCCAGCAGATGGCGGCGGTCAACAGGATCTGCGCCATCCCATAGACGGCAAACTGGGTCCAGGAGAACGAAATCTCGTCATATTCGATCATCCCGAGCTGCCAGAGCACGGGAATCACCACATGCTCCTGAAGCCAGCCGGAAATGAGCAGAAACGGATCGGTCATGTCAGCGTCGTCGGCAGCTGTTCGAAACGGAAACCCTTGTCCAGCAGGCCGCTGAGCAATTCATCAAGCACATTCACGAACTTATCCTGGCGGTCGCGGATGCCCCAATGCAGCAGCAGCACGTCACCTGATCTGATATTGTGCAGCGCCCGTTTCAACAATTCCTTATTGGGAAACTTGTCGGAGGGCAGTTCATCGCCAAGGAAGCCCGCTTCTGTCCAGCCCTGATGGCGGAATCCTGCGCGGCGGGCAAAATCGAGGACCCGTGCCGTCGTCTTGCCCCCCGGAGCCCGCCACAGGGGCAGCCAGTCATGGCCGGTCAGCTGCTTGATGCGTTCGACCGGCTGATGCAGCTCATGGCTGACGCCTGCCGCGTCCAGCTCCTCGCTGTGCTCGTTGCCCCATTGCACGTATTTGACCTTGTCGGCACCGACATCGCCGCGGAAATACCAGTGGCGCCAGGTATGGCTGCCAAAGCGGAAACCCTCGGCCGCCCGGGCGCGCCAGAAATCGCCCCAGCCGTCGTCCAGCGTCTTGTCGCCGCGATAGGTCGCCTCATTGGCGACAAAGCAGGTGCCGACCACCTTGTGGCGGTGCAGGATCTCCGCCATCTGCTCGGCGTAATTCATCCAGCCGGTATCAATGGTCAGGTAGATTGGTCCGCCGCTCACGGTCGCCTCGCTCCGCGTGATATTCAATGTCGTAGCCAGTGCCGCGGTTGCGGCGCCGGCGGCGATGAAGTGGCGTCTAGTCAGCCTGGACATGCAGATAGATTCCATGAGGTGAACGACCGACCTGGATTTCGTCGACCTGATTGGTTGTCGCATCAAGGATCGCGACCTTATGCCCCCAGCGTTCGGTGATCCACAGCTTGCCCTCACGGTCGAAGGAGATGTCGTCAGGACCGCTCGGGATGTGCCAGCGGGCGATTTCCTTCAGCGTGGCGGTATCCAAGGCCACCACTTCGCCGGCAACGCGGTTGGTGACGTAGAGCCGCGAACGGTCGGGCGAATAGAAGATGTTATGGGCGCCCTTCGCCGTTTGGATGCGCTGTTCGACCTTGCCATCGGCGGGATTCACCACCGCAACATAATCCTCGCCCATGATGCCGACCAGCAGCTTGCCGTTGACCCAGAGGATACCGGCCGGCAACGCGCCGACATCGGCCGTCCAGACCGGCTGCAAGGTCTTCAGACTGATGGCGATGACCTTGTTACTGCCCTGCAGGGTCGAATATTCCATCGACGAGTCGGGGCTGAAGGTCAGATGGCTGGGCAGCGACGAAGCCGGTATCCGCTGCACCAGCTTGAGGCTGGTGGCGTCATAAATATCGATCTGATCGCGCGCGAGGCCGTTGACCACAAGGAATTTCTGATCGGGACTGAATTGGAACTGATAGGGATCGGCGACCGGCGTGCTGTTCAGCACTTCGCCAGTCTTGGGATCCAGGAAGAACATTTTGTTGCCGGCATCGTCGGCCACCACCAGCGTCTTTCCATCCGGCGTGGGGCCGAGATGGTCCGGCTCGCGCAGCATCGGCACCCGCTTCAATTCCTTGCGCGTCGCCATGTCGATCACGCTGACGGTGGCTTCGCCGGAATTGGCGATAAAGGCCAGATCCGCCGCCTGCGCCACCTTACCCCTGACAAAATTGCTATCGGCCAAAGTGAGCAGGCCAAGAGCCATGGAGCCGGCCAGGCCAAGCCGGCACAGCCTGCCGGTCCATATCGAAAAAGGAAACTGACCGCTCTGGCCGATGAAAAGATCATACATCTGGTGGTGACTCGATTTCGCGTTGCCGGGTGAAGAAATAAGATTGTGACCCTCGCCTAACCTATTGGCAAGGCTTGATAATGAATGGTCACAGATAACATCGGCCGCTTGCCTTCATCTGGCAATGCGACAAAGCGCGCCGCTTTGCGCACCGCATCGGCTGCCGACTCTACACCCGGTCCTTAAAATTACTATGAAGCAACGCAGCGGGATTGATTTGATCCATGCCATCGAGGCTATGTTTTTTGCCATAGCCTCGATGATGCAGGAATGCCCAGCCTGTTTCAGCCGGTCAGGTTATGCGGCGGGCCGGCTTATTTCAGCAGGTTGGTCGCCACATAGCCCTCAAGGTTGTTGGCCTTGACGTGGGCCCATTTGCCGCCTTCGACTTTCTCGATGATGTCGACCTTGGTGCCCTTCTTCAGGGTGCCGAGCAGCTTGCTGCTGGTGCTCGGCTTCTCCCGCAGATGGGCATACGCATGGGTCACCACACCCTGGGTATCGGCAATGGCAATTGCCGTCTGGTGGGCCACTTGGGGAACTGAAAGCGAGAGGGCGGAGGCGCTGCCAGAAACAAGGCTGCCGAGGGCCACGGCCGCCGTCAGAACCGCTAAGGAAGTCGCGGAAAAATAACGCATCGGATCGGATCTCCAGAAACGAGTTGGCAAAACGGTTCGATCTGGGCCCCCAGATCTAAAACGCCACTATATATTGTGCCAGCATCTTGACATTAGGCTGACACGATCATGTCGTTTGAATGAATCAGGCCGACAGATAGGCTTGAACCTCGGCACGTTGCGGCGGATTGCAGCCGATTTTCGTACAATTCAGTGCTGCCGCGGTGGCGGCGAAAGTCAGCACCCGCTTCCATCCCTCGTCCGGCAGAGTCGCGAGATCGTCCGGCGACTTTGCGCCGCCATCCAGGAGGCCCGTCAACAGGCCGGCAGTAAAGGTGTCTCCGGCCCCGACCGTATCGGCGACAATCACCTGCGGCGCAGCCACGTCGAGGCGCTGATGACCGGGGCGGAACAGGCTGGCGCCTGCACCGCCGCGGGTGATCACCGCGGCGCGCACGCCAAGCTCGAACCATCCCTCGGCACAATGTTGGAAGCTCACGCCAGGGGCCAGCAGTGCCACATCCTCATCGCTGATTTTCAAGAGATGTGTGTGTCCCAGCCAGCCCGTAAGCCGCGCGCGATAGGCAGCCATATCCGGGATGAGGCTCGGCCGGACATTCGGATCGAAACCGATGATGCAACGGGGGTAATGCTTGGCAACCAGACCGCCGATGGTGGTGGCAGCCGGCTCGTTCAGCAGCGAAACGGAGCCGAATTGCAGGAAGGTCGTTTCAGGTGGCAGATCCGGCAGCGGATTCGGCGCATAGCCGGCATCGGCACTGTTCTTCGCCAGGAAGACATAGCGATTGGTGCCGGCCGCCCGCTCGACGAAAGCCAGGGTGCTCGGGGCATCCGACCGCAGGATAAATCGCGTATCGACGCCGTTGGCATCGAGATAGGATTTCAGCGGCTCACCAAACAGATCCGTCGAAAGCTGCGTCAGATAACCGGTCGCCGCCCCCAGCCGCGCCGCCGCTATCGCCGTATTGAAAGGCGAGCCGCCGAAATGCCCCTGGAAGGCCAAAGGCCCGGTATTGATGAAATCGATCAGCGCTTCCCCGGCGACAGCGATCTGCATCGAATGAATGGTCTCCCGGTTTGGCGGTCATGTGCAACGGCCGGCCACTTTGCCGGTGGCCCGCTTTGTCGGCTGCGGTTCGTCAATCACCCAGCGCGGCGGCATCCGCCAGGAAGGCGGCCTCCGCGGACAAGGTGGTCTCATGGTCGAGCAATTCGTGAAACAGCTTCGGCGGCACGGTCATGGCGCCGACGCCGAGTTCCATCAGGCCGAGAAAAGCGGCGCGAGACCTGATGCTGGCGACCAGCAGTCGCGTCACCTGCGTCTCGCGCATGACCACAGCCTGCATCTTCTGGATCAGCCCGAGCCCATCCACGCCGCTATCGTCCAGGCGTCCGAGATAGGGCGCGGCATAAGCTGCCCCCAATTGTGCTGCAAACAAAGCCTGTTCCAACACGTAGACAGCCGTGAAGGTCACCGGCACGCCTTCGCCGATCAACCGCGCCCCGGCCTTGAGACCTTCCCGGGTGACCGGGATCTTGATGACGATCTGTCCAGGCGCGCCGAGCCGCTCCAGAGCGGCCGCATCGGCCGCCATCTCTTCCGCCGTCGCCGAGAATACCTGCGTCTGCACGGCCTGCGCACCGAGATCGAAGCACTGCCGCGTGAAATCAGAAAGCTGTGCACGGCTTACGCCGGCGCGCTTCAACAGGGTCGGGTTGGTGGTAACGCCGTAGACCGTCGGATGCGGCAAACATTTGCGCAATTCGTCGAGATCGGCACTGTCGAGATAGAGATGAAATCGAGACTCGTCCATGGGCGGGCATTCTAGGAATCGGCACGCCAGGAATCAACGTGATTACCCGGATGCGACTTGGCCGCCGCGGATCGGTATCCCCTCATCTTGCTGCCGATCCGTCCGGCCCAACGCCGGGCCGGCGAGCTGGCAAGCCTATTGATTTGTCCGCCGTCATCGGGCATTCACAGGCCGCCTCGGCGGAGCGCGCCCGAGCGGAAGGCAGATGCGTCGCATCGCCGGCCGCCAGAGACGGCTCCAGAACATATTCCTAAATAGCGAAAGATCCATACTCAGGATCACGAGGCCCGACCGAGTGCGGGATCGGACGTTTCCACCGGCAAGAACCGTTGCCGCACTTGCAGCCGGACCGGTTCGCCTTCTGACATCGCGATGTCATACCGCCGGCGCGGGACATCAAGTGCGAACCGCTGGAGCGGAGAAAACAGGACACGATTGGTGATGTACGCGGTCAAGGAGATCTTCAAGACATTGCAGGGTGAAGGCGGCCAGGCCGGGCGCACCGCGGTATTTCTGCGCTTCTCCGGCTGCAACCTCTGGTCCGGTCGAGAAGAAGACCGCCACACTGCCGTCTGCCAGTTCTGCGACACGGATTTTGTCGGCATGGACGGGGAAAACGGCGCCCGCTATCGCTCGGCGCAAGAGCTTGGCGACAAGGTGGAACAGGTCTGGGGTGAAGACAGGACGCGCCGCTTCATCGTCTGCACCGGCGGCGAGCCTCTTCTGCAGCTCGATGCCGCTATGATCGACGAACTGCATCGCCGTGGTTTCCAGATCGCGGTGGAGACCAATGGCACCATCGCCGCGCCGGCGGGACTGGACTGGATCTGCGTCAGTCCCAAGGCCGACGCCGAACTGGTTCAACTCACCGGCCACGAGCTGAAGCTGATCTATCCGCAAGCCCAGTGCGATCCGCAGCGTTTCGCGCATCTGGATTTCGGGCAATTCTGGCTGCAAGCCATGGACGGGCCGGATTTGCAGCGCAACCTGCAAGGGGCGATCGCCTATTGCCTGGCGCATCCGCAATGGCGCCTCAGCCTGCAGACGCATAAGATGATTGGAATTCAGTGATGTTCGAGATCACCAAGGATTTTCGCTTCGAAGCCGCGCATACCTTGCAGCGCGAGGTGAATGCGGCCGGCAGCCGGCGCATCCATGGCCATTCCTATCGCGCGCAAGTCGCGCTGCGCGGCCTCCCCGATCCGGCGACCGGCATGGTCATGGATATGGGTATGCTGGAAAAGGCGATGCAGGTGGCGCATGACGCGCTCGACCACCGGTTTCTCGACGAGATCAATGATCTCGGACCGGCGACCCTGGAGAACCTCTCGTCCTGGATCTGGCGCCATCTCGAGGCGGCCATCCCGGGCCTTTCGCGGGTCACCGTCTATCGCGACAGCAGCGGCGAATCCTGCACCTATTTCGGGCCACGGGCCGGCGCGCCGGAGCCAAGAGCATGACGGACGCCAGCATCACAGGCGCAACGGCGGCGGCGAAGGCAACGGGATCGGCGCTGGTGCTCTTTTCCGGCGGCCAGGATTCATCCGCCTGCCTCGCCTGGGCGCTTGATCAATTCGACCGCGTGGAGACCATCGGCTTCGACTATGGCCAGCGTCACGCCGTCGAACTCGCCTGCCGCGGCGTGGTTCGCGACGGCATGGCCAAGCTCAACCCCGATTGGCGAGAGCGGCTCGGCGAAGATCATCTGCTCGATCTCGGCGTGCTGGGACAGATCAGCGATACGGCACTGACCAAGGACGCCGAAATCAAGATGACGGCAAGCGGCTTGCCCTCGACCTTCGTGCCCGGCCGCAATCTGCTCTTCCTCACCCTGGCCGCCGCCCTCGCCTACCGGCGCGAGATCAAGCACATCGTCACCGGTGTCTGCGAAACCGATTACTCCGGCTATCCCGATTGCCGTGACGACACCATCAAGGCGCTGCAGGTGGCGCTCAATCTCGGCATGGAGAAGCGCTTTGTGCTGCACACGCCGCTGATGTGGATCGACAAGGCCGCGACCTGGCGCATGACCGAGCGGCTCGGTGGCGAAGGCCTCGTTCGCCTGATGGTCACCGAGACCCATAGCTGTTATCTCGGCGACCGCAGCACGCTGCATGACTGGGGCTATGGCTGCGGCAGCTGCCCCGCCTGCGAGCTGCGCCGGCAGGGGTATCGCGCCTATAAACGGGACTAGCAGCGTCCGGGCAGATCCAGATATCCGTCGGACGAGACGCCGTTCAGCAAGCCTAGCTGTCGAGTTTCACGCGCTCGATCCCGCGCAATCGTCCGGTGAGCGCCGAGACGAATGCGGCCGGGGCGCTGCAATGCGGCAGATGACCGCTGGCTTCCACGATCACCAGCTCGCTATTGGGCAGGTGCTGATATAGATACTTTGCGGCAGAAAGCGGTACGGCCGCATCCTCTCTGCTCTGAAGAACAGTAACAGGCGGAGATATGTGGGGCAGCACGCGGCGATAATCGCTGGTAAAGATGCCCTTGAACATCGCCAGGGCGATATCCGGACGCATCGCCAAGAGCGACGACAGAAAAGACGTCGTCGCGGGGTGATCCGGATCCTCACCGACGACGATCGGCGCAAGCGAACTGGCCCAATTACGATAGTTCGATGCGATCGCATCGAAAATCGCCGCGACGTCCCTGCCATCCATGCCGCCGCGATAGTCTCCGTCATCGATGTAGCGTGGCGATGCCCCAAGCAGCATGAGCTGACTGAATGCATCCGGCAGACGCTGCGCGGCGAGCAGACCGATCATCCCACTCACGGAGTGGCCCAAGAAGATGCATCGCTGCAATCTCAGAGCCGTAACTATTTCGAGAAGATCATCGACATGCCCGGCTATTTCATGATGGCGGACAAAGTCAAAATAGGCCGGGTCGACCGAACCCGCACAAGCGAGATCATAGAGAACGATGGTGTAGTGGTCGACCAGGGCTGGCAAGAAAGGCGACCAAGCGGTCTGATTTGTGCCAAGCCCATGGGCGAGAACAAGCACCTCCTCGCCATTACCCACCATTCGCGCATTCAGTGCCTTGACAGCGCTTCTCGACATGGCTCCCCCCGGCTTTGGGCAGAGGCTCAAGCCCCCCAACGAAACAATTCCCACCCAACTTCAGGCACCAAGTCAACGCTCAAAAATCGCAGAGAGGGCATTCTTCATTTCAATATGTCGTCAGCGTTGAGCTGCACGCGGTCAGCATAGCGCTGTGTCGACGGAAACTCGAAACAGCTGGCGTCACTCGACGAGGAGACCATTCGGAAGAGCTTTGCCGCGATGCAACCAAAGCGGCGCCGAGAACAAAAGTGCCGGCCGGAATCGCAGCCGAAAGGCCATCGAGGCAAATCGAGCGGATAGCTTTTTGATTTCGATTTCGGAGGAAGGAAATGGTGCCCAGGGACGGAATTTCCTATGGGCGACACAGGCCATTGAATTTATTACGAAATTTTAGACGCCCGCGACATCTTGTGTACCAGTCGCGTGTCTGCCTTTCAAGGGCCGTTCGGAGGACCCCAGTTTGAGGCCAACGTCGAACCTAGCTCGTTCGTCGCGCTCATCCTGAGGGCTGCTCCAGCCCGGATCACCTGTCTCATTCCTCATTGTCCGGAAGCGAAGTTATATCCTCATCGGTTAGTTGAATTTGCTCGACAAACAAAAAGCCACTCAGCCGCGCCTTTTCAAACGCACGCATAATACCCTCGAATAAAGTCTCCTTCCTCGCAGAGGACGATCGAAAGCGTTTGAGACGGTCAAAGCGTTCGGGGAGCGAGATAACAAGCAACACGAAATTTGTCTCTCTGCTTGAAACAAGCTTATAGAAAAATGCCTTCGTTATTCTGATGTAGAGACTATCCATAAGTACCGGCGAATACCCCAAGTCAACTGTGACTTCGATAAATGTTTCGCGGTCTGGCTGTCGAATGTATGCGTCGTAAATTATCGGGCGATAACCAATCGGATCTACATCAGGTAGAGCGCCCCCTGATCCTGATGAAATCTTAACGTTCTCATGAACTTCAGACAGAAAGATTTGCCGCTCTCTACAATAACGCTGCACAGCAAAGTGCTCAACCGACCTTCGAATTTTGCGCAGCTCCATTCGGATCGAATCTTCAGCCGCAAGCTCTTGCGTAACTTGCGGCTCACCAAACGTGGTTTGTGTCTCTATTGCGGTAACTTCAACGCGAGCCGGCTCAGCAAGTGGCGCAGCAATGTCATCTGGCTTGCTAGTGGCGACTTCTTCAGGCGTTGCGCTCTGGACCTGCGGTCTATCGCCGAGAAAAATGTGGTTATTGGTGGTGGATAATGCAGCAGACTGCGAATTGGATGATGTGATCTGATATAATTTGAAAATGCGGTCCTGAAGTTCTGAGTTCTCTTTATTGAGCTGCGTATTCTTTTCTTGCAGCTCCGAAGCCTTGCGCGAGACCGAGAACAATTTTGCGATGCTGAACTGGTCGAAAGTTTCTGACAAACAGAGAATGACTATCAAGCAGACCAACGACAAGCTCGCGCCTGAGAGAACATAACCTTGGGCAGAAAAAGAGATCACAATCAATCCTGCAACGAACAGGATCGTCCCAACGATAATAACTCTCTGAAAGTAAGAAACGACCGGCGTCGAAGCTGTTTCTTTATCGCTCATCACAGACAACCCAACACCATTAAGTGCAGACATCATAAAAATACTACCAGATAGATTATTCTCGCGAAAGACTCCTTTCGCGCGTGGGTTAGTTAGCGTGTTCGCCCCAAAAACGGATACTCCATCACGAAAAAAGCCCCCGCCTCCTGATCAAGGAGACGAGGGCAAGTTTTAAGCTGCAGGGGCGGCTAAGACGGCCGCCGGGCTTTCATCCACTTCGCACGATAGTCCAATAGAGCGGCGATCTGTTCGGGGTCGTAGAAGGTCGTTCGTCCTTCCCGCCAGCAGCGCAGCTTTAACTTATCAAGTCTATGGCTAGTAACTTGCAGGAGCGCGGCTGCAACGCTCCGTCTGATTACCGGTCCGGCTTTCGTGGTCATGTGGTTGCCCCTTGTCACTGTTTGGCTCCTCCATAAAGGTTTGCGGGCATGCTTTGGTCACGGTCCTGCACCATGTTGATCATGGCCATGTCGCTCTGGTAGCCCACATAGCTGCTAGCCATAGAGCCGCCGATCCGGAGCGCCGCACCGAGGTAGGAAGGCTTCTGCGCCGCGTTCTGGTTGTACATGTTCTCCGAATCAACCGCGTGGCCTTCGACCCTATTCTTGAACTGCTGGGTTTCCCATTCCATGTTCTGGCGCAGGCCGTCCCGATAGCGAGATTCAGTTGCCGTATAGTCGTTGATCAGCGCATCGACAGAGAGACCCGACACGCCCGCTTCACCAGCAGATGCCCGCGCCGTGGCTCGCGCTTTGGCCGCTTCAATGCTGCTGTTCATCTCGTCTTGCTGTGAGGCAAGCTGCTTCTGAATGAGCGCGGTCTGTTCCTGCTGTTGCTTGTTGTTGAACGAATTGGTCGCGGCCTTCTGCATCGCCGCGTTCTGCTTTGCCGCGTTCGCCGACTGCATCATGGTCGTGGCCGCGATACTGGCAGCGCTGATGGCCGCAGTGACTGCCGCTGTCATGGCAGCAGACGAAGCCGCTGCGGCGGTCGTGGTGGTAGCAGCGACCGCAGCAGGAGCTAAGACGATGCACATTTCTTGATCCTTACAAATTCGTGGAACGGAAGCCGGCCGTGGCCGAACTCCTGCACGGTGTTGACGATCTCGAAGCCGCACCACTTCAGCCACCGCAGATGCAGGGTGTTGCGTGCGTCGATGTAGTTCGTGAGGACCGTGTATCGTTCGTGAAGGCGGTCGCACATTTCGCGGGACCGCTGGATGAATTCTCGCCTGATCTCCGGTGATGCAATATCCGGTGAAGCGAGCATCCATATGATGCCGGTCTTCCTGTACCAGGGATGCTTGCCTACGCCGTACATAGCCGCAACCAAGCCCGCGTCGGTGCATATAGCCCACGTAGGCCCAGCTAGGAGGCCCAGCAGAAGACTATCGAGAGGTGTTTGCCCTGCGGCGGCAGCCGCTTCAACAACGTCCTCCTGTCGCAGCCGTGGTGCCAGGGAACGGGCATCGGCAGCCGTTGCCGGTCGGATGTATCCCATTAGACACGCCTCCCTTCAGAGCCTACAGGAAGATGGTAGGTGTCCCTGCCCCGTTCAAAGTGCATGAAGACGGTTTCACCTAGGATGGTATCGCCGAGGTGACATCCCCACCCTTCCCGGTCGGCTCGACTGAGGCACGCGGCGCGTAATTCGCGGACATGATCAGCGATCGATGGGAACCGGTCGCCGACAGGGGAATGAGATCGCACAATGTGTCCCATCTTCAGCCCCGCGACAACGACACCAAGCCGGCGCTGATCGCTTCCGACCATCCGACTTGTGCCCCACCCGGCAACGTCAAGACAATGACGCCATCCCGTGCTTTGGCTGCAGTTATGCCGTTGCCGAATTCAGCGCCCAAGATCATCTCCGGGGCGATGGTATCCAGCTTCTGGACATATTCGTTGGCGATCTTCTGGTAGCCGTGAGTATTCCGCAGGGTCAGATGGCGGTTGATCGCTTCCTGCATCTTACCGGGCTGGTTCTTCCAGCCCCACTGCCAGACGCTGGCGGGGTCAACGCCAAGACGCGATGCTACTTCATCTGCCTGCTTGACGAAGTGCGGGCGTAGGTTGTCGATGGCTGCCTGTACCTGGGAAGGCTCTGTGCCCATCTGGCTCGCTGCCGCCGCCAGTGTGGCTTGGCTAACGTCACCTCCTGTTGCAAGTTCCTGGAAGGCCTGGGCATGCGTCATGGCGCTGGTCGATTGATAGACCTCTGCCAATGCGGCCTCGACCTCTCGGGTGATTGGTTCCTCCTGAAGGTCGGGGTGAAGCTCCTCAACGGGTTGTTCTCCGGTGGCAACCTTCTGAGGGGCTAGAGTCTGGTTTGGCGTGCCACCTTGATTAGGGTTTGAGATAAGCCCCAGCGCGACGGCCTGGTCGCGTGTCACTTCACCGAAATTTGGGAAGCTCAAGATGCTGTCGCCAGTCACCTCATGCGCCGCCAACGGGAAACCGGTGCGCTGGTCTCGCGCACTCGACCAAGGAGCCGCTTGGCTGTTCGTCCATGCTGACGTGTCAGTCTTCAGGACGCCCGAGACCTGCGTGTCTTGTCGGCCGTCAGCGTAAATCTTGACGCTGGAAAAGTGGTTGTTATCGTAAGACCGCGCCTCGAAGCCTGCCATATTGGTGGTCTGCTTGGGCGACCACAGGCTGGCGGGGTCGTGCGTATGTCCCGGCTCAAGTGTTTTCGGGTCATTCATTTGTAGAGATTCCTTCTGATTGGTAGGGAGGCAGCGGTGTCATTATGGCTGCCTTGTTTGCTGGATTGACGGGATAGAGAGAGCGGTGAATCGCCCTGGCCATGCCCAGGCAGGGCACGCCAATCGATTCAGCTAGAAGCTTGGCGAGAAGGTCACGAACACCGACCGTGATGCGATCATATTTGCGACCACCGACCCCGGCCCGGTAACCCTGGACGAATGGCGCTGGCGCTTTTCGTAGGAACCGGATGGCAAGCTGGTGTCGGAAGTGCCGGTCCGACCTGAAAGCCTGTGGCTGATCTTCCAGGTACAGGTAGAACGCGGCAGCAACCGACAACAGTTCCTCGGGACAGACGCCAGACTGCTCAAGCTGATCTAGCCAGCGATACAGGCGCTGCCACGGTGTCGCATTGGATCGACGCTGAAGCCCCCGCAAGCGGGAACCATAGACCAGGGCATTGAGCCACTGGAGACACGCGGCAATAGCCGGGTGGTCCCGGTGATTCTTGACGTAGCCCGAAGTCAGTTTGAGGTAGAACTTCAGTTCACTGCTGCGGACAGTGTGGCCTAGAGGGTGGCCGGTCAGTTCCGACCTCTTGTCGTGTCGATCACAGTAGCGACCGAACTTCTGCACTGGCTGGAAGCAGGCGGTTATCTCGCACTGCCGACCACTCGCCCTGTTCCGCTCTATGCTCAAGCGGCTGGTGCGAGACATGGTACTATTTGAGGCGGTGGTCTGGCCAATCGGCCATCATCTCAGACAGGTCGATGGCGCTTATCTCGGCTGCCATCTCTCGCAGCGGACTAGACGCCGGGTCTGCGTGCCTCAGGGTGTCTGCGTTGATACCGTTATCCGACAGGAATTGCCGGGCGACATTCAACAGAGACGCCTCAAGGTCACCTGAAGGTGTCTCCTCCAGGCGCTCTGCCAGCTTCTTAGCCTGGGCTAGCCAGATGCGGTGTAGCACCTCTTCCCGCTCCTGCTGGGTTGATTTCGGTTCGCCCATCTTCAACGCACCAGAAGCAAGGCGCTCAGTTCGGCATCAATGCTGCGCTGAGTGTTGACCTCGGATAGGTGATCCGACAGGCGGCGAATAGCCCGGCGGACAATGACGCTGGCGGTTACGTCCTTGCCAGTCATGCCTTGATAGGCCGACCGGATATGATCTAGGTGGTCGAAAGTGTGGCGGTCAACTCTGGCTTGGAGATGGACCGTCTCACCCCCGCTACAGCGAAGCTGTGTCATGTATTCCTCACTAGGTGGTTCACTGGCGCACCATTTATGAAAAAAGAGCGAAGTATCCCATCAGGCCGGCATCAAGCATTGGGGCCAATCCAACGTTGAATGGACTTGATGCTGCACCTGATGGGACAGCCCTCGGAAGGGATGGCTGGGGGGCTGGGTAGGATCAGTGCCACTCTAGCGACACTTCAAGTTCAACATTACGTTGACCTGAAGTATCCACATTAAGTTTTCCACATTAATCCATCCACCCTGCCTAGTGTGGCACCCAAATCAGAAGCGAGGGGAACCGCCACTTTCGCAGCGATCCCCCAGGCCCGGTTAGACGAGGCTGTTGATCTTGTCGAACAGCTTCTTCATGGCGACGTTGCTGGAAGTCTCACGCACCTTGTTTCCGTTAGCGTCGATAAACTCCATCGTCCCGTCGCCATAGCGTATGAGCGAGACCGAGGCGGCTGATGTTCCCTTCTTCACGGTCAGGGTGGCCAGTGCGCTGTCAAAGACAGACATGTTGTTTTCCTTTCGGGTCGATTGTTGGTCCGGTTTGTCTGGCTATAGGTGGCACCTAATTTCGATAGGCCGTAGATCGCGCCAGGGATTCGCCACAGACTCGCTACGGAGACCGCACCAGATCAGCACTTCGCCATTGTCGTTCTTCCAGTCAATGAAGCGGTGCCCCCGCGTGATGGACGGAAACTCGACAAAGACCTCAAGGCCAAAGACGCGGAAGTAGGCGCTACGAATGGGCGTCATGTGGTGCTCCATGTGTTGCCCTCGATTAAATCCGGGGCGTTGTTGCAGGGAGCTATCCAATAGAAGGACGAGATTCGTCAGGTCAACAACGAGTTATCCACTAAAACGGATTTACATCCGTTGACAAACCGCAGAACGGCGCGGGTTTGACGGTGTATTTGTTGCGGATGTTGCGCCGAAGCAGGGTGCGACATTTCGACTCGCCCACGGGGGTGGCATGGACAAACACACACGCAGACAAAGCACAGGCGCGTTGTCATCCGCCTCGGTGCGGGGAAACGCAGCATCGAATTCGACGGCCAGAAGGTGGACCTGAACACCGCCGACAAGGCGCCCTACGGCGCTCTCATGAAGGGCCTGCGCCAGGGCTTCACGAAGCAGAAGGGGCGGTAACATGACGCAGGTTTCCAAGTTTGCCTTCGGTGGCGACGGCTTTCAAACTGACCGGCATGAAGTCCGCGTCATCACCTTGGACGGCTTGCCGTGGTTTGCAGCGCCGGACGTTTGCCGCGCTCTCGGCCTATCTTTGGAATGCGGCGGTGCTGTCCGGCACCTCAGACAGGTGGCAGCGGACGAGCGTCGGGTCGTAACCCGCTCCGACTCTCTCAGTCTGTTTGAGGGAGTGAGAGCGCAGAAACGACCCCGTCACCCACGCCCTGTTCGTGGGTGAACGCGTTCAGTCTACGACCCTTATCTCTGAAAGCGGCCTCTACAAGCTGGTCCTACGGTCAGACAAGCCGCAGGCCAGGGCCTTCCAGGATTGGGTGACCCGCGACGTTCTCCCGGCTATCCGCAGGGACGGGGCCTACATCATGGGCGAGGAGAAGGTCGCCTCCGGGGAGATGACCGAGGACGAATTCATCCTCAAGGCTGTCACCATCCTCCAGGGTATGGTCGAACGCCTGCGCCAAGAGAAGGCCGAGGTTGAAGCGAAGCTGGTAACAGCCCAACCTAAGGCCTCCGCATGGGACGGTCTCATGGACGGCAAAGGCACATTCAACGCTACCTCAGTTGCGCAGTCGCTGGGTCTTAGCGGCCCGCCACGGCAGAGCAGGCGCTGGTCGCGGCGCAGCCCCTACACTCAATCTAGTTCCCCGCATGCTGCCTCAACGTCACAAAGGGACACAATCTTAGCGGCCAAGACGGTTAATTCTGGAGTATTTGTACCATCAAAGCCCGAGAGTAAACGAAGCAGTCCATGCCGCATCAGTCCAATGGCAAAAGCATACAGCATCTCGCCGTCTGGAAAGGCACTGGTGCCACTTAGTTCGCGTATTGTTGCTGACCATGCGCCGCCTCTCCCCACTGGCTCGGCGCTTCTATTACGCCACATTGTGCTTAGGATCAGAATTTCCTCGCGACGGAGGTCTTCGAATAGACCCGCGAAATAGAGAAACTCACTTGCCACCAAATTACAGGCTTCAAGCTGCTTACGGATAACCTGCGCCATGAGCCTCAGATTACGCCTTGCAGTGCCTTCCTGTGCTGCTCGAAGGTAGCGAAAGAGGATCGCCGCAGCTTCGTCCTCGGAAGCCGCTTCGTATTCTGTTTTGCGGCCCTTTCGCAGTTCGTCTAGTAGCACCTCACGTGCCTGCTCCTCGCGGCGCTTCATGACGCGCTCAAGTGCCAACTGCATGACTGTGCCTGCGGTGCTACTCCAATGCACGTGATTAAATGAAAGCCTGTCACTGACGAATGCGTTAAGAAGCGAAGGTAGATAGGTGAATATCTCGCTCATGTTTACGGGGCCTTTGGCGGCGTATTGCTAAGCGCGTAGCCTTTTGACGCCATGCAGGGGCTTTCTAGCTCCAGGCCGGTGTAAATCATGCCGGCTTGTGAACCGGTCTTTCGACACTCATAGAGATCGGATGCTGTCTGTTGAAGCCCTGTATTCGGCCTAACCCAATACTGCACGCAACCGGTAACCATAGGCGCAACGAACAGCAACGCCGCGCAAATACGCACACCCTTCATTCTACTCCCCCAACTTCAGCACCGCTCATACATCAGTATGCGGCTGGTGCAGTGCCCCGGGCGGCATGATGCCACGACCGAGTCAGGCTTTCAAAGTTGTTCTGAAGGAGCCGCTAGACGCCAATGCGCTGCATGACGCGCTGCACCTGTACCGCCTGCCATCGTCCGCCCCGAGGTGTCGTCACGTCGCGCCTATTCAGTTCGGCAGCGATGCCGGATGCAGTAGTGATGCCCTCTGCCTTGATCTTGGCAATCTCCTCTGCCTTGTCCTCCGCGTCTCGTAGCGCCTGCCTCTGCACGGCCGCAGTAGCTGCCTTCTGCCCAGCACCGGGTACAAGGTGGTGCTTTGCCTTGCGGTCCCATTGACCGTCACGCGCTACCTTGGCCCGCAATGCTGCTCTGGTACGCTCGCTGATCAGGCCCGCTTCCAGTTCGGCTACAGCCGCCATTTGCTGCAACATGAAGCGGCCGACCGCACCCGCAGTAATTTCAGGGAAGTCGCAGAAGACGACGTTCACGCCATCATCAACCAGCTTCATAAGGAACTGCTGGTTGCGGGCAAGGCGGTCTAGCTTGGCGATAATCAGCGTGGCCCGATGCGCCCTGCACGCCTTCAGTGCCTTATCCAGTTCCGGGCGGCTGGTCTTGCGCCCGCTTTCCATCTCGACGTAAGGCGGCAGCAGCAGCCTGTCTCCCTGCCCTATGAACTGCCGCACCATCTCCTCTTGTGCCTCCAGGCCCAGGCCAGAACGCCCCTGTTTATCGGTGCTGACGCGGTAGTACGGCACATACTTGGTCATTTTACGATCCATCGCTACGTTCGTTACGATGATTTGTAATGCCTCATGATTCAGGCTGTCAATTCGCCACCACAGTGCCGTTTCACAGATCAGCATTCCGTTGGATGATGGGACGGTAGCTAGTCGAGTCGGGAGGGGCTTATGGCTCTCTATCGTTTGTTACCTAACGCAGATCAACTCCACCGGCCGAACTGGCAGAGGAGCACACATAAGGACGTGTGCCATGTCAGTGCCGAGAGCGAAGCAGAAGCCCGACAGCTTGCAGTCTCTGCCTTCGGCATTGCGACTAGGCGCGACCCTCATGTGGATATTCCGGCATGCCCGTGGCGTCTTGCGGCGTTCGTCGATTGTGTCGAGGTGGCCGAGCTTGGGACGCCCATTCCGCAGGGCATGGTGACCACGCCCGAGCGTCCGGTCCCCTTCCTGCCGATTGATGGGTGACCAAATGCTAGGGGAGCAAGCCTAGGCTAACAGCCGCTTTGCGCATTGTGTTGCGCCATGTGTTGCGCGGCGTGGCGCGTTGCGCGGGATTAGGCGGTGTCCTGCCCCCGGCCCGACCCGCGTTGCGCGATGGCGGCACCCCGGCGGCACCCATCGGGGGGAAGCGGGGCTAACGGTGCAGCGTTATACCGTCTCAGATTTTTGCACCAAAACATTCCGACCTTATCGGAGCAAAAAGCTGATTGATGCCGTCTCTACTTGAATCTACCTCGTTTCGCCCCCTAATGTTTATCAACCATTTGTTGGAGAGCGCGTGCCCGGCGGAACAGCAGAGCTAAGACTTGTTTGCCGCAGGCTACAATCCACCCACATTCAATGCTAGCGAAACGTGAAAGCAGCACTTTGATCAGCCCGCCCCCGACATGTTGGTGGTGCAGTTCCGTTCTGGCGGATTCGCGCGAGCACGCGATTAAAGCAACCGACCTGAGGCTACGATATGGCGCAACCAAATGGGCACCGGGTACAGCCCCAGTTTTAGTAAGCGCTAGTAGTCCCAGCAGAACCATTCAGGGACCGAAATCTGATCTTGTCAAATTCCCCCCTTCGCTCTGTCATGCCTGCAACACGAGCAGGTCACAAGAATACGACCGTGCCTATGAGGTGCTATCGGGCTTCCTGCACCGCAACCATGTGGATATCTGTCGCTCTCGTTCCCTGCGGTTCGACAAAGTCTATGGGACAACATGGTCCGCATCCATGATGAACATGCTCGGCTATTGCATGAAGAATTTTGGTTGCGCGATGACGGATGCAGGTGCCCAACCTCAAAGCGACTTCGTTTCGTTGATCGGGCAAAAGGATGCGCGACCGTTTTGCATCACGGTGTCCATCAACACGACGGTCCTCAACCAACTCAACAGCCAGACTTTAAGCCCGTTATCTCTTACCTTCCCCCCGGAGGGCGGCATAGCGGGCGTAATGCTAATTGGAATGTTCGAGATACGGATGTGGTGGAAGTTACGACCATATGCAAATGAGTGTGGCACTGTAATTTCTAGGCCGGTCAAAAAGGCTATTCTTCGTGAGCGAGCTTGGGGCGCTGACGTGCTGTGCCACTAGCTACCATAACCTCGCTTCTCACTGCATAACTATACTTACAAGCTCAAGGGGTTGAGATGGGAACCTGGGCGTTAGCAAAAGACATTCTGCTCGCTGTCATCGCTTTTTATGGGGCAATTCTATCAACCTTCAACTGGCGGCAAGCAATCAAGCGGGACCGCCGGTCATTGGTCGTGAAATTGCAAACCACAATCCCATATTTCGGAGCCGAGCTAGAATCCCCCCTTTGTGAGGTACGAGTCACCAACACTGGCCATCGTCCCGTCACCGTCACAACTATTGCCCTAGCCCTCCCAAACGGCGCTCAAATCTTTTCTATCGCCGATGCCCACCTACCTTGGATACGAAACACTTCGTTGCCAGCGGCATTAACAGACGGCGAGTCAGCGAGCATCTACATTGCTTACAATGCTATTGGAGAGGGTCTCATGCAGCGCGGTTACACTGACAAAGTGCAGGTCACCGCTGTATGTGAGGACTCTACCGGGACCGTCTATAGAGGCGGACATTGGACAATAGACCCTATTGAATTTCAGCGCATGTAGAAGCCTCCGCGAAAAGCTGATGTCATGCACTGGTTAACTTATGGCGTACCTCGGAAACTTCGCCATCCCAGCCGAGAGCGCCTTGTCGGTACCGGCCCTATATTCATCGCCAACGGTTCGCGCAGCATGCCCCGTAATAACGTCTATGAGACGGTCGCTGATATCCGCCTCCATCGCCCGCGTTTTGAAAGTGTGCCGCCATCCATGATTGGGGGAAACGCGCACGTCGGTGACGATGGTTCGGACAAACTCCCTGACACGATTCTTGATCGGCCCCAGCATGCGCACAGCATCGTCCCGCGCCTTTGCGGCCATGAACAAGTAGCCGTCCTTCGACTGCGTTACGAAGTCTATAAGTCCCTCGGCAACTAAATGCTCATGCACAGGGACGCGGCGGGCTTCCTTGTTCTTGACGTCGCCGGCTTCAGGTGTGATCCGATAGAACCACATGCCATCAACGCGGTAGAAGTCTTCCTTTCGTAGCTGGGCAACCTCACCGATCCTTGCACCGGAATAAGCACAGAGCCACGGGAGCCAATGCTTCGCCGCTGCTGTTTTCTCCGCTTCCTGGTTGCTCGTCCGCTGATACGACCGGGCCGTACTCAAGATCGCTTGCGTCTCCGCTTCGGTAAAGCAGCGTTCCCGTTCCCTTGCCTTCTTGAGCGCCCGAACGACAACACCTTCCGCTGGATTTTGGGACAGCTTCTCGTTCTCTACGGCCCAACGGAAGATGGATTTCAGCGCAACAAGATCGGCATCCCCGACTGTCTTGGGTGATATCCCCTGCTCAAGCCTGAAGTCCTTGAACTTGATAACGTCAGACTTCGTCACCTTGGCTGCATCGTCGTGCGCCAGCCACGCAACGAAGCGATTGAACCTGCTTTCGTACTCGCTCATGGTCGAGTGTGAGAAGTTGCGCTTGGCGGCGGATTTCTTCCAGTCCCCAAACAGCGTCTTCAGGGAGACTTGAGGTGCGGCCTTGATCTGCTTCGCGTCCTCCCATGATGGGAACCGGGCCATTTCGGTATCAGGCCGATAGTCGCCTTCAGCATTGCGCTTCAGCTTGTTAGCGGAATCGGTCAACGCTATGCCGGCTTCCCGCAGTAAGATGGCCCTACTGGCTTCGTCTATCACCAACCCCTCTTGCTGCAACACGACATCGACCAATGCACCAAAACGCGCTTCCAGGGATCGAACTTCAAGCGGGCGGTCGTCCGTTGGTATCTTCAGCGGATTGACGAAGCCACCTTTGGCGGCGACATCGTTGGCGGCAATCACCTTCTCCCATACCGCAGGGCTGCCTGGGTCATCCTCCAAGGATAGCGCAAACGCCTTGTAGAGCCTTCCTGCCAGCGCCACGACCTGCTTATGGGTCAACTTGCGGGGGCCGGATCGGATGGCCTCCCAGGTGCGCTGCAAGTGCGCCTCGGCGATACCCGTGCGGGTCTTGGCAAGCGACGGCTCCCTTGTGCGCAGGGAGAACTTGATCTCGCTCCCGATCTTGGCAGCGATAGTGGCGGCGTTATGTGAGCCTTCAGCGGGGAACTGAATCGTTATCGACTGCCCCTTGGCTTTCGCCATTATGTCAGCAGGCACGCGCTTGCGAAATGTGAGGAAAGAACTCTCGGTGCGCTTCGTTGGTCGCGTCATTCTCAGAACCATGTGTACCGCCCTTGTGTACCAGTGAGGGCGTCTGAATTTCGTGTATGGCCAACAAGTTGGCTGAATTCAATGGGTTCTGTGTGGGATGGTGCCCAGGGACGGAATTGAACCGCCGACACGGGGATTTTCAATCCCCTGCTCTACCAACTGAGCTACCTGGGCGTCTCGGCAAAAGGCACGGTCGTGCCTGCGAAGATGCGGTCTTGTAATGAAAATCACCGGCCTTGTCTAGCGCCGAATTCGCCCCGAGGCCAATGCTCCAAGTAATTGGGAAACATTGAAAAAGGCTGCTTAACCTGCCTCATCATCATGATCGGAACCGGGCGTCGCGGGGTCCTGGTCGGTAGCGATTCGATAATTCTCGTTGAGCCAGCGTCCGAGGTCGATCTGCTGGCAGCGCGGCGAGCAGAATGGGCGATAGCGCGCCTCGACCGGTTTCCGGCAAACCGCGCATTTTCCCGCTGTCTTTCCGCCAGGGCTATCGGCCATCTTCTTCCCGCTCCGTCTTGAGCGCGTCCCGCCACATCTCAGCCAGGCTCGGCCCGCTGCGCTTGCGCAGCAATTCGACCAGGCCCAGGCGCGACATATTACCAACCCATTCGATCGCAGGATCGATCCCGACGGCCTCGCGCAAAGCCTGGATGACCTGATCGCGCTTATTGCGGTTCTGCAGATCGATGAAATCGATCACGATGATACCGCCGAGGTTGCGCAGCGCCAGCTGCCGCGGTATTTCGCGCGCCGCCCCCAGATTGACGGCCAGGGCGGTCTGCTCAATGCCGGACCTGCCCGTGGCCGCGGCGGAATTGACGTCGATCGCGGTCAAGGTACGGACCGGTTCGATCAGCAATTGCCCGCCGCCGGCAAGGCGCACGTCCTCATCCAAGGCTTCTGCCACCGCGTCGATCGCCTCTCCCCGGCTTGGCGCCCAATCACGCAATGGTTCATGGCTGATGCGGCCGGCGAGCTCCGGCAAACGCTCCCCGCACCAAGCCGCAATCCGCTCCGCATCGATGCGCCGGGCGCAAATGACGGCATCGACCAGGTGCGGCGCCAGCGACAGCAGCAGGCTTTGCCATGGTTCGGGCGGCGGCACCAGGCAGCAAGGCGCGCTCTTGCCGGCGGCCAGCGCGGCCGCATCGACAGTCGTCGTCAGGCTGGCGGACAGGCGAACGCCCTTGTCTTCACGGGCATCGCGTTTGACCTGGACAATAACGGCCTGCCCCTCATGCGGCAGATTCTGTTTCTTCAGGGGCAGCAGACCGGGCCGTTCCAGCCCGATCTCGACAAAGGCGGCGTTGAGGCTCGGCTCCAGTTTGACAACCCGGCCGAGATAGATGGCCCCCTGCCGTGACACCGCATTGGGCCCGTCGCGCCAGGCCTGCACCAGGCGGTCATCAACCCAGCGAAACAGCTCGCGGCCGTTTTCCGGTCCGGTCAGATATAAGGTGCTGAGGCCATCGCCGGCCTCCTGCCCGCGCCTACCGCTCATCGGCTCACCAATCGATGCCATTGCCATGGAGCATGGCGGCGAGATCCGACAGCGAGAGGCCGACGACATTGCTATACGACCCGGCGATGGCGCTGATGAAGACTGCGGCGCGGCCTTGGATGGCGTAACCGCCCGCCTTGCCCTGCCATTCGCCACTGTCGATATAATTCTCGATCTCGCGCGGCTCGAGGCGCTTCAGCGAGACATCGGTGACGACCACGCGCGAGCGCAGCCGGCCATCGGGCAAAGCGATGGCGATGCCGCCCCAGACCTGATGTCGCCGTCCGCCGAGGAGATGCAGGCAGGCCCGCGCCTGATCCGCGGTTTCCGCTTTCGGTAGAATGCGGCGCCCGCAGGCCACCACCGTATCGGCGGCAACGACGAGGGCGCCGGGATGACGCGCCGCGGCAACCGTCAGCTTTTCCGCCGCCATACGGCGGGCATAAGCACGCGGCAGTTCCGTCCGGCCATGACTTTCATCGATCTCCGGTGGGTCGACGCGGTCCGGGTCGAGGCCGATCTGGCGCAGAAGATCGAGGCGCCGCGGCGATGCCGATGCCAATACCAGAAGCGGGCGCGATGCTTTGGGATTCTTCGTGTCCGATGAGGAAATCGGCGTTGCCATCGACTGCGGCGGGGATGCGACCATCATGGCTGGCTTGGATGCCCAAAGGCATCCGCCATACCGGTCGAAATGATTACTTGAAGCGGAATGTGATCCGACCCTTGGTGAGGTCATAGGGCGTCATTTCGACATTGACGCGGTCACCGGCCAGAACACGGATGCGGTTCTTGCGCATCTTGCCGGAGGTGTGGGCCAACACTTCATGCTCGTTGTCGAGCTTCACCCGGAACATCGCATTGGGCAGTAATTCGGTAACCGTGCCCGAAAATTCGATTAAATCTTCCTTCGCCATTCCCTCTCCTTCCGCGGAACCGGGCGAGTCAGTCTCGGCCTGCAGGACTCCGCGATTTGGGCGCGGATCATACTCATTTCAGGGAAATCCGCAATAATTCCAAAAA
>DATLIX010000197.1:0-5400 GCA_035539215.1 Dongiaceae bacterium | reverse complement strand
TCTGTTGCCCCAACCGCGGAATCGGGGCGGATGATCGCGCATTCATCTCCAGCCCATCGCCCGCTGCCGATCCGATCGCCTGGCGATGTCATCAGCTGCGAGAGATGCATGGCCAATCCGGCATCGCCTTCATTCGGGCTCAGCGGGTTCCGGCACATGTGCTGTTGTCAGCAAGCTAGCGGCGCGATGTAACGTTGCGATGACCGGCAAGCGGGCTTTTGTAACGGATTGCAACAAGCCCCGGACTGTTACCTGCCGTTACCATTTATGCTTACGGCTCATGTCCCGTCGGCGACGGGAGCGCGGCTGTTTATCTCAGTCGTGGAAGCCGGTATGCCGCTTGAGCCAGGAAAACAGCCGGCTGCTTTGCAGGCGCTGGTCCCGGGTTTCAAGCTCGAGGCCGATCGACTGCACCCGGCCGTCACGTACCTCGCGGACCACCAGTTCCACCTCGCCCAAGGCGACCCGGTCGCCCACCACCACCTGCTTGCCGAGCTGGCGATGCAGCAGTTCGCCCAGATTCTCGTTGGGGTCGATATGCAGCGATCCCGCCGTGGCCAGGGTTTCGAGCGGCAGTCCATAGAGCAGCGCGAGATGGCTGGCCGGCGTATCGGCGGCGAAGACAAATTCGCCGAAGCCTTCCGGCTCCCCCTTGGCGCCGACATCGCGGGCGGCGAAGAGCCGCTGCAGCGAGGCGATATCGGGCGTCGGCACCAAGGCGATCACGTAATCGGCGACGGCGGGGCGGCGCTCGGCCAATCCTTCGAGGGGCAGGTTGCCGCGGATGACCGACAGGATCTGGCTGCCTGCCGGCAGATGCAACGCGCCATAATCATGGTTGAGCGCCCGGGCCGCCTGGCCGATGCGCAGGCCGCAAAGTTCGCGGTCGCCGGCCGAACCGAAGCCGAGGTCGGGATAATCCTCGTCGCCGGGCTGCTCCGGCACCAGGAGGTCGAGCCAGCGGCCGGCATGCGCCGCTGTCCAGCCCTGGATCAGGAGCGAGGCGAGGACGGCGACGAAAGCGACATTGAAATAGGTCTGCGCGTGGGGCAGTCCGGCAAGGATCGGCATGGAGGCGAGGAAGATCGGCACCGCCCCGCGTAATCCGACCCAGGCGATATAGGCCTTCTCCCGCCAGTTGAAGCGGAAGGGCGCGAGGCAGATATAGACTGCGGCCGGCCGCGCGATGAAGATCAGGCCCAGTCCGATGGCCAGGGCAAAGGTCAGGTCGTTCAACAAGGCCGAAGGTGTGACAAGCAGGCCGAGCAGCAGGAACATGGTGATCTGCGCGAGCCAGGCCAGGCCATCGAGGAAGCGGCCGATGATCTGCTGCGCGCGGTGCGGTGCGGAAGCCAGCATCACGCCCATCAGATAGACCGCGAGAAAGCCGGAGCCGCCGATCAGGTTGGTGCCGGCGAAAATGGTCAGCACGGCGGCGGCGGCAAGCACCGGATAGAGGCCGGCCGACAAGGTGAGGCGCTCCAGGAGAAAGCGCAGGACCAGGCCGCCGATGATGCCGAAGACGGTACCGAAAACCAGCTCGGACGACAGTTCGCGCGCCACCAGCCAGCCGACCTGGAGATCAGGATGACGCACCAGTTCGAGGCAGATCAGGGTCAGCAGGACGGCGACGGGATCGTTGATTCCGGATTCCATCTCCAGCGTGCCGGTGACGCGGCGATTGACCGCGCGGCCTTTGCCATGCAGCAGCATGAAGACCGCGGCAGCATCGGTCGAAGCGAGGACGGCGCCCACCAGCAGGCCCTCCGTCGGCGAGCGTCGGCCGACGGTGACAGCGAGGGTGGCGACGATGCCGGCGGTGATCAGCACGCCGACCGTGGCCAGGCTGAAGGACGGCAGACCGACCAGCCGCGCAACGTCACGCGGCATCTTGAGGCCGCCTTCGAACAGGATGATCGCCAGGGCAACGCTGCCAACGCCGAAAGTCAGGCTGTAATTGCTGAAATGCAGGCCGCCGATGCCGTCTTCGCCGGCCAGCATGCCGAGAACCAGGAAGATCAGCAGCAGCGGCGCGCCGAGCTTGGCCGAGAGGCGGGTGGCGAGAATGCTGATAATGGCCAGCCCGCCGCCAAGGAAGATCAGCTGATTGATCGCGTCCACGCCGCTGATTCCCCCTCTTCGTGATCCGATGCGTCCACGAGCAAAGTGCCGTAGCCCGGCGGCGAGATCAACCTTGCGGTGCCCGGTCCGGTCTCAATCGCGACATTTTAGCCGGCGCGGACGAGGTCTGACGGTGGTGTCCGGCGGAGGTCCGGTGCGAAAGGCCCGGCTGAGGATGGCCGGCCGAGGATGGCAAGGTGGATTGACCGGCGCGGTCAGTTCCCTAAAGTGCTCCCGACGAAGCCGCGCGAGGCGGCGCAGGACAGAGACGGGGATCATGTTCGACAAGGCAAAGCCGACCAAACAGGAATTGGGCAAACTCGATAAAGGACTGCAGGCCGCGGCCCGATTGGCCGACCTCCTGAACAGTCTGGACCGGGCGATCGAAAGCGAGATCAAGGCGCTGCTTTTTGTCGATGATGCGGCCCGCAAGGAGCTTTCACGGACCCAGTTGTCGCTGGGCGTCGGCAACGCCTATCTGAAGCGTCTCGCCGCGGAGGGTGCCGCCTATCTCGCCGCGCAGGCCGGCAAGCCGGCCCCGAAGGCCAAGGCGAACGGGGCCGCGAAGAAGCCGGCGGTGAAAAAGCCCGCCAGGAAGCCGGCTGCCAAAAAGAAGGCGAAGAAGTAGATCGTCGCGGCGGTGGTGACAGCAGGCTGCCGCCTGAAGCTTCGTTTCCCGCCTTGTCATGCCCGGACTTGATCCCGGCATCCATGTCTAAGACAATGCGGTCTTGCCGATGGATCCTCGGGTCAGGGCCGAGGATCACCGCTTGGTTGTGGATAGCCTCGACAGTAGGCGAACAACGAAAAGGCCGGCGTCGAGCCGGCCTCTTGCATTTTAGCTATCGCGACGGTCGCTTGAGACCGGTCAGCCCCGCGTCACCAGCGTCCCCTGGCCGGCCGGGGTGAAGATCTCCAGCAGCATGGAATGCGGCACCCGGCCGTCGAGGATGACGGCGGCCTCGACGCCGCTTTCGACCGCCATCAGGCAGGTCTCCAGCTTGGGGATCATGCCCCCCGAAATCGTGCCGTCGGCGGTCAGTGCCCGCACTTGGCTGGCGGTGAGGTCGGGCACCAGCTGGCCCGACTTGTCCAGCACGCCGGCGACATCGGTCAGCATGACCAGGCGCGCGGCCCCCACGGCGGCGGCGATGGCGCCGGCCGCGGTATCGGCGTTGATATTATAGGTCTGGCCATCCGGGCCGAAGCCGACCGGCGCGATCACCGGCACGATGCCGGCCTGCTCCAGGCAGCTGATGATGCGCGGATTGACCGCGGCCGGCTCGCCGACGAGGCCGAGATCGACCGGCTTGCCATCCTTGATCATCTCGGCCTTGCGGGCCTGCAGCAGGTTGTCGTCCTTGCCGCTGATGCCGACGGCATGGCCGCCGGCCGCATTGATGGCGGCGACGATCTGCTTGTTGATGGTGCCGGAGAGCACCATCTCGACCACCTCGACCGTGGCGGCATCGGTGACGCGCAGCCCGTCGATGAAGGTGGATTGGATATTGAGGCGCTTCAGCTGCTCGCCGATCTGCGGGCCGCCGCCATGGACGACGATCGGCAGAATGCCGGTCTGGCGCAGCAGCGTGATGTCGGCGGCGAAGACCTTCGCCAGTTCCGGATTCACCATGGCATGGCCGCCATATTTGATGACCAGGCGGCGGCCGGCGTATTTCTGCATGTAAGGCAGCGCCTCGGTCAGCGTGCGGGCGGTGCGGAGCCAGTGTTTGGTGTCGGTGAAGTTGATCTGGGACATCAGTATGACCTGGACCTTAAAGCGGTGAACCGTGAGGACACCGGACCGGCTCGGCTTATGGCGGATCGCCCCGGAGGCAGTTGCGGGTGCGTCGACGCGCCCCGCAGCGCGGGCAGAAAGTGCGGCTTCCGGCCGCAGAAATCAACAGGGGAATTCGCCGCAGGCGGGGATGGTCACAGCCTTGTCAAAGAGCGGCCGCGGCCCCGGCGTTGGACGTCAGGCGGCTAACCCTCGAACCCCTCGGCCAGGATGAACTGGCAGCGAGCGGCCTTGATGCGGAAGGGCAGGATGCGCTGGTATTCCGGCGAATGGTACCAGGCCTCCGCTTTCTCCCGCGACGGGAACTCCAGCAGCGCGATGCGCTGGAACGGCATCTCGCCCTCAAGCGCAGTGAAGGCGCCGCCCCGCACCAGAAAGCGGCCGCCATGGGCCTCGACGGTCGGCATCACCTGGCTGCGATACTGTTCGAACATCTGCGGGTCGTCGACGCTTTCGTAGACGATGCAATAGGCTTTCATGGCGATCCTCCAGGTCGGGGAGACGGAGACGACGGGCGGTCAGCTCTCTGCGCCCTTGCTGGCCGGGCGGCTGACATGGCTCATTTAAGAGACTGTCGGCGGGAAAGACAAGGCGGCGGGAAAGACGAGGAAGCCGGCTACCGTTGCGGCCGCCTGGTTCAATTGCCCTTGGCGATTTCCGCCAGTTGATCGCGCAATTCGCCGATGCCGATGCCGTCATGCGCGCTGGTGACGATGATTTCCGGATGGCAGGCCGGACGTTTCGCCACTTTGGCCGCCAGCTTTGCCCGCATCGCCTCGGCTTCGGCCAGCTTCGTCTTGTCGGCCTTGGTCATGACGATCTGATAGGAGAGGCCGAAGCTGTCCATCAGGTCCATCAGCCGCTCATCGGATTCCTTGTAGCCGTGGCGGCTGTCGACCAGCAATTGCACCCGGCGCAAGGTCGAGCGGTTGCGGATATAGGTCTCGGTGACGGCGCTGAACTGCTTGCGCATGGCCTTGGAGACCTCGGCATAGCCGTGGCCCGGCAGATCGACCAGCCACAGCTTGTCGCCGAGATTGAAGAAATTGATCTGCTGGGTGCGGCCCGGCGTGTGCGAGACCCGCGCCAGGTGGTTGCGGCCGGTGAGCGCGTTCAGCAGGCTCGATTTGCCGACATTGGAGCGGCCGGCGAAGGCCACTTCGGTCAGGCCGAGAGGCGGCAAGGCGGCGGCGCGATCGGCGCCGGCGACGAATTGGCACTCCTGGGCAAAAAGCCAGGCGCCATCATAATCGTCACCGGTACCGCTCATATCGCTTCAATCCAACTCTTTAAAGGTTGCCGAACAAGCTGCAGGTCACGCCTTGGCGCGGCTCGGCATGGGATGATTCATCCGCCACATCAGGAAACGCTGCTGCAGGATCGACAGCGTGTTGTTCCAGGCCCAGTAGATGACGAGGCCGGCCGGCATGCTGCCCAGCATGAAGGTGAAGACGATCGGCATCGCCGTCATCATCTTCGCC
>DATLIX010000196.1:0-5430 GCA_035539215.1 Dongiaceae bacterium | reverse complement strand
CTATGCCGATATGCAGCCGCAGGTCCTGGCGCTGCAGGGCCATCAGGTCGACATCATCAACCAGCTGCCGGCGATCTCCGGCGTTGCGTTGCTGAACGATCCCAACATCAACATCATGAGTTTGAAGTCCAGCGCGCATACGCAGATCCATATGCGCAACGACATGGCCCCCTTCACCGACAAGCGTGTCCGCCAGGCCGTGGCGCTCTGCATCGACCGCAAGAAGCTGGTCAAGGGCCTGTTCCGCGACCGCGCCGATATCGGCAACGATTCGCCCTTCGCCCCGGTCTTCCCCTCGACCGACAAGAACGTGAAGCAGCGCGAGCATGACGTCGCCAAGGCCAAGGAATTGCTGGCCGCGGCCGGCATGCCCAAGGGCTTCAAGGTCAAGCTGACCACCGAGAAATATCTGGAGATTCCGGAATATGTTCAGGTGATTCAGCAGGCGGTGAAGGCCGCTGGCATCGAGATCGAGCTCAATGTCGAAAGCCAGGACGCCTATTACGGCAAGGCCGTCTACGGCCAGTCGGACTGGCTGGATTCAGTCATGGGCGGCACCGATTACGGCCATCGCGGCGTGCCTAACGTCGCCTTGGCCGCCCCGCTGAAGAGCGACGGCACCTGGAATGCCGCGCATTTCAAGAACAAGGATTACGACGCGCTGGTCGGTCAGTATATCGGCGCTCTGGACCTGCAGTCGCAGCGTTCGGCCGCCGGCAAGATCCAGGAGCTTCTCCTCGATGAGACGCCGGTTCTCTTCACCTATTTCTATGATTTCCTCACGGCGACCACCAAGAAGGTCTCCGGGGTGAAGGCGACGGCCATGGCGCAGCTCTTCCTGGAAAACGCCTCGATCAAGTCGTAAGGCGTCGCCGGAGACAGGATAGGACCGGCCCGCCGCGGATCTTCCGCGGCGGGCCGGTCCAGATCGCTATTTCGAACCAACTCATTCTACGCATGAGAGGCGTGTGCGTTGAGCTTCTCCAAACTTCTCTTGAAGCGTCTGCTGCTGTCGCTGGTGACGCTCTGGCTGCTCAGCCTGATCGTCTTTGCCGGTGCCCAGTTGCTGCCGGGCGATGTCGGCCGCGCCATCCTAGGTCCTCTGGCCGATGCGCGCGCCGTCGCCAATCTCAACCATCAACTCGGCGCCGACCGGCCGCTGCTGGTGCAATATTTCGACTGGGTGGGCCATTTCATCATCGGCGATATGAGCATGTCCTATACTTTCCGCGCCCCGGTCGCGCCCTTCGTCATCACCGCCATGTGGAACTCCCTGAAGCTGGCCGCCGTCGCCTTCGCGCTGGTAGTGCCGCTGGGAATCGGCGGCGGTGTCTGGGCGGCGCTGCATGTTGGCCGGCCGCTCGACCGCATCATCACGGTGCTCGGCCTCTCCGCGACGGTGCTGCCGGAATTCGTCACCGGCATCGTCCTCATCATGATCTTCGGCGTCTGGCTGAACTGGCTGCCGATCACCGCGGCGGCGCCCGCCGATGCAGACGTCTTGACGCAGATCTATTACCTGCTGCTGCCGTCCATGCCGCTGGTCTTCGTCCTCTTCGGCTATATCGCCCGCATGGCGCGCGCCGGCACGATCGAGGCGTTGGACGCCGATTACACCCGGACGGCGGTGCTGAAGGGCTTGCCCCAGCGCACCGTGCTGTGGCGCCATGTGCTGCGCAACGCCTTGCTGCCGACCATCACCGTCATCGCCACCCAGATGGGCTATCTGATCGGCGGGCTCGTGGTGGTTGAGGTGCTCTTCCACTATGAAGGCATCGGCAGCCTCATCTATATCGCCGCCCGCGGCAAGGATTTCCCCATGCTGGAAGCCGGCATCCTCAGTATCGGCATCGTCTATACCTTCGCCACACTGGGGGCCGACCTGCTTTATTCGGCGCTCAATCCGCGCATCCGCTTCGGAGCCGCAGAATGAGCACGCCGCAAATGGATATGGCTGAAGCCAGGAAGGCTGACGATCTCAAGAACGCCCGGTATGAGCGGCTGCGGTTGCTGCTCGGCTCCTGGACCTTCATGGCCGGGCTGATCATTGTGCTTTTCTGGGTCGGCTGTGCGCTCTTCGGGATCGATCTCGTGTCCCAGGACCCGTTCAACGGAGATCTCCTCGACACGCTCTCCGCGCCCTCGGCCGATCACTGGTTCGGCACCGACCAACTGGGCCGCGATGTGTTTGCCCGCGTCATCGTCGGAGCGCGCGACATCCTGACCGTGGCGCCGCTGGCTACACTGCTCGGCACGCTGCTCGGCACGGCGCTCGGCCTCATTACCGGCTATTTCCGCGGCATTGTCGATGACAGCATCAGTCGCCTGATCGATGCCGTCCTCGCTTTGCCGCTGGTAATCATCGCCCTGATGGCTTTGGTGGCGCTCGGCACTTCCAACACCACCGTGGTGATCGTCATCGGGGCCTTCTTCGCGCCGATCATCGCTCGGACCGTCCGCTCGGCGGTATTATCCGAACGCGAGCTGGATTATGTGGCGGCGGCGCAATTGCGCGGCGAGAAAGCCTTCTACATCATGTTCGCTGAAATCCTGCCGAATATCATTCCGCCGATCCTGGTCGAAACCACGGTACGCCTCGGTTACGCCATCTTCACCGTGGCGACGCTGAGCTTCATCGGTTTCGGCATCCAGCCCCCCTCGCCCGATTGGGGCCTCGCGGTCTCCGAAAGCTATGGCCTGATCAATGGCGGCTATTGGTGGACCGTGATGTTCGATGCCGGCGCCATCGCCTCGCTGGTGGTCGGTGTCAATCTCCTCGCCGACGGCGTTCAGGGGGCTCTTGAATCGTGACCATGGAACAGAACGCCCTCGCCCTTGATAAGACCGGCAATGCCGCCGCCCCCGTCGAAGCTGCGGCCGACGCGCTTACCATCAGCGACCTCGATCTCGTCTATCGCGTACGCGGCAGGGACCGCCAGGTGCTGCGCGGCCTCAGCCTGCATATCGGCCGCGGCGAATCCTATGGCCTGGTCGGCGAATCCGGTTGCGGCAAGTCGACTGCGGCACTGGCCGCCGTGCGCTATCTGCCGCGCAATGGCCGCGTGCGCGGCGGCCGCATCCTGGTCGATGGCCGCGATCTCCTGACGCTCGGCGGTGCGGCGCTGCGTCATTTACGCGCCAATACCGTCTCCATGGTCTATCAGGATCCCGGCCGCGCCCTCAACCCGTCGATCCGTATCGGCCGGCAGGTGGCGGAGATCTTCACGCTCAAGGGTCTCTCACCGCACGAGGCCATGCAGCGCGCCGCCGATATGTTGCGGCGGGTGCAGATCGCCGACCCCACCGCGGTAATGGAACGCTACCCGCACCAGCTGTCCGGCGGCATGCAGCAGCGCGTCGCCATCGCCATGGCGCTCTCCATCAATCCGCGCCTGCTGATCCTCGACGAACCCACCACCGGCCTCGACGCCACCGTCGAGGCCGAAGTGCTCGATCTCGTCGCCAAGCTGCGCGTCGAATATGAGACCTCGGTGCTCTTCATCAGCCACAACCTCGCCGTGATCGCCCGCATGTGCGACCGCGTCGGCGTGCTCTATGCCGGAACTTTGGTGGAAGAAGGCACCACCGCGGAAGTCTTCAACAATCCGCGCCATCCTTATACGGTCGGCCTGCTGCGCTGCCTGCCGCGCCGCGGCCGCCGCAAGGATCACGGCCGGCTCGACACCATTCCCGGCTTCCTGCCCAGCCCTGGCGCGGTCATTCCCGGCTGCGTCTTTGCGGAGCGTTGCGGGCTCGCCACCGATCGCTGCCACCAGGAGCCGCCGCCTTTGCATGATCTCGGCGGCCGCAGCAGCCGCTGCCATTATCACGACAAGGCCGGCGATCTGCCGCGCAATACCGCCGCGGATCTTCCCCAGGCCGTGACCATCACACGCGCTGGCCAGCCGGCCTTGCGGGTCGATAAACTCAACAAGTCATTCGGTTCGGCCGATCATCGGGTCCAGGCTTTGCGCGACGTCTCGCTGGAGCTGTGGCCGGGCGAAACGCTCGGTCTGGTCGGCGAATCCGGCAGCGGCAAGACCACCTTTGCGCGGGTGCTGATGGGCCTGACAGCGCCGGATGCGGGCGCCACGCTGGAACTCGACGGCAAGCCTCTGGCGGGCCGGGTCACGGATCGCACGAGCGCAGCCCTGAAATCGCTGCAGATCGTCTTCCAGAATCCGGATTCCGCGCTCAACCGCTCGCATACCATCCGTCGCCTGATCGACCGGTCGCTCGTGAAGCTGTCGAACCTGCCGCGGGCAGCCCGGCTCGACCGCCTGCTGGCCCTCACCCGCGCCGTGCGCCTGGCCGACCGCTATCTCGCGGCGCGGCCGCGCCAGCTCTCCGGCGGCCTCAAGCAGCGCGTCGCCATCGCCCGGGCCTTTGCCGGCGATCCCCGCATCGTCGTCTGTGACGAGCCGACCTCGGCGCTGGACGTTTCGGTCCAGGCGGCAATTCTCAACCTCCTGGCCGAGCTGCAGAGCGAGCGCCGTGTCAGTTACGTCTTCATTTCCCACGATCTTGGGACGGTACGCTATCTCTCCGACCGCATCGCCGTCCTCTATCTCGGCAGATTGATGGAAATCGGTCCGGCCGAACGGGTGTTCTCGGGACCGCACCATCCCTATACCGAAGCACTGCTCTCGGCCGTGCCGACGATCGATGGTCAGGCAGCGGCGCGCGTGCGCCTGCAAGGCGATATTCCCAGCGCCATTCATCCCCCAAGCGGCTGCGTCTTTCATACCAGATGTCCGCGTCAACTGGGCGAGATCTGCCGGACCCAGGAGCCGCCACTCCTGCCCGGCGCCGAACCGGACCACCAGATCCGCTGCCACATACCGGTGACGGAGCTGGCCGTCGATCGCTTGGAACTGGCGCCGGCGACGGAGGTTGCCGAATAGAAGTCAGTAATCCTCGTAAGGACAATCGCAGAAGAGCTGCGGCCCATTCGCGGTGATCAATACCGGCTGTTCCAGCTTCACGCCCTGCTGGCCGCCGACGGCGCCGATATAGCTCTCGACACAGACCACCATGTTCTCCTGGAAGACGCCGTCATACATGCCATAGGCCTCATCCTCCTGATACCAGATGAGGGGATATTCGACGCCGAGCCCGACGCCATGGGCGATATCCGCATAACGGTTGGCGATGAAGGCTTCCGGCACCGGCCAGGATTTCGCCGACATCTCACGGAAACTCATGCCGGGTCGCAGCAAAGCGGTGTTGTGATCGATCTGCTGTCGCGCAAGGTTATAGAGACGTTTCTGTTCATCCGTCGGCTTGCGCTCGCCGATCACCCAACTGCGGGAGATGTCGGTATAGAAGCCCCAACGGCCGATCAGATCCGTGTCGAATGACAGCAGGTCGCCATCCTGCATCACACGATCGGCTGTCTCTTGGAACCAGGGATTGGTACGTGGTCCCGAA
>DATLIX010000195.1:0-3904 GCA_035539215.1 Dongiaceae bacterium | reverse complement strand
CCCCTCCACGATGCAATGACTGACTGACAACGTATATCACATCGGATCGAGAGAGGATTGAGCTGAGATGAAGGCCCGCGTGCATGTTACCCTGAAAAACGGTGTTCTCGATCCGCAGGGTCGGGCCATCGCCCATGCCCTTGGGACCCTGGGCTTCGACGGCGTCAAGGATGTCCGCCAGGGCAAGTATATCGAACTCGATCTCGGCGAAACCGACAAAGCCAAGGCAAAGAGCGCCGTCGACCAGATGTGCGCCAAGCTGCTGGCCAATACGGTGATCGAGAACTACACCATCGATCTCGTCGACTGACGGGGTGACGCCATGAAAGCTGCCATCATCGTCTTCCCCGGCTCCAACCGGGAGCAGGATGCCAAAACCGCACTCGCCAAAGCCATCGGCGCCGAACCCATCATGGTCTGGCACCGCGACACCGAACTGCCGAAGGTCGACCTCGTCCTGGTCCCCGGCGGGTTCTCCTATGGCGACTATCTTCGCACCGGCGCCATCGCCGCCCATTCGCCGGTTTTGCGCGAAGTGAAGGCGCGGGCCGAAAAGGGCATGGCCGTCATCGGCATCTGCAACGGTTTCCAGATCATCACCGAGGCAGGCATGCTGCCGGGCGTGCTGCTGCGCAACTCGCATCTGAAATTCGTCTGCCGCAACGTGAACCTCAAGGTCGCCACCACCCAGAACATGTTCACCCAGCGCTACAGCAAGGGCCAGGTGCTGAGCGTGCCGGTGGCGCATCATGACGGCAATTATTTCGTCGATGAGAAAGGCCTCAACGAGATCGAGGCCAACGACCAGGTCGCGTTCCGCTATTGCGCGCCGGACGGCACCATCTCGACCGAGCACAATCCCAACGGCTCGCTGCGTAACATCGCCGGCATTTTCAATCGAACCAAGAACGTGCTGGGCATGATGCCGCATCCGGAAAACGCCATCGATCCCCTGCAGGGTTCGACCGATGGCTTCGCGCTGTTCCAAGGCATGGTGGAGGCGCTGTCGTGAGTGCTGCCGTGAAGATTACCCCGGAGATCGTCGCCGAACACGGCCTGACGGCGGATGAATACAAGCTGGTCCTGGAGATCATGGGCCGCGAGCCCTCGATGACGGAGCTTGGCATCTTCTCGGTGATGTGGTCGGAGCACTGCTCCTACAAGTCCTCCCGCGTCTGGCTGAAGAAGCTGCCGACCAAGGCGCCCTGGGTGATCCAGGGTCCGGGCGAGAATGCCGGCGTTATCGATATCGGCGACGGCGAGGCCGCCATCTTCAAGATGGAAAGCCACAACCATCCGAGCTTCATCGAACCCTATCAAGGTGCGGCGACCGGTGTCGGCGGCATCATGCGCGATGTCTTCACCATGGGCGCCAGGCCGATCGCAAATGTGAATGCCTTGCGCTTCGGCGAGCCCAACGACCCGAAGACCCGGCATCTCATCGCCGGCGTCGTCGCCGGGATCGGCGGCTACGGCAATTGCATGGGCGTGCCGACGGTGGCGGGAGAAGTCAATTTCCACGCCAGCTATAACGGCAACATCCTGGTCAATGCCATGACCGTGGGCCTGGCTGACGCCGACAAGATCTTCTATTCGGCCGCCGCCGGTATCGGCAATCCCGTGATCTATGTCGGCGCCAAGACGGGCCGCGACGGCATCCACGGCGCCACCATGGCCTCGGCCGAGTTCACCGATGACTCGGAAGAGAAGCGCCCGACCGTGCAGGTCGGCGATCCCTTCACCGAGAAGCTGCTGCTGGAAGCCTGCCTCGAACTGATGGCGACCGATGCCATCGTCGCCATCCAGGACATGGGCGCGGCGGGTCTCACTTCGTCTTCGGTGGAGATGTCCGACAAGGGCGGGCTCGGCATCGAGCTCGATCTCGACAAGGTGCCGGTGCGCGAGACCGGCATGACGGCTTACGAGATCATGCTCTCGGAAAGCCAGGAGCGCATGCTCATGGTCTTGAAGCCGAGCGCCATGGATATCGCGCGGAAGATCTTCGAGAAATGGGAGCTGGATTTCGCCGAGATCGGCGTTCTCACCGATACCGGTCATCTGGTCTTGAAGAAGAACGGCAAGGTCGAGGCGGATATGCCGGTCTCGCCGCTGGTCGACAAGGCGCCGGTCTATGAGCGCCCCTGGATGCCGACCCCGAAGCAGCCGGAGATTGCGGCGTCCAGCCTGCCGGTGCCGGCGGATATTCCGGCCGTGCTGCTGCAGCTGATCGGCTCGGCCGATCTCTCCAGCCGCCGCTGGGTCTGGGAACAATACGATCACCTGGTGATGGGCCGCACCGTGCAGCGCCCCGGCGGCGACGCCGCCATCGTCTCCCTGCCGGGCAAGTCGAAGGGCCTCGCCATCACCAGCGATTGCACGCCGCGCTATTGCTTTGCCGATCCCTATCAGGGCGGCGCGCAGGCGGTGGCGGAAACCTGGCGCAACATCACGGCGTCCGGTGCGAAGCCGCTTGCCATCACCGACAACATGAATTTCGGCAACCCGCAGCGGCCCGAGATCATGGGCCAGTTCGCCGGCTGTATCGAAGGCATGGCGGCGGCCTGCAAGGCGCTGGATTACCCGGTCATCTCCGGCAACGTCTCGCTCTATAACGAGACCAACGGCAAGGGCATCCTGCCGACACCGGTGATCGGCGGCGTCGGCGTCATCGCCGATGTGGCGAAGAGCGTCTCCATCCCGTTCAAGGCAGCGGGGGAAACTATCCTGCTGATCGGCGAGACCAAGGGGCATCTCGGCGCCTCGATCTATCTGCGCGAGCTGCACGGCCGCGAAGAAGGTGCACCGCCGCCAGTCGACCTCGCCGCCGAACGCCGCAACGGCGATTTCGTGCGCGGCCTGATCGACGCCGGTAAGGTGACGTCCAGTCATGATTGCGCCGATGGCGGTCTCCTGATCACGCTGACTGAAATGGCGATCTCCAGCGGCCTCGGCGCCGCGATCGACGTGGCTGCCGAAATCACCGGCAGCCTGCCGGCCCATGCCTATTTCTTCGGCGAAGATCAGGCGCGCTATGTGCTCACCGTCGCCGCGGCGGATGCGGGCGGCGTCATTGCCGCCGCCAAGGCGGCTGGCGTGCCGGTGACGCGCCTCGGGGCCACGGGCGGTGATCGTCTGGATCTTGGCAAGCACGGCGCCGTGGCGCTCTCGGCGCTGAAAGCAACACATGAAGCCTTCTTCCCGCGCTTGATGAGCGCGGCGGAATAGGGCGGATAGAAGGAGACGCGCCATGGCGATGGAAGCAAGTGAGATCGCGCGGCTGATCAAGGAAGCGATCCCCGATGCCCAGGTGACGATCGAAGATCTGCGCGGTGACGGCGATCACTATGCCGCACAAGTCGTCTCGGCGAGCTTCATCGGCAAGAGCCGCGTGCAGCAGCACCAGATGGTCTATGAAGCCCTGCGCGGCGGCATGGGCGACAAGCTGCACGCCTTGGCACTGCAGACCTCGGCGCCGAAGACGAGCTGAGGCCTTCGGCTTCGAGCGGGCCGCTTGGGCAAAGAGTGGCCGAGGTAACACAGAGCGGACATCATGACTGCCTCGAACCGTCTCGGCCTGGTCTGCGCCCTTTGCGCCTATGTGCTGTGGGGTACGTTCCCGCTCTATTTCAGGGCGGTGCGCGACGTGCCGCCGCTGGAAGTTCTCTCGCACCGCATTCTCGGCTCGCTGGTCATGACGCTGATCGGCGTCGCGGTTTTACGCGACTGGACGCCGATCCTCGTCTTGCTGCGGTCGCCGAGGCGCCTCCTGCAATTGGTGGCGACGGTTGTCATGCTCTCGCTCAACTGGCTGATTTATATCTGGGCGGTTGGGGCCGGGCATGTGATCGACAGCGGCCTTGGCTATTACATCTGCCCACTGATGAGCGTTTTGCTGGCCGCCGTG
>DATLIX010000194.1:0-52370 GCA_035539215.1 Dongiaceae bacterium | reverse complement strand
CAAAGGCCCCGTCCGTTTCCGGCGGGGCCTTGCTGGTTCAGCGATGCGTTATCTTCAGCGCATGCGACCATACGGCAACCCGCCGAAGGGCGTGGTCGTCGTTTGCATGGTGGTCGCAGAGATGAAGTGCTTCGCGTTCATGTGTCGTTTATCGCCATCTTTGCCGCCGCTGTCAAATGCCGTCGCATGGCCCGCTTGCGGTGCCCGGTTGCAGCGAACGCCTGATTTCGATGCTTAAGCCTCTTGCCAGCCTGGGTCGGCGCGACTACATTTACGGCATGGCACGCATTCAAACCATCAACGCCGCGCGCGTTTCACGATTTTGGTACCGCTGGTACAGCCCGGCGGCCTAGGATCGTGCCTATTTGACACAACCCGAAGCCGCCCTGTACAGGCGGCTTTTGTGTGTCTGGCTTCCAGTCACGTCAGTCTCCCCTGCTACAGCGCGGTTTCCCCCTGAGGAGAACGACGATGAAACGCATTCAATCGACCGATTTCGACGTGATCACCGGTCCTTCCATGGCCAGCGCCTGTCCGGTGGTGGAGACCATGCCGCGCGAGGCGATATCGCCGCAACAGGCCACAGCATCTGTCGCTGTTCCTGCAGAAGCCGCCAGACAGCCGGTGGCGCAAAAGGCCGACGCGGCCTGACCGACAGTCGTCAGGCAAGATCGACAGCCGCGCTCAAGCCTCAGCGACGGTGTCCGTCGCCGCGACCGGCACATGCATGATCAGCTTCACGCCGGGTTCCGCCGTCCAGGCGAAAGCCAGCTGCTCATAGCTGACGCGGCCCAGACGGGGATGATTGAAATGCCTGCGCCCGCCCTCGCGGCCGAGCACCTGCTGCTCGTCCCACAGGCTTGCGAAAGCCGCGCTGCCTTGCCGGAGATCGGCCAGCAGCGCCCGCATGACCGGATCGTCCAGCGCATGGCTGTGATCGGCGCGGAATTCCGAGACGACGCGGCGCGCCCGGTCCTGCCAGTCGCAAACCAGCGCTTTGGATTGCGGGTTCAAGAAGAGATAGCGCAGCAGATTGCGCTGGGTGGCGGCACCTTCATTGTCGAGCCAGCCGACGAAAAGTTCGGCCGCCGCCGCATTCCAGGCCAGGGCCCGCAAATGCCGGTCCAGCAGATAGGCGGGCGGATGGATGCCGCCCAGCGCCGCGATCAGCACGGCCGGCGGCTCCAACTCTTCCGCTCCGCCATCGCCATCCGGATCGCGTTTGTTGGCGAGGTCAAAGAGATAGGCGCGCTCGGCCCGGGTCAGGCGGAAGGCGCGGGCAAGACGCGCCAGGGCCTGGGGCGAGATCGAGACCTCGCGGGCCTGCTCGATCCAGGTATACCAGGTGGCGCTCATGCCGCATTGCTGGGCGGCTTCCTCCCGCGTCAGGCCCGGGGTGCGCCGGCGGGTTCCGGCAGGCAGGCCGAACATGAGGGGAGAAAGATGGGCGCGGCGTGCGCGCAGGAAGGCCGCTAATGCGGTGCGCTGAGCCACGGGTGGTGATTTTCCGGCGGAAATCGGTTGCATGGCAGTTATTATACCAGGATAACTGCTTAAATTGTACCAGTATCAAAATCCGCGCATGCTCCGACTTGCCGTTTCAAAGCTTCAACACAGAGAGCCGAGCCATGTCCGCCGCCAGTTCCACCGCCGCCGCTTCCGACAAATCCCATCAACACGTCGTCACCGAACAATTCGGTCCGCGCGCCAATGCCTATGTAACCAGCGCCGTCCATGCGACCGGTGCGGACCTGCAGCAGATCGCCGATCTGGTACGTGGCAGGAGCAACGCCCGCGTGCTCGATCTCGGCTGCGGTGGCGGCCATGTCAGTTTCACCGTGGCACCGGAAGTGGCCGAGGTGGTCGCCTATGACCTCTCCCCCGACATGCTGACCGCCGTCACCCGGGTGGCGGTCGATCGCGGCTTCGACAATCTGCGCACCGAATGCGGCGCCGCTGAGAAACTGCCTTTCGCCGACGCCGCTTTCGGCATCGTCGCGACGCGCTACAGCGCCCATCACTGGCGCGATCTCAAGGCGGCGCTGGCGGAGGCGCGGCGGGTGATCCGCCCCTGCGGCTTCGCCATCTTCGCCGATGTCGTCACCCCCGGCGAACCGTTGCGCGACACCTTCCTGCAGACCATCGAGATGCTGCGCGATCCCTCGCATGTGCGCAATTACAGCGTCGCCGAATGGCAGACGGCCTTGCGCGAAGCAGGTTTCGAGCCGGGCGAGGTGACGACCCGGCGCCTGCGCCTGGAATTCACCTCCTGGGTTACCCGCATGCAGACACCGGAACTGCACCAGCAGGCGATCCGCTCGCTGCAGCAACGCATGCCGGCCGAGATCCAGCGGCATTTCGAGATCGGCGAAGACGGCAGCTTCACGCTGGATACGGCCGTCATTCTCGCCAAGCCGGTCTGAATACGCGCGCGGCCGCCAGGCTATTTCACGGGCTGGTGCCGGAACTTGGCCGATCGGGCGCGGGTTCCGGCGCCGGCGTCAGATGTTGCGCCTGGCAGGTTGAGACGACGGCGTTGAGCCGCGCCAGGACATCCTGGCTTGCCGTGCCGGCCCCCACCGCCGTAATCTCGGCCGGCGTCAGCGCCTGGTCGAAATGATCGGCGACGCAGCCGCAATAGAGGTCGAGCCCTTCTTCGGTGGCGTCGTCCATGCGTAAGGCGGCCCCGCCGCCATTGGCCACCCGCCCCTGTTCCTTGCAGGTGGCGATGAAGCCGAGGCGGGCCTGTTCCCTGGCGGCGTCTGCCCCGCCGAGGTAGAAATGCAGCGCCAGCCCCGCGGCGGAAACGAGGACGAGCGCCGCCAGGACGATCAAGGCGCGTCGTTTGGAGCGATGTGTTATCATGGGCGCTGACCCTGTCAGCCTCGCTTTGCCGATGCAAGCAGATCGTGCGGGCAAACGGACGCTGCAAATTGAAACGCCCCGAACATCCATCGATACGTTGCGAATGATCCTGGACCGAGACATTGCCGATTCCGGCGCAGGCACGCGCTTGCGTGCGGCCCAGCCCGATGAGGCCGGCCAGCTGACCGAACTGGCCCTGGCGGCCAAGGCAAGCTGGGGCTATGACGCCGCTTTCATGGCGCGCTGCCGCGATGTCATGACCATCTCGCCGGATGCCGTGGCGCGGCACCCGCATTATCTGGTCGAGCATGGCAGCGGCGAGGTGCTGGGCTTCTACGGCTTCGATCTCGGCGACGGGCTGTTGACGCTGGAATGGCTGTTCGTCGCACCTTTGGCCCAGGGACAAGGCTGGGGCCGGCGCCTGTTCGAGCACGCGGTCGCGGTGGCCAGGGCCGGCCGGTACAGCTATTTCCGCATCGTCAGCGATCCCCATGCCGAGCCCTTCTACTTGCGGCAGGGTGCAGTTCGCTGCGGCAGTGCCCCCTCCGACCTCTATCCCGATCGCTTCCTGCCGGTCCTGCAGTTCGATCTTGTCTCGCGGGCGGTATCCCTCCGCTGACGGAACCGCGCGCTGCGGAGGCCGCCCAGGCACGCCGCGTCGGATCACCGCTGTTTGACCATCGGGCCTGCCGAAACCCCATGCTTTCAGGGGATTAGCCGACTGCGGAAGCGCCGCAAAGCGCTTCCCTTTGAAACGTTGGCGCTCTAGGCTGCGGCTCGAGCTGAAAGAGGACCCGACGAATGGCTGAGAGCAAGAACCTGACCGAGCTGATGAATGTCCTGGAAGACCTGATGCGGCGCGCCACCGCCGCCGGGGCCGATGCCGCCGATGCGGGCCTCAGCCGGGATTCGTCGCTCAGCCTGGGACTGCGCCTCGGGCAGCGGGAAAAACTGGAGCGCTCGGAATCCCAGGATGTCAGCCTGCGGGTCTTCGTCGGCAAGCGCCAGGCAATGGTCTCCACCAGCGATCTCACGGCGCCGATGCTGGACGAACTGGCGCGGCGCGCCGTCGCCATGGCCCGCGCCGTGCCCGAAGATCCCTTTTGCGGCCCGGCCGAGCCGGAACTGCTCGCCAAGACCTGGCCGGACCTGGAAGCGCTCGACCCTGTCGAGCCCAGCGAGGCCGAGCTCACCGAGAAACTGCATCTCGCCGAGGACGCCGCCCGCGCCGTGCCGGGCGTGACCAATTCCGAGGGTGCCGAAGCCGGCTGGGGCCGGGTCGACATGGCCCTCATCGGCAGCAATGGCTTTGCCGGCAATTTCAGCCTGACCCGCTTCGGCCTCAGCGTTTCCGTCATCGCCGGCGAAGGTACCGGCATGGAACGCGATTACGATTACTCCTCGACCGTCTTCGGCAGCGATCTCGCCGATCCGGTGGCGCTCGGCAAGGCCGCCGGCGAGCGCGCCGTGAAGCGTCTCAATCCGCGCAAGGTGCAAACCGCGAAGTTGCCGATCATTTTCGATCCACGCATCTCCAACGGTCTGGTCGGCCATCTGGTCGGCGCCATCAACGGCGCCTCGATCGCGCGCGGCACCAGCTTCCTCAAGGACCAGATGGGCCAGCAGATTTTCGCCGAGCACATCACCATCGTCGATGACCCGCATCGCCCGCGCGGCCTGCGCTCCAAGCCCTTCGACGGCGAAGGCGTCATCAACCGTCGCAGCAACCTGATCGAAAACGGCGTATTGCAGACCTGGCTGCTCGGCTGCCGCGAAGCACGCCAGTTGAAGCTGAAAAGCACCGGCCATGGCAGCCGCGGCGGCTCGCCCAGCGCCAGCAACGTCTATCTGCAGCCGGGCAAGCTGTCGCCGGCCGAGATGATCAAGGAAGTGGGGCGCGGCTTCTATGTGACCGAGCTGATCGGCCATGGCGTCAATGGCGTCACCGGCGATTACAGCCGTGGCGCCGCCGGTTTCTGGATCGAGAACGGCGAGCTTGCCTATCCGGTTTCGGAAGTCACCATCGCCGGCAACCTCAAGGACATGTTCCGCGCCTTGACGCCGGCCAATGATCTTGTCTTCCGCTACGGCACCGACGCGCCGACCATCCGACTTGACGGGATGACCATCGCCGGCGCCTGAAGCCGTATCGAACGGGTGACAGCCGGCAAAAGTGACAGACGCGTAACAGATCGATGACGTCGTCATTATTTCTGTAAAGAAAACGCCCGCCTGAGAGCGGCGTCATCATCCCGTCACGGCCCATCAGCATTGTCACGCCCAGAAGACTTGGGACGTTCCCGAGTCGCTGTGGTCAGCCAAGTTCTTGCCCATCCAATTGGATCATCACGCGGCTACTTGGCTCGCCATTCAGGTCTGGGAGCAATGAAGCGGCGATGAATATTGAACCTGGAGCGTCGAGCTATCGGGCGATTTTCATCTCGGATGTGCATCTCGGCACCCGTGGCTGCAAAGCGGAATTTCTGCTCGATTTCCTCAAGCATTGCGAATCCGATCACCTCTATCTGGTCGGCGACATCATCGATTGCTGGCGCCTGAAGAAGAGCTGGTTCTGGGCGCAAAGCCATAACGACGTGGTACAGAAGATCCTGCGCAAGGCGCGCAAAGGCACCCGCGTCATCTTCGTCCCCGGCAATCACGACGATCCCCTGCGCGACTATGACGGCATGGCCTTCGGCGGCATCCTGGTCGCCAAGGAAGTGGTGCATGAGACGGCCGACGGCAAGCGCATGCTGGTTGTGCATGGAGACGGCTTCGACGGCATCATGCGGCATGCGCCCTGGCTGGCACAGCTCGGCGACACCGCCTACACCTTCGCGCTCTTTATCAATCACTGGTACAACCGCGTGCGCGTGGCGCTCGGCTATCCCTACTGGTCGCTCTCCGCCTATCTCAAGCACCGGGTCAAGGACGCGGTCAAATTCATCAGCGATTTCGAAGTCGCCATGGCGGAAGAAGCGAAAGCGCGCGGTCTCGACGGCGTCATTTGCGGCCATATCCACAAGGCCGAGATTCGTGAAATCGACGGCATCAAATATTGCAACGACGGTGACTGGGTCGAAAGCTGTACGGCTTTGGTCGAGCACCGCGATGGACGATTGGAAGTCATCGAATGGGCGCGGACACGGCAGTTCTCGATGTTGCAGGCCTGAGCTATCGCCCCTACGCCGAGCCTCGGCCGGCGCAGCAGGCGTTAGCTCTCGACCGGTCCCTTGACCGGCCGCTGTCGATCGCCATCGTCAGCGATGCCTGGGCGCCACAGGTCAACGGCGTCGTCCGCACGCTTGGCCGGACGGTCGCCGAACTGGAAGAGCTCGGCCACGCGGTCAATGTGATTTCGCCGCAGAACTTCCGTACCCTGCCCTGCCCGAGCTATCCGGAAATCCGCCTTGCCATGACGACGCGCTGGGGCATCGCGCGCCTGCTGGACCGGCAGCGGCCGGATGCCGTGCATATCGCCACCGAGGGTCCGCTGGGCCACGCCGCGCGCGCTTATTGCCGTCGCCGCAAGCTGCCCTTCAGCACCGCCTATCACACCCGCTTCCCGGAATATGTCGCCGAGCGCTTCCACGTTCCGCTCCGCCTCAGCTATGCCGTGCTGCGCCGCTTCCATGCCCCGGCCCATACCATCATGGTGGCGACACGCTCGATCGCCGAAGATCTCGGCAACCGGGGCTTCGGCAATATCCGCTTCTGGTCGCGTGGCGTCGATCTCGATCTCTTCCGCCCGCGCGACCGCCAGGTGCCGGAGGCGCTGCGCGATCTGCCGCGGCCATTGCATCTCTATGTCGGCAGGCTTGCGGTGGAAAAGAATATCGAGGCCTTCCTGGCGCTTGATCTTCCGGGCAGCAAGGTGGTTGTCGGCGACGGACCCCAGCGCGCCTATCTGCAAAAGCGCTATCCCGAGGCCGTTTTCGTCGGCACCAAGCAAGGTGAGGAACTTGCCTGTCACTATGCCGCTGCCGATGTCTTCGTCTTCCCCAGCCTCACCGACACATTCGGCCTGGTGGTGCTGGAGGCGTTGGCCAGCGGCGTGCCGGTTGCGGCCTTTCCCGTCGCCGGGCCGCGCGACGTCATCGGCGCCAGCGGTGCCGGCGCCTTGAACCACGATCTGCGCCTGGCGATCGCCCAGGCGCTGCAGATTCCGGCGGCGCGTTGCCGAGCCCATGCCGAGACTTTTTCCTGGCGGGCCGCAACCAACCAGTTCCTGCAGAATCTCGCCGTCATTTCCCGCCAGCCGCAGCGCGTCAGCTGACAGGTCCTTCGCTGCCGACCTTGTCCACGGCCTCGTTGCCGGGGCTGGCGTCGCTCGGCCGCTTGCGGCAAGCTCCCCCACAGTTTTGTGGAGGGCATAAACATGGCTGGATTGGGGATTGTCGGCGTCGGCGAACTTGCCGAATTCGTCTTACGTGGATTGCGCCGGGCCGGCGATGATCGCCCGGTCTCCCTCTCGCCCCGCAACGCCGCGCGGGCAGCGCGACTGGCCCAGGACTGCGGCGCCACCCTTCTCGCCAGCAATCAGGCCGTTCTCGACGCTGCCAATCTGATCCTGGTCGCCGTGCCACCCAAGGATGTCTACGGAACCCTTGAGGCACTGGCCTGGCAGAACCGCCATGTCGTGATCTGCGTCGCCATCGACGTAACCTGCGCCGGCCTGCAGGAGGCCGCACCGCATGCCACGATCGCCCGCGCCATGCCGAGCTCCTGCCTCGCGCTCAATCGCGGCGCGACACCGATTTTTCCGGCCGAGCCGCAGACCGAGGCGTTGTTCGCTACGATCGGCGACATCGCCGTGCTGGAAAGCGAAGCCCAGTTCGAAACCGCCTCGGCCCTCGCCGCCTACTATCTCTGGAGCTTCGCCGTGATGGATGCGGTGGCCGAGCGGGCCATCACCGAAGGTCTGCCGCCGGTCACCGCCCGGCGCCTCACTGCTGCGCTTACCGCGGGAGCTGCCGCGATCGGCGCCGAGCAGCCGGAACAGCCCTTGCGTACCACGCTCGACCGCTATGCCCTGCCCGGCACCATGACGCTGCAAGGCCTCGAGAAGCTGCGGGCCGAAGGCGGCATTGCCGCCTGGGAAACGGCGCTGGATCTGGCGATCATGCGCATGCGGCAGGGCGCCTAGGCAGGCGCCATACCACCGCAACATCGAAGCGGCCGCTGATAATGAAGAGGACTGCGACGAAGATCATAGCTTTGTCGGCAACCACAGCCGATAATCGTAAAACTTGGCGATCTTGCTGCATCAGGTTTTAGGGGAATTCGATGAAAATGCTGTCGCCGCCGCTGCTCATTGCCGCCGCGCTTGCCGTGGCCGGCACCGCCCGGGCGGTCGATCTGAAAATCGCCGATTTCAAGGCGACCTCGTCGGTCAGCATCACCAGGGGGAGCGACGGCGGCTTTGCGGCGCGCGTGAAGAACACCCGCTTCATTCCCTATCTAACGCTGGACGAGCAGGGTGTCAGCCATTTCCGCCTGGTGACGGTCGCCACCAACGAGGAATTGCGCACCGACCGCGAGCCGGCCGATCCCACCGCCCTGGTCAGCGTCACGGTCGACGACATGGCCGGTGACAAGCCGAAGCGCCTTGCCGCCTTCCAGGATCTCGGCGCCGACGGCGTGGTGGCCGCCGATCGCTATTTCGCGACGACGCAGCCGGGCTGTTGCGGTGGCGCCGACAGCCATCATGTGCGGCTGCTGGAAAGCGGCAAGCATCTCTTCCAGTCGACGGGACCGGGACCGGTCGGAATCAGCGCCTGGGCCAGTTTCCCCAATGCGCGGCCGGAACAGATCCGCTGGGCAGCCTTCGCCGGCATCGATGACGAGGCGCTCTACAAAGCCGGCGTGCTGGGCACCCTGACCTATGGCAATGAGACCGGCCCGCTAACCACTCTGCAGGTGGTGCGACCGAAGCCACCGGCGGAGAATGACGATCTCGACCTCGCGCTGGCCAATGGCGCAGCCCTGCTTTGGATTGACAGCAAGGAAAAGGTGCCGCCGGTCGATCCAACTTTGGCCAATGCCGGCCCGGCCGCCGGATCGCCCGATAGCCCGAAGGACATCTGGTCGCTGGAAAAAGTGACCGCACCCGCCGACATCACCGGCATGGTCCTGGCGCTGGAACTCGACGGCAAGAGGCTGATCAGCATCCCGGTCGAGCAGGACAAGCTGGTGCCAAGCAAGGCGACCATCGATCCGACGCTGGTATTGAAGCCGGCACCGTAATCCGCCGCGCTCGCCGGCACATCCATCAAGCGCAATATGTCCTGGCCGGAAGCATCATGTTTCCGGCCAGGACAACCGCCGCCTTGAGCCGGATCGTTTCAGGCGGAAGCCTGCAGTCTTCCGCCTGAAACGATCGCCCTCTAGCTCGACTTCAACGCGCTCGCATCTACCGGCAACTTGCGCAGCCGCTTGCCGGTCGCGGCGAAGATGGCATTGACCACGGCCGGCGCGATCGTGGCAGTTCCCGGCTCGCCGATCCCGCCGGGCGCCTCGCTGCTTTCCACCAGATGGACCTCGATCTCGGGCGCTTCGTTGATGCGGAGCGCCTGATAAGTGTCGAAGTTGCTCTGCTCGACCCGGCCGTCTTTCAGCGTGATCTCGCCATAAAGCGCCGCGGTGATGCCATAGATGGTGCCGCCCTCGATCTGCGCCTTGATGATATCGGGCGTCACCTGATGACCGCAATCGACGGCGCAGACCACGCGCTGCACCCTGACCTGGCCGTCCTTGTCGACCGCGACTTCGGCGACCTGGGCAACATAGGTACCGAAGCCGAAGATCACCGAAACGCCGCGCCCGCTGCCGGCCGGCAAAGCGCTGCCCCAGCCCGCTTTTTCGGCGACGAGATCGAGCACCGCTTTCGCCCGCGGCTGCTTGCCGAGCAGGCCGCGGCGGAATTCCACCGGGTCCTTCTTCGCCAGAGCCGCCAGCTCGTCGATGAAGCCCTCCACCATGAAGGCGTTATGGGTGATCCCGACCCCGCGCCACCACCCGGTATAAAGACCCGCCGGCGGTTCGTGACGCACGTAATCGACATGCAGATTGGCGAAGTCGTACGGCCCGGCGGCGCCATCCACGGCGTCGAAATCGTAGCCGTCCTTGAAGGCCGGCGGCAGCCAGCGGGCAACGATCGAGGAGCCGACGACGCGATGCGTGAAGGCCACGGGCACGCCGTTCTGATCGAGGCCGGCCGTCAGCTTGTCATAGTAGTAGGGGCGGTAGATATCGTGCTGGATATCTTCCTCGCGCGTCCAGATCAGCTTGACCGGGCCATTGACCTGCTGGCCGATCTTTACCGCCTGGGTGACGAAGTCGACTTCCAGGCGCCGCCCGAACCCGCCGCCCAGGTAATGGTTATGAACCTGCACCTGTTCCGGCTTCAGGCCGGTGACCTCGACCGCCGTGGCCTGGGCGCGGCTCACCACCTGCGAGCCGACCCAGATGTCGCAGCCGTCCTTGCGCACATGCACGGTGCAGTTCAGCGGCTCCATCGTCGTATGTGCGAGGAACGGCACCTGATAGACCGCCTCCAGCTTCTGGGCGGCACCCGCCATCGCCTTGTCGACATCGCCCGCATGCGCACCGGGTACGCCATCCTGGCGTGCCGCAGCTTCCATCTCGGCGATCAGATCGGCGCTGGAGATCTTGGCATTGGCGCCCTCCTCCCATTTGATATCGAGTGCTTCCAGCCCCTTCTTGGCCGCGCCCATGTGATCGGCGACGACGGCGACGGCATTGTCGAGCTTGACGATCTGCCGCACGCCCTTGACCGCCTTGGCCTTGCTGTCATCGACACTGGCGAGCTTGCCGCCGAAGACAGGGCAGGCAGCGACGGTGGCGATCTTCATATTGGGCAGGCGCGCATCGATGCCGTATTGCGCCTTCCCATTGACCTTGTCGGGCGTGTCCAGCCGTCTCGGCGAGGTGCCGATCAGCGTGAAGTCCTTCGGCTCCTTCAGCACCACCTTGTCCGGCACCGGCAGCTTCGCCGCTGCATCGACCAGCGCGCCATAAGCGAGCTTGCGGCCGCTGCCGGCATGCGCCACGACGCCGGATTTGGCCTGGCAGCCCGCCGCCTCGACCTGCCACTGGCTGGCAGCCGCCGCGATCAGCACCATGCGCGCCGCCGCGCCGGCCTGGCGCAACGGTTCCCAGAAGCCGCGCACCGAGGTCGAGCCGCCGGTGACCTGGAAGCCAATCGCCGGATTGCCATAGAGCTTGTCACTGGCGGGCGCGTGCTCCACCCGTACCTGGCTGAGATCGACCTCCAGCTCTTCAGCCAGCAGCGTCGACATCGAGGTATAGGTGCCCTGCCCCATCTCCACCTGCGGCATGATCAGGGTGACATGACCCTGGCGATCGATGCGGATGAAGGCATTGGGACTGAAGACCGACTCAGCAGCCTCGGCCGATATCGGGCCGGACAGGCTGAAGCCGAGCAGCAGGCCGCCGCCCGCGGCGGCGCTGACTTTCAGCATCGCGCGCCGCGACAGGCCGTCGGCCGGAGCCGGAGTGGAGGGGGCCGCTTGTGGCAAGAGATGATCGAGGATCATGGTCAGCCTCCCTGCTTTTCGCCAGCGGCCTGCTTGATCGCCGCGCGGATACGCACATAGGTGCCGCAGCGGCAGATATTGCCCGACATGGCGTCATCAATGTCGGCATCGCTGGGCTGCGGCTTGCTGTCGAGCAGCGCCGTCGCCGACATGATCTGGCCCGATTGGCAATAGCCGCATTGCACCACCTCGCGGTCGAGCCAGGCCTGCTGGATCTTCTTGCCGTTCGGCGTATCGCCGATCGCCTCGATGGTGGTGATCGCCGAGGTGCCGATGCTGTCGATCGTGGTCTGGCAGGAACGCGTCGCGGCACCGTCGACATGTACCGTACAAGCGCCGCACAGCGCCTGGCCGCAGCCGAATTTGGTGCCGGTCATGCCGAGCACGTCACGCAAAACCCAGAGTAAGGGTGTATCGCCATCGACATCGACGGCATGATCCTTGCCGTTCACTTTGATTGTAAAGGACATCGGCTCCTCCAGATTGATTAAGGGTGTTCAGCTGACAGTCACTCGGCCGCCAAGCCGCGGCAACGCCGGTCATCTGATCGCGCCGATCAGCGGCGGATGCCGGCGCCCAAGAATAGGAAAACGGTGTGTGGTCTTTTCATTGACGAACGTTCACCGGCTGCGGAAAGCCCGGAGTCGCTGCAGACCGGCCTGTTGCCGGGCGCGACCGGGCTGCCCCCTCCCCGCCGATGACGTCCCCAGAATAGCATCCAATCCATGGAGCGGATCAATGGCGAAGAAGCGGTGCGGGATTTTTTTGAAGCAGTACCCGCATCGGACCGGACACGGGCCTCGCCGGGAGCAATGGCGGCGGCGCGGAAGCCTGCTCCTCAGGCCGGCCGCTTCATCGAGAAGATGGTGTCGACCACCGCGTAGTCCATGTAGCCGAGTCGGGCGATGGGACGGATCTTGGTGAGATCGACGCGGCCCTCGGTGATAACCTCATCAGCAATATGGATTTGCACGACCTCGCCCAGCACCACCGTATTACCGATCGGCACGCCGTCGCCATTTGTGAGCTCGATCGACTGCAGGTAGCGGCATTCCAGCGCGGCCGGGCTGGCCTTGACCCGTGGCGGCGCGACCAGCACCGAGGGCACCATTTCCAGACCGATGACTTCCGGTTCGCTGACATCCGGCGGATAGCGCCCCGACGTCGCATTCATGGCTTCGCGCAGATCCCAGGTCGCCAGGTTGCAAACGAATTCGCCGGTCTTCTCGATGTTATTGAGCGTGTCCTTGCGGCCGTCGCTGGAATACATAACGACGGGCGGATCACTGGAGACGGCGTTGAAAAAGCTGTAGGGCGCCAGATTGACGACACCCGTCTCGCTGAGCGAGGTGATCCAGCCGATCGGCCGCGGCACCACCAGCGAATAAAACGGGTTATGCGGCAATCCATGTGCATCATGGCGCGGATCGTAATGCATGCGCGGAACTCACTTGCATAAGGTGGGCAGCGGCAGGCAGGAGAACGCCGCCGCCAAGTCCCCCACTCTAGATCCTGCACACCGCTTTGCTCAACCAGTGATGAGGTGGCTTCAGAGATACCACTCATATTCCTGTTGCGAGATGCGGCGCTGGAACTTTTCGAGCTCGGCACGCTTGGCATCGACGTAAAGCGACAGGTATTCGCTGCCGAGATAGTCGGGCAGGATTTTGGCGGCGGCGAGGCGATCCAGTGCCGCCGGCAGGTTAAAGGGCAGCTGGGGATCGCGGCTCTGGCTGACATCGCCTTCCGCGATTTCCGGCGGCGTCAGCTTGTTCTCAATGCCATGCAGCATGCCGGCCAGGATCGCAGCGACGGCGAGATGCGGATTGGCATCGGCCCCGGCGATGCGATGCTCGATGCGCCGCGCCTTGCCGCCGCTCAAGGGAATGCGAAAGGCGACCGAGCGGTTGTTGGCACCCCAGGTCGGCGCCATCGGCACCAGGCTGCCCGGCTGATAGCGGCGATAGGAGTTGAGATTGGGACCGAAAAGCGCCATCGCCTCGGCCATCGTGGCGGCGAGCCCAGCCACCGCCTGACGCAACAGCGCGCCGCCGATTTCGCTGCCGTCGTCGAAGGCGTTGCGTCCGGCGGTATTCAGCAGGCTGCAATGCACATGCATGCCGCTGCCGGCCTGGTCGAGGAAGGGCTTGGCCATGAAGGTCGCCTCGAAATCATGGCGCTTTGCGATCTCGCGAATGACCCGCTTCAGCAGCACGGCGTGATCGCCGGCCGCAAGCGCGTCCGGCGTATGATTGAGGTTGATCTCGAACTGGCCCGGCGAATTTTCCACGATCGCCGTGGAGGCGGGTATCCCCTGCGCCTTGGCGGCGACGGCGACATCGCGGATGAAGGCGCCGTAAACGTCGAGGCCGGCGATGCTGTAGAGCTGACGCGAGCGGTCCGGCAATCCTGTCGCCGGCGAGATCGGCGGCAAGGGTTCGCCCTGCGAGCCGCGCTTGCGGTCGGCGAGATAGAATTCCATTTCCACCGCCACCATCGGCGTCAGGCCCTTGGCCTTGAAGCGGGCGAGGAGTTCCGCCAGCACCTGCCTGGGGTCGACGATGCAGGGCTGATTAGGCTGGTCCGGCATGGTGAGCAGGACCTGCGCCGTCGGTACATCGGCCCAAGGCACGTGCTGCAGGCTGCCGACGACCGGCCAGGCCGAGCCGTCAGGATCGCCGCGCGCCTCCGAGCGCTGGCCGGGATCGAGATCCTCGCCCGTGACGTCAAGGAAATAGAGGCAGAACGGCATCTGCACGCCGCCGGTCCAGATCTTGGCCGCCTCCTCGGCGGGGATGCGCTTGCCGCGGATGGCGCCGCAGAGATCGCTGATGAAAGCGTCGACGAACTGCGTCTCGGGAAATCGCTTCAGGAATTGCGTCAACTCATTCGCCGCGCCTTTCGCCGAACTGGCGGCATCCGCCGTCGTTCCCGATACCCGAATCTTCGTCTTCTGTTGTACTGCGCGCGCCATGGCGATCCTCATCGGCTGAAACTGCGGCGACACTAGGTAAAGTCCCTACCGACAGCAAGGCTTGGCACATGCAAGGCGGCATGCAGCAAACGCAGTCAGCCCGGCAGCTTGCCAAGGAGACTGTCAGCGCGATCATCGAACACCAAGCTGTCCCCGTGGTACGGTGCAATTGCTATTGTTGCCCCGCGGGGCCGTATCGCGGGCAGCGCCAAAGAGTCGATGGGTTTGGTATCCTCGAGTGTCGTCGTCGCGCCTGCCAACTGTTTACCAAAGCTGAACAATTCGTTTGCGCAGGCAAGGCTGGTCAGCAGGGCCTGCCGGCCCCATCTTTAGCGCAGTCACCGTCCGGAATGACCCAGGGGTCACGGTCCCGGACGAGCAAGCGGAAGTGAGGATAGAAATGCGCCAGGCCGCCGCCGAAACCGGCACCAGGAACCAGAGCCGCCAAATCGTGGAACTGATCCGCGCCCGACCCGCCACTGACGGCGACGGCGTGCGCATGCGTCGCCTGCAGGGAGCACCCGATCTGCGCGGCTTCGATCCCTTTCTCATGCTGGACGAGTTCAAATCCGACGATCCCTCGGCCTATATCGGCGGCTTTCCCGATCATCCCCACCGCGGCTTCGAGACCGTCACCTATCTTCTCGCCGGCCGCATGCGCCATGAGGACAATCATGGCGGCAGAGGCGTGCTCGGCCCGGGCGGGGTGCAATGGATGACTGCGGGCCGCGGCATCGTGCATTCGGAAATGCCGGAACAGCAAGACGGCCTGCTCTGGGGCTTCCAACTCTGGCTCAACCTGCCGGCCGGCGAGAAAATGATCGGCGCCGGCTATCGCGATATTGCCGCCGACGAGATCCCGGCGATCGATCTCGCCCCCGGCGTGGTCGGCAAGTTGATTGCGGGCGAGATCGCCGGCGCGACCGGTCCGGGACATGCCGCCGGCACGGCGCGGACGGCGCCGCTATATCTCGACACCGCGCTGGCCGCCGGAAGCGGAGTCACGCTGGCCTTGCCGAAAGATCATGCGACCTTCGCCTATGTCTATGACGGCAGTGCCCAGATCGGTGGCACGGGCAACGACGCCGAAGTCGAATCCGGCCACTTGGCGCGTTTGAGCAATGGCGGTTCCGTCAGCCTTCACAGCGCCGCGGGTGCGCGCCTGCTGCTACTCGCCGGTGCGCCGCTTGGCGAGCCGATCGCCCATTACGGCCCCTTCGTGATGAACAGCGAAGCGGAGATTCACCGGGCGGTCGACGACTATCGCGCCGGCCGCTTCTGAGCGGACGCGGCGTGATGCCGCAGAGAAGCGGATGATCGCCTCTCTGCCAAGCATATAGCCCGGCTCCTCATCTTCTCAGTGGAAGCAAGGCGCTTCCACTGAGATCGATCGCACTTTAGTGTCGATCACCGATGCCGCCCGTTGCGGCATGATGGGGAGGACGGCTGCCATGACCACATCCATGAGCTTCTTCGGCGCCGCCGGCACGGTGACGGGTTCATGCTATCTGCTGGAAACGCCGCAAGGCCGGCTGCTGGTGGATTGCGGCATGTTCCAGGGCCCGCATGCGCTGAAGGAACTCAACTACGCCCCCTTCCCCTTCGATCCGACGTCGATTTCCGCCGTCCTGCTGACCCATGCCCATATCGATCATTCCGGCCTGCTGCCCAAGCTGACCAAGGCCGGCTATCGCGGGCCGATCTGGACCACCGCCGGTACAGCCGATCTTCTCACCTGGATGCTGCCGGATTCGGCGCATATCCAGGAATTCGAGGTCGAGCAACTCAATCGCCGGCAGCGCCGCCGCGCCAAGGACGATGTGGAGCCGATCTATACCGCCGCCGACGCCGAGGCCTGCCTGCAGCAGATCAAGGAGATTGATTTCGGCCAGTGGCAAGAGGTTCTGCCTCAGGTCAAGGCACGCTGGTGGAATGCCGGCCATATCCTCGGTTCAGCCTCGATCGAGTTGGCGCTGACCGAAGGCGCGACGACCACAACGATGCTTTTCTCGGGAGATATCGGCCCGCGCAACAGCGCCCTGCAGAGTCCGGCCGAGGCGCCGGCGGGGATCGGCTATTTGATTGTCGAATCGACCTATGGCGACAGGCCGCGGCCCCATGTGACGGATGACAGCCGCCGGGCCATTCTCGAAAAGGAAGTCAAGGACGCGCTGGCGCGTGGCGGCAATCTGATCATTCCCGCCTTTGCCATCGAGCGCAGTCAGGAACTGCTCGCCGATTTTGCCTGGCTCATCCACCACAATCGCTTGCCCAAAGTGCCGATCTTCCTCGATTCGCCCCTGGCGGTGCGCGCGACGGAAGTCTTCGAGCGCCACCGCGAGGGCCTTGACTACGGCGGTCAGGATATCAACCCCTTCCGCGCCACCAATCTGCGCTACGTGGAATCGGTCGAAGAGAGCCAGAAGCTCAACCACATCACCGGCGGCGCCATCATCATTTCCGCCAGCGGCATGTGCGATGCCGGGCGCATCCGCCATCACCTCAAGCATCATCTCTGGCGGCCTGACGCCACCGTGTTGCTGGTGGGATATCAGGCACCCGGCACGCTCGGCTATCTGCTGGAAAAAGGCGCGGCGCAGGTGAGCATCCGCGGCGAGCACATCACCGTGAAAGCCACGATACGGCGTATCGATGTCTATTCGGGCCATGCCGATCGCGACGATCTACGTTCCTGGATCAAGGAGCGCCTGCCGATACGACGCAATGCTTTCCTCGTTCATGGCGAGGAAGGCGCGTTGCAGGCGCAGCAACAGGCGCTGCTGGAAATGGGGCTGCAATCATCGCAGGTGATCGTGCCCGCACTCGACCAGCGCTTCGCGCTTGATCCGGTGAAAGGCGCCAGTCTGATCGACAGCGCGCGGCGTCGTCTCACCTCGGAAAAGGCGGAGGAGGTACTCCGCGGCTGGGACTGGACCAACGACCTCGCCGCCCTCAACCTCGATCTCAAGGGCTATCTGCAGGATCTGCCGAACGACAAGGAACGGCAGCAGACCCTGCGCGAATTTCGCCGGCTGATGGAGCGCCGCGCGCACGCCTAGTTGCGTCGCGGCCTCAATCGGCGGCGGCGCGGGAAGTCAGTTTCGCCATCAGACTGTCGGCCGTCTGGCGGATATGCGCTTCCAGCAGGTCCAGCGCCTTCGCGGTATTGCCTGCACGGCAATGGGCCAGCAGGGTCTGATGTTCGCGCAGGGCGCGGGCGCGGCCATTGGTCGAGGAAATCTCGAAACGCAGATAGCGATCGATATTGTCATGGATGCGCTTCAGCATCTTCAGCGTCACCGGGCGGTTAGCCGGGCGATACATCGCTTCATGGAACTGCCAGTTGAGATCGCCCCAGCGGGCGAGGTTGTCCGGCGCCTGCTGCTCGGCAATCAGTTGATCAAGCGCGGCGAAATCCGCAGCACCGAGATGCGGCAATGCCAGGCCGAGAATCCAGGTTTCCAGGCGCAGGCGAAGTTCGAACAGCTCCTCTATTTCAGCGGTCGATAACGCGGCGACCGTCGCCCCCTTATGCGAAGCGATGGTGACCAGGCCTTCAGCTTCCAACTGCTTCAGCGCCTCGCGCAGGGGAATGCGGCTGATACCCAGTTCACCCGCCAGATGTTCCTGGCGGATCGGCGTCCGGGCCGGCAGTTGTCCGCTCAAAATACGCTCCCGGAGGACATCCGCGGCCTGTTCCGCAGCCGTGCGCCGGCTGAGCGGGGTAATGGCAACCGCAGGCGCCGGCGCGAGCGTCTCGGCGAAGCCGTTCCGCCCTGCCGCCCCGCGCGGTCTCTTATTGTCCTCGTTTCCGTCCATCTTGGCCGATCTTCCTGCTATCCCAAATGCATCTTGACAGATTTGTACATTGTATACAATATTCACTTATCGCGCCACCCGAAAGCAGGAGCCCTCCATGGCCAAAGCCGTCAACTGGTCCGGCATCTTCCCCGCCGTGACCACGCAGTTCAATGCCGATAGCAGCCTCAATCTCAAAGCAACCCAGCACTCCATCGAACATCTGCTGAAGGCCGGCGTGAACGGCCTGATCATGCTCGGCACCTGCGGCGAGAACTGCTCGCTCTCGGCTGAGGAAAAGCGCGCCGTCCTGGCCGCCGCCAAGGAAGTGGCCGGCGGCAAGGTGCCGATCGTCTCGGGGGTTTCGGAATTCACCACCGCGTCAGGCGCGCAATATGCCAAGGACGCGCAGAAGATCGGCATCGACGGGCTGATGGTGCTGCCCGGCATGGTCTACAAGTCGGACACCCGCGAGACGCTGGAGCATTTCCGCACCATCGCCCGCGCCAGCGATTTGCCGGTGATGATCTACAACAATCCGGTCGTCTACGGCGTCGACATCAAGCCCGAGCAATTCGCCGAGCTGGCCGGCGAGAAGACCATCGTCGCGATCAAGGAATCCTCCGACGATCCTCGCCGCATCACCGATCTCCACAACCTGCATGGCGACCGCTTCACCCTGTTCTGCGGCGTCGACGACCTGGTGATGGAAAGTGCCGCCCTCGGCATCGAAGGCTGGGTCTCCGGCCTGACCGACGTGTTCCCGGAGGAATCCGTCGCGCTGTGGGATCTGCTGCTGCAGGGCCGCTTTGCCGAAGCACGCAGCCTCTATCGCTGGTTCACGCCGCTCCTGCATCTCGATACCAAGATCAAGCTGGTCCAATACATCAAGCTCGGCCAGCAGATCGTCGGCCTCGGTTCGGAGAAGGTACGCGCGCCGCGTCTCGAACTGGTCGGCGAGGAACGTGCCTATGTCACCGGCCTCTATGAGGCAGCGCTGAAGAACCGCCCGAAGCTCGCCAGCCTCAAGGCCGCACAGTAAGAGAATAAACACGCCGCCGCACCATGCGGCAGCCAGAAGCGCCGTGCCGGGAAACTGGCGCGGCGTTTTCTTATCGCCGGCCCATCCGCCAGCACGGGCCGATATCGTCCCATCTGTAATCTGTCGTTTTCAATTTTGCAAATGCTTCTCATTTGCGATAAAGCGATCTTGAGCCCAGGCGCGCTGCGCAAATGGCACGGCGATTTCAAATATTGAATTGGGGGACAAGGTCACATGGCTTATCAGGCTCGGCGCATCGGCCATAGCAGCCGGCCGTATTCGGAGTGCGAATTCCGGGGCATCCGCCCCCAGCTCAACACCGACAATATTCTCAACAAGGACTATATCGCGGCCGGTTCGGTCGACAGCCGTTGCTCCTCCGGCATGGATCGCAACTTTCTTCGGACCTTGCGCTGCCGATGGTAGGGAAACGCGCATCCGGCATAGCCGCACGGAGGTCGCCCTGCCTGCGCACCATCTGCCTGCTGCTGCATCGCTATGTCGGCCTGCTGCTGGCCGGGTTCCTGGTCATGGCCGGCGTTACCGGCAGCGTGATCGCCTTCCAGGAGGAGCTGGAAGGCTGGCTCAACCCCGAGCTTTTCACCACCACCTCGCGCGGCGCCTATCTGTCGCCCAGCCGGCTGCAGGCGCAGATCGCGGCAGCGGACCCGCGCATGGAACTGAACTACTTCCTTTTCAATCCGCCGGTCGGCCGCACCATCGTCGCTTACGTTCGGCCGCTGGTAGATCCGGCGACGACGCAGCCTTATGATCTCGGTTTCGATCAGGTCTTCCTTGATCCCGTCACCGGCGCCATACAGGGAAAGCGGCTCTACGGCGCCTGCTGTCTGGCGCGGCAACACCTGTTGCCCTTCCTCTACGAGCTGCACCGCGAACTGACCGCCGGCGACACCGGCACGATCATCATGGGGGTGATCGCCTGCCTGTGGACCATCGATTGTTTCATCGGCTTCTACCTGACACTGCCGCGGTCGGGACCGTTCCTGGCAAAGTGGCGGATTTCATGGCGCATCAAGCGCGGTGCCGGCAGTCACCGGCTTATTCTGGACTGGCACCGCGCCAGCGGGCTCTGGCTTTGGCTGGCCCTGTTCCTGATCGCCGGCAGCGGCGTCTATCTGACTTTGGAGCAACAGATCTTCCGCCCCATCCTGTCACTGTTCAGTCCGCTGAAGGAACCGGCACTGGAAACCGCGGCCAAGCGCTTGCGCCCGCCGCGCGATACGGCAAAGCCGCGCCTTTCGCTCGACGCGGCGATCAGACTTGCCGCCATCGAGGCCAAAAGGCGCAACTGGGATCTTCCGCCCACCGCCATCTTCGATGCAGCAGCCTTCGGCGCCTATGGCGTCTATTTCTTTCCGGCGTCAAACGATCGGGGAACCGGGCTGGGGACGCCGATAGTCTTTCTCGACGATCGCAGCGGCGCGGTCATCCGCGAGGATCTGCCCGGCGAAGGCAGTGTCGGCGACGTGATGGTCCAGGCGCAGTTTCCGCTGCATAGCGGCCAGATCGGCGGCCTCGCCGGGCGCATCATCGTCAGCCTGCTCGGCTGGGTGGTGGTTGGCCTTTCGGTCACCGGTGTCGTCATCTGGTGGCGCAAGCGACAGGCGGCACGGCGCGGCCGCAAGCGGCAACCGCGCGCTGCCGCGGTCAGGGCTGATAGAAGCCGCGATACCAATCGGCAAACTGTTTGATGCCTTGCGGCAAATCGGTCTTCGGTTGGAACCCGAGATCGCGCCGGCTGGCCTCGATATCCGCCCAGGTGGCAGCAACTTCGCCCGGTGGCGGCGGCACTTCCTGGCGTCGCGCCCGCTTGTTGGTCGCGCGCTCGAGCGCGGCGATCAGATCGTTGACGCTGGCCGAGTTGTTGTTGCCGAGATTGTAGAGCCGATGTTGGCCGGCGGCCGGCGGGTGGTCCAGGGCGGCAATGACGCCCTCGACGATGTCGTCGATAAAGGTGAAGTCGCGCCGCATGCTGCCATCGCCGAAGATGCGCAGCGGCTGGTCCTCCATCAGGGCCTTCATGAAGCTGAAATAGGCCATATCGGGCCGGCCCCAGGGGCCGTAGACGGTGAAGAACCGCAGGCCCGTCTGGGCGAGGCCATGGCTGTGACTGTAGGAAATCGACAGGGCCTCATCGGCCCGCTTGGTCGCGGCATAGAGCGAGAGCGGATCATCGACCCGGTCTTCGACCGAAAAAGGCACCTTGGTATTGCCGCCATAGACCGAACTGGAGCTGGCATAGACGAGATGCCGCAGCTTCGACAGATGTCGCGCCATTTCCAATACCGTTACATGGCCGACCAGATTGGACGTCACATAGGCGAAAGGATTGGTGAGGGAGTAGCGCACGCCGGCCTGCGCCGCGAGATGCACGATGCCATCGATTTCGGCACCCTGGGTCACCGCCAACGATTCCATGCCGGCCCGGTCGGCAATATCGAGGCGGTGAAAGGAAAACCCGGCTTGCGATGTCAACCGCGCCAGCCGGGCTTCCTTCAAGGTCGGATCATAATAGTCATTGACGCAATCGACGCCGATGACGCGGTCACCGCGCTGCAAGAGACGCTGTGCGACGGCTGCCCCGATGAAGCCAGCGGCCCCGGTCACCAGAATGGTCATGAAGGTCACGAATCCAGATTGTATCCTGTGACATCATTACAAGCTGGCGACGGTCCCCGGCAACCTTTCCGTCAGGGCCGGCCGATGCTGTGATAGGCAAAACCCTGTTCGCGCATTTCCGCTGGCCGATAGATATTGCGCAGATCGATCACGCAAGGCTTGGCAAGGCTGGACTTCATGCGCTTGAGATCGAGGGCGCGAAAAGCATTCCATTCGGTCAGGAAGACGACCGCTTCGGCCCCGCGCATCGCCTCGTAGGGATCATTGGCATAGGTCATATCCGGCATCAGGTCGCGAGCCTCGGTCATGCCGATCGGATCGAAGCATTGCAGCCTGGCGCCGAGCTGCTGCAATTTCGGCAGGATGGTCAGCGACGGGCTGTCGCGCATATCGTCGGTGTTCGGCTTGAAGGTGAGGCCCAGCACGGCGATGGTCTTGCCGGCGACATTGCCGTCGAGTGCTGCGATGACGCGGTCGGCCATGGCCAGCTTGCGCGCATCATTGAGCCGTACCACCGTCTCGATCAGCTCCATCGGCGCGCCGTAATCGAGCCCGGTCCGCACCAGGGCCAGCGTGTCCTTGGGGAAGCAGGAGCCGCCATAGCCTGGCCCCGGATGCAGGAATTTGGAACCGATGCGGCGGTCCAGGCCGATACCCTTGGCCACCTGATGCACATTGGCGCCGGTCTTCTCGCAGAGATCGGCGATCTGGTTAATGAAGGTGATCTTCATCGCCAGGAACGCATTGGCGGCATATTTGATGGTCTCGGAGGTTTCCAGGTCGGAGAACACAATGGGCGTCTCGATCAGGTGCAACGGCCGATAGAGCTGCTGCAGCAAAATCCGCGCCCGTTCGCTTTCGCAGCCGATGACGACGCGATCCGGCCGCATGAAATCTTCCACCGCCGAGCCTTCGCGCAGGAATTCCGGATTGGAGGCGACGTCGAATTCGGCGCCCGGCCGGCGCTCGGCGATCACCTTGGCGATCCGTCGGGTGGTGCCGACGGGCACCGTCGACTTGGTGACCACGACCTTATAGCCGTTGAGATGGTCGGCGATGGTCTCGGCCGCCTTGATCACGTAGCTGACATCGGCATGGCCGTCGCCGCGGCGGGTCGGCGTGCCCACGGTGATGAAGACCACGTCGGCCGCCTCGATGGCGGGCCCCGCCTCGGTGGTGAAATGCAGCCGGCCTTCAACGGCGCTGCGCTGCACCAGGGCTTCGAGACCCGGCTCGAAAATGGGAATCCGTCCTGACTTCAGCGCCTCGATCTTGCGCGGATCGGTATCGACGCAGGTGACGGCAAAACCGAATTCCGAAAAGCACGCGCCGGTCACCAAGCCCACATAGCCGGTGCCAATGACAGTAATCTTCATGCCAACCCTTCCATCAAGACTGGTTATGTTGCGGGCGCGAACGGCACCATAGCCCAGCCGCTATAATCGCGCGACGTAGAAACGCTGAACGCCCGTTTATATCCCGCCGTCACGGAAATTCCGTGATTTCCGGGCCCGTCTTCTTCTAACGGCAACCGCGACTTGCGCGCTGCGCATCAACCAAGACGGCATCAGCGGATTGGCAATAAAACTGCATCCTTCGTTAATGCAGCTGGAACGAAAATATGCACCAACTGTTGTTATCGCATTGCAACATGGGGGATCTCGGACCTATATGAGTCTGAACTCGGCGCAGATACCAAGTGCGGCGCAGCTGTCCGTTGGACGGCACGGATCTTGCCAGCTTTCGGCAGATCGTCAGGTGAATTGGTGCCCCAGGCCGGACTCGAACCAGCACATCTTTTGGATACCTGATTTTGAGTCAGGCGCGTCTACCAATTCCGCCACTGGGGCTGCTTCGCGAGAAGCGCGGTCGCGGCGGTTGAGGCGCCTATCGACCTGGTCGTCATCCTTGCCGACCGAGCTGGCCGGCATGCTGACGCGCCGCATCATAGCCAAGTTTGCTGCCATGGCAATACCGCGACGCGCACCTTGAGAGAGATTTGATCGGATTTTTATCTGTTTTGTATGTATTTGATTTTAAATACAATTTTAAACGGAAAGGCTTGCCGTGCGTGGATAGTTTGATGATTATGTCGAGAGTAAATGAGGGATCCAGAGCCTTGACCAGACTGACGCAAACCGATGTCGAACGGTTGATCAGCGATCCAAGTCCGGAAAGCCGCGCAGCCACCATGCTGCGCGTCGGCATCACCTATGGCAGTGACGAATTCTCGGAATCGGAGCGTGAACTCGCGCTGGCGATTATTCAGACCATCCTGCCCGAGGTCGAGCTGGCGCTGCGCTGCCAGCTGGCGGAGAGCCTGCAGCATACCCCGCACCTCGACCACAGCTTGGCTTTGCGGCTGGCAAAAGACGTCATTGATGTCGCCGCTCCGATCCTGGGTCATTCGCCTGTTCTCGCCGATTCCGATCTGATCGCCATCATCAGCACGGCTTCGCCGGCGCATATCCGCGCGGTGACCCAGCGCGTGTCGCTGTCGGTGCCGGTCACCACAGCGATCATCCAGTATGGTGATGACGTCGCTATCCAGCGCATCGCCGCCAACAGCAATGCCGCGATCGACGCCGAGGGCTTTCATCGCATCCTGAATCGCTTCCCCGATCACACCCGGCTGAACGAAACGCTGACGCAGCGCCCGGCGCTGCCTTTGGCCATCGTCGAACGCCTGAGCACAGTGGTGACCGGAAAGGTTCTCGAACGGCTGATCCAGCGCTACGCCCTGCCGGCGCAGCGCGTCTCCTCGATCCTGCATTACAGCCGCGAGCATTTCTTGCTGACCAGCATGGGCGGACATCTTGCGGAAGAATTGCGCGATTTCGCCGAACGGCTGGAAGAAAACGGGTTGCTGAGCGGCAGCCTCGTCATCCGGGCGTTGGCAATCGGGCAGTTCGCGTTTCTTTTGCAGGCCCTGTCGGTCAAGAGCGGTATCGCCATCGGCAATATCCGCAAGCTGATGGCCGATGAAGGCGGCAACGGCCAGGAACAGCTGTTCATAAAGTGCCATCTGCCGGACGTCTATCGGCGTCTCTTCATTCAGCTCGCCCAGGCGGGCGGCAACCTGCCCGCCCATCGCGACGGCAAAGCGCCGGCCGGCTGGGTCGATCAGGCCCTGATGATCCTGCGCGGCTATCTTGAACAGGTCGACCCGGATCAGAATCTCGAGCAGGTGGTGACCGAGGTCATCCTGCGGCTCGATGGCAATATCGAGGCGCCCGGCACCCGCCGTAGCGCCTGATCCCCCGCAACGCCGATCCCCTGAAGCCAATTCCGTCAGCGCCCTTCGGCCATCGCTTCAGGTAGCGATCGATTTCTCATTTCTGCCATGATTTTGTCCCCGGATGGTCGGAAAGCTCCGCCACATCTTAAGATGGCGCGGCATCACGGCCTCCGGCCAAGCCGGCGGTCGGACCCCAGCCGCGCTGAACCGGGGAATGCCCCGCATCACGGGGCCCGCCGAAATTGGACTCCCTGGTTCGATCTGGTACAAGCCTTTCGCGTGTGCCGCAGCTGACGAGGTAATGCGGTTATGCTGCGACTCGGCGATTCTGTTAACAAGATGCGATGACCCGCTCAGTTTCTTCCCAGCCGAATCCCGGCCCCAGCAGGCGCAAGCGATCAATCCTGTGGTTTCTCGTGAAATGGGGGCTGGTCGGCGGCATCTGGGCCAGCTTCCTTTTGCTGATCGTCGTCGCCTGGTGCGCCTATGACCTGCCGGATGTCAGCGGGCTCAACGACATCAAGCGCCGCCCCAGCGTGACCTTGCTCGCCACCGATGGCAGCATTCTCGCGAGCTATGGCGATCTTTATGGCGCCAAGGTCGCCCTGTCCGACATGCCGCCGTATCTGCCGGAGGCAGTGCTGGCGACGGAAGACCGCCGCTTCTATCACCACTGGGGTGTCGATCCGCTCGGCCTGTTGCGGGCAGTCTACGTCAATCTGAAGACCGGCGACGTGGTGCAAGGCGGCAGCACGATCACTCAGCAGCTGGCGAAAAACGTCTTTCTGACGCCCGAGCGCAGCCTGCACCGCAAGGGGCAGGAAGTTCTGCTCGCCCTGTGGCTTGAGCATAACTTCACCAAGCAGCAGATTCTCGAACTCTATCTCAACCGCGTCTATTTCGGTGCCGGCACCTTCGGCGTCGATGCCGCCTCGCGCAAGTATTTCGGCCATCCGGTGCAGCAGATCACGATTTTCGAATCCGCCATGCTGGCCGGCATGCTGAAGGCGCCGTCGAAATACAATCCCTTCAATGACAGGGATCTGGCCAGAGGGCGCGCCACGCAGGTGGTCAAGAACATGGTCGCCGCCGGCTATCTCAGTGAGGCCGAGGCCAATGCCGTGGTACAGCAGACGGCACCGGCGGTGGCGCCGCAGAACAGCGGCCAGATCGGGCAGTACTTTGCCGATTGGGTGATCGATCAGGTTTCCTCCTATGTCGGCGCCAGCACCCAGGACCTGGTCGTGCAGACGACGCTCGATCCGCAGATGCAGCGGGCGGCGGAGAGCAATCTCAACCGCATCCTGCAGGAGCAGGGTGCTGCCGTGAAAGCCAGCCAGGGCGCCCTGGTGGCGATGACGCCGGATGGCGCCGTACGGGCCCTGGTCGGGGGCGCCAGCTATCACGACACGCAGTTCAACCGCGCCACGCAGGCACTGCGGCAGCCGGGATCGTCGTTCAAGGCCTTCGTCTATCTGACCGCCTTCGAGAACGGCTATACGCCGGAGGACCATCTGGTCGACGGGCCGATCTCGATCGGCAATTGGTCGCCGGGCAATTACGAGGACAAGTTCTACGGCGACGTTTCGCTGCGCGAAGCCTTCGCCCGGTCGCTGAACAGCGTGGCCGTGCAATTGTCGGAGCGAGTCGGCCGGCGGCGCGTCATTGAGACCGCGCAGCGCCTCGGCATTACCTCGCCCATGGACAACAATGCCTCGATCGCGCTGGGCACCAGCGGCGCCTCGCTGCTGGAGATGACGGGCGCCTATGCCACCTTCGCCAATCAAGGCTATGGCGTCTGGCCGCGCGGCATCGACCGCATTGTCACGCGGGACGGGCAAGTGCTGTATCAACGCAGCGGCGACGGGCCGGGCCGCGTCGCCTCTTCCGGTGCCGTCAACAAGATGCTCGACATCATGCAGGCAGTGGTGGAATGGGGCACCGGCAAGCGCGCCAAGCTCGACCGTCCGGCCTATGGCAAGACCGGCACGACGCAGAACTATCGCGACGCCTGGTTCGTCGGCCTGACCGGTAAATTGGTGGCCGGCGTCTGGGTCGGCAATGACGACAACAGCCCGATGCAGAAGGTCACCGGTGGCGCCTTGCCGGTGGCTATCTGGCACGACTTCATGACTCAGGCCCTGGCCGGCACGCCGCCGGATGACGTGACGCGGCCCAGTGGCGGCGGCTTCAATATCGCGTCGGCGCCTGCCAACGTGACGCCCGATACGCCCGAGACACCGGCGCAGCCCGTCGGCCAGCCGCAGACCATCGAGGGCATCATCCAGAACATCTTCAATGGCGATGGCAGTTCCGACACCGAAACCCAGAGGAAGCAGCGCCAGGACACGCTCCAGCAGCATGTCGGCGGCGGCAAGAAGTAAGGCGCGGCAGCGGCTATCCTATCGCGATCGATATCGGCGCTTCAGCGCTCCGTCGGGCGCACGACCAGCCAGTAAGCCAGATTGAGCCCGCAGACGGTGAGCAGGATGGCCAGCGCCATCGGCCAGGCCGTCTGCGCCTCGAGATGGCCGAGGAAGGCGCCGACACCGGCTGCGATCGACATCTGAAGAAAACCCAGCAGCGAACTGGCCGCACCGGCCGCCGCCGGGAACGGCCCGATGGCGCCCGCCTGGGAATTGGGCGAAGCCATGCCGATGCCGGTCATATAGACCATCAGCGGCGCCAGCAGACCCGGGACACTGGGTGCAAACACGGCAATCGCCACCAGCGCGATGGTCGAAACCAGCGCCACCGCAGCCCCCAGCCGCACCATGCCGTCGATACCGACACGATGGGTGAACCGCGTCGAGATCACGGTCCCGACCAGATAGCCGATGACGAAGACGGAGAAGCACCAGCCGAAATGTGCCGGCGCCACGCCGAGGATATTGATGAAGACGAAGGACGAGCCTGAGATGAAGCAGAAGATGCCGCTATAGCTGAAGGTCTGACACAGCACGAAGCCGACATAGCGGCGATGGCGCAGCAGCATCACATAGGTCTGTAACATGGCGAGCGGGCCATGATTGGTACGCTTGGCCGGCGGATGGCTTTCCGGCAGGCGTGTCGCGGCACAGAAGATGGCAATCGCCCCGTAGAGCGAGATCGCCCAGAAGATCGACTGCCAGCCAAGACGCTCCTGCAGATAGCCGCCCATGATGGGACCGACGGCCGGCGCCAGGGTCATGGCCGCCGCAAGATAAGACAGAACGCGGGAGGCGCCGGCGGCACCGAACCGGTCGCGCACGATTGCCCGTGAGATGACCGGGCCGGCCCCGGCGCCGATCGCCTGCACCATGCGCGCGGCGATCAACTGCGTAATGCTGTCGGCAAGGGCGCAGGCGATGCTGGCAAGCGTAAAAATGATGAGGCCGCCGAGCATGACAGGCTTGCGCCCAAGCCGGTCCGACAGCGGTCCGAAAACCAGCATGGTGACGGCAAAGCCGATCAGGAAGGCACTTAGTGTGAGCTGCGCCTGGGCTTCGCCGACCGCGAAATAAGTGGCGATATTCGGCAGCGAGGGCAGGTAGAAATCGGTCGAGACTGGACCCAGAGCGGTCAGCGCCGTCAGCAGGATGACGAAGCCCGGCCGTAAGTCGATCGGCCGCTCCTGTCCCGCCTCGGCAGTCTTTTCGGCAGAGGCCGTATCACCGCTCATTATTGCGTCTTGACGGGCTGCGCTGCTGGTGTCGTCCCGCTGCTGGTCTTGCTGTCGCCCATGGCTTCCGCCGGCACCGGCAAGGTTGCCGCCACGTTGACCGGCCGCCCGACCACGGCGAAGAGAAGCTGGCTCGGGTCCAGAAGTTTCTTGGCCACCCGGGCGACATCCGCCGGCGTTACCTTGGCGATCTCGTCCTGGCGCCGGTGGATGTAATCAATGCCGAGCCCATCCATCTGGATGCCGAGCAGGGCGCCGGCCGTACCCGCGGTCGAGGTGAAGAGCCGCGGATAGGAACCAAGGAGATAGGTCTTGGCACTGGCAACTTCCGCCGGGGTCGGCCCGGATTGCCGCATCTTCTGCCATTCCGTGCGGATGATGGCGATGGTATCCGCCGCGCGCTGATTGACCGTCTGCACCTGCCCCCAGATGACGCCGGCATGATCGAGGGTCAGCAGATCGGTATCGATGCCATAGGCAAGGCCGCGCTTCTCCCGCACCTCCGCCATCAGGCGGGAGGAAAAGCCGCCGCCGCCGAGAATATAGTTGGCGACATAGGCGGCGAAGAAATCCGGGTCATCCCGCTTGATGCCCACCTGCGCGAAATCGATGATGCTCTGCGGAATATCGCGATCAACCACCATCACCCCGCCCGGCGCGACGATCTTCGCTTCGGCGATCGGCGGCAGGTCGCTCTTCGCCGGCAAATCGCCGAAGGTTGCGTCGAGCAGCGGTTTCAACTCCGCCGGCTTGATATCGCCGACCACGACCAGGTGCAGCCGGTCCCGGGTGAAGTGCTGATGCACGAAATTCTGCAGATCGGGAACCCCGATCGCACGAATCGTATCGATGGTCCCCAGCCGCGGACGGCCATAGGGATGGCCGTGAAACAGCGAGCGGCTGATGGCGCGCGCGGCAATGGTGCCGGGATCGCTCAGCCGGTCGTCGATCTCGACCAGGAGCTGCTGACGGACCCGTTCGACCGGCTCGCTGTCGAAACGCGGCTTGGTCAAGGAGAGATGCAGCAGACGAAAGGCAAGATCGCGCTGATCGGTCAGCATGCGCATCGAGCCGGTGAAGGAATCGCGCGACGCATCGAAGCCGTAATCGATACCGTTATCGGTCAGCTGCTGTTGAAAGGTCGCCGAATCGATATCCCCGGCCCCTTCATCGAGCAGCCCGGAAACCAGTTCCGCCAGACCTTCCTTGCCGACCGGATCATCACTGGCGCCGCCGTCGAAACCGACCGAGACGGCAATCAGCGGATTGCTGTGATCCTCGACCAGCCAAGCGGAGATGCCGCTATCGCTGCGGACCTGCTGGATGTCGATGGCCAGGGCCGGCCGGGCGATGATAACCAGACTGCTCACCAGGACGACCAGCGCCAGGTTAAAGCTAAACCGGCGGAAGCGGGTTGCGGTGGAGGCGACAGGACCGATCGTCATCATGATCCGCTATCTCTGGTCAGTTCACGGTGCCGCCGGGCACGCCGGTGGTGCCGGCGCCGCCCTGGGGCAAGGTGGGACGCGGCGCGGGGGCTTGCTGCGTCAGCTGCGAACCGCCGGCAGCCAGCAGCCGGCCGGTGACCGAATGCCGATCGTCGAACACGCGCTTGGCGGCCCGTCCGATATCGGCAACCGTTACCGCGGCGATGCGATCCGGCCAGGATTGCACATCCTGCAGCGTGCGGCCGGTCGCCATGGCGCTGGCGATCAGCACGGCCGGCCCTTGGAGGCTGTCACGGGCCTTGACCGTCTCGATGCGCAGCCGCTGCTTGGCGGCCCGTAATTCATCTTCCGTCACGCCATCCTTGAGGATCAGCGAGATTTCATCGGAGATCGCCGCTTCGACCTTTTTCATGTCGCCGCCCGGCACCGGACTGCCATAGACCGTGAAGGTGCCGAGATCATAGGCGGAAGGGTCGTAGCTGGAAGCAGCATCGGTCGCCAATTTGTCATTGATGACCAGGCGCCGGTAAAGCCGGCTGGTGCTGCCGTCACCGAAAATCTCCGAGAGCAGCAAGAGCGCATAGGCGTCATTATCTTTGGCCGGTTGATTGTCGAGCCCGATGCGGTAGGACGGCGCCAGATAGGTCTTCACCATATAGGATTGCCGCACGAGATCGGAGGTCAGCTCGACCTGGCGCGGCGCGTTCTGCTGCGGCTCGGCCAGACGCTGGCGCTGCTGCACGTCGCGGCGCGGCAGATTGCCGAAGGTCTTTTGCGCCAGGTCGCGCACCTGGTCGAGCGTCACATCGCCGGCAACCACCAGCACGGCATCATTCGGCGCATAGAAGCGGTGATAGAAGTCGACCGCATCCTTGGTCGAGTACTGCTCCATCTCATGGCGCCAGCCGATCACCGGCAGCCGATAGGGATGATTGAGGAAAAGCGCGGCATTCATCATTTCCTGCAGCTGCGCACCCGGTTCATTGTCAATGCGCTGGCGGCGCTCCTCGACGATGACATCGCGTTCCGGCAACACGACGCTGTCGGTCAGTTTCAGGCCGGTCATGCGATCGGCTTCCATCGACATGATGAGCGGCAGATGCTCCTTCGCGATTTCCTGATGGAAGGCGGTCATATCCTGATTGGTAAAGGCGTTGTCGGTGCCGCCGCGCCGATCGATCTCGCGGGTGAACTGCCCGGCCTGCAGCTTGTCCGTCGCCTTGAACATCAGGTGTTCGAGGAAATGCGCGACGCCATTCTTGCCCGGCAGACCGTCGGCCGCGCCAACGCGATAGGCGGTGATCTGAAACACCACGGGCGCCCGGTGATTGGGCAGCACCACGACCTGCATACCGTTCTTCAGGGTAAAGGTCTGGGCGTCGAAGATGTCGGCCGCGGCCGGCGTCGCCGACAAGGTGATCGCGATAACCGAACCGGCTACGACACCGAAGGCAACGCCGCCGGAAACTCCACCAAGAGAAACCCCGCCGAGGGCGCCGAAGGCGGAGCCCAAAAACATCGTGCCGGCGACCAGGGCCGCCGGCACGCGCTGTAGAATATCTGCGCAGCGATCAGAAAATGCCTTCAAGCAAACCTCGCTGCTTGCGCTGGATGACCGGCGTATCGCCTGAGGTCACAGGCTTGCCGAGAGCGGCATTTTCCTGCAGGCGCTTCTGCTCCGCGACCGGATCGACCACCGTGCCGTAAGGTGCGGGATCGCGCCAGAAGGTGAGTTCGTCGGCAAGGCTGACCGAGTCGGCCTGATCCTGCGCCGTCTCGGCATCCACGACCTTGCGGATATTGGGATCGACGCCGGCAATACCGGCGCTCTGCAGCAGGGCGGATTCGCCGGCCGACTGCGCATTGCCTTCGGCACCTTCGCCGATCGCCGGCGGCACCTTGTCGCTGATCGCCGCTTCCGGCGTGCCGAAAACGGCAGCCTGCGCGCGGTCACGAGCAGTTCCTTCCTGCGGCCGCGGCGCACCCGGTGTGGGTGGACGCAGATTGTAATCCGGCGGCAAGCTCAAGGGAGCTCGCGACACCACCTGGAATTCGTCCGGCGAACGCTTGGTGAGACCCAAGGTTTCCTTGGTCGCCTGGCAGCCGCCCAGCAGGGCGCCCGCGGCGATAGCCGAGACAGTCAGTGCTATGGTCTTCCGACGCATGATCGGTACCTCCGTCATGGGCTCAGCTTTTACCCCGTTCCTGGCCGTGAAACAACCCGTCCCACAGCAGCAGGACGACGCCAACGGTAATGCAGGAATCGGCCAGATTGAAGGCCGGCCAATGATAGGTTCCGACATAAAAATCGAGAAAATCGAAGACCGCACCAAAACGCAGCCGGTCGATCACATTGCCCAGCGCCCCGCCGATCACCAGGCCGATGCCGATGGCCGCCAGCGTCTGGCTGACCCGGGTCAGCCAGACGGCCAGCCCCAAAGATACCGCCACCGCCACGGCAGAGAGGATCCAGGGGCCGCTTTCAGCCGAAATCCAGATCATGCTGAAGCTGACGCCCCGGTTCCAGGCCGAAACGACATTGAAAAAAGGCGTCATTTCAAATACTTGAGGCTCGCGCAAGGGGCCCGTCAGCAGCCAGTTCTTGCTCACCTGGTCGGCGAGGATGGCAAGAACGGCCATGGCCGCCCCGAGACGGGCGAGGCGCGGCGAGAACACCGCCATATCAGGCCACTCCCGCGACGGCATCGGCGCATCGGGCGCAAAGCGTCGGATGGTCATGCTGATGTCCGACCTCCGGCAGCACGCGCCAGCAGCGCTCGCACTTTTCCCCTTCTGCACTTTGTACGCGTACCGCCACACCCGGCACATCGCTCAGCACGAAGAGCCCCTCCGGGGCGGCTTCCTGGCTGAGCGTCACGCCCGAGGTAATGGCGATTTCCGCAAGGTCGAGATCGCCCAGCAGGGCAGCCTGCTCCGCCGTCAAATAGACGACCGGCTTGGCCTGCAGGCTGGAGCCGATCTTCTTGTCGGCCCTTGCCAGTTCCAGCGCCCCCGTGACGACGCGTCGCAGGTCGCGCAACTTCGCCCATTTCGCCGCCAGGGCGTCGTCCCGCCAAGCCGCGGGTGCCTCGGGGAACAGGCGCAAATGAACGCTTTCCGCGCCGGACAGCTTAGCGTCGTCTTTCCAGGGACGATGGCGCCAGGCTTCTTCCGCAGTGAACACCAGCACCGGCGCGAGCCAGGCCGTCAGATGGGTGAAGAGTTCATGCAGCACGGTCCGCACGGCGCGGCGATTGACTGAACTCGGCGCATCGCAATAAAGCGCATCCTTGCGGATGTCGAAATAGAAGGCGCTGAGATCGACCGCGCAGAAATTGCGCAAGCTGGTGAACCAGGGATGGAAATCGAAGCTGTCGGCCGTTTCGCGGGTTTTCGCCGCCAGCTCGCCGATCCGGTGCAGCACCCAGCGATCGAGTTCCGGCATCTGATCCACCGGCAGGCGCTCGCTCTCTTGCCAGGCCTGCAGGGCACCCAGCAGATAGCGCAAGGTGTTGCGCAGGCTGCGATAGGCTTCGGCCTGGTGCTTGATGATTTCCGGGCCGATGCGCTGGTCGTCGGAATAGTCGGTCGAAACTACCCAGAGGCGCAGGATATCGGCGCCGTATTGCTTCATCACGTCCTGCGGGGCGACCGTATTGCCGAGCGACTTCGACATCTTGCGGCCCTGCTCGTCGAGCGTGAAGCCGTGGGTCAGCACCGCCTTGTAGGGCGCGCGGCCGCGCGTGCCGCAGCTTTCCAGCAGCGAGGAATGGAACCAGCCGCGATGCTGGTCCGAGCCTTCGAGATAAAGATCGGCCGGCGACTGCAGATCCCAGGTGGGATCGGCGCGGGTCTCGCGTTCCAGCACGAAGCTATGGGTCGAGCCGGAATCGAACCAGACATCGACGATGTCCTTCACCTGCTCGTAATTCTCCGGATCGTATTTGTTGCCGAGGAAGCGCGAGGGCTGGCTGGAGAACCAGGCATCGGCGCCTTCCGTCATGAAGGCCTCGGCGATGCGGTCGATCACCGCCTGGTCGCGCAGCAGCTCGCCGGTCTGCTTGTTGACGAAGACGGCGATGGGGACACCCCAGGCGCGCTGGCGCGAAATGCACCAGTCGGGGCGATTGGCGATCATCGAATGCAAGCGCGTGCGCCCCGCTTCCGGCACGAAGCGGGTCTCGTCAATCGCCTTCAGCGCCACCTGCCTGAGGTCGTTCTTCTCCATCGAGATGAACCATTGCGGCGTGTTCCTGAAGATGAGCGGCGCCTTCGAACGCCAGGAATGCGGATAGGAGTGCTTGACGTTGCTGTTCTTGAGAAGGGCGCCGGCGTCATCCAAGGCGGCGATCACAGCCGCATTGGCATCGCCCTTCTTGCCATAGGGGGTCAGCACGCGCTTGCCGGCGAAGAGGCCGACATGATCGTAATAGGCGCCATCCGGCCCGACTGTCTGCGGGATTTCGATGCCGTTGGCGAGGCCGAGCTCGTAGTCGTCGGCGCCGTGACCCGGCGCGATATGCACGAAGCCGGTGCCGGCATCGGTGGTGACGAAGGCGCCGCCATGCGCCGGCACCTCGAAACGGGCATAGAAGGGATCGAGATCGGCCAGCGGGTGGCGGCAGATCACGCCGGCAAGATCGCTGCCGGTGAGGTTGAGCAGGCTACGCGCTTCGGCAATGCCGAGGTCCTGCAGGAAGCTGTCCTTCAGGGCCGAGGCGACCAGCAGCTTGTCCCCGACCTTGGCCTTGGCGCCTTCGCCGAGCGTCAGGACCTCGATCAGCTCATAGGCGATCTCAGGCCCATAGGCGACGGCACGGTTGCCGGGGATGGTCCAGGGCGTCGTCGTCCAGATCACCACATTGGCACCGACCAATTCCGGTTTCGGCGCCTTGACGATCGGGAACTTGACCCAGATCGTGTCGGAAACGTGGTCCTCGTATTCGACTTCCGCCTCGGCCAGCGCCGTCTTCTCGACGATCGACCACATGACGGGTTTCGAACCGCGGAAGAGACCGCCGTTCATGACGAACTTGCCGATCTCGCGCACGATCTGCGCCTCGGCCGGATAGGCCATGGTGGTATAGGGATGCTCCCAGTCGCCTTCGACGCCGAGGCGCTTGAATTCCTCGCGCTGGACGCTGATCCATTGCGCGGCGAAATCGCGGCATTCCTGGCGGAATTCGTTGATCGGCACGGCGTCCTTGTCCTTGCCGGCCTTGCGGTACTTCTCTTCGATCTTCCATTCGATCGGCAGGCCGTGGCAGTCCCAGCCCGGCACGTAGCAGGCATCCTTGCCGAGCATCTGCTGCGAGCGGTTGATGACGTCCTTCAGGATCTTGTTGAGGGCATGGCCGATATGGATGTTGCCATTGGCGTAGGGCGGGCCGTCATGCAGCACGAACTTGGTGCGGCCCTTGGCGGTCTCGCGCAATTTCTTGAACAGGCCCATCTCCTGCCAGCTTTGCAGGATGCCCGGCTCTTTCGACGGCAGATCGCCGCGCATGGGAAAGTCGGTCTTGGGCAGAAAAACGGTCGTCTTGTAATCCACGGGTCTGTCTCTTTGACTGAAGGAAACGATCAGGCTGTTGCGTGATCAGATCACGGCGGCGGCCCACGCACGCTCGGCGGCGCAGGCGGCGATAATTCGTATCAGCAGGATCGTCGAACAAGCGGTAGCGGAGAGGCTGACCTGCCGGGAGCTCATCGCTGCGCTCCCGCGGTGGTCTCGGGGATCGCCACGCCGACCGGCAAATGGCCCGGCTGCGGCCCGGCGTAGTCGGTCAGCATCTGCCGCGCAGTCGCGCTGTCCGCGGCGATCTGCGCCTTCAGCTGATCGAGGCCGGCGAATTTCATTTCCGGCCGGATGAAACCCAGGAAGGCGACGCGCAGATGCTTGCCATAGAGATCGCCCTGAAAGTCGAACAGATTGACCTCGAGCTGCACGCGGGTGCCGCCGACGGTCGGCCGGCGGCCGAGATTGGCGACGCCGCCGATCCAGCGCGGCGCTTCGCCATCATCCACCGCCGCCTTGACGACATAGACGCCGAAGCGCGGTTCGAGATAATCGCCGAGGGCCACATTGGCGGTGGGGAAGCCGAGCTGCCGACCGCGCTTGTCGCCATGTTCGACACGGCCTTCGATCTCCCACGGCCGGCCGAGCGCCACCGCTGCTGCAGCCGGATCGCCGGCCAGAAGCTGATCGCGGATCAGGGTCGAGGAATAAACCGCACCTTTGTCATCCTGGCAGGCGCCGACCGCCGTGACGCCGAAGCCAAGCTGCCGGCCGAAATCGCGCAGGGTATCGACATTGCCGCCGCGGTTCCTGCCGAAGCAAAAATCATAGCCGACAACGATATGGGCCGCATGCAAGCCCTCCACCACCACTTCGCGCACGAAGGCTTCGGCGCTATGGGCGGCGAGCGCCGCGTCAAACGGCAGGTTGAAGGTGAAGTCGACGCCGAGCGCCTGCAGATGCCGCATCTTGATGCGGAAGGGCGTCAGACGAAAGGCCGGCTGGTCGGGACGGAAATAGCTGCGGGGATGCGGCTCGAAGGTCATCACCGCCAGCGGGGCCTTCAGCTCCTGGGCGATACCCGCGGTCGTCGCCAGAACCTGCTGGTGGCCAAGATGCACGCCGTCGAAATTGCCAAGCGCAACGACCGCCCGGCGGGCTTCCGCCGGGACATCCTGGTAATGCCGGATCAGTCGCATGCCGTGCCGCGCCATCCCCGCAAGTGGCAGATCGGATGCTGTCGCATCGCCTGCACCATCCATCGCACCCTTCCATGCAGCGCAGCCGCAAGAGGGCGCGCGCCTTATTTCTAGCTAACCGGTCGCTTGGGTACCAGAAGCTGGGCCTCGCCGTCCATCACCAGCGTATCGCCGACATGGGCGGTCGTCTCAAAAGTGACGCGGCCTTTGTTCTGATCGACCAAGGTCGCCGTCACCCGCGCCAGGACCGTATCGCCGATCCGCACGGGCGCCTTGAATTTGAGCGATTGCGACAGGTAGATGCAACCCGGTCCCGGCAATTTGGTGCCAAAAACCGTCGAAATGAAGCTGGCGCTCAGCATGCCATGGGCGATGCGGCCCTTGAACAGGGTCGATTTGGCGAAATCCTCGTCGAGATGGACGGGGTTGGTGTCGCCGGAAATACCGGCAAAGAGGACGATATCGGCCTCCGTGACGGTCTTGGCAAAGACCGCCGTCATGCCCGCATCGATCTCGTCGACATATCTGCCGCGCATCTCGTTCATGGTCGTCTCGCTGACCTATCTCGCTGTTTTGCAATGCAAATTAGCCGTCGCGTTTCGCAAGCGCACCTTCGCTATTGCAACAAACTCTGTGCACTATATCGGCTGCGGGAGGCTTCCCACAAGTTGTCATAAGGTCACAAATTGCTGAATAATTTCATAATGTTCGCGGGTCTATAGGGACCTCCCCCGCGGGCCGGAGCAGCGACTCGAGCGATTTGGCAGTTGCGAGCAACGCAGCCTCGCCGCGCGGCCTTCCCACAATCTGCAGCCCCACCGGCCGACCATCCGGGGTGAAGCCGGCGGGTAAGGCCAAAGCGGGACAGGAGCTGACCGTGATGACCGAGGCGATCTTCAGCCAGTCGATATAGTTTTCAAAGTCGACCCCATCCACCGACTGGATCCAGCGTTCGGCAATATCGCGAGGCGGCGTGCAGGCTGCCGGCGCAATCAGTACATCGACCTCGCGCAGAAAGGCGACCATATCGCCGTAGAGCCGGCTGCGGCGGCGCTGCGCCTGGCCGATCTCCTCGGGCGTCAGGTCCAGGCCCTTTTCGATGTTCCAGATCACGTCCGGCTTCAACTGGTCGCGGTAGCGATCGAGCAGCGGCCGCATCGAGGTGGCGTAGTCGATCGCCCGCAAGGTCTGGAAAGCCGTCGGCACACCGGCAAAATCTGGACAGCTTTCAATCACCTCGATGCCGGCGTCGCGCATTTTGCTGACCGCCGCCGCCAGAACGGCGCGGGTGGCCGGATCGATCGGGGTGATGCCGAAATCGGCGCTAACCGCCACCCGCTTCGGCAGCGTTCCGGCCAGAGCTGCGTCCAGGAAGCTCTCTTGCGGTGCCGGCAGCGAGATCGGGTCCATCGGATCATAGCCGACCATGGCATCCAGCATCAGCGCCGCATCGGCGACGTCGCGCGCCATCGGCCCTTCGACGGACATGGTGTCGAAGCGGAGTTCGCCGGGATTGCGCGCCACACGGCCGGGGCTCGGCCGCAGCCCGACGACGGAGCAGAAGCTGGCCGGCGTGCGCAAGCTGCCGCCGAGATCGGAGCCGCTGGCCAGCCAGACCTGACCGGTCGCCAAGGCCACGGCGGCGCCACCTGACGAGCCGCCGGCATTGAGGCGGGTGTTCCAGGGATTGCGGGTCTCGCCGAAGACCTCGTTGAAGGTATTGGCGCCGGCGCCGAATTCCGGCGTATTCGACATGCCGATGACGATGCCGCCATTGGCTTCCAGGCGGGTCACCATGGGATCCGAAACCGTCGGCACATGATCCTTGAAGATCGGCGAGCCATAGGTGGTACGGACCCCGGCAACGTCGGAGAGATCCTTGATGGCGATCGGCAGGCCGCAGAGCAGTCCGCGCTGGTCCAGCGGCCTTTGCATCAGCCGCTTGGCATGGTCGCGCGCCCGGTCGGGGCAGAGCGTCACCATGGCATTGACGACGCCGTTGGTAGCGACGATGCGATCATAAGCTGCGTCTATGAGATCGAGCGGCGAGACATCGCCACGCCGCAATGCAGCAACGGCCTCCACAGCCGACCAGCGAAAAAAGCCCGAATCAATCGCCATTACCTGAACCTCATGCTACAGATGCAGTACTTCAAAGTGGGGCCCATGTCGGGCGAGCCGCATTCGACCCGCAGTATCGATGGACGTCAATCAGCCCGTTTTTATCCGTTCTTTGGCCAAGCCCGGCGCCACGGTCTTTGCCATGCTTTTCACGCTGGATTCGGTCGGCCGCGCCATGGTCTCGACTGTGCTGTCGGTGCAGGCCTATTCGCTTTATCAGGGGCGCTTCGGCCTGGAGGAAGGACGGCCCTGGGTCAGCGCCACCTTTCTTATCACCAGCCTCACCAGCCTGATCTTCAATCTCATTTCGCCGCTCTTCATTCAGCGCCTGCAACGACGCTGGTTCTATGTCGGCGGCATGGTGGTCGCCATCCTGGCTGTGTTTTTGCTCGCAACTGGCACCATTCCCGGCCAGGTCAGCGGCATGATCTGCCGCGCCCTCTCGGCCGCTGCCTGCCGCATCGCCTTGCTGCTCTATATGATGGATTACATTCCGCGCCATCAGCTGGTGAAATCGGAGCCCTTGCGCCTCTTCATGAGCTGCCTCGCCTGGGGCATCGGCCCCTGGCTCGGGGTGCGGCTCTACCAGGATCACGGGATGATCGCGCCGGCACTGGTTTCAGCCGTGAGCTATGTGGTGCTGATCGGCTATTTCCTCTATCTGCGCATGCATAATCACCCGGCCCTGGTACCACCCGGCGCAGCTTTGCGTCAGTTCAGCAACCCGCTCGGTAATGTGCTGCATTTCATCCGCCAGCGGAAACTGCGCCTCGGCTGGTCGATCGCCTTCGGCCGCTCCGCCTGGTGGAGCATGTTCTTCGTCTACCCGGCCCTCTATGCCTCCGACCACCATCTCGACCCGCAATGGGCCGGCGGCCTGATCGGCATCGGCAACTTCATGCTGGTGACCGCGCCGCTTATCAGCTGGGTGGCGCAGCGTACCGGCATCCGCGCACCCCTGGTCTTCGGGCTCTTCGTCGGCGGGGCGCTGACGTTGTCCATTCCCGTTTTCTATGATCGTCCCACCATCGTCGGCCTCCTCCTCCTGCTGGGCGCAGCCTGCGTCGTCGTGCTGGATTCGCTCGGCAACATTCCCTTCATGCGCTTCGTGCGGCCCAGCGAGCGCAACCAGATGTCACCTGTCTTCCAGACCTATATCGATCTCAGCGATTTGCTGCCGTCGACGGCCTATACGCTGCTGCTGTCCGTGTTCGATTTCCGCGCCGTCTTCATCGCAAGCGGCATTCTCACCATCGCCACCGGCTTCCTGGCGTTGAAATTGCCCAAAAGGATGTGAGGTCTGCCGGCGCTGCGCCGGTTTGCGGGCTATCGGCCTATCGACCGGTCCGGGGCAGCTGTGATACTGCTGCGTCATGGCTGATGAAGGTGACAGCGACGATCTCGGTGCGGTCCTGGCGCGCGCGCAGGCCGCAGTTGCCGCGCTGTCGCGAGATTACCTGACCTGGGCGCGCGCAGATATCGACGCATGTCGTCGGCACCTCGCTGCCGCCGAGGCCGAGCCGGAACGGCGGCGCGAGCACCTGACGGCACTTTTCAATGTCGCCCACAACATCAAGGGCCAGGGCAGCTCCTTCGGCTATCCGCTGATGACACGGCTCGGTCAGTCGCTCTGCCAGCTCACCCGTGAAACGCGGTCGTTCGGGGATGCCGAGCTGGCACTCGCCGAGACGCATCTGGAAGCGATGGATGAAGTGTTGCGGCAGGAAGCCCGTGATGAGGGCCCTGCGGCACTGCAGCAACGTGTCGCGCAGATCGAGGCCGCCGTCGCCGTCCGCTAGACTGCCGCGAGGCGCAGAGCCGTGATCCGGCACCCGGCTTCACCCTGGCGAGACAAGCCTGACTTCGGGTAGAGTTATCCTCTCTCCAAGGGGAAGGTGAGATGGGGGCGGGTGTGTCATGATGATTGCCAGCAGTTCATCCCGCCGCCGCCGCGTCCACCGTGCCCTGTTTGCTTTCGGCTGCCTCTGCGGTTTCGCCTTCGTCGACTGCACCCAACCGGCAAAAGCTGACATGGCCGCCGCCCAGGCGGCGATTGCCGCCGGTAATTTTCCCGCCGCTGGTGCCGCCCTTGCGCCGCTGGCCGCGGCCGGGGATGCGCAGGCGCAATTCCAATGGGCTTCCTTGGCACTGGATGGCCGTTCCGTCGGCCTGCCGCCGGAACGCGCGATATCGCTGCTCGTGCAGGCGGCGGCGCAAGGCAATAGTCACGCGCAAGCGCGGCTGGGCATCGCCTATGCGCTGGGCGATCATGTCGCCTCCGATAATCTGGCCGCCTATCATTGGCTGAGCCGTGCCAGTGCGGCATCCGACCTGACCGACAGCGAACGGGCGCGCGTGACCAGCTTGCGGCAGGACCTGCTCGAACAGATCGCGCCGACCAATAAATATGCGCCCGACACGAGCTCCGCGAGCAGCGGAAGCCTCGCCAGCGGCCAGGCCATTCCCGCGGCCGACAGGGCGGCCCCTGCGCCGGTGAGATCCGTCGCTTCGGTGCCACTGGCCAGCGACACCCCCTTGCCGTCCGCGGCGGATGAAAGCGCCGTCGATGCCGGCTCCGCTTCAGGCGATGCCACGCCCAAACCGGCCAGCAAGGACCGGACACTCAAGACGACGCAGGCCGCGGCGAAGCCGGTAAGCGGAACACAAGCGACGTCAACCGCGGTTGCGACCGCATCGCCGCCGCCCAGTGCTGGCGCCAACACTGTTCCCGCCGGCAGCAAAGCCTATTTCGTGCAGCTCGCCTCCTTGCCGACGCCGGCAGCGGCGACGACCGAGGCCGCGCGCCTGGCAAAGAAGTACGCCGCCATTCTGCAGGATATCGATGTCAGCGTTCATCAGGCCGATCTTGGCGCCAAAGGCATCACGCAACGCGTTCTCGCCGGTCCCTTCGACGGGCCCCGCAGCGCCAAGGACCGCTGTGACCAATTGACCGCGCACCAGCAGGCCTGCCGCGTCATCAGCATGCTTCGTTAAGCAGGATATCGACGTCGGACCGCTGCGGCTGCATTCAGGTCCGTTTCACGTGTCAGAACTTGCCGCGCGCGATCTCTTCCTTGCGACGCGCCACATAATCATTGAGGCCGTCGACGATACCGGGATCCATCGCCGGCTGCTGATAGCTGCGCAAAAGTTCTTTCCAGATGGCGTTGGCGCGCTGCGTGCCGGTCTTGGCGCCGCTCTCGCTCCAGTTTTCGAAATTGCGCCAGTCCGAGAGCATCGGCTCATAGAAGGCATGTTCGAACCGCGCCAGGGTATGGCCGGTGCCGAAGAAATGCCCGCCGGGTCCGACCTCGGCGATGGCTTCGACGGCAAGGTCGTCGGGCGAGGTCGAGATCGGCCGCAGGAATTCCCGCATCATCTGCAGCATCTCGGCATCGAGGATCAGTTTCTCGAACGAGGCCGTGAGCCCGCCCTCCAGCCAGCCGGCGGCATGCTCGATGAGATTGACGCCGCCCATGACGGTGCCCCAAAGCGACATGCCGGACTCATAGGCGGCCTGCACATCGACGCAATTGGAGGCGGTGACATTGCTCGAGCGGAAAGGCACGCCATAGCGCCGCGCCAGCTGGCCGCTCGCCAAGGCGGCCTTGGCATATTCCGGCGTGCCGAAAGCCGGCGAGCCGGTGCGCATATCGACATTCGAGGTGAAGCCGCCATAGAGCACGGGCGCGCCGGGCCGCACAATCTGCGTCAGCGTCATCATCGCCAAAGCTTCGGCATTCTGCTGCGTCAGCGCGCCGCCAATGGTGACGGGGCTCATGGCGCCGGAAAGCGTGAACGGCGTCAACGCAATCGGCTGGCCGGCGCGCGACATCGCCGTCAGCGCCTCGCCCATGGGGATATCGAGCTTCAAGGGCGAATTGGAATTGATCACCGTCAGGGTGACCGGCCATTCCGCCATCGCCGCGCGGTTCATGCCGTAGGCGATCTCGATCATGTTGAGCGCATCTTCCACCCGGTAGCCGCCCAGGGCCCAGCACTGCCAGGTCTTGTCGGTCAGGGTGAGTGCCGCCTGATAGAAATCGAGATGGCGCGAATCCGGCGGCAGATCCGTCGGTTCGACCGGGCAGCCACCTTCCTGATGAATGACGTTCAGGCTGTGCACGAGACGGATGTAGTCGCACATATCGGCATAATTGCCGGGCCGCCGGCCGCGATCGAGATCATGCGCGAAAGCCGGACCGCCGGTCGCTGCAAAGATCATCTGCGGTCCGCCGACCTCGAGATGATAGGCCGGATTGCGCGCATGCATCTTGAAGCCGGCGGGGATGGTCTTGATCTTTTCCTCGACCAGGGCGGGGTCGAAACGGACGCGGTGCGTCGCCTCATCGACCTCCGCACCCGCAGCCTTTAGCCTGGTGCGGCTTTCCTCATGCATCACCTCGATGCCGGTCTCGGCCAGCACCTTCAGCGAGGCGCGGTGGATCGCCTCGATCTGGTCGGCACTCATGACTTCGATCGGACGATAGGTGTTCGGCACCTGGCCGAAGGGAAGCTGGCGCGGGCCAGCCCCGGCGCTGCCGCGGCCGACATGGGGCCGGCGTTCACGCCGACGGCCAGCGGCCTCGCGCGGCGCCGGCAGTTGGTCGCGGGTTGCCCGCGTTTCGCTGACACCCGTCTCCGTGACGTTTGTCTCGGTGGCACCTGCCGGGATCGACGTCATCTCCATCTCCCATGACCGGATGCGCGGATCACCTGATCGAGGCAGGCGCAGTGCGTCCCTATCCTCGCTCCGGGCAAACCGGCTCTCTGATTTTCATTTTCTTTCAGCCATATGAGTAAGCTGTATACAGCATGATTGTCAAGAAGCCAGCGTCAGCCGGCCGGCGTCGTGACAACGATACCGTCGCCTTCACTGAGCGGCAGGCCCTTGAGGAAGGGGAGGAACCGGCTGGAATCGACACCGACCCCGAAAGGATGGTCGCTGTTGGGCCGCGCGATGCCGGAGATCACGGCGAAAAGATGCGGCTGTCCAACGGTATCCACCAGCACCATCGGTCCGCCGCTGTCGCGCAGGCGGACCGTGCAATCGGTGGCGATCAAGCCGTCATTGAGGAATTCCCCCAATTCGGCGGCATCGATCGGCTTGCAGTTCCGATGCTGGGTCAACATTTGCATCCCCGGGGCACCGTAACCGCCGGAGAAGAAGTGGTCGCCGGCCGCCAGTCGCCCCTGGATCTGCTCCCAGGTGAGACTATTGACAGCGATCGGATGCAAATCAGCTGGCGCCGGTTCAATGCGCAGCAGAGCCCAGTCGCCGGTTGCCTGGCTGCTGCGTATGACACCTTGCTGCACGGTTGCGCCCACCGCCTGAATGCCGCGGATGGGCAGCGGCGGGAAATTCGGCGCAGCCCCCTCGTTGGGGAGAAAAACGAATTCGCGCCCGGCCAGGTCCGGTCGGTTATCGGAAAGACAATGGGCCGCCGTCAGAATGAGATTCTGCTCGACCAGGGTCGCGGTGCAGGTCTGGTTATTGACAAGATTCTGCAAAGCACCGATCGCGGCCGTCCAGGGCAAGGGTGTCGGTGCGGGCTGCACCGGTGCCGGCGGCGGAACGCTGGGGCGCGGTGCGGCGCAGGCCGCCAGCAACAGCAAGGCGAGCCAGCCGGCGGAAATCCGCATCCGGCGGTGCAGCTCCGGCTTCATCGCAGACTCGCGACGTCGCGGGCAAAGCCCAGCGCGCCGGCAGCAATCGTGATGCGGCCTGATGCCTCTCTGGTAAACTCGTATTCGGAAATCACGCCGATCAGATAGTGCTCGCCGCTGGCCTTGGTCAGGACCAGCGGGCCGCCGCTGTCGCCCTTGATCGGGCGACAGCTGGTGAAGAGCACGTAATTGCGCCGCGGCGATTCGACCTTGGCGTTGTCGAGGCGCTGGCAATGGCCTTGCTGATAAAGGTGCTGGCCGAGCGACAGGCCGTAAACCCCATAGCCGGCCTGTGATAGTTCGCCGCCTTCGATCAAGGCCCGATCGATCTCCGCCGTGGTGAAGCGGCCGACCGGAATCGGCGCCACCGCCGTGACCGGCGGCGTCACGCGGATCAGGGCCCAATCGGCCGCCACATCGAGATTGTCGTTGCGGGCCGGGTTCTTCTTGTCCTCGCCGACGGCGATCACCTTGACACCCTGCACCGAAGGCAAGGGCGCAGCGCCGAGATTGGGATGGAAGGTCAGCGCGGTCGCATCCACCGCATGGCCGTCGAGGATGATGCAATGGGCCGCGGTGGCGATGATGTCAGGCGCCACCAGCGTCGCGCTGCAGGAATTCTCGTCCTTTTCGTCGTCCAGCCGGCCGATCGCCGCGGACCAGGTCAGCGGATCATGGGCGTGAGGCTGCGGCGGTGGCGCGGCGCAGGCGGCAAGCAGCGGCAACAGGGCAAGCGCCAGCCATCGGCCGGGAAGGCGGCCGGCAGAAAGGCAGCCAGAAAAAGGGATACGGACACCGCCTCGCCGGCGGTCGAACGGATAGATCATGGTCGGTCGCGGGTTGCCATAGACGCCGCATGCTAACCCAGCGCAGCGGTCTTGTCGCGCCGTCCGATCGCCGCCGGTCAGGCACGTCGGCCGCCGCCGCGCGGCGCACCCTTGCGCTTGGCCTTATTCAGCCGCGACGATGGCTGTCGATCTTCCCTCGACGGTCACCAGCCCGCGCAACAAAGCGGGATCGATCAGCAATTCGCTGAGCGTATGACGATCGAGAACCGCGAGGAAGGCTTTCACGGCCTCCTGCAGGATGCCCGTCATCCGGCAGGTACCGGCCAATGGGCAATCGCAACCCTCCGTCTGGAAGCAATCCGCCAGGGCGAGATTGTCCTCGGTTTGGCGAAACAGCCAGCCGAGCGAAATCTCGCCCGGTGCACGGTGCAAGCGCAGCCCGCCGCGCCGGCCCCGCAATGTCTCCACCACCCCCAGCCTGCCCAGCCGATGCACGACTTTGGTGAGATGGCTCGCGGATACCTGCATATGGGTGGCGATTTCCTCCACCGTCGAGCGGCGGTCCCCCTGAACGCCGAGATAAATCAGGGTACGAACGGCGTAATCGGTGAATTGAGTGACCTGCATCAGTATCGCTCCAACCGGCGCGCCTTGCACGCACTCGGCGCGCGCCGCGGCGCGAAGGGACCTTGAGACGGCAAATTCATGGGCCGAAGATCTCCGATGGCATTGAGCAGCCGATGCCCGGTTGACGATCCTGGAAAGAAGATAATCACGATACCGACGCAATACGAGATTAAGCGAATAATTCAGAGGCTTAGCATATTCCCCCGAGACCGGGTCAAGGATTTTGACATGACAGGTTTGAGTGTTGGTCGCTACTGTGCCGGCGCGGCAGTTGTTATGTGCTTCAGGTGGCGCCGCGACGGTCCCGTCGCGATGGGCCGTTTCGCCGGGTGACCTTTACGGAAAACTCGGTTAGAAGCATGGCCGGCGGATACGCCCGGCATCTCCCGCATCGCTTGGAATCCGCGCTTTGGCGCCAAATGGATGGCAGCAAGATGAGCAGTTCGCAACAACAGCCAGATGCAGGCCTTGCCAATCCGGTCCTGGCGGCCTTGGACATGACCGCTCTCGATCAGGCCACGGTGCTTGCCCAGCGCCTGCGCGGCGCTGTCGGCGGTATCAAGCTTGGCCTCGAATTCTACATGGCGAACGGCGCCGCCGGGGTGGCCGCGGTGAGCGAGCTCGGCCTGCCGGTCTTTCTGGATCTCAAATTCCACGACATTCCCAATACGGTGGCCGGTGCAATCCGCGCCATTGCGCCTCTGCGCCCCTTCATCACCAACATTCATGCCGGCGGCGGCCGGGCGATGATGCTCGCGGCCCGTGATGCGGCGGCGGAGAGCGCGGCAAAGCTCGGCGTCCCGGCGCCCAAGCTGATTGCCGTCACCGTGCTCACCAGCCTCAATGGCCATGATCTTGTCGAGGTCGGCCAACCGGACGACACGCTCCACCAGGTGCGCCGGCTGGCGGCACTGACGCAGCAATGCGGGCTTGACGGCGTCGTTTGCTCGCCGCAGGAGATTGCCGTTCTGCGGCGCGATCTCGGCCCGGATTTCCTCCTGGTCACGCCCGGCATTCGTCCGGCCTGGGCGGCGACCGGCGATCAGAAGCGGATCATGACGCCCGCCGAGGCGGTGCGTGCCGGCGCCAGCTATCTTGTCATCGGCCGGCCGATCACGGGCGATGCCGATCCCGCCGCCGCCGCCCAACGCATCGCGACGGAAATCGCCGCCGTATCGCGCCAGCCGGATATGGGCGCCGCATGACCGATCCCTTGCGCGTCCGGCGGCCCACGCCCCCCTTGCCCAATGGTGGCGGCAGCGGCCGCCTCGCCATTATCCAGCTTGTCATGACCAGCCTGCAGAGCCTGTGGCTGTGCCGGGACGACGCGATCCGGCTCGGGATTGTGCCGACGATCTTCTATTTCGCGGCAATGGCCTATGGCCGGCAGGCTGTCTATGCCGTCATGACTGCCATGGAGAATGGCGCGAGCGAGCTGGCGCCGACGGTTGGCGGCACCCTTTTGATCAGCGCTGTGATCGCCGTGCTCAGCCTGGCTTTGCTGACCGTCAATTGGCTGCGCTTTCTGCTGCTGGGCCCCCAGACCGCGCCGGGCCTTGGCCTGCGCCTGGGACGCGCCCATCTGCAGTTTCTGCTCGGCGCCCTTGCCCTGGGATTTGCCTCCGTCATCGGCCTTGCCCTGCTTTCGCTGCCGATCCAGTTCCTGCCTCCGGTTGTCGCCCGGCTCGGTCTCTGGATCGCAGCGCTGGTGATCGGACTGGTCGCCATCCGCCTCAGCCTGGCGCTGGTGGCCATGGCGATCGGCCAGCCGCAGAGCCTGCGCATCATCTGGGAGGCCGGGCGCGGCCAGAGCTTTGCCCTGCTGATCGCCTTTTTGCTGGTGGAGATCCCCTTCATGCTGGCCGTCATGGTGCTCGGCGTGCTGGCGGCCGCAAGCGGCCTGGCGACGGCGGCGCCCTTCACCTTGCTGCTGCTGGGCTGTCTTTGCCAGATTGCGGCGACCATGGCGCAATGCGGTGTCCTGGCCGCCGCCTATCGCCGCCTGATCGGCGTACGGGCGTGAGGCCGCGATGGCGATCGAAGCAAAAATCTGCGGCCTGCGCACCCCGGAAGCGATCGATGCGGCCATCGGCGGCGGCGCCGCTTTCATCGGCCTGGTGTTCTATGCCAAAAGCCCGCGGCACCTGACGGCCGAGGCAGCTGGCGCCCTGAGCCGGCCGGTGGCCGGCAAAGTCGGCCGCGTCGGGCTGATCGTCGATGCGAGCGATGATGAAATCGCCGCGATTCTCGCCGCCTGCCCTTTGGATATGCTGCAGCTGCAGGGCAAGGAAACGCCGGAGCGGGTGGCGGAGATCCGGACCAAATTCGCCCGGCCGGTGATGAAGGCAATCGCCATTGCGACCGCCGCCGATATCGCCGGGGCGCGGATTTACGAAGCTGTGGCCGACCGCCTGCTGTTTGACGCCAAGCCGCCGAAGAGCATGGCTGGCGCCCTGCCCGGCGGCAATGCCGTCAGCTTTGACTGGAACCTGCTTGCCGGCCAGGCGTTCCGCCAGCCATGGATGCTGGCGGGCGGCCTGACGGTAACCAACCTGGCCGAGGCGGTGCGGATCAGCGGCGCCCGGGCCGTTGATACCTCATCCGGTGTCGAAGACCGGCCCGGCGTTAAAAATCTGCAAAAAATCAACGACTTCCTGGAACTTGCCCGCCATCTCTGAGCGCGCTGTCACGGGGCTGAAACCTTTGACCTTTGCGCCGCGCTGTGGTTGATTGCGGCCGATTTACAGGCTTTTCGCAGGATATCCCGATTGTGAGCAGCGCCCCCGTTCCCCAGGTGAACACGTTTCGCGCCGGACCCGATGAACATGGCCGTTTCGGCCTGTTTGGCGGGCGTTTCGTCGCCGAAACGCTGATGCCGCTCATTCTCGACCTGGACGAAGCCTATACCAAGGCCAAGGCTGACCCCGATTTCATCGCCGAGATGGCGAGTTTCCGGACCCATTATATCGGCCGGCCGAGCCCGCTTTATTTCGCCGAGCGCCTGACCGAGCGCCTGGGCGGCGCCAAGATATATTTCAAGCGCGAAGAGCTCAACCATACCGGCTCGCACAAGGTCAATAACTGCCTCGGCCAGATCCTGCTGGCCATGCGCATGGGCAAGACCCGGATCATCGCCGAAACCGGTGCCGGCCAGCACGGCGTCGCCACGGCAACGCTCTGCGCCCGCTTCGGCCTGCCCTGCACGGTCTATATGGGCGCCGTCGATATCGAGCGGCAGAAGCCGAACGTGTTCCGCATGCGGCTCCTCGGCGCCGAAGTGATCCCGGTCCATTCCGGCACCTCGACCTTGAAGGATGCGATGAACGAGGCCCTGCGCGACTGGGTCAGCAATGTCGAGAACACCTTCTATTGCATCGGCACGGTGGCCGGTCCGCATCCCTATCCCGCCATGGTGCGCGATTTCCAGTCGGTGATCGGCGAAGAGACGCGGGTGCAGATGCAGGAGATGGAAGGCCGGCTGCCGGATACGCTCGTCGCCTGCATTGGCGGCGGCTCAAACGCCATGGGCCTGTTCCACCCCTTCCTCGATGATCCCTCGGTCGCCATCTATGGCGTCGAAGCCGGCGGCGACGGTGTCGAGACCGGCCGTCATGCCGCCTCGCTGACCGGCGGCCGGCCAGGCGTGCTGCACGGCAACCGCACCTATCTGCTGCAGAACGAAGACGGCCAGATCGCCGATGCGCATTCGATTTCGGCCGGCCTCGACTATCCCGGCATCGGCCCGGAACATGCCTGGCTGCACGAGATGAAGCGGGTGAAATATGTTTCGGCGACCGACCAGGAGACGCTGGACGCCTTCCAGCTCTGCAGCGCGCTCGAAGGCATCATCCCGGCCCTGGAACCGGCCCATGCCCTTGCTTATGTGATGAAGCTGGCGCCGACCCTCGCCCATGACAATCTGCTGGTGATGAGCCTCAGCGGCCGCGGCGACAAGGATATCTTCGCCGTTGCCGAAAGACTGGGAACCAAATTGTGAGCGCCGACGGCACCATGAGCACCACCCGCATCGAACGCCGTTTCGCCGCCCTCAAGGCGGAAGGCCGCGCCGGGCTCGTCGCGTTCGTTACCGCCGGCGACCCCGACTATCAGACTTCGCTCGATCTTGTCCGCGCGCTGCCCGGCGCCGGGGCCGACGTGATCGAACTCGGCATGCCTTTCACCGACCCGATGGCCGACGGTCCGGCGATCCAGGCCTCCAGCCTGCGCGCCTTGGCGCAGGGCATGAGCCTGCCGAAGACGCTGCAGCTGGTGCGCGACTTCCGTGCCGGTGACAGCGATACGCCGATCGTGCTCATGGGTTACTATAATCCGGTCTATTCCTATGGCGTCGGTGCTTTCCTGAAGGCCGCCAAGGAAGCCGGCGTGGACGGTCTGATCGTTGTCGATCTGCCACCGGAGGAAGACAGCGAGCTTTGCCTGCCGGCGCTGCAGGCGGGCCTCAACTTCATTCGCCTGGCGACCCCGACCACCGACGACAAGCGCCTGCCGGCCGTGCTCCGGAACACGTCCGGCTTCGTTTATTATGTCTCGATTGCCGGCATCACCGGTACCCGCTCGGCGGCCACCACCGATATCGCCACCGCCGTTGCGCGGTTGAAGCGCCACACCAGCCTGCCGGTCGCCGTCGGTTTCGGCATCAAGACGGCGGACCAGGCCGCCGCCGTGGCGCGTGACGCCGATGCCGCGGTGGTAGGTTCGGCGCTGGTGCAGAAAATTGCCGACAACCTCACCGATGCCAGCGCGGCCAAGGAGGCCGTGCTGGCGCTCGTGCGCGATCTGGCCGCCGGTGTGCGTCGCGCACGGTCTTAGGAACATGGGCGCCGCGCCCGCACTTGAACGATACGTCTTTCAACGAATAAGACCCGCGAAGGGATAGCAAGATGAGCTGGCTCACCAATTTCGTCCGACCGAAGATCCGCGCCCTGGTGCGCAAGGCCGACGTGCCGGAAAATCTGTGGGACAAATGCAGCGCCTGCGGCCAAATGATCTTCCATCGCGATCTCGAGGCCAACCTGCGCGTCTGCCCGCATTGCGGCCATCACATGCGGATCGGCGTGCTGCGTCGGCTGGAATTGCTGTTCGACGGCGGCCAGTTCGAGCGCGCGGAACTGGGCGCGGTACCGCTCGACCCCCTGCGCTTCCGCGACCGCAAGAAATATGTCGACCGGTTGAAGGAAGCCCAGACCAAGACCGCGGAGCAGGATGCCATCGTCGTCGCCAGCGGCACGGTCGGCGGCTTGAAGGTGGTTGCCGCCGCGTTCAATTTCGACTTCATGGGCGGCTCCATGGGTGTGGCCGTCGGCGAGGGCCTAGTCAAGGCGGCCGAAGTCGCCGTCGCGGAAAAGGCGACGCTGATCGCCATTCCCGCCTCCGGTGGTGCCCGCATGCAGGAGGGCATTCTCTCCCTCATGCAGATGCCGCGCTCGGTGATCGCCGTCGACCGGGTCAAGGAGGCCGGGCTGCCGTTCATCGTGCTGCTGACCGATCCGACCACGGGCGGTGTCAGCGCCTCCTTCGCCATGCTGGGCGACATCCACATCTCCGAGCCGGGTGCGCAGATCGGCTTTGCCGGCGCGCGCGTGATCGAAGAGACGATCCGAGAGAAGCTGCCGGAAGGCTTCCAGCGGGCCGAATACCTGCTCGATCACGGCATCGTCGATATCGTCATCGCCCGCAAGGACCTGCCGGTGGAGCTTGCCAGGATCATCGGCCTCCTGACCAAGCAGGTGCCGGGTCCGATCAAGGTGCCGGCGCCGGTGCCGCCGACCGCCCTGGTGACCACGGCGAACTCGGCCAGCAGCGCCTGATCGCCGCGAAGCCCACTGCTTCAATCCGGCCGCTTTAACCCGATTGCTTTAACCCTGGGCCGTTCCAACCCGGCCGCTTTACCACCGGCGCCAAGATGAGCCAAAGCAGCGATATCGTTCTCGAGCGGCTCAACAAGCTGCATCCGAAAATCATCGATCTCGAACTCGATCGCGTCCTGCGCCTGCTGGAAGCGGTCGGCCATCCGGAAAGACGCCTGCCGCCCGTCGTGCATGTGGCAGGCACCAACGGCAAGGGCTCGGTCATCGCCTATCTGCGCGCCATGCTGGAAGCCGCCGGCTACCGCGTGCATGTCTATACCTCGCCCCATCTCGTGCGCTTCCACGAGCGCATCCGCCTCAACGGCAAGCTGATCGCGGAA
>DATLIX010000193.1:0-47652 GCA_035539215.1 Dongiaceae bacterium | reverse complement strand
GCGATCAACGGGCCGACACCGAGCCGGACCGTTCGTCTCGCCGCAGCGATGATGCTGGAGCCGCACCTTCTGACGTCATTGCTCCCGAAGGCACAGGCGCGGGAGTGGCGACGGTTGGTCGGACAGGAAGCCGAATCGCGCGCGGGCAATGTGGTGGGCTTCGCGGCCCGGACCAATCAGGGCTGGGGCGTCGCTGTCTCCAACCATCGCGGCAATGGTCGCTTGATCGAAAACCTGTTAGCGAGAACCTGGGCGCCAGGACCTAGCCTAGACACTTTCGACACGGCCGGCTGGCCGGACGGTCGGGCAGGATTCGTGCTGGAAGCGCTGAGTTCGCTCGACCTGGATGCAACCATCACCTCCTTGCCGGACGAAGTTCGGAGCTGGATCACGCATGCCGCGGCAGCATGAGATGTTCGATCCTCCGAAGCTCAGTCTGACTGCTCCGGCAGGCTTGAAAGGACCGCGCCTCTGGGTGCGGCGCCTGGCGATCTGGGAAGCGCCGGGTGGCCAGAAAATCCGAGACATCACACTTCGGCCGGGGCTCAACATCATCTGGTCGCCGGACGGCTTCGACGACAGCAGCACCGGCAGCGTGCGCGCCATCGGTCACGGCAGTGGTAAGACGTTGTTCTGCCGCCTGTTGCGTTATTGCCTCGGCGAGCAGCGTTTCGCCGACGAAACCCTGCGAGAACGGATTGCGGTCGCCTTTCCGAACGGCATCGTCGGCGCAGAAGTAGTGCTTGACGGCGTGTGTTGGGCTGTCGTGCGACCACTGGGTATCCGGCGCCGGCATGTCGCAACTCCTGACGGCAACCTCGATGAGATCGCCGCTGGCGAGGGAGCGACGACAAGTATTGACCCGCTGATCGAGGCCATTGAGCAGAACATCGTGACACCGGGCGTCGCAAGCCTAGCCCGCCTTCAGCCCGGTCAAAAGGCATGGCCGATCGCACTCGCTTGGCTTACACGCGATCAAGAGTGCCGCTTCGACGACGTTCTCGATTGGCGCTCCCCCGCATCCGATTCCGATGCGCCGCTGCCGGCAAGCGGGCGTGAAACCGGGCCTCGGCGTGAAGCGCTTCGGGCTCTCCTTATGGCGATCACTGAAGAGGAGCAGCAAACGCGACGCGCAGAGGAAGCGTTGCGAACAGAGGTCGCCACGGCGGAGCGGGAAGCATCATACCTCGATTGGGATCGCGGTCGACGCCACGAAAGATTGATCGATCAACTCGGTCTTACTGGACAAACCGTGCCGGAGATGCCCTTGCTTCTGGAGCTATTTCGCAAGGCTGCGGTTGATCGGCTCGCATCGGCCGCTCAGCTCCCGACCGGTGACACAGCGGAACTTGGCGAAGCCCGGAAGGCATTGCAGGAAGCGCGCGAAGAATTGCGGCGCACCGACGAAGAGCGCATCCGTCTGGAGGCGCAGATACCGGCTGAGAAGCACGTCTTAATTCTGCTCTCCAGCGAAATACCGAGTTTGTCAGCGGCGGCGGAGAATGCGGCCAGTCAGGTCTGTCCGATCTGTGAGGTGCCGATTGATAAGGCGCTCGCGGAGAAATGCGGTTTGTCCCACAAGCTGCACGATGAGACGGAGTGCAGAGCCAGGCTCACCGCGAAGCGTCAGGAGATCGGCGATCAGGGCCAAAAGATCAATGGTTTGGAAGCTAGGCTGGAAGGCCTTCAGCCTACTGCCGCTCTCGCGCGGCAGCTGGTCGAGCAGGCAGAGAAGCGGGCTCAAGCCATCGAAAGTGTGCGCGACGCGCGAGCGACCGCATGGCAGTCGGCGACACGACTCAAAGAAGGGGTTGAGCGCTTTGCGGAGCTATCAACCGAGCGAGATGAGTTGCGAAATCGGCTCCGCAGCCTCGAGGAGGGGTTAACCAAAGAGCGGGAGCGGCTTGCAGCCTTCCGCGACAAGCAGGGCCTGACCTTCGGTCGAATAACGGAGAAATTCTCTGCCATTATTCGTCGCCTGGTCAACGAGAACGCGAAAGGAGCGGTGACGCTGAGCGGCGATAGGCTGCAATTGACCGTCGATGTCGATGGCGATCGCCGCACAGCCGCCATCGAGTCCCTGAAGGTATTGGCTTTCGACCTCGCCTGCCTCTGTCTAAGCATCGAGGGCTTGACCCGTGTTCCCGCTTTCCTTGTTCATGACAGTCCGCGTGAAGCAGATCTCGGCCTCTCCATCTATGATGAGCTCTTCCGCTTAATGAGGGAGCTTGAGGAGCTGACCGAAACGGCCTCCTTCCAGTACATCGTGACGACGACGACCCGCCCCCCAGACGATATCCGTTGCGATCCCTGGCTGAGGTCGGTCCTGAGGGGAGCACCTGGCTCGGAGCGATTAATGGCTCGGGATCTATAGCGAGGAACGAACCGTGCTCGAATCGCCTCAATCGTTTGTAGTTCACGAAGAATGCCGTAAGGCCGCGTCGCAGAATGGCTTCCGTCGTATCCTTGGCGAAGAGGCAGGTTGGGCCGCCTTCGCTTCGACGACGGCGCAAGGAACGATCTATCTGGCGTCTGCGGGCGCGTCGGGGCCATGGTACCTGGCCGTCGAGCATTTGGGCATCATTCAAGAACTGAATCTACCTGAAGCCAATATTTCTGGTCCCGGCCGAGCCCGCTTCGCCTTCGAGAAGCTCGGGACGCTCTATTTGGCATTGCAGCGGGTCTACGAGCTGGGAGTCAGCCTGCCCGATGCGCCGCTCCGGGAGTTTGAGCGTCGGGTTGCCAGTCTCCCCCGGACGACCGAGACCGAGCGGCTCGTCGTGCAACGAATCGGGCAGGATGTTTTTCGCGATAGCCTGATTGATTATTGGCAGGGGCGTTGCCCTCTGACCGGGATCTCTGACCGCGCCCTGTTACGCGCCTCGCACATCATTCCATGGGCAGAATGCGAAACCGATGCCGAACGGCTTAACGTGCATAACGGCCTCCTTCTCTCTGCATTGTGGGACGCTGCATTCGACCGCGCCCTCGTGACCTTCGATGACGAGGGGCGGCCAGAATTTTCGCCTAAGCTTGGCGAGGTCGCGCGCGCCGAATTGCGCTGGCGTTCGCCCATTCCTCTTACTGACGAACATCGGCGACGGCTGGCCTGTCAACGCGAGCGAATGAGAGGCGAAAGTTAGCGGCACGCGATACCAAGATAATGTAGTAGTGAATAGAGTTCACAGATCTAAACGCACGGTTCGTGGCATCGGGCTCGTTACCTTAGGTGCTTTCTGTCTCGTGCTCATGCTTCGGCAGAAGGTCCTTGGAGAATGTCCACCCCGATAGAATAGGATCTAAGTGTTTCGCGCGCTCCATCGCCCAATCAAGCCACGGTTCAAAAACCTCGGCGTTCGGGCGAAACTCCCCATCATTCACCGCTTTCTTTAATGCTTCGACGAACGCCCGAATTTCCCCCGCATCCCGCCAGTCCTTGACGATCTTGAGGAGAGCGGCGCGCCGGTCCTGCTCGAGCTTTTCCTGGCGTCCCCGTTCCCATTTCTGCTTCTGCGCCTCCCAGCGAACCTGTTCGGCCGCTGCCCGGATCTTCGCCTGCTCGTTTTCATAAGAAGTGGCGACAAGGATGCCGGCAAGGATCTGGTTGATCTCTGTCTCGATCGGTTGATCCGCCTGGTTCGACCAGCTGCGGGTGAGCCCGCGGGGCAGGCTACTCTCAAGCGCGAGGATGAGCTCGCCGGTCGCGAAACTTTCCTGGGTGTATTTTTGGCCCGGGCGGATGGCGCGCTCTTCGTCGGTCAAGGGGCGGCGAACCTGTCGAATGCGTTCATAGGCGGCAAAGCGGACGGTATTGCCCTCGAGGGTTGCCTGGCAGTCAAAGCGGTGCTGCGGATCATGCGTGATCTTGAAGCCGCGCTGCTCGAGGGCATGGAAGAGGGTGTTTAGGAAGCGCAGGCGCCGCCGCGCAAAAGGTGTGGCGTATTTCGACTTGGCCGGCCGAGCGTGGAGGCCTGACCAGCGCTGGCGGTCCCGTGCGTCGTCCTCGAGCCAGCTCGTGATCAACGGGTGCGGCTTGCGCAACGTTGCCGGCACGGAGAGCGCTGGCATCTCGGCAAGCAGCTGTTGGTGCAAAGCCTCATAACGGGCGGCCTCTTCCGTGGGTGCTACCGAGGCGGGCGCCGGCAGGGTGGGGGTCAGCGGGATCGTTGGTTCGGGACGGCTGGGCGCATCGATTTCGAGAAGCGGTGGGCGCACCACCCGCTTGCCGGTGCGGGCCTTGGCCCAGTAGCCGCGCGGTGGCACGGGCACGCTGTAACGGGCGCAGATCTTGCCCAGCCCGACGCCTGAAAGGCCGAATTGTTTGGCGAGGAGGTCGACCGGCGTTTTCCAGACGAGATTATAAAGTTCGCGGCGGGTGAGCTTGCGGGTCTCTCCATCCGTGGCTGAGCTCCATTTGAGGCGTGAGAAGAGAGCCCCAGGAGATCACTGGCTTTATTGGCTGGGCAAGCAGATATGAACAGAATGGGAATATGTAGGTATGCATTCTGCATGGCCCGCCCGCGAAGTGGTCCCTGGCCTCGCGCGCTCTCAGGCGGCGCCGTTGGCGTTGGAGGGCCGGATCGTTGCCGGGGGAGTTTAACCGGGCTTTCCATAATGGATTAACGCGGCGCGGCCCCCGTCGATCTGACGATAACGATACCTCCAATAGTCGGCCAGACAGCCCAATGACCTACCTCTTGCAGTTAGAGAAGGGTGCGGCATTGAATGACGTATTGGCCTCCGTCGTTCGCCTAATGGTAGATTGGTGCAAATGAAGCGCGTGCGTCCCGAAAAAAGTAGCGCGATGGCGATTGGGGGGGAGATGAAGCGATTAACATATCCAAGACGGCATATTTCTGTTCGCGTGCCGTGGCATGACCTTGGGTGGAATGGCTCCATCTGCGCGCGCCCAAAACACAACACCGCCTGCTGCAAGCTCATCAATATCGCGGAGAGCAAACACGACGCGGCAGAAGAGCGTCTAGCCGGGCACTCGCTTAAGGGCTTGGCGCGCGCAGACCTACCGCCTTGCGTCAAAGAGCGCGGCACCTTTATGGCTGACTTCTCGATTGAGCGTTTTCACGAACATCCGTATGCGCGCGAAACATCAGTGACACACGCACATTTCAAACCTACGCTTTTGAAATATCCGGCCTATTCAGCGGCAGCGCTACCGTTCCGCTGGATGATGAAGCCAGTCGTTTTTGGTGACGAGCGTGAGGTGGGGCTCATCAATGAATACCCGCTCGACGAGCTGAGCCCGGATCATGAGCCTGAACTGGGGTTCGAATCCTACTGGGTGCAGGATGCTCGCAATCACCGTGCTTTATTGGAGGGATTCTGGAATCACGTACAGGTGGATGAGTCGCTTGTCTTTTTCTATGCCAAGCAAGTGCCGCTCGTTGAAGAAGCGGGACGCCGCGTCCTAGTCGGGGCTGGGCGTATCCTTAAAATTGGCGGATTGACCGAGTATGAATATGATGGATCGTCACAAGATAAGGTTCGCAGCCTTATATGGGAACGGATGGTAACACACTCTATCCGTCCGGACTTCGCCGATGGATTCTTGCTACCGTATCAGCAGGCGCTCGAGAAATGTGATGATGGACGTGCGTTCGACCCGGCTGAGGTGGTTGCGTTCGCGCCCGAAGATCGGTTTCACGAGTTTTCGTTCGCAACTGAGCACGTTAGCGATGACGCTGCGATCAGCGCATTGCTTTCATGCCGCGCTGCACTGGATCGGGCCTCGAGACTTTTTTCTTTCGCCGTGGCGCCTCAAGAACGCTGGATAGATCAGCAGCTTGGCCGGCTTTGGAAGAGACGCGGCGCGTTTCCTGGCATTGGCGCGGTACTGAACGCCATTGGCGTGCGCCTCGGTCACTTTGTCGCGCAGGCGCTCCAAGACAAGGTCGGTGAAGAAGGTAACCCATGGCTGGCTTGGGAGGCAGCCATGAAAGATCCAGCAAAACATCTGCCCGCCGATCTGGCACGCGGCATCGATCCCATCATTATTAAAGCGTGGCAGCACATGCCCGGTGAGCGACGCCAGTTCTTGGAGTTGATGAGCCGGATTGATCTCGCGCAAGAGGATGCAGATGTGCTTGCGATCCCGGAGAAGCGCGTAGAAGAAGGGATTATACTTTCCGATCAGGAGTTCATCGCGAATCCCTACCTGTTCTATGAGGCTACGCGCTTGGGCGAGGCACCTATTGGTGTGAGCCGGGTAGATCGTGGCGTCCTTCCTGAAAAATTCTTGCGCGAAGCGCATCCTTTGCCTGAGCCAACGTTAGTCAGGACAGCTGTCGACGGACGACGATTGCGAGCGCTGGTGATTCGCGAGCTGGAGCAAGCGGCTGCTGCCGGAAATACGTTGTGGACGCAGGCTGACATCGTTTCCGCCTTGAGGAGCGGCGAAAAGGTAAAAAGCTTAGACGCAACGCTTGTGACCGCCGATCTTCTGGCGGTGGCCGAGGCGGATTACTTCGCTGGCGAGATCCGATGCGTTGAAATGGCAGATGGAGCGAAAGCCTATCAACTTCAACGCCTCAGCGACGTGGGCCAAACAATACGCTCTGCGATCAGCAAGCGAGCTTCTGGCGTCCGACATGCATTGGGCGTTGATTGGCGTGTGGAGCTCAACAAGCCAGAAAGCAAACTCGGCCCGCTGCCAGAAGAGCCGGACGACCGTGCGAAAGAAGAACGCGCAAGACAGGAAAAGGCGGCCGCACTCGAGGAAATCGCCGCCGCGCGTTTTAGTGTATTGATTGGGCCGGCAGGCACCGGCAAGACCACGTTGCTCTCCGTACTCTGTCGGAGCCCAGAAATCCAAGAGGGCGGCATCGTTATGTTGGCGCCGACCGGTAAAGCGCGCGTCCGAATGGAGGATTTGGCGCGGCGGGCGGGCGTCAAGAATTTCAAGGCACAGACGCTGGCACAGTTTCTTTCACCTAGCCGACGATATGATGGATTAACGCAGCGTTATTTGATGACCGGAGAGGCAGGTGAGAAATGCGGCCGCACTGTCATCGTAGATGAATGCTCCATGCTCACCGAGGAGATGATGGCTGCCCTGATCGAAGCCTTAAGTGGCGTCCATCGTCTGATTTTTGTTGGCGATCCACGTCAGCTGCCTCCCATCGGCGCAGGTAGGCCGTTCGCGGACATTATCGCTGAGCTGCGGCCGAATAACGTTGAGGCGCTGTTCCCACGTGTCGCTCCATCCTATGCAGAGCTGACCGTTCCTCGGCGCCAAGGCTTTGGCGAGCGTGAGGATCTTCAGCTGGCGGCATGGTTCGGCGGGAGCGCGCTTGCGCCGGGCGAAGATCAGGTTTTCGAAATTCTCGCAGGAAAGCGACGGGGTGAAACGGTCGAGTTCATCCATTGGGAAACTAGTGATGATCTCGAAAGTCTTTTACCCCAGACATTGGCGCACACGCTCAAATTCGGCAATGAGTTGCAGGAGTGGCAAGCATTTGCGCTGAGTCTGGGTGGTAATTTGGACGACAGAGGGTCGGTATGGTTCAACAACCAGTACATGGATCACCCTGGCGCAGGCAAGGCAGCAGAGGCGTGGCAACTCCTCAGTCCTGTTCGACAGCAAGCCTGGGGTGTTGAAGCTCTCAATGCGTCAATCCACCGGCGCTATAAAGGGCATCAGATCGAGCTGGCGCGCAAAGTCGTCGGAAGGCGCAGTATTCCAAAGCCTGCGGGCGATTGCCAGATTATCTACGGTGACAAGGTAATCAATAACCGGAACGGAGTTATCCCAGCATACCGAACCTATCCTAAAGAGAAAAGCTATCTCGCAAACGGCGAAATCGGCATGGTCGTCGGTCATCGCCGAACGAAGAAAAAAGATTGGCACCCGGAGGACCTGGAGGTCGAATTCTCGACACAGCCAGGTAAAGTGTTCAAATACAGGGTCAGCAGATTTTCTGATGATGACGATGGCGGTCTCGAGCTTGCTTATGCCTTGACGGTGCACAAGGCGCAGGGCAGTGAGTTTGACACGGTATTTTTGGTTTTGCCGCGATCACCGATCATGCTCACGCGCGAGCTTCTCTACACTGCGCTGACACGCCAAAAAGCCAAAGTCGTCATCCTACATCAAGGGTCAGCCATAGATCTTCAGAAGCTGAGCTCGGATCGCTATTCTGCAACGGCTACGCGCGTCACAAACTTATTCAGCGCCCCAAAGCGCGTCGAGATCGGAGGGGTGTTTTTGGAAGAAAAGCTCATCCATCGCACGACTAGGGGCGATGCTGTGCGGTCAAAATCCGAAGTAATCATTGCCAATCTCTTGCATTCAGTTGGTATTTCATACCACTACGAGCACCCCCTGGAGCTCGGAGGTATCACCAAATATCCGGACTTTACCATTGAAGATGACGATACCGGCGTGACCTATTATTGGGAGCACTGCGGTCTCCTACATGACGCCGTCTATTACAAGCGCTGGGAAGATAAGCGCGCTTGGTATCGCGCACACGGAATTTTGCCACAAGATGAAGGTGGCGGCCCGAAAGGCGTGCTGATCGTGACGCGCGATACTGAAGGCGGTGGGATCAACTCTGCGGAAATCTCAGCGTTGATTGAGAACGTGTTACGATAGCCGAATTTCTGGGCGCTGGGGTCTGGGAGTCAAAACGCATCAACAGAAAACATCATTTCTGATGATGTGTTTCGATTGATGAACTCCTATGACGAGAGTGTATGGCTTGGTTTCAGCATGTTGATCTCAGATAGGGGCGTGTGTCGATGTTAGATTTTGACATTGGTATTAAGTGGTTTCTCTTTCGGCGCTCTGGGCTTGTCGTCTTCGCCGCCGTTTTCCTGACGGTGGCTGCGTTCGCGCTAATTCCCAGTCTTCGCCGCTTATCGGATGGCGAAATCTTATCTTTCGTGGGCGCAGTTTTAGCTCTCATCGGATTCTTTCTGAGATCGAAATTCGAAAGCGAAAAGCTTTTGATGGATCTGTTTTATCGCTTCAACTGTCGCTTTAAGGAGATCTTTGAATCATTCGAAGCAAGGAAGGCAGACGACGCCCAATCCACGTTCAAGGAGAGAACTGCTACTACAAAAGCGAATGAGAAACTGAGAAGCTATCTCGACATATGTGCCGAGGAATATGCTTGCTATGCGATGGGAAGGATCGACCCTAGGATTTGGCAAACGTGGTGCAAGGGTATGGTGCGTTTTCTTGATGAGCATTCTTTGCGTCTGGAAGCCGAGCATGAACTCGGCGAGAGGGGGGAAAGCTACTATGAACTTACCTTGCAGCGTATTCTTCGCTACGCAGGTGGCTGATCCCGGTATCCTTAGTCTCGATAGCTCTCTGGCGTTCAAAAGGCATTTTGAACTCATCGGCCGCGAATATATTTATCTAGCCGCCGAGAATCGCTCAAACCGTTGAGCCAACCTATCGCGATCCGGATGATCCCGCTCGCGCTTTGGCAAGTGAAGCGAGCGGCCATTTAACGCCTTCAGTGCCTCGAGCATCGGTCCATCTTTCTGATGGAGTAGTCGATCGGAAACATGGAGCCGATAATCGGGGTCGATGCCGATGAGGTGCGCATCAAACGCCGCATGATGAATTTTCGAGAGCGGAATGCCATTCGGTACCACCGGTTGCCCAAAATGCTCATCTGTGTCAGCGATGATATGGGCAGCATCGAGGAGCAGGGGCTCCGGGAGACCGGATAATGCGCAGCGGCCGCTATAAGCGCTGATCACTGCCTCACGGAATGAGGCTTGATGAAGGCGCTGCTTGACGGCCCGGAGCGCATAGCGTCGCTCTGGCGTGGTCTCCGGCGGGACGAGGGCAGGCTGCTCGGGTACGCCAAAAGCGACACGTGCTTTCAGCGCCGCTGCACTCCAATCGGCGATAAAGGCTGGAGTGATCGCTTGATAGCACCCCGGGGAAATCCCGAGGAAATAGATGACCGGGATGCGGTTCTCGAAAGCTTCCCGGAGCCAGCGATTGTCCGGCGCGGCTGGGTCCTGGCCCATGAAGGCATAGTCCACCGCTTCGTCGCCGTCGAAGATTTGCTGGTGGACTTCGCGTTGGTCGTCGTACCAGACCTTGGCACCCGGTTTTGGAAACACGGTCTTGATCGAAAGCAGGAACCGCATCTGCTGGGGCTTAAAAATCCCGCGCTGTGGATTGACTAAGGGAATGCGCTCGCCTTGAAACTGGAAACCCGGCTTGAGGTCGGCTGCCGTAAGGTGGTCATGCGTTTCATTCAGCCGACGGACATGGTCGAACGCCGCCAGTCGCATACTGGTATCGAGATCGTCGCCAGCCATCCATCCCCCACGAGAGCGCCAGGTTAACGCAGGGGGCGACGCGTGAAAAGATGGATGATCCCACCGGTCGACGGATCCGATTGCCTTGGATAGTGTCCAAGGCGCCTTCCCGCCTCGTTAACGTGCCACGGCTTCACTGATGGTGATGGCAAGGAAGGCGTCTTCCGAATCTCCCCGCTTGAAGGAACTGACCCCAATGGGGCCACCTTCCTTGTGCCAGGTGGCATAGAGGACCTTTTGCAATCCTGCGTTCGGCAATTGCAAGCTATCGGCAGCGCCGCTCTTGCTGTGAATTGGCACGACCCCAGGCGGTGCCACCGGTATCGCCCAGATGTCAAAGCCGAAGGGTGCGGTCGCGGGAAAGCCCATGGCTGCCACCTTCGGGTTCTGCGGTATTTTTTGAAAGGGGGGCCGGCAGATAAGCTGGAAGCCGTCCGCTTCCAGGAAATGACCGGCGGACTTCTTTCGATCCGAATGAACGCGCCCTCTGCTTGCGCGATCGCGATACCATGGCGCCAGATCGCGAGGAAGCGCTGCCATTTCGGGGTGAGGGTGGGGGCCAGGGGATCGATGAGCTGCATATGCGGGTACTCGATCGTCAGCGTCGCGCGGCATTAGCCTAGGCGCTCTTGCGCGCTTCGTCACCGTGCGGGGAAGCGTCGACGGAGGAGTCAAACTAGGTGTCGCGGAACCGCTGTTATGGAAAATCTTTGCTTAGTTCAGGCGAGGACATCGATTGGTTGATGACGTGGGGCGCTGTGCCAGTTGAGCCCGCCATCTCGCAGAATCCCGGAAGGCGCGGGGGCCGATTGTCATGATTTTTCAATTATATCATATTGATAAACATTAATTATTCAGCATTGCCACGCATAATTTTTTTTGCGTGCCAATTTACTTGAAAAACCTTGCCACGCGAAATATACTTTGCGTGGCAAGGAGTTCGTGTATGTCTACCTTTCGTCGCCATTCCCAGGTTGCCATCGCGGCCTACCATGATCTCGTCTCTCTTCTTCTCGATGAGAAGGTCTCAGAGATGGTCGGGCAGCCGATGCGGCGTGAGCGCAGCGGGCGCGGATATTGGTACGACCGTTTTCGCCTGGGAAACCAGATGACGGAGGTCTATCTCGGCGAGGATACCGCTGTTCTGCGTGACAAGATCTCGCGTCATCAAGCCATCAAGGCAGAGATCAGCAGTGCGCAGAAAGAACGGGCCAGGCTCGTCAGGCTCCTACGCAGCGAGCGGTTCCGCGGGTTGGAGGCGTCCTTTGGCAGCCTGGTCGCGGCGCTGGCGAAAGTCGGCGTCTTTCGCCTGGGTGGCGTCCTCGTCGGCACGACGGCATTCCGCCTCTATGAAGGTGAGCTCGGCATCCGCCTGGGCCTCGATGAAGTCGCCATGACGGCGGACATCGACATAGCAAGCTTCGAGCGCTTGTCGCTCGCACTTGAAGAAACCATCTCTCAGCCGATTGAAGATGTCCTGAAGCCATTTTCGTTCGACCCAGTTCCGTCGATCGGTAACCAGAGCGTCTGGCGTTGGCGCCAGGCGACGGACAAAACCATGCTTGAGTTCCTGACGCCGTCATTCGGCGAAGATGAAAGCATTCGCAATCTTCAAGCACTCGGTGTTAGTGCTCAATCGCTGCACTATCTGAATTACCTTATCGCCGATCCGATATCTGCTGCCGCCGTCTACCGAGATGGCGTTCTTGTTCATATTCCCCGCCCTGAGCGCTATGCTATTCACAAGCTCATTGTGTCAGACCGCCGTGTACATGGTCCCGATAGCTTGAAGGCGAGAAAGGATCTGCTTCAATCGGAGCTCCTGATCCAGGTACTGGCAGAAGACCGGCCGTCGGATCTCAAGGAAGCTTATGAGGACGCGATGTCGAGAGGCCCCCGCTGGCGGCAGAGATTGGAAGCCAGCATCGCAAGATCATCTCGTATCGGCGAAATTCTACAAGCCACCGCCTGATATTCCCTTCCATCTGCCTATGTCGCGACCAGCATAGCGGATCCTGATCTGGTCTGCCCCATCGGGTGATCCGGCGGATCACTAGCGATGGGATCAAGGGGGCAGTCATCCACGGAGATTGAAGGGTAGTCTGCCGTCTTTGTGATATCTGACAAGCCGAAGTGGCAAAATTGCCCATCGCCAGGTGTAAATCGGCATAGAGTTTCAAAGCCGATCGGCACGCCAACGTTCTGGTTTTGCTCGTTTTCGAGGGGGCCTACTTCAAAGCCTGTCAACGTCACCGGCGCAGAAAACGAAAGCCACATCCTCGCGTCGCGCTAAGCGGGCGCGAGATTCAGACATATTACGCTGCCGCGCCGGTTTCACGGTGAACTCGTCAGATGCCCACAGTTTCAGAAGGGGGCCTTGAACATCTCGTGATTGTAATAGCCATTCTTTGACCGGGGCTCCGCCCCTGGTTCGCGCACGTCGATAAACTGGTTGTCGCCGCCCTCGCCAATATAGACTGCGACATGACCAGATCCGGTAACTGCTATCCACCCGGCGATATCACCTGGCTCGAGAGCATTGTATATCGGCCCATTTCCAACAGATGGAGGATTGTTGCCCATCAGATCGTTTGCTTGGCGATATGGAATCCCCAGAACTGAACATACGAACTCGCTACAGCCACGGGGATAGACATCTCCAGCGCTGAGGAGAGCTTTCGCCTTGACGACCCGATCTGCTTTGGACGAGACAAGAAGCGCTTTTGTCCCTTTTGCTGCAGAATCAACTTGACGAAGATGGGCTCGTGAACTGTTCGCGAGTCTCAAATACCAGTCAGTTAAGACAGTCTCCACAAAATCTCGCGCTTGTGCATCGAGCGATCGCATTTCAAGGGTCTTAGTAGACACGTCAGCACACAGCTTCATCTGCTGAAGAATTTCATTCTGGTATTTTAAAGCTTCGTTCGTCAGAGGCTCTTCTTCCGCGATCCGTTGCCAAGTCAAGGCGCTGTATTCTTCAAAGCTGTGAATCGCTTTCAGACACGTCATCGGATCTGCTGGCCCACTCTTGAGGCATGACTCACATGTCAGGAGATTATCCGCGTAGCCGTCTCCAGTGCCGTAATGCTCAAGAGCTGTCTTCACACTGCCGAATCTATCAAAAAGGATGTCGAGATAGTAGGTGCCACATTGTATATTCTTCGATCCGGTCGACATCTCGGAATGTTCGAAATGGACACCGTTCGGAGTGTTAGCATTAGCATCGGCGACAGCGCCCTTGGTAATTTGAAGGAGACCGGTGGCGCTATTCGGATACGGCTGAACGGCCGTCTCGTCGAAGCTGCTCTCTTTCCAGGCAACGGACAGCACAAGCTCGTTCGAGAAGTTGTCTGCCTTGTTATTGTTCGCGACAAGGGTTTTGACTTGGTCGTAGGTCAGCTTCGTCATGGCTCGATCCTTTAGTTGATGACTTGCCGGTGATGGCGTGGTCTGCACTATCGGGTTGTCGGACTTGAACGTTTGTGTATTTGTGGCGATCGCGTCACACGCTTCCGATGGGAAGCTGAACTGGCCTGACCCCATCGGTGAGCTATGTCCGAGCGCGCAGGCGCTCTACTGATTCACAATGAACATTCCAATTAGGGGATTGCTCTCGAGCATTATTTGCTACTTGTCTCTGATGTCAGATGTCCAGTACGTCCACATATACTAGGCGACTTGCAGGCTGGTACGTATAGTCTGGCTTCTCGACCCGGGTCTGGCGCGTCTCTTCCTCGACGACGATGATTCGGCGCCGGCCGATTGGATGGTTCGCGAAGCGCAACTCGAAACGGACGATGAGATTGGGGTCAGCCTTTTTGGGATCTGGCGGAGCCACCTCGACGATTTCATATTCCTGGTGCGCTGCGGGTGACCATCCCGCGTCTTTCGATTGATCGCCACAATGCCGTTCGACGATGATCGAGAATTTTCCTGCGAGGGCTGGATCCGGCGCGTAGTTGTCGCTTTGGAGGTGTTTGGTCCCGTATACCTCGATGATCATGACCCGGCGACGAAGCAGCGAGTCACGCCGTACGTTGATCCACCGCTCCGGAATCATCTGCACGAAATCGGCGCGGAAGACGGTCGAGATTTCATGTCCGTCGATGGATTGCGGCTGATAGCGCGCTATGGCCAGTTTGATGAAACCGAAATAGCTACGCGAGCCGGTCATTGGCACATCACAGAACCAGAGGCGTCGCGCAGGGTCAAATTGAGGCGCGTATGCGACCACTTGGACCTTGAAGCGATTGCCGTCACCGTCGGCTTCCTGGGTATGTACTACTGCCTTGGTCTTGTAGTTACGGAAATGTTTGATATCGACGCCCATGTCGTCGATGCCGGCACTTGGCTCTGTGGGGTCGGCACCCCATCGGGAGACCACATCTTGCAATTTGTAAGGCTGCACGTCACCGGCGGCCGGATGAAGGTCGGTTTGCGACAAGGGCAGTAGAATGGCCAGCAGCTCGTCATTGCCCTGGGAGTTCCATCCCCGGTCCATCCATATGCGGATACCGGTCTCCCGACGGGACTCGAAGCTGGACTGGCCGAACGAGGACTTCACGTCTTCACTCTGAGACCAGCCGAAGACCGGCACGCTGTAGAGATAGGCGCAGGCAGCGGGGGCGACCGAGCTCTTAATTACACGTTCGACCGATGGCGAGTCGATCGAGAAGTCCGGAATGTCGTTCGACCGATGGCGGTAATGATCCATGAATCGCGTCACGCCCCTCAATTTGTAGGTGACGCGATGGTACTTTGTATCCTGGAAATCGTGTTCGACGCCCATCCAAGGAAGATTGCCGGTGATCGCCACATCCGTTACCGGCGGACTTGCCGCGCGCTTCTGGACGATGATGCCGTCCTTCGCCTCTTTGGGCGCCGGATCCTCGAAGTTGTCGACGAGGTCGGTCCAGGTTGCGTGCAGCTCGATTTCGCCGGTCGTCGGTTCATTCATCTTCAGCGTCATGTCGTCAAAGAACACGAGCTGCGTTCCTTGGGCGCGATCCTTGGGCTTGGGAGCTTCGCCTTCGAACGCGAGCCCCGGGAGAGGCTTCTGCACGGCATGAGCCAGCTCTATCGTGATTCTCGGGCTGATCAGCGGGTCCAGGCCGTCACGCTGCTGTTGTAGGGCCTCATCGAGCGCGTTGCCGAAGGGATATGGGGTGCCGGTCAGCCGTGCCTGCCGCAGCGCGTCGAACTCCTTCAGCATCGCCGGCCGGGTGCTGTTCCGGTGGTAGTTGGCCATCGCCAGACCGCTGAACGAAGAACTTTCCACCGCGTCGGGTGCGCAACAGAGTTCGACCCGCAAGCGCTGGCCCGGGGCCAATCCGAACGTCAAGCGTCGATCGCTGCGGCTCCATTCGAGGCTCATCGATTGGCCGACACTGAGCGGCACTAGTGCAAGATGGAAACCGCGAGCCCTAGGCCAACTGCTATCATGGGGATAGAGGTCGACCAGTGGCTCGGGGAGCCCGACGATCTCGTCGGGTAGCGAATCACCTTCGCTCGATGTTATATCCGTCAACAGAAAGAGTGCGCGACGCGCCATCGGGTCTGGGTAGTATCCGGTGGCGGCAGAGCGATTGATCCCGCTGCTGCCGCGCCGGTAGAAGGGTTCGAAGGTCGCGTCGGGATCATCCGGCGAAGCCTTTCTGCCGAGCCGGCGGTCCTGTTGGCAGCGCTTGAGGTATTCCTCCGCGTCCTTCGCCTGCATCGGCGTGTTGCCGCTGCCGCGGGAGAGCACCCAGAACTGGCCCGAATCGTCGAGCTCGATGTCCGCGAAATCGCCGAATGCCTCGAACTTGAGCGGATCGAGTACGCCGTGGAGTTCGCATGCGTTGAGGCTCGTGCGAGGTGGTGCGATGTAGCGCCCATCGGAGCCTGCTCCGTCGCGGACAGAAAGATTGCGCAGGCTCTTCACTGGGTTGTCGTCACGGTAGGGCTCCGCCAGCAACACAGTGGGATGCGGGATTGGCTCGAACCGCAGTACCGGCGCCTTGATCGAGGTTTGATCACCTCCCTTGCCGCCGACGTTGTCCCGGAGCAGATCGAGCCACCGCGCGTACCCGGTGCTGTCCATCGTTGCCACGCGGATTTCGTACAAAGAAGCCCTCCAGTTTTTCTCGCCCTTCTCATTGACTGGCTGATCTTTGTCGATGACCGGTTGGCTGAAGCGCAGTGGCGGAAGGCTACTGCTTGGAACCTTGAGATCAACGTCCACCAATTTCGCGATGTTGCGCGCACCAATGGGCTTTCCGCTATCGTCCACGGGCATGCCGCGCCCGTCCTTCCAGTTGGTGCGGTTGTTCGGAACTGAGAGTGACCAGCCTTGCCAGGAGAACAGGCACTCCGGGGCATAAACCTCATCCGGTTCGTGCTCGCTCGATTGTTGCGATGGCGCGCGATCAACCGCGCGCGTTGTGGGCATTCGGATCGATGCTTGCACGCGGACTGGCTCGATCTTCTCGAGCTCTGTCTTGTACGTCTCCATGCGTTCCGTAAGCGGAAACCATGGTGTAAGCTCGGCCTCGCCGGAAGGGGAAGGACGTTCAATTCGCACTTCGGGCACCAGCCCAAAGAGCAAATCGGAGGAGACGAAGGGCACTGCGGGAGACGCGGCCTTCGGTGCCAGCTGTAACGACAGGTGTCCCCCCCGTGTCGCCTTCCTGAGCTGCGCGCTGCGTTGCTGCTGGTCTTCGACATCAGCCGCACGATCGGCACTGTAGAGCGAAAGCCCTACCGTTCGATGGGCCGGTGGCAGTTCGAGGCTATCAGCGGAATTCTCGCGGTCCGGCTCCAGGATCCAGCGGATAAACCACTTGTCGTTCGACGGGACGGCAACTGCGTTGACGGTCAGATAGTCCGATAGCCCGTCGAACCGCAGCTTTTCTCTTTGCAGAACGACGCTAGGGGACTTGCTGCGTTTCAACTTATGACCCTGTCTCTTCACCCGCTTCCTCTGGAGGTCATTTTTCAATGCAAGCAACGCAGTCACAATGCGTTTGATGTCCTCCTTTTCGAAATAGTGGCCCAGCTCTAAAGGCGTGTTGAGCGAGAGCATCGCGATTTCTTGGGCGTATAGCTTTTGGTTGGGACGCCGTTGCCGGATGATCGCAATCGCGCGGTCGTTCTTGTTCAGGATCACAGGGTCCGCGTCGTCGGGCATGTCCGTTACGATTCGCCCGGCATTCTGGAATTGCTTCTGATAGCTGCGCGCGAAGTTTACGAGCTTCATTGCGCCGCCATCAACATCGAGCGTGTCCAGCGTGAATTTCTGCGCTGACTGGCCTTTTTTTGGCTCCGGCAAGCGAAACGACAAATCCAGCGATCCGCGCCGCAACCAATGTGGCTTCTTGGTGACGTCGTGTATCGTTGCCAGCTCGCCCGCCTTGAAGGTCCTTGCAAACTTCATACTGTCATCGTCCCGCTGATCTTGCGGGCGGAAGAGCCAGACCATCATGTCTTGACCGCCAATGTTTTTCGAATATGCCTCCAGGCAGAATCGGGTCTTGCATTCCTGAAGGCCGACACCCGGAATCGACGGGCCGGTCACCTCGATCAGGCCATAGACCGGCTTCTTGGTCGCATCTGTACCGTAGAATTCGGCGATGGCCTGGGGTAGCATGTGGAGGTCGAGGTCGATCACCAATCCTATCCGACGTGCAAGTGTCGGGAAGTTGCGAAGGGCAGCCACACGGCGGGTCCACGGCCCCCGCTGCTTAATAGAGTCGTAGCTTTCACCGGCGAGCTTGGCGTAGGGATACTCGTCGGTGGTTTTGAGCGGGCGTTCCTTCCCGTGTGGCACCCGGGCATGGAACAGGGTGGCCTGGAGGAAGTCCTCGCTGCGCACCTCGCCCTCCTCATTGCTGCCAAACGCTGTGGCGGTGGATTGAGACGTCCCCGCGTCCTTGACCAGCTTTCGGGCTTCCTGGGTAAGATGGTCATAGGGGTTGCGCGCGAGGCGATGGAGGTTGCGTATTTCCAGGGCGTCAGCATTCGCGGCATTCGTGTTATCCAGAACAATCCGGTTCCAATTGTCCGCCACCGTATCCGTCCTCGGCCCGAAGCCGAATTGATCGAAGTAGTGGCGCTTGCGCTCCGCGACCGCGTGGGCCAGGCCATGGGCGTTGATCCGGTCGTCGAGTCGGTCGAGTGCGCGTTCAATGGCATCGTTCTTAACCGAGAAATCTGGATCTGCGCCATCCTCCTGCTCCCAGAACAGGCCGCGGATCTGCTTATCCATCGGACCGAAGCCCGGCAGCTTAGAAACATCTGCGCCATTGACGAGGGCCGCGCGGAACCCCGAGTTATCGTCTGCATCGGCCAGCAGGCCCTGGACCGTTGCTGTCACTTGGCGCAGGGCGTTCGCGATACTCTGGGTCGGGTACGTACGCACCGGTGCCAGCGTGTCGGCGCTGGTCAGAAGACGGGTGGCATGAGTCGAGGCGATACCTGTCTCAAAGGGCTCCAGATCATCGAAGAAACTGCGCCACAGGGCGTTGCTAAGGCCGTCGTTAACGATCGACGCGGTGACGGGATGACCCTTCTGCCCGCTTTCGTCAAAGAAGCGGACGGTGAAGGTCTTATTCTGGATTGCCTCGACCCAGTTGCGGATCGGCCGTGGGATGCGTGTGAGGTCGCCTTCTACTGGGCCGGACTCTTTGATGAATGTGACGGCGATTGAGAGCCGGGGCTTCGTGAACAAATCTCTAACCGTGGTCAGCTGGTCCAGATTCCTGGGCCGCTGAGGCATGTCATAGAAATCGGCGGGAACGGCGACCCAGGCGACGGCGACATTTTCGTCCATGATCCATCCTCAGAACGCGAACGCGGCTCGGTATGTATCCCATTCCTCCTTGAGGGAGGCTGTGGGCGGAGTTTTCGGCTTTCTGCGAGCGTCGGTGGCCGCAGGAGGGGCTGCGATGGCGGGCTGTCCGATCATCGCCTCAGCGGTTAACCTTTCCGGTTCGCCGTCTTGTTCGCTGGAATTGCCGCCACTGCCTTGCAGCACCTTCTGCTGGTGCAGCTTGTAGGAGACGTCGAAGAAGCCATATTCGATCTCTACGGTCAGCTCGCATTCTCCGACTGCGGTGGACTGGCCGTTGGCGCGGCGATAGGTGAATCCCAGGTAGAATTCAAGGCTAAGCGTTACCAGACCTGCAATGTCGAACGAACCACCGCAATGGAAGAATCCACTTAGCTGCGCCACGCCGTCGGCCGTTTTGAAGTAGACGCCGCCGGTTGCGTAAGCCATTCCGCTGGCGACGCCGATCGACATGAAGGAGATCGCGCCGAACTCGAAGGAAGCCTCGAGCTTGCGCACGCCCGTGGGGTCGACGTCGATTCCGAAGAAGCAGCAGCCCCCGTAGATCCCGGAGAACATACAAGCCGGCCTCTCGCGGCTCGATACGGCGAACCAGCTGCGTACTGGGGCACCGGTGAAGCTCAACCGGACGCCCGCTTCAAGGGCAAGCTGGACGATGTTGAAGCCGCCAGCAAACAGGGCCGGGAATTCGTATCTATACCCGGCTTCCACTCCGGCGGGAGTGATGCCGAGATAAAAGCCTGAGCCGGGCGAAAAGATCGAGCCCAGTTGCTCGATGAAGGCCAGTTCCTCACCCAGCCGCACGTCGCTGATCTGCACGTCGACATTGGGTTTTGCGCCGTTCTTCGACAGGAAGACGATCTTGTTGAAACCGACGATGAAGAACTTGGCTGATGGCAGTAACTCCACCTGGAAATTGCGTAGGTCGGCAACGACTTCGATCGTGGGCGGTGCATCGGGCTTCAAAATGCTCTTTGACGCCTCGACCATCACCTTCAGTTTTGCATCTTCACGGTTAAAATTGGCAATGAAGGCGCCCGCATTCTGGAGCGCGGGCATCCAGGTAAAATGCACCCGGACCTCGGTCGGAAGCTCGCCGAGCACCTCCTCAATTTGCGCCGTGACTTGCTCGATAACCTTCACCACCGGCCCGATATTGGCGAAGACGATGGGGAGGTATGTGGCCAGGAAGGTCTGGTAGATCTTTGCCGCGTTGGCCACAAGGTCATTGAGCGCGGTTTGAGCCTCAACGAGGACAGGCGGCGGCTCGATATGTAAGATCGTGTTCTGAATCGGCGCCACGACGTCGTCCGCGAAGTGGTTGACCTCGCCTTGGAGCCAGGTCTTGAATCGATGGTCGTAGTCGTCCCGCGGGTTGGCGGTTACCGTGAGGGCGAGAGGTCGGTTCAGGTATTCTTTGAGGTCGGCATAGATTGACGCGACCAGCGACGTTGCATCGAGGAACTTCATGTTGAGCTGCGTTATCGCGTCGGTCACATTTTTGAGCGCTTGCATCTCGGTCTTGCTCAGGTCATCCAGAGTGCCTTGAACAATAGCCTGAAGCTCGTTTTCCACCGCGTGGAGCTCGATGTTGAGCTGGTCCAGCGAGCCGGCCGGGTTCTTGACATTGAACAGTGCTGGCAGTTTTTGCAGACGCGTCTCGACGCCGCGCAGGCGCCTGAACGGGAACTGCTTCAACGCAGCGATTTGTGTTTGAAGGTCGGCATAGGCATTCTTCAGCGAGGTCTCGACATGGCCGAAGTCTAGGATCGACCTCAGCTTCTCGATGTCCCTGTTGTAAAGCGTCAGAATCGCCGCGAGATCTGCCGGAGAGAGTCCTTTCAGCCAGGGATCAAGTGCCTTGGCGAGGGAATCGAGCAACTTGTTGATGACGGTGTTGAGCGCAACCTCGATCTGCTGTTCGATCGTCTGCCGCGCTTGCTCCATCATCTCGGCCGCGATTGCGTCGATGTCGTGCTTGGCAGCCGTACGCAGTTCATCGGCCACCCGCTTTGCATAGGACGGAAATTCCTTGACGAAGCCGATGATAGTGTCGACTTGTTGTCGCAACGCATCGATCTCGTTGTATACCTTCACGACGTCGTTATATTTCTCTTCGACGACCTGGATGGCTTTGTCGATCTCTTCGGCGATGTCCTCGACTGTTGCGATCACTTCCCCGAAACCTACCGCACCCAGAAGGGTCGATTCTGGAAGATTTTTGAAAATTTCGCCGGCGTCAAACTTGCCCAGGGCCACGCTAGAGGTGGTTTTGATGGCTCCCTTCAAAGCCTTGACTGGCGATCCCTTCGCACCGCCGGTTGGCCCGAGCAATCGCGAGACTTGAGATACAGCGAAAGACGGTGTCGCCACTGAGGCCGACTTGTCACCGGGATAGTTGAGCTTTGTATCCCCATCGGCGACATCGAGATAGATTTCACCTTTGTTGAACTTGTCGTCGACGATGTTCGCCGGCACGTAGAATCCGACCCGTCGGTAGATATCGCTAAACGCGACCGTCGCGCCCGACGCGGCGGCGGTCGCCGCGATCGTCGTCACGGCGCCGAGCCGGATGCGAGCTTCATCGATTACCGGATAGAACTTAAGCGGCCAATAGTCCGGCATCTCAGCTTGCAGGCCGCCGTCGTTGTGGAGGTCGACCATCTTGTTCGTCTCAAAGGAGAGGGTGATCTCGCTAGTCTCGAAGGCAGTGTCCTTGGCTTGATCGCGCCCGAGGGCTTTTGGGGCGAAAGCCAGCTTCTGCGCCGCAAAACCGGTGGTCCGGCGACGTTCCCAATGAATATTCGCGGGATCGCAAGCAGCAGCCGGCTTCGCGGTGAGCTGGAGGTAGTCCTTCAGGATGCTTTCGATCGCCGATTGGGCCGGAAGCATCTCGGCCATGAGGTCGCACCCGGAAACCAACCACCCCTTGGCCGTCTCGGCATTCTCTGCGAGATATCGGTGAACCCATGGGAGGGCGAGCTTACATTCGTGGACGCGGTTCTGCAGATCTTTAATGGTGAGGGTGAATTCGAATGGCTTGGCGTTGAGCCCGTCGATATCGCAGGGCGGGTTGGCGCCGAAAGAAGTGACTGAGCCCTGGTCATCCTCAGGAATCATCCAGAACGCAGCGGGATTCTCCCGCTCGGGAAGGCCGGAGAGCCAGTCGACCGGCACCTTCAGAAACGGGGTGCGGCTCGGGGAAAGCGTGATGCTCTGGATCGGCCAGCGTCTTCCCGCAGGCGGCAGCGTCGTGTCTGGCCCATCAGCGGGATAACGATAGGTGAGGGTTGGCTCCTTAACCTCGCAGTAATAGCGCGTGCGCAAAGCTGCGACGACACCGCCAGTGTCCTTGTCGGGTACGAACTCTCGCCGATGTACAGTCACAAAGGATATGTAGTGACCGGTCGGTAAGGCGTAGCCCTTTTTTGAGATGAGAACGAACTGGTCGCGGGCCCAGACCGTATCCTGAATCCAGCGGTCGATTGCGCTATCTTGCGGGCAGCCATCGGCCTTCTTGATTCTCGTCGGATCCCATTCGCCCTTCAAGCGAAGGTTGGCACCGAGCGCCGAAAGCATCAGATGCGAATAGGGGATTGCGCTGGGCAGATAAGGGACGACCTTACCGCCGGTACCGGATTCCGAGACGTCGTAACGAAGACCGTAGTTGGACGAAAAGTTCACAATGTCGCGGGAGTCGTTTCGCGATGGAAGCAGCGGGAAAAGTGCTGATACACAGCTTTTGTCTCTGGCGTCTTCGTAATGTTCTGAATAGACCGCACGCAAGGTCCTTAAATCGGTGCGCGGATCGCGGAAGCGGTGTTTGGGGTCGGGATGGACACTGAGCTCCTGGCGCGACACAAGGCGGCCGTCCTCGTCGATTCCGTCGGCATTGAAGTAGCCAAGACGCGTGTGCCAGAGCTCGGTCCAGGTGACGGTCCGCCCCGCGTGGGCTTCGGGCGCGCCAGCCGCCGGGACGGTGGCGTGGTGCCATTGAGCCCATTGGTGTGGCGACAGATACAGACCGTAAGGAATTTCGAGCTTTGTCTCATTCTCGACGAGAGGCGACATGGCCGCGCCAGGCACGATGGGCGACCTGTCCCAGTGCCCCGGCAGCGGTGGCGCATCGACGAGGTCGCGAACCTCTTCGTGCTTGCCGGTCATATCCGGCAAAGCCCGCGGCGACACGCTGAGCTGAAGGTCGCTCCAGTCCAACAGGCGGGCAACGGTCAGGGGAAACGGCTTAGTCTTGTAGTGTGCCGGCACCTTGAAGACCAGCCGGCTATTTTTAGAAAAGAGAGACGCGAAAGGTAACGGCACATGATTTTTGGCGTTTCCGCCTACCTCTTCGCCCGGCTCGACGGAGCGCTCCGCGATATGTTGGGGGGGGAACTGGACGGTGAGATATGCCTGCTCGACGTCGCGCATGACGCGGAGAAATGGCTGCGCCTGTTCCTCCTGATACTCGAACCCGATGAAGTCGATCTGGAGCAGCAGGAAATCCTGCGGGCGTAACAATACAGTCGAGAGCTTTTTGAGCTGGACGGGAGGGCTTCCTGCCGGCTTGTTGTCGAGCACGATGTCGCTGTCGTCGCGCGGGCAAGAATCGAGGTCGATCAGGACCTCGATTCGGCTGTGCTTAGGGATCCTGCTGCTTTGCACGATTTCGTCGCCAAGTGGCAGCCGTACCGCGTCCAATGCAGGAGCAAAGGTCACCCCGTCCTTCTGGCCGCTGACGGCCCGGATCTCGAGCGCCGGCCCCTGCAGCGGATTGTCGAGGTCAATCTGAAGCAGCCCAGCCTGCAACGATTGATTGCCGGCTACTGCTGCCATGGTGGCGGCGGTCTCTGTCCGGCCCGAGGCAAACCGCAGGGCCTGGCGAACGTCGCCTAGGAGGATACTTTGTCCCATGAGAAGAGGGGCCAGGTTGGCGGACGCATCAAACTTGAGGCGCGCGGTGGAAATGGACCGGCGCGCGAAAGCGAGCGCGGCGATAGCCGGCTCCGTCCCAATGGTCGCGGCCTCGAGGCGAATTGCGTCGAACGGCTCTTCGGTCAGCTGCAGAGCAGCATGCGAAAGCGCTGGTGGTGGTGCGAGCCAGCCCCACTTTCTGTTCTCACGCTCGAGGGTGAAGATCGTCCGGGGCCCGTTAATCGGAAGTACGAGGTGCTCGGCTTCTGGCACCAATTCCATCTGTAGACGTCGTATCAGGCGATCGACACCTTCCGGAACAATGAGGCGTGCGGGGGCGCCACTGAATGTTAGTGCGCCGGTCCGCCAGAACTCAGACTTCGCGCCGGCGGCGACGTGGAGTTGGGGGGGCGGCGCGGAGAAAGCGTAGAACGACCGACGCAGCCGACCGTAGGCAGCAACCGTACCATTGAGCCAGCCATCAAGGGGAGCGGCTAGGCTCAAATGCAGGCCCGGGAATTCAAGTTCGACGACCCAGACATCGGCGCGACGGCGAACCGTCAGTGCAAGATCTGCGCGAAGCACTGTCCCAGGAAACGCGGCCTCGCTCAGCCTCACGCTGAGACCCTCATTGTTCCACTGGGCTGAAAGGAGAGGGGGCGCCACGGAGCCTGCACACGGGGCAAACCACGTGCTGTCTATTACGAAGCGCTCTTCCTCGTCGCGCACCAGCGCGATCCGCGTCGACGATTTCCGCACCTCGAAGGGCAAGCCGGCAAATGACGGCCTGTGCTTCGATGGTGGGGGCAGGGATAGCGCCATCATCGCCCCGCCGCCGCCGGTGATGAATCCCCGACGGGTCATCGGCTTCAACACGAGACTCTCGGCGATCCTGGCGCCGGCGCGCGTGAAGCTCTGTCTAAGTGCCGCGAGATTGAGACCGGTGCTCCCACTCATGGCAGGGCTTCGGATGTTGCGTTGGTGCTAGGGCGGCGGGAAGACAACGTCGAGGGCACCGCTGCTAAGGTCTGTAGGATGAAAAGCGGCGTTTCTACGGGGTCTGCGCGCGATGAAGTTGTCGGTGAAAGATCCTTTAGGCATGCCGTGACGCTCGCTGCTATCTCCTTGCTGCAGCTTCTCTCGGCGGAATCGGCGAGATAGGCCAAGCTGGCCATGAATTCAGAGCGGCACGGGGCGCCCGTGTCGGAGGGAGTTGCATCTGAGCCAGACTCGACCCAGCAGTCGAAGCGGGCGAGGGCGTGGGCCATACTCATCGGCTCACGGGTGCGCAGTTCACAGGCGGGAGCCGTAGCCTGTCCGTTATCGCCGACATCCGGAATTAGAATAGTAAGGCACTTTCGCGCTTTGCCAAGATCGCGCACCAAGCCTGGGTCGGCAATGCTCCAGGCCTTCGGATCCTCCGGCGCGACCGACGAGCCGGCGCGGAGGCTTGCTCGCTTTTGCTCGAAATGATGGGCGGCGGACCAATCGTAACGTCGTTTCTCAGCGGCGATAATCTGCCCATATTCCTGATCGAGCGCTTCCAGGTAGGTTGCCGGTAGAAGGGAGCCACGTGCGAAAACCGATGCTTGTGTAGCATCGGTTAGTGGGTGCGCGGCACAGCCACTGAGGACAAGACTCAGCGCAGCCGAGATGACGCGAAGGAGTCGCAAAGCATCCCCCACAGTCTTCATTGACCTTCAACCTTAAGTATGCACTAATTTTAGTCGAAATGTAAGTGCCAGGCTGGGTCGACGGCAGATTTCTTCGCTCATACAATAGTATTCGGGGATAGTCGGATGTCGGGTTCGCATTTTGCCACTCTACCGTCGCGTGTATGTCGGACTGCCGCGAGGTTCTCGTACTCGGTGGCGAAATTCGCGTTGATTTTGTTAGCTGGTGGCGCATTGGCACACATAGAAAAAGCCTTTGCTCAAAGTGAGATTGACCTGAAGGTATGGCTTCAAGAGGGGCCGAGCTCCCCAGCCAATGTGAAACTGCTGAACGAAGCGGCCGATATTCTTAACGTGACGCTGGCGGGCGCCGGAGCCAGTCATCTAACTCTCGCATATAGGCGCAACCCGCCTACCGTCGACAGCCAGGCCGTCAAGGACCTACTCCCGGATATCGATACACAGGATATTTATGTCGTGCCGCAACTGGCGATCGGCACGATGGTCGATCATTGTGATGCGGTGGATCTCGGTCCGTTCTTGCAGGCAGTATCTCCAGGAGGCAGCGGCAACCTCGACGGTCTACTTTTGAATGAGATGCAGGTTGACGTCTGGGCCGGGGTAAGGCTGCCCAAGCCGTCCTGCGACGGCGGGCCAGACGGAAAGCTGCACCGTTATGCCGTGCCGGCGGACTGGAAGACGGGCATGCTCTTCTTCTCGAAGAAACTACTTGTCGCGGAGCTGCAGTCCGCGACGACGTGCTTCCAAGGTGGTTTTCAGCCGCCCAGTAACGTCGACGCGGCGGTTACGGCTTTCCAGGACGGTGTGCGCACGGGCTCAATCACCCTGGACATGGTGTTCTGTCTCGCCGGAGAAGCAAAAGCCATCGCGGCCACCAGGGGAACGACGATCTACGGAGCGGTCATCGACCAAACTTCCGAAGAGGACGCGCTGGTATTGACCCAGGCGGGCGGCGTGGTGCTGGTCAACGGGGGCGGCAAGCTGCAGATCGACAGGCCGCTCTTCAGGAATGTTCTCAAGAGCGTGCAGGATGCTGAGAAAGGCGGCCAGTTGAAGGCGATAAATCCGGCAGCAAACGATCCGGCCTTCGGGGGCATAATGCCCTACTTCGAGGGCACGGGGCCGACCTGCAAGTCCGATGGAACCGGAAACCCTACCTGTGCCTTTGTAAAACTTGCTTGGTCGTCGGAGATCGCCGATCAACGAAAGATGATCGTCCAGTATGACAACAATGTCGTCTGGACACATATACCTCGAATTCAAAATGGTGGGACGCCGCTCAACCCAGTGAGCTCGACGATGCTGGTGGTCGGGTCGGGGAAGAAGCAGGCGGCGCTGGTTGCGACCTTGTTGGCTGTTGCGACTGCGCAGGAACGCAAGCTGGTAGACAATGTCTTCGCGACCCGGTTCGGCGTCTATGCGAGCGACGCATCTATGCAGCGCTACCGTAAGCGGGATTATATGGCCCATGCACTCGGTTTCTCCACAGACATGTCGCCGAACGTCATCCCGGCACACGATTTTATGTACAAGTGCGTTCGGATAATTCTGCAGGACGGTCTTCAAAAGATCGACGAGAATGCCGATCTTGATGCGATCGCGGATACAGTGAAGACGAAAATCGAGTCTCTCAACTGAAGGGGCGGATATCGGCCCGTTCGGACGGGCTGAATCACTTTTTGTGCAGGTACCTCTCTGGTTTACGAAGACCGATCTTCTGATCTCAAGGAAGCATATGAGGACGCGATGTTGCGAAGCCCGCCGCTGGCGGCAGAGATTGGAAGCCAACATAGCAAAACCAGGTCGTATCGGCGCAATCCTGCAAGCCGCTGCCTAATATCATTTCCTATTGTCTTCTCACATCGCGACTAATCGAGCATCAGATGGCAAGTTCAAAAGCTTATGTGAGGTCGAGATGATTCAGTTTCACCGCTTCAGATTACGGCCTTTCATTGAGCACATGATGCTATAGTCCAGTGCCTATCGATGTCGCCAATATGGTTTTGCAGTCGGCTTCTAACTCATTGATTTCTCTTGAGGCGCTTACATCCTCATTTTTGCAAAACCCCATTGAAACCAAACAATAATAAGCTGACTCTTAATCAGCGGGTCCAAGGTTCGAGTCCTTGTGCGCCCACCATTTTTCCCCGGAACATCAAACCGTCACCAAAGCCCTGAAAACGGGCTGCGAGCGGTTTTGCGCTTTTCTCAGATGCGGTTTTGCATCTTCAAAAAAGCTGCGCAATTTTCCGCCGGCCGCCAGCTTCACCCGACGCTTGTTCGTCTGATATTTCCGGAGCATCGCGCCGGTCTGGAGACCCGTGATGGGGCCGATCCCGTCATCGCCGCATCCAAGTTCAGTCAGTACGGAAACGGTCGTGTTTCGCAGGTCGTGCGCCTAGCCGATGCGCCCAGCGCCCCAACTGGGCATGGGCTGGCTAGCGAAACTGCAGCGCGACCAGATAGCTCGCAAAGCCGGCGAGGACGACGGCACTGACGCGCGGCAGAAGGGAGATATGCGCCTTCACGAGGAAACCTCGCGCAACGATCACGCCAACGGTGATCCATGCGCTGCCGATGACGGAGACCAGCAGGCAGAAGGCAAGGAGATAGGTGGCTGCCTGGGGATCGTTGAGCGGAATAATGCCCGTGGCGAATAGAAGGGCCTTGGGGTTGAGCAGCGTTGTCACGAAGACGTCGCGAAAACTTATCAAGCGTCTCTGCACCAACATCGTTGGTGAACGACGCCACAACTGTATGGCCAAAAAGAATAGATAGGCGGCGGCCACGGCACGAAGTCCGGCCGTGATCATGTAGGATTCACTGAACAATTTCGCCACGACATAGCCAATGGTCAAAATCGAAATCAGATACCCTGATATTTCTGCCGGTATTAATTGCAGCGCACGGATACCCTTCGTCGAACCAGCTGTCAGCAGCAGGGTGTTCGTCGGCCCCGGTGTTGCCAGCAGGGCGATAACAGCGAGGATAAAAGCTACCGGTTCTGTCATGGCGGTCACGAATAGCCCGTGTTTTGAGATTTACCTGGAGAGCCTGGGTGAAATCTATCAATCGGTCGGGCCCCGCGCCACATCCATAGCTCGATTTGCCAAAGCGGCCGTTGCCCGCTGCCTGGCGGAACCGTTTTCGGCAAGTGAAGCCGCGGTATCTGGGGCGTTTGATGATGGGCCGCGTGGTAGCGATCGTTCAAGAACAACCGGCGGTCGGGATCACCTTCAAATTCCCGGCGCCGTCTTTCGTATCCGGCAGAGAGAAAGCGTGATCTGCATATTGCAAGGCCCCGTTTATGACGAAGCAGGCGTGTCATAACAGCCGACGGGCCAGGTAAAGAGCCCGCCGACGGAACAGGGTGACCGGCTCGAATATGCTCATCGCGACCCGGCGTGCATCCGCGTAATCGTTGCGCGCCCAGCCGCGCAAGCGGAAAAGGCCGAGCCAGATCGCATAGGGCAAGGGGAAGATGGTTGGCGACCGACCATCGGCACGGGGGCCTGTCGGTACGGGGCCGCGATTGCCGGCCGATCGCTCTTCAGCTTGGAGCGGCACAGATTGCCTCTTGCATGCAATTATCTGTGCCGGTGGCCTCCCAGCCCGCGTGATCCTACGCTCGCCGCGCAGCCAACGTCCCGCACGGCCGTGTTATTGATCGACAACCGGGACGATCGTCTCGCGACGGATGCCGCTGCCGCTCATGATGGTGAAGATCAGCGCCTGGCCGACGACATCCTCCGTCAGATACCGGTGCAGATCGTCGATCGAATAGATCGGCTGTTCCGCCACGCCGAGGATCACGTCTCCCTTATGAAGGCCCGCACGCTCGCTGGGGCCATCCGGGATCACCTCGACGATTTGCACGGCGGTGCCGCCCTGGCGCCGCAAGCTGCGGCTCAGGCGCGCATCGAGGGTGATCGTCTGGCCGGCAAAGCCAAGGACAGCGCGTTTCACCCGTCCGTCGCGCATCAGGCGCATGGTGACGTCGACCGCCGTATCGATGCCGATTGCAAAGCAAAGCCCCTGCGCCTGGCCGATCATCGCTGTGTTGATGCCGACCACATGGCCTTGCCCATCGACCAGGGCGCCGCCGGAATTTCCGGGATTGAGGGCCGCGTCCGTCTGGATGACGCTTTCGATCAACCTGCCCGAAGGCGAGCGCAAGGTGCGGCCGAGCGCGCTGACGATGCCGGCCGTGACCGTCGCCTGGAAGCCGAGCGGATTGCCGATGGCGACGACCAGCTGGCCGACGCGCAGACGCGCGGAGCTGCCGAGCTGGGCATAGGGAAAATCGCTGCCTTCCAGGCGCAGAACCGCAAGGTCGGTGGCGGGGTCATTGCCGATCAGCGTGGCCGCGAATTGGCGTCCGTCGGTCAGCTTGGCAGAGATACGGCTAGCCCCGGAGACCACGTGGCTATTGGTTAGGAGATAGCCGTCGGGGGCATAAAGGACGCCTGAACCGGTACCCTGACGCGGCCCCTCGGCAAGAATATGCACGACGGCCGGCCCGACTTCATCGAAGGCATGGGCGACGCGCGCCGAATAGGGATCCAGGGTTTCATCCAGGGGAAGGGGAGAATCGTAGGGCATGGGTGAGAGATAGGCAGCGGCCGGGCGGGTTGCAAGGCTCGTCCCGCTTGGCTTCCCGCCGCCATCCGCGTGCTCCACCCATCCGTCCCGCCGGCAATGAGATAAGGGCTGTATGGCAGTGGAGCCTTTCCTGGCCCGAACCATGCCGGAACGTATCGCGATGCTCAAGCAAGGGAAATTGCCGCCGCTCCCACCTTTTCATATCAGTCCTCGCCTGACCGGATTCCGCACGGCGCCAGACGTGTTCCGCCGGGAAGCACCGCGGGGAATTCGGTTCCTGACGGTGCCGGCTAGTCTTCCGCCTTATCTGTCATCGGCGCGTCGCCTGTCTGCGCCAACTGGATCTCGGCGCTTACCAGAATGTCCGATGTGGCGCCGAGATGATGAGCGAGGAGGGCGACGGCGGCGTCGGCGTCGCGGGCGAGGGCGGCGTCGATGATCGCCTGATGCTCCGCCCCGACATTGCGTTCCGTCGTGCTGAGAGGGATCGAGAGCCGACGATAGCGTTCGCTCTGATCATAGAGCTGCGCATGCAGCCGCAACAGCCAGGGACTGTCGCCGCCGGCAACCAGGGCCGTGTGGAAGGCGGCATGGGCGTCGGCCCATTCGTCATCGGCTCGCATCGGATCCGAAGTGACGCGCTCCGGCATCCGCGACAGGCGATGAAAGGCGGCGACGAGATGCGCTTCCCAATCGACGGTGCCGACAGCGATGGCGCGACGCAGGCACAGGCTCTCCACCTCGATCCGCACCATGGTGAGGTCCTGCAATTCGGCCAGCGAGATCGGCGCCGCACGGAAGCCGCGCTGCGGCTCGGCCACGACCAGCCCTTCCGAGGTGAGGCGCGACAAGGCCTCGCGGACGGCGCCGAGGCTGACCTCGAAGCGGTTGCAGAGCTCCTGAATCTTGAGCCGGCTGCCGGGCAGAATCCGACAGGCGAGAAGATCGGCGCGCAGTCCCTCATAGGCGCTCTGGGTCAGATTCTGTGGGGTCTCGCGCGCCATCAGTATCCTGTCTGCTTTGGCTTGTCCCGCCGGACAGGCCGGCGGTTTCGTGCCAACAACCGAATATATTATAATTGAAAATTCAACTTTGTCGTCAAAAAATATATTTTTATTTGACAAATATAAATTATCTGCGAGGCTCATTCGCATCATGGCGCTGTCATTCGATCGCCGCCGCTTTCGCGCGATTTCTCGAGGCGACCGGCAAGGCGGATGAAGCGCGGCTTGGATGGGTCTCGACAATGATCGATGTGCGTGGCGTTTCGAAATCCTTTCCTACTCGAGATGCCGGTCGCGGCCTCGCCGCTGTCCACGCCTTGATGCAGGTCGATATCGCGATTGGCAGCCATGAATTCTTCACGCTGCTGGGACCGTCTGGTTGCGGCAAGACCACCTTGCTGCGCTTGATCGGCGGTTTCGAGAGGCCGAGTTCAGGCGCCATTCTGATCGACGGTACCGACGTTGCCGCCTTGCCGCCGCAGAAGAGGCCCGTCAACACGGTCTTTCAGAACTACGCACTGTTCCCGCATATGACAGTGGCGCAGAACGTCGCCTTCGGCCTGGAGATGTGCGACTGGCCCGCTGCCGAAATCGCGGCGCGGGTAAGTGCCACCCTCGAGATGGTGCGACTGACGTCATTCGCCGAGCGCAAGCCCAGCCAGCTCTCCGGGGGCCAACAGCAGCGTGTCGCCCTGGCGCGGGCCCTGGCGCCGAAGCCGCGTGTGCTGCTGCTTGACGAACCTTTATCGGCGCTCGATCTCAAACTGCGCAAGGAAATGCAGGCGGAATTGAAGCGGTTGCAGCGCGAGACCGGCATCACCTTCATTCTCGTCACCCATGATCAGGAAGAGGCCTTGGCCATGTCGGATCGGATCGCCGTGTTGCGGGACGGAAGGGTGCTGCAGATCGGCAGTCCGGCGGAGATCTACGACGATCCCAATTGCCGGTTCGTGGCGGATTTCATCGGCGAGGCCAATCTCATTCCAGGCGCCGTGCTGGGGCGACCGAGCGGCCTGACCGTGGCAGTCCGGCCGGAGCGCGTGCAGCTCAGCGCCATCGAGGATGCGGTCGATTTTCGCAGCCATGGCATCGTTGCCGCCGTTACCTTCCTCGGCCTCGATACGCTCTATGAGGTGACGCTGAAATCGGAAATCAGGTTGCGCGCCCGCATCCGCGACCGCCACGCGGTTTTCCAGCCGGGCGACGCGGTGGCAGTCGGATGGCCGCAGCATGTCGAACGGGAACTGCTGCAGTGAGCGGCCTCGCCATGCGTCTCAAGGGCTCATTCCTGTTGATATCGCCGGCGATCTTCACGATCGGCATCTTCATGATGATTCCGATGTGCATCGCCTTTGCCTATTCCTTCATGACCGCCAATCCCTATGGCGGCGTCGAATGGCCCGCCACGCTCGACGCCTATATCCAGTTTCTCTACCAGCGTGACTTCGACGACAGCCTGGTCTTCGCGCCGGACTATATCTTGATCATCCTGCGGTCGATCTATCTGGCGGTTGCCACCACGGCGGTCTGCCTGGTTCTGGGCCTGCCGGTTGCCTGGTATATCGTCTGCCAGAACGAGGAGCGGCGCCGGCTGCTGCTGTTTTTGATTACCCTGCCGTTCTGGATCAATACGCTGATCCGTACCTATTGCTGGATCCTGATCCTGCGCGACGAGGGGCTGATCAATAACGGCCTCAAATGGCTCGGCCTGATCGCCAATCCACTGCCGCTGCTCTATAACGACGGCTCGATCCTGCTCGGCCTCATCTATACCTTTCTGCCCTTCATGGTGCTGCCGATTTATTCGACCCTGGAACGGATCGATCCGCGGCTGATCGAAGCGGCCTATGATCTCTATGCCAGCCGCGCCGCGGTCTTCCGCCGTGTGGTCTGGCCGCTGGCAAAACCGGGCGCCCTTGCCGGTGCGACCCTGGTCTTCGCGCCGGCGCTGGGCTCGTTCCTGGCACCCGATCTGCTCGGCGGCGGCAAGAAGCTGCTGATCGGCAGCCTGATCCAGATGCAGTTCACCTCGTCGCGCAACTGGCCCTTCGGGGCGGCCCTCTCCATCGCCATCACGGCGGTGATCCTGCTGGTCATGATGCTGCGGGCCTGGAAGGCCCCGGCCCGGGAGCTGCGGGCATGAGGCGCGCGGAAAAGGCCTTCGACTGGCGCCATACGCCGGGTCTTCCCAGTTTTACCGTGGCGATCCTGGTCTTTCTCTATGCGCCGCTGCTGATACTCGTCATCTATGCTTTCAACGGCAGCCGCATGGTCACCGTCTGGCAGGGTTTCAGCCTGCAGTGGTTCGTCGCCATCGCCCATAACGGCGATATCCGCGACGCGGCGATCAACAGCCTGATCATTGCCGTCGCCGCCACCATCGCCTCGACCCTGATCTCCGTGGCGGGCGCTCTGGCGCTGGAGCGCGGCAACCTCAAGCTGCTGCGCGGTCTCGCCGCAGGATTGATTTCGATGCCGCTGGTGGTGCCGGAAATCGTCGTCGCCATCACCACGCTGGTATTCTTCTCGGCGCTCGGCATGCACTACGGGTTGCTCAACCTCATCATCGCTCATACGGTCTTCTGCATCCCCTTCGCTCTGTTGCCGATCCAGGCGCGGCTGCGCGATATGGGCGGCAGCCTGGAAGAGGCGGGGCGCGATCTCTATGCCGATGAGTGGCGCCTGTTCTACCGCGTCACCCTACCGCTCCTGGCGCCGGCTGTCGGTGCCGGCGCCATCATGGCTTTCGTCGTTTCGCTCGATGATTTTCTCATCAGCATGATGGTGTCGAGCGCCGGCTCCACCACTTTGCCGGTCTATGTCTACGGCATGATGCGCCTCGGCGTGACGCCGGAGGTGAACGCCATTTCCACCATTCTTTTGGCTGTCTCGACGGTTTTCGTCGCGGCGGCCCTGTTTCTCGGGCGACGGCAGAAGCGCCCGGTTTGAGAGCAACGGCGACCGGACAAGGTGCTAAACTGAGGAGGATGACATGCGTAACTGGGCGAAGATGACATTGGGGATAGCGCTTGCGGCCGCCAGCCTGACGGCCCTGCCGCGCCTCGCTGCCGCCGATGGCGGCGAGCTGCATATCTATAACTGGACGGATTACACCTCCGACGAGATGGTGAAGAAGTTCGAGGCGGAGACCGGCATCAAGGTCACCATCGATACCTATGATTCCAACGAGACGGCGCTCGCCAAGCTGAAATCCGGCGCCACCGGCTATGACGTCATGATCATCAGCAACGACTTCGTGCCGATCTTCGTCAAGCAGGGGCTGTTCCAGGAAGTCGATCCCGGCAAGATGCCGAATTTCAAGAATGTCGATCCGCGCTGGCAGAAGCGCCCCTGGGACCCGGATGCCAAATACACCGTTCCCTGGGTGTGGGGCACCACCTCTTATTCCGTCGATACTGCGGTCTACAAGGGACCGGCCGACAGTCTGAAGGATCTGTTCGAGCCGTCGGACGATCTCAAGGGCAAGATCGGCATGTTCGGTTCGCCGTCGGAAGTGATCTCGCTGGCCCTGGTCTATCTCGGCAAGCCGCAGTGCAATACCAATCCCGCCGATCTGAAGCAGCTCAATGCGCTGCTGCAGGCGCAGAAGCCTTTCGTGAAGGTCTATAATTCCGACGGCACGGTCGAGCGCCAGGTCGCCGGCGAGACCATCATGCATGAGCAATGGTCGGGCAAGGCGCTGAATACCCGCCAGCAGAAGGCCAGCTTCAAATATGTCTACCCGAAGGAAGGCGTGGTCGGCTGGATGGATAATGTCGCCGTTCCGGCGCACGCGCCCGATCTGGAGAATGCCAAGAAGTTTCTCAACTTCCTGATGGATCCGCAGAACATCGCCCTGCAGCAGAAATCGACCGGCTATCAGAGCGCCATCGCCGGCTCCAACGCCTTTCTGCCGGCAGATATCGGCAATTCACCGGAATTCAACCCGCCGGCCAATCTGAAGATCGAATTCGCGCCGTCCTGCCCGGAAAAGGCGACGCGGGCCTATGACAAGATCTGGACAAGCCTGCGGCAGTAAACCTGTCTCCCTGGGGATGGTGTTTCGATGAGCGCCATCCCCGCCTTTTCGCGCAAGGTGCGTCATCTATGGCGGGTTCGCGTCATTCCGCAGTTGAGCTGACCCAGGACCTGATCCGGCTGCGCTCGATCAATCCGCCCGGCGAAGAGGCACCCTGCGCACGGCTGGCCGGTGCATTCCTCAGCGCCGCCGGCTTCGACGTCACCGCGCATAGCTTTGCCGCGGAGCGCACCAGCATCGTCGCCACCTTGGCGGGTTCGACCGATCGGGAGCCGATCTGCTTCACCGGCCATCTCGATACGGTGCCGCTCGGTGCCGCCGCCTGGGCGCGTGACCCGCTGGCGGCCGAGATCGATGGCGATCGCCTCTATGGGCGCGGCTCCAGCGATATGAAAAGCGGCGTTGCCGCCATGTTGGTCGCGGCGATGGCCTTGGCCAAGCTGCCGCGTCGCAAGGCTGGCCTCGTGCTGATCTTCACCGCCGGGGAGGAAACCGGCTGCGACGGGGCACGCTATCTGACGACGCTGCCGAATATCGTGCCGAAGGCTGGCGCCCTGCTGGTCGGAGAACCGACCGGCAACTATCCCCTGATCGGCCATAAGGGCGCCTTGTGGCTGAGGGCGGCGTTCCACGGCGTCACGGCGCATGGCTCGATGCCGGAACTGGGGGATAACGCCGTCCTCAAGGCGGCGCGCAGCGTGTTGCGGCTCGCCGATCACCGCTTCGGCGCGGCGCAGCACAATCATCTGGGCCGGCCGAGCCTCAATATAGGCTCGTTGCATGGCGGGCTGAATGTCAACTCGGTGCCTGATCAGGCCGACGTGCAGATCGATATCCGCACCGTGCCGGGTCAGTCGAACGAAGCGATCGGCGCGGATGTGACCGCCTTGCTGGAGGAGGGGGCGACCCTCACGCGCATGGTCGATGTCGGTGCCGTCGCCAGCAATCCGCAGAATGAATGGATCAGCGGCGTCTTCGATCTCTATGAGCAGCGCTTCGGCGGCCGCGTCGATCCGCGCGGCGCCCCGTTCTTTACCGACGCTTCGGTCTTCACCCCGGCCATGGGCAATGTGCCGACCCTGATTCTCGGGCCAGGCGAAACCGCCATGGCCCATAAGACCGACGAGTATTGCCTGGTTTCCAAGATCGACGCGGCTGTCGATCTCTATACCGAGATCGGGCAGCGGTGGATCTGCGGATGAAACGGCAGGTGCAAGTTCCGGCGAAGGCTATTTCCGCGCCGCGCGGCGCTGCTGCACGGTTTCGGGCGGCGCGGCCGAGAGCAGGATATCCGTCGTCACCCGCAAATGCCGGGACAGCAGGTCGACCGCCTGGTCGGCATCGCGGGCGAGGACCGCATCGACGATCTTTTCATGCTCATCCTCGATATTGCGGCGGCGCGGTGCCACCGAGACCGAGAGGCGCCGATAGCGTTCGCTCTGGGCATAGAGCTGTCCATGCAGGCGCAGCAGCCATGGGCTTTTGCAGCCCTCGACCAGGGCGGCATGAAAGGCGGCATGTGCCTCGGCCCAGTCGTCGCTGGTGCGGGTGGGATCTGCGGCCGTGTGTTGCGGCGTCCGCGACAGGCGGTGGAAGGCGGCAACCAGACGCGCTTCCCAATCGACATCGCCAAGCGCGATGGCCCGGCGCAGGCACAGGCTGTCGATTTCGATCCGCACCATGGTGAGATCGCGCAGGTCTTCGGGAGAGATCGGAGCGGCGCGGAAGCCGCGCTGCGGTTCGGCGACGACCAGGCCTTCGGAGGTCAGGCGCGACAGGGCCTCGCGGATGGCGCCGAGGCTGACGGAAAGCCGGGTGCAGAGCTCCTGGATCTTGAGCCGCGTGCCGGGCTCGATCCGGCAGGACAGCAGGTCGGCGCGCAATTGCTCATAGGCGCCTTGGGTCAGATTGACGGTGCTTGCCCGGATCGCCGGCTGCCGCATGGACTCGGTCCCACTTCATCTTGCAAGTGATCTATCTACAGCAGGAAAATGTCGAACAATAAAATATATTATTTTTTGACAAATATATATTTTTGGAACAAAGTCTACCAACGCGTCACGCCATTGAGAGAGGGATCTGCATCGTGCGTTTAGCTGCCTATCATTCGACTTTCGGCCGCGGCCTGGCCCTGCAATCGCCCGATGGTGAATTTCGCGGCCTGCCCGAAGCGCAACTGGGTGGCGCGGCTGCCCTGGAGACACTGATCGCCGCAGGTAAGGACGCTTTGACGGCCGCAGGAAAGCGATTGGCGCAGGCACCGGCGATCGATCCTGCCGCCGTGACCTGGCTGCCGCCGCTTTCGCGTCCCGGCAAGATCATTTGCGTCGGCCTCAATTACGTCGACCACTCGCTGGAAAGCGGCTTCACGCCGCCGTCCTATCCGACGATCTTTGCCCGTTTCACGTCCAGCCTCATCGGCCATGATGAGCCGATCCTGCGCCCGGCCGTTTCCGTGCAGCTCGATTACGAGGGCGAGATGGTGGCGGTGATCGGCAAAGGCGGCCGGCATATTGCCAAGGCCCGCGCCCTGGAGCACGTGATCGGCTATTCGGTCTTCAACGATGCCTCGATCCGCGATTTTCAGATCAAATCGCCGCAATGGACAGTGGGCAAGAATTTCGATGCGACGGGCGCTTTCGGCCCTGCCTTCGTCACTGCCGACGAGGTGCCGGCGGGCGGCAAGGGGCTCAAGATCCAGACGCGGTTGAACGGCCAGGTGGTGCAGAATGCCAGCACCGACGACATGATCTTCGATATTGCCACGTTGATCTCGATCCTCAGCGAGGCGATTACGCTCGAGCCCGGCGACATCATCGTCAGCGGGACGCCGTCGGGTGTCGGCATGGCGCGCAAGCCACAGCTCTTCATGAAACATGGCGATGTCTGCGAAGTTGAGCTTGAGGGGATCGGCCTGTTGCGCAACCCTATCGAGGACGATGCCGCCGGCGTGGCGATAGCAGTGGGCAATTAAGAACAATCCGCCGCAACAGGCGGCATCGGACATCTAAGAGGAGAAATGTCATGAGCCGAGTCATTTTCCGCAATGCCATGGTCTGGGACGGCAGCGGTGCGGAGGCCTTTCCCGCCGATGTGCTGGTCGAGGGCAATCGCATCCGCACCATTGCCCGCACGCCGGGTCAGCTCGCTGCCGATGGGGCCACGGTGATCGACTGCCGCGGCCGTACCTTGATGCCGGGCCTGACCGAAGGCCATGCGCATATTTCCTTCGGCGGCGCGGTCAATGACAAGGATCTCGGCGATATTCCGCCGGAAGAACATCTGCTGCTGACGATGCGCAATGCCAAGACGTTGCTCGACCATGGCTTTACCAGCGCCTATAGCGCCGCCACGGCGAAATTGCGCCTCGACGTGGTGATCCGCAACGAGGTCAATGCCGGCCGCCTGCCGGGGCCGCGCATCCGTGCGGGCAGCCCGGAGATCACGGTGACCGCGGGGCTCGGCGATGAGCGTAAGAACCATATGTATTATGAGAGCTTCGGCATGATCGCCGACGGCGAAGTGGAAATCGCCAAGGCGGTGCGCCTGTGCTGCCGCGAAGGCATCGATAATATCAAGATCAATATTTCCGGCGACGATCTCGGGCCGCTGGCCCATGGCGGCGTCACGGTGATGCGGGAGAATGAAGTGCGCACCGCCGTCGAAGTTGCCAGGGATTTCGGCAAGAAGGTCAATTGCCATGCCCGCGCCGCGAATTCGGTGAAGCGCGCGGTGCGCTGTGGGGTCGATGTGATCTATCACTGCGAATCCGCCGACGAGGAGGCGCTCGACATGGTGGAATCGGTGAAGGACCGTGTCTTCGTCGGCCCGGCCATCGGCATCATCTATGGCACGCTGCATGAAGGCGAGCCCTGGGGCTTCAGCAAGGAATTCGCCATCGAGATCGGCATGCAACGGGTGATCGACGACAGCCTCAAGGTCTATAGCGAATTCCGCAAGCGTGGCGTCCGCGCTTTGATCGGCGGGGATTACGGTTTTGCCCAGTCGCCCCAGGGCACCAATGCCCGCGATCTCAAGCATTTCGTCGATCTGCTGGGCTATTCACCCAGCGAGGCCCTGGTTTGCGGTACGCGCCACGGTGGCGAGGTGATGGGCATGGGCCACGAGCTGGGGCAGGTGAAGGAAGGCTTCCTGGCCGATCTGCTGCTGGTCGGCGCCGATCCCGTGAAGCATATCGAAAAGATGGTCGACGAAGACAACCTGCATGTCATCATGAAGGACGGCGCGCTTTACAAGGATATTTCCAAGACGGCCCTGCAGCAGGAAAAAGCGGCCTGAGCGTCTCGATTTGCTGAGCTGATGAATTGGGGAGAACCGCGGCAATGGGGCGTCCGGAAGTCGATATCGATGTCGATCCAGAGACCGGTATCTGGCGCACCGATGGCTTGCCGATGCTCTATCTGCCGCGGCATTTCATGGTGAACAACCACCTCGCGGTCGAGGAGGCGCTTGGGCGCGAGGTCTATCGAGGGATCCTGCGGGTGGCGACCGATAAATCGGCGGTCCATTGGTGCCGGGCGACGGCGCGGACACTCGGTCTTACACCGCTTGAAACCTTTCACCGCTATTTCAAACGCCTGTCGCAACGTGGCTGGGGCCAGTTCACGGTCGACGAGATCGACCTGGCGAACAAGCGCGGTTCCATCAGCCTGCGCAACTCGATCTTCGTACTGGAACAGCAGGCTGCGAAGCCCGGTCGGGGCGTCTGCTACATGTTCGAGGGATTCATGACCGGCGCCCTGCGGTTCCTGCTGGAAATGGACGTGGGCGACCATGTCCTCTGCGACGAGGACCAATGCGCCGTCGCTGGCCACAGCCACTGCCGCTTTCACTTTGGTGTCGTCTCGCAGCCGATGGCGGTTCTCTAGAACGGCTTTGAAATTAAAAGAAAATCCGCAGGAAGCCGGTTGGCAGGCCAGGCAGCGCATTCTGGCCGGTCCGCGAAACAGCAAAGCGCCGCTGTAGGATTTCCATTTTTTTCGGGCTCGGCGGGGCATTTAACCCCCGCGCTTCCATTCGTGACGGCTGGTCCAGTCGCCGGTCGGGTTGCGATTGTCACCCAAGTCTCCAGGGGCCACACTTCTTCGGAACCGGCCGGGCTATTGTCCGTTTAGTCCTCTGTCTATTCCCTGGCATTTTCCCCAAGTGCCTCGCTCAGCGCGGAGCCGGACAGCATGAAGCCGTGGATCAAGGAACGACCGCTCATTGCGGTTACCGTACTGGTGCTGGCCGTCATGGGCCTTTATCTCGCGCTGGGCGGCATCTGGCTCATCTTCCTGCACGGCTCGCCCTATTATGCGGTGGCCGGCATTCTTCTTTTGGCGATCGGCTGGCTGCTGGCGCGCGGGAAGGGTGAGGCGCTCTGGCTCTATGCCCTTCTTCTCCTCGGCACGATGATATGGGCAGTGTGGGAAGCCGGGCTGGATTTCTGGTCGTTGGCGCCGCGGGGCGATATTCTGGTCCCGCTCGGTATCTGGCTCCTGTTGCTGCCCTTCATCACGCGGCATTTGCCGGCCGCACGCGGCCTCGCCTCCCTGGCGCTCGCCGCGGTCCTATTGGCTGCCTTCGTTTTGCTCGGCATATCGCTCGGCCATGATCGCCGTGCGATCGAGGGCGAGCTTGCGTCGACCGAATCTGTGCCTGCCGCCAATCCGGCTGCCGCCGACTGGACGGCCTATGGTGGCGCAGGATCTGGCGACCGCTACTCTGCATTAAGTCAAATCAACGCCGAAAATGTGCAGACATTGAAGCTGGCTTGGGAATTCCGCACGGATGACAAGCAGACCGCCAATGATCCGGGCGAGTTCACCAATGAGGCGACGCCGCTGAAGATCGGCGACCTGCTCTATACCTGCTCGCCGCATCAGGTGGTCTTTGCTCTCGACGCGGCCACCGGCAAGCTGCGGTGGAAGTTCGATCCGCAAATCCAGTATGACAAGACGTTCCAGCACATGACTTGCCGTGGCGTGGCCTATCACGAAACCCCTGCCGGCGCGGTAACGGCGGCAGGCGGGCAAGCGCCGGCGGACTGCCCCAAGCGCATCTTCCTGCCGACCGATGATGGCCGCATGTTCGCACTCGACGCGAATACCGGTCAGAAATGCGAGAGCTTCGGCGATCACGGTGCGATCGACCTCAAGCAAGGCAGCGCGGTCAAGACGCTCGGCTTCTATGAAGGCACGTCACCGCCGGTGGCCACCGATAAGGTGCTGATCGTCGGCGGCTCGGTGATCGACAATTATTCCGACCAGGTGCCGTCAGGCGTGATCCGGGGCTTCGATATCTATTCCGGAAAGCTTCTCTGGGTATTTGACGGGGGAAATCCCGATCCCAACGAGATGCCCTCGGATGCGCATGCGTTCACCCTGGGCTCACCGAACTCATGGAGCATTTCCGCTGCCGATGAAAATCTCGGCCTGGTCTACGTTCCGCTCGGCTCCAGTTCACCCGATATTTGGGGCGGCCAGCGCAGCGCGGAGAAGGAGCGCTATGATTCCGCGGTGGTGGCGCTGGAAATCGCCACGGGCAAGTTGCGCTGGTCATTCCAGAACGTCCACCACGACCTGTGGGACATGGACATGCCGTCCCAGCCCAGCCTTGTCGATGTGAGGAAGGGGGAAGGGACAATTCCGGCGATCTATATACCGGCCAAGACCGGCAATATCTTTGTGCTCGACCGGCGTGACGGGCACTTGCTCGTACCGGCCCCTGAACTGCCGGTTCCGCAAGGACCGGCCCCCGGGGATCGTTTGTCTCCGACCCAGCCGTTTTCCGACTTGAGCTTTCGCCCGCAGCAGAGACTGACCGACGCGGATATGTGGGGCAGCACCATGTTCGATCAGCTTGCCTGCCGCATCATGTTTCACCGGCTGCGCTATGAGGGGCCTTTCACGCCCCCGTCCTTGCAGGGGACACTGGTCTTTCCGGGTGATTTCGGAATGTTCGAATGGGGCGGCATCGCCATCGACCCGGCGCGCCAGATCGCGATTGCCAATCCGCAAGCAATCCCCTTTGTTTCACGTCTCGTACCGCGCGGGGCGGACAACCCGTCAGCGCCGAATGGCGATCATCCGCCGGGAACGGAACTGGGTGTTCAGCCGATGTACGGTGCTCCCTATGGCGTCAACCTGGGCATATTCCTGTCGCCGCTTGGCATTCCCTGCATGGCGCCGCCCTGGGGCAATATGGCGGCCATCGACCTGCGGACCAACAAGATCGTGTGGCAGCATCGTATCGGTACGATCCGCGATGAGGCGCCGGTGCCGCTGCCTTTCGAGCTCGGTGTTCCCATGCTCGGCGGACCGATCGTCACCGCGGGAGGGGTCGCTTTCGAGACCGGCACGATGGACTATTACATTCGCGCCTTCGACGTGAGGAACGGCAAGCTGCTCTGGCAGGATCGCTTGCCGGCGGGCGGGCAGGCAACGCCCATGACCTATGAAGCCAACGGGCGGCAATATGTCGTCACCGTTGACGGCGGCCATGGCTCTTTCGGCACCAAGCTCGGCGACTATGTCAGGGCTTACGCCTTGCCATGAGACGCGTGCGCTTGGTGTCGGCCATGCGTAGTCAAAGTGCTCAGTGCTTCGTCTGCCCGATACTGTCTGCAATCTTTTCCGCAATCATGACGACGGCGGCATTGATATTGCCGCTGGGCAGATCAGGCATCACCGAGGCATCCACGACCCGCAAGGCGTCGACGCCGCGCACCCGCAACTGCTGATCGACCACCGCCATGTCGTCGCCGGCGAGGCCCATCTTGCAGGTGCCGATCGGGTGATGGACGGTAATCGACGTATTGCGGATATGGGCGTCGATAGCCGCATCGCCGCTCTTGTCCTGACCGGGTGCGATCTCGCGCGCGATATAGGGTTCCAGCGCCGATTGCCGGGCGATGTCGCGCGCCATCCGCACGCCTGCACGCAAAGCCTGCCAATCGCCCTCGGTCGAGAGAAAGTTCTGATGGATCTTCGGTGCGGCAAGCGGGTCCGTCGAACTCAGCGTCACCGTACCGCGGCTTTCCGGATGCAGCATGACGATGCGGCAGGCAAAGCCGTCGGTGAAAGGTGCCTTGAACGGCTGGAAATACGGCCAGGCGCCCAAAGGTGCCGCCGTCAGCAGAAACTGGATATCGGGTAGGGGCACGTCGGGCCGGCTTTTCAGGAAGGCGGTGATGCCGCCCGGTACATCCGCCGCGAAACCCTTGCCGAAGAGGTAAGCCTTGGTGAGTTCGCGGGCGATCCGATCATAACGCATCATGCGATGGAACGGGCCCGGTTGCTTGCGGTGGTACATCAGGATGACGGAGACATGGTCCTGCAGATTGCGGCCGACGCCGGGCAGGGCGGCCGTTACCGGCAGGCCGAGACGCTGCAACTCCGCGGGATCGCCGATGCCGGAGAGGGTCAGTAGTTGCGGTGAATTGATGACGCCCCCGGCCAGAATGACTTCGCGCGATGCTTTGGCGACATGGGTGACGCCGCCCTGGCGGTATTCGATGCCGGTCGCACGCTTCCCTTCGAGCATGATACGGGTGGCATGGGCATTGACCTGGATCCGCAGATTGCCGCGGCGCAGGGCCGGCCGCAGATAGGCGGTGGCACCGCTGCTGCGCCGTCCCTTGCCGATCGTCATCTGCAGGCGTCCGAAGCCTTCCTGATGCGCACCGTTGTAATCCTCCGTCCAGCCATGGCCTGCGGCCTTTGCCGCCGTGGCATAGGCCTGCAGCAGGGGGTCCTGGTATTTGCAGAATTGCGTCGAGAGCGGTCCGTCGCCGCCGCGATAGGTATCGCCGCCGCCCTCCCAGCTTTCCTGCTTGCGGAAATAGGGCAGAACGGCATCGTAAGACCAATCGGTCAGGCCGCTGGCGGCCCAGCGGTCGTAATCGCCGCGATTGCCGCGCACATAGGCCATGGCATTGGTCGAAGAGGAACCGCCGACCACCTTGCCGCGGGCGCATTCCACCCGGCGCCCGCCGACATTCTCCTCGGGCTCACAGAAGTACATCCAGTCATGCAGGCGCTTCTGCAGGATCTTGCCCCAACCGAGCGGGATATGGATCCAGGGGTCCCGGTCCCAGCCGCCGGCCTCCAGGATCAGGACCTTGACGGCAGGATCGGCGGTGAGCCGGTTTGCCAGGGTGCAACCGGCTGAGCCGGCGCCGACGATGACGTAGTCGTAAGTGCTGCTTGCAGCCATGATGGTCTTCCACCTTTGTATGGGCGCGCTTTTATGCAGGGGATCGCCTGGCCCGGTCCACTGCTTCCGCGATCCCGTGCGGCATGGCATCGCCGTGCCGCACGGGATGCGATCAGTCGTTATTTCAGGAAGGCGTCGGTATAGACGCTGTCGACCGCCACAGGCTGCTTGAGGGCCCCTTGCTGCTGCAGGACATCGATCGTCTTGTTCCATTCCTCCTTGGTCATGGCGCCAAGCGGCGCCTTGCCGTCGGCCGAGGAGAAGGTGGAGGCGATGTCAGCCTCGAGCTGCTGCTGCAGGACATCGACTTTACCGGCATATTCCGGGTTGGCCTTGGCAATGATCTCCGCCGCACCCTTCGGATCCTTGACCACATCGGCGAAGGCCTTCAGATAGGCGGCGACGAAACGCTTGGCGAGATCGGGTTTCTCCTTGACGATCTTTTCCGAGGTGAAAAGGCCGGAGCCATAGACGTCATAGCCGAATTTCGAGCCCAGCATGACGCTGAGCGAGCCGGGGCCGCCGGCCTTTGCTTCAAGCTCCGGCACTTCGGCGTCGATATAGCCCGGCACGGAATCGACCCGGCCGAGCAGCAGATAGTTCTCATAGGGCGGCGAGACCGAGCTTTCGGTCAGATCTTTTTCGCTCATTCCGTTCGCCGCGAGCAATGCCTTGAAGAAGATATAGGTCGAGCCGGCGGGATGAATGCCGATATTGAGCCCCTTGAGGTCGGCGGGACTGTTCAGAGTCTTGTGCTTCGCCAGTGAGATCATCGCCAGCGGGCTGCGCTGGTTGACGGCGGCAATCGCGGTGACCGGTAGGCCTTGCGAGCGGGTAACCACCAAAGTCGGCAGATCGCCGAAGCCGAAATCGGCATTGCCGTTTGCCACCAGGCGCAGGGCGTCGGGCGAGCCCGTGCCTTTGCGGATTTCGGTTACATTGATGCCGTTGGCGGCAAAATAGCCTTTTTCCTTAGCGACGAAGAACATCGCATGATCGCCACGCACGACCCAGTCCAGCTGGACCTTGACGTCATCGGCTGCCTGGGCCGCGCTGCTGCCCCCGGCCAGGCCGAGGGTGCCGCCGAGGGCGGAACCGATCAGGCCGAGCGCCAGGATGCCGGCCGAGAAGTGGGTGCGAAACATGGGTGTCCCTCCGTTTGAGATAACGATTGATGTGGGTCAGATGCGGTTGGCTGCGTCGAACTTCGGCGCCCAGGGAACGAGCAGATGCTCGAGCATTTCGATCAGGTAGTAGAAGACGACGCCGACGACGGAAACCACCACCAAAGCGGCGAAGACCATAGGGGTATCGAGCTGGGTCGATGCGAACTGGATGACATAGCCGAGTCCGGCCGAAGCGCCGGCGAACTCACCGACGATGGCGCCGATGACGCTGAAGGTGATCGCCACCTTCATGCCGGCCATCAGATGCGGCAGCGCATGGGGGATGCGGACATGCAGCATGACGTCGTTGTCGCGGGCACCCACCGACCGCATCAGCGAGACGAAGGATTGCTCGACCGATTGCAACCCTGCCAGCATGTCCAGCGTCACCGGAAAGAACGCGATGACCATGATGAGGATCACCTTGGGGGCGAGGTCATAGCCGAACCAGAGAATGAAGATCGGCGCGAGCGCCACCTTTGGGACCGTCTGGAACAGCACGATCAGCGGATAAAGCGCGCGGCCGAGCAGTCGGAAGCGAACGATCAGCAAGGCAAGGGCAATGCCGACTATCACCGCCAGGGCGAAGCCGATCAGCACTTCTTTCGCCGTGACCAACGTGGCAGCTGCCAGCGTCGCTGCATTGGTGACCAGCGCACCGGCGATGTCCGATGGCGCCGGCAAGACGAAGAGCGAGACACTGAACAGCCGGATCGCCGCTTCCCACAGGATAAGCACTACGGCAAGCAGGACGGCGCCGGGTGCCAGTCGGATGATCTGGGTGGCGAATTCATGGCTCCGGGCGGCTTTCTCGGTCACGGCCATTGTCATTTGCGTTCCTCCGCCGAGGCCGTACCGCCACGGCCTCCATGGCTTTCGATCAGGCGGTCGCGCAACAGCATCTCGGTCTCGCGGAACCGCGGATCGGCGAAGCTCGCGTTGTTGCGGGGAAAACCAAGCGGCACGGTGATCGAACAAATAATGCGGCCGGGATGCGCGCCCATGACATGGACGTCGTGCGACAGCAGGACGGCCTCGTCGATCGAGTGGGTCACCAGCACGATGGTCTTCTGTGTGCGCTCCCAGATATCCAGCATCAGATAGCTCATCTCCTCGCGCGTGATGGCATCGAGCGCTCCAAACGGCTCGTCCATCAGCAGGATCTGGGGATTGAGCGTGAGGGCGCGGGCGATCGAGACGCGCTGGCGCATGCCGCCGGAGAGCTGCGAGGGCAGCTTCTGCAGCGCGTGCCCGAGACCGACCAGTTTGAGGTTGTCCGCCGCGCGTTCATGGGCCTCCTTGCGCGAAACGGAGCGATCGGAGACCTGCAGCAGAAAGGCGGCATTCTCGAGGGCGCTCTTCCAGGGCAGGAGATTGGCTTCCTGGAAGACCAGGCCGACCAGCCGGCGCTGTGCCGTGGCGGCGGCAGAGGTTCCGGCAACCTCGATCTGCCCCTGCGTTGGCGCGACGAGACCGGCCATGGCTTTCAGCAGGGTGCTCTTGCCGCAACCCGAGGGACCGATCAGGGAAACGATGCTGCCCGCGCCGATCGCCAGGTCGACCCCGTCGATGACGGCGGGGCCGCTCCGTGTGCCGGGATAGCTGATGATGACATTGCGGGCGGTGATCATTGGCTGTGAACCATGTGCTGCTGGGCGGCCGATTGGCCCGTTGGGCATTGCGTCGAAGCCGCCTTGTCCCGCGAGCTGTGTGCCGGATTTCGCCGCCACGCCGGCAGGGGCATTGTCGAATTGTCGCGAGGTGGCTGAATTTCTGACGAGGCGCATGTCTACGTCCCTCCTGGCGATCCACTCCCCGTCTTGCCGTTCGTCATCGCCGATGGTCGGGGCGACGACGCCGATCCGGGAAGGGGGAAGGTGGGATG
>DATLIX010000192.1:0-17071 GCA_035539215.1 Dongiaceae bacterium | reverse complement strand
TAAAATGCAGAAACAGCTCGAGGGCAAGGTCGACGACAAGATCGTCAAGCGCACCATCGCCATCATCGAATCGATGACGCCGAAGGAGCGCAAGAATCCCGACCTCATCAAGGCCTCGCGCAAGAACCGCATCGCCAAGGGTGCCGGCGTGCAGGTGCAGGACGTCAACAAGCTGCTGAAGCAGCATATGGACATGTCCCGCATGATGAAGCAGGTCAGCAAGCTGGGTAAGAAAGGCCTGATGCGCAGCGGCCTCGCCGGCCTCATGAAGGGTGGCGGCGGTCTGCCGCCGATGGGTGGTGGCATGGGCGGCGGCGGCATGCCGGGTGGATTTCCGGGCGGCTTTCCGGGCATCGGAGGCAAGAAATGATCGATCACGTTTCGGTCGGCGTCTCGGATCTCGGCAAGGCGCGGGCCTTCTATGATCGCGTGCTGACTGCGCTGGATCAGGCGCGCGTGCTCGACATCGACCTTCCCGGCCAGGGCCTGGTGGCGCATGGCTATGGTGAAGCAGGCGCGGCCGCGTCCTTCTGGATCGGTGTGCCGGATTACATCAATCCGGAGGCCAATCGTCGCGGCGGCACGCATATCGCTTTCTCGGCGCGGAGCCGCGCCGCGGTCGACGCTTTCCATGCGGCGGCGATCAGCGCCGGCGGTGCCGACAATGGCAAGCCCGGCCTGCGCCCGCATTATCACGCCGATTACTACGGCGCCTTTGCATTCGACCCCGATGGCAACAAGATCGAAGCGGTCTGTCGCCAACCGGGATCGTGACGAACAGTGACTGAATTTTTGAGATACGACCTGAAAGGAGACTACCTAATATGTCGTTGAAGATCCGTCTGGCGCGCGGTGGCGCCAAGAAGCGTCCGTTCTACCGCATCGTCGTTGCCGAATCGCATTTTGCCCGCGACGGCAAGTTCGTCGAGAAGATCGGCACCTACAATCCGATGCTGGGCAAGGACGATCCGAACCGCGTCATCCTGAATACCGAGCGTGCGCAGCATTGGCTGAAGGTCGGCGCGACCCCCAGCGATCGCGTGGCCCTGTTCCTCAACAAGCTCGGCCTGGCCGAGGCGCCGAAGCGCCGCGAACAGCCGAAGCAGAGCGCGCCGAAGGCGAAGGCCCAGGAACGCGCCAAGGCCGCTGCTGAAGCTGCCGCGAAGTCCGCTGAAGCCTAAGCGGCTTCAGTCGGTTCTGGCTCTTCGGTTTCGTCGGCTTCATGGCTGCGGATACGAACAACATGGTCCTGGTCGGTGCGATCACTGGTGCGCATGGCGTCAAAGGCGAGGTGAAGGTGAAGTCCTTCACCGCTGAGCCGGCGTCGATTGCCGCCTATGGTCCGCTCTTCGATGAGAGCGGACGGCGTCGCTTCGATTTCAGTCTCTCCGGCAAGACAGCCGAGACGGGGAAGGACGTGTTGGTCGGTCGCATCCAGGGCATTGCCGATCGCAATGCCGCCGAAGCGCTGAAAGGCCAGAGGCTCTATGTCGCGCGCACGCAGCTGCCGCAGGCCGATGATCCGGACGAGTTCTATCTCGCTGATCTCATCGGTCTCGCGGTGCAGGATGAGGCGGGCGCCTCACTGGGCCGCGTGGCCGATGTCGCCAATTACGGCGCCGGCGATGTGCTGATGGTGGAAGGCGGCGCCAAGGGTGCCTTCGATCTGCCATTTGCCAAGGCCTTCGTGCCGCAAGTCGATCTGAAGGCGGGTCTGCTGACGGTGGCCCTGCCGGCCGACTTCTTCGAAACGCCGGTGCGGCCGGCCGATGAAGACGCGGAAGCGGCAGGCGCCGAAGTGGCCGAAGAGGTGCAGCGGCCGTGACGGCTGAGAAGCCCTCATGGCGGGCTCGGGTTCTGACGCTGTTTCCGGACATGTTTCCGGGCAGTCTCGGCCAGAGTCTCGCCGGCAAGGCGCTGGAGCGGGGCATGTGGCGTCTCGAAGTGATGGATATCCGTGGTTTCGCCACGGATAAGCATCGCACGGTGGACGACACGCCCTTCGGTGGCGGCGCCGGCATGGTGATGCGGCCGGATGTGGTGGATGCGGCTTTGGCCGCGGCCCTGCAGCCGGAACGAGAGGGAGAGCCGGTCGGTCCGGCGATCTATCTCAGTCCGCGGGGCCGGGTGCTGAACCAGGCCCTGGTGGAGGAACTGGCGGCGGGGCCGGGCTGCGTCCTCGTCTGCGGCCGCTACGAGGGATTGGACGAGCGCGTCATCGAGGCGCGCGGGCTGATGGAAGTGAGTTTGGGCGATTTCGTTTTATCCGGCGGCGAGCCGGCGGCGATCGCCCTGATGGATGCGGTGGTGCGGCTGATCCCCGGCGTGATGGGGGCGGCCGAGACCCTGGATGAAGAGAGTTTCGAACGGGGATTGCTGGAATATCCCCATTACACGCGGCCCGCCGTCTGGCAGGACCGCCCGGTGCCCGAGATCCTGCTAAGCGGGCACCACGAAAAGATCAAGGACTGGCGCTTGCGCCAGGCCGAAGAGGTAACGCGATCGCGGCGGCCCGATTTATGGGCGGCTTATGAGAAACGCCAAGCCGGCCCGAAAGGTTCGGGACAGCAAGGCTGATTGGTTACCGGTTTGTGGGTGCTGCCAGATCCACGGCCGGTTGGTTATTACAAGGAAGGAACTGTGTCATGACGACATTGCATGATTTCGAGAAGGATCAAGTTGCTAAGCTGGCGGCGGCTTCCAAGCTGCCGGAGTTCGGCCCGGGCGATACCGTGAAGGTCAACGTGAAGGTGGTCGAGGGTGACCGGGAGCGCGTTCAGGCTTTCGAAGGCGTCTGCATCGGCCGCAAGAATGCCGGTCTCAATTCCTCGTTCACCGTGCGGAAGATCTCCTACGGCGAAGGCGTGGAGCGCGTGTTTCCGCTCTACAGCCCGCGTCTCGTGAGCGTGGAACTGGTCCGTCGTGGCGACGTTCGTCGTGCCAAGCTCTATTACCTGCGCGGTCTGCGCGGTAAGGCGGCGCGTATCACCGAGCGCGCTTCGGAACGTCCGACGACGACTACGGCGGCGAGCGAGTAAGATTGCCGATACGGCGCCGGCCGGGCAGCTTTGCCCGCGGCGCTGCGGCGATACTGGTAACGCGACGGCCGATGGCCGGGTTCAGCCCGGCGGTCGGCTGATCGCCTGATGAGGTGCGACAGAGGAACGGGGCCGACATCGCCGTTCGTCTGTCGCAAGCAGTAACGATCAAGGACGTGGCCGCCATGGCGCAAGCGAAGACGCTGTTCGATAAGATTTGGGAAAACCACTTGGTCCACCGTCAGGATGACGGCACCTGCCTGATCTATATCGACCGTCATCTTGTGCATGAGGTCACCAGCCCGCAGGCCTTCGAAGGCCTGCGCACCAGCGGCCGCCGGGTGCATCGGCCGCAGGCGACCCTGGCGGTGGCCGATCACAATGTGCCGACCAGCGATCGCTCCAAGGGGATCGTCGAAGAGGAAAGCCGCATCCAGGTGGAAACCCTGGAGCAGAATTGCGCCGACTTCGGCATCACCTATTTCAAGATGAACGATCCCCGCCAGGGCATCGTCCATATCATCGGCCCGGAACAGGGTTTCACCCAGCCCGGCATGACCATCGTCTGCGGCGATTCGCACACCTCGACCCACGGCGCCTTCGGGGCGCTTGCCTTCGGTATCGGCACCTCGGAAGTCGAGCATGTGCTGGCGACCCAGACGCTGATCCAGCGTCCGGCGAAGAACATGCGCATCTCGGTCGAAGGCGATCTGCCGGTCGGCGTCACCGCCAAGGATCTGATCCTTGCCATCATCGGCAAGATCGGCACCGCCGGCGGCACCGGCTATGTGATCGAATATGCGGGCACGGCGATCCGCGACCTTTCCATGGAAGGCCGCATGACGATCTGCAACATGTCGATCGAGGCGGGCGCGCGTGCCGGCCTGATCGCGCCCGACGAGACGACGTTCAACTACATCAAGGGCCGGCCGCAGGCGCCGAAGGCCGGGGCTTTCGAACAGGCAGTCGCCTTCTGGAAGACCTTGCCCTCCGATCCGGGCGCCAAATACGATGTCGAAGTGACCTTGAATGCCGCCGATATCGTGCCGCAGGTGACCTGGGGAACGAGCCCGGAAGACGTGCTGCCGATCACCGCCAAGGTGCCGGATCCGGCCGGACTCAGCGACGAGACCAAGCGCAAGGCGATGCAGCGCGCGATCGACTATATGGGCCTGACGCCGGGTGCCAATCTGACCGATGTGAAGGTCGATCGTGTTTTCATCGGCTCCTGCACCAATGGCCGTATCGAAGACCTGCGCGCCGTTGCCGCCCTTGCCAAGGGCAAGAAGGTGGCGTCGCACGTGAACGCCATGGTGGTGCCGGGCTCCGGCCTGGTGAAGGCCCAGGCCGAAGAGGAAGGCCTCGACAGGATCCTGATCGAAGCCGGCTTCGACTGGCGCGAACCGGGCTGCTCGATGTGCCTTGCCATGAATCCGGATCGCCTGTCGCCGGGCGAACGCTGCGCCTCGACCTCGAACCGCAATTTCGAGGGCCGGCAGGGCCGCGGCGGCCGCACCCATCTGATGAGCCCGGCCATGGCAACGGCTGCGGCGATCACCGGCCATCTCGCGGATGTGCGTAAGCTCGCCTGAATCCCAGCTGACAGACTTTACTGCCCGGCGTGGCAGGACGAAGAGCCACCCGGCGCCTCGCGTGCGGGTGGTTTTTCTTTGGAATAAAGCAGTTACTGTGAAGCGTCATTATCCGCGGCCAGTGCGGCCTGGCGAATTTTCGTAATTTCTGTAAGATTGCTGACAGGGGATGTTTTTATGTTCCTGTCAGTTTCCAATCGTCCGGGGGTGCGGTGGATTGGCCTGATAGAGAGAAAACACCATGCGACTGCTCCTCGTCGAAGATAACGACCGTCTGTCCGAGTTTCTGGAAAAAGCCCTGCGCGACGCCAATTTCACTGTCGACCGCGTCGCGGATCTGGCCGGTGCCGATGCCGCCCTGGCCGGTGCCCGCTTCGATGCCGTGATCCTGGATCTCGGCCTGCCGGACGGTAACGGCGTCGATCTCATCGACCGGCGGCGGGCCGCCGCCGACCAGACGCCGATCCTGGTGCTGACCGCCCGGGACGGGCTCAGCGACCGGGTCGAGGGCCTCAATCACGGCGCTGACGACTACATGGTGAAGCCCTTCGCCATGGAAGAGCTGATCGCGCGCATCAAGGCCCTGCTGCGCCGCCCCGGCGCCGCCCTCGGCGTCCAGCTCAATCTCGGCAATGTGACGCTCGATACCACCGGGCCTTCCCTGCTGGTCGACGGCAAGCGCGCCGCCGTTACACGGCGCGAGCTGGCCTTGCTGGAGATCCTGCTGCGTCGCCCGGGCAACGTCGTTAACCGCAACATGATCGAAGACGGGATCTACGGCTTTGACGATGAAGTCGGCACCAATGCGCTTGAAGTCCTGGTGTCACGCCTGCGCAAGAAACTGATGGCCAGCGGCGCCGATATTCAGCTGCATACCGTGCGCGGCGTTGGCTATATGGTGATGGAGCCGAGCTGACAGCGCCTTTTGGGAAGGCCTCCTTGGCCAGCGGGACGCATGACGGATCATGAAACCACGGTTCATGGGACCATGGGCGGCGACGAGAGCAGGACTGTGATGGGCCGCTTTCGTCGTCTCCTGTTCAATCAGTCGCTGCAATCGAGGCTGGTGACGCGGGTCAGCATCGTCTGCATCGCGTTCTGCCTGCTGGTCGGTGCCGTCCTCTTTCTGGTTTTCCGCAGCGCCGACAGCGATATCCTCTACGAAGACCTGCAGCAGAACATGCGTGCCTTGCAGGCCGGATTGCACCACCAGGCCGACGGCTCCTGGAAGATGGACGCCGATGCGGTGGACCATCACATCTCCTATATCGTGCGCGATACCGCCGGCAATGTCGTGCTGCAGGGCGGCAAGGATCTTGACGTGGTGCAGCAACTGCCGCTCGGCAGCGCCAATGCCGAAAGCGGCATCAGCAGCTTCTTCATCCAGCGGCCATGGAAGAACGGCCAGCCGATGAAAAAGCGGCTTTTCACCTTGGTCAGCGGGGCCACTGTCGGCAACCAGTCCCTGGTCATTCAAGTCAGCGCCCGGCCAAGCGCCACCAAGGCCGGGCTGGATGCGCTGCTGCAGGAATGGCTCGGCGAATTCCTGCCTTTCGCCATTCCCATGGCCCTGGTGCTGCTTTGGGTGCTGACCTATACGCTGCGCGGTGCGCTGGCTCCGCTGCAGCGCCTGCAACGTTATGCCGAGGCGATCGGGCCCTTGCGCACCGATCTGCGCTTGCCGACCGAAGGCCTGCCGACCGAATTGCTGCTGCCCGTGCAGACCATCAATGCGGCGCTCAAGCGGCTCGACGAGGGCTTCCGCATCCAGCGCGAATTCCTTGCCGATGCCGCCCATGAACTGCGCACGCCGCTTGCCATCCTCGCCGTGCACCTCGACAGTCTCGGCGCCAATGCGCAGTTGAAACCGTTGCGCGCCGATGTCGATCGCATGACGCGGCTGGTCGGGCAAATGACCACCGTGGCGCAGCTGGAAGCGCTGACCATCCAGCCGCACGACACGGCGGATCTGGCGGCGATCAGCAAGGAACTGGCGGCCCTGCTGGCGCCCTATGCCTTCAGCCACAAGCGCGGGATCGCCGTCACCGGCGCCGATCACCCGATCCTGGTGCGCGGCAATCCCGACGCGATCTACCAGGCGCTGCGCAACCTGACCGAAAATGCGCTGCGCTATACGGCGGAAGGCACCGAGGTCGAATTGGTGCTGGACGGCTCCGGCACGGTTGCCGTCTCCGATCGCGGTCCCGGCATTCCGGCCGGCGAAAAGAATAAATTGTTCAACCGTTTCTGGCGCGCCGATCGCAGCAGGTCCGGCAATTCCGGCCTCGGCCTTGCGATCGCCCAACGCATCGCCGCCCTGCATCACGGCAGCCTGACCGTCGATGACAATCCGGGCGGCGGGGCGCGTTTTACCCTGGCCATCCCCCTGCTGGCGGCTGCGGCCTAGTCGGTTCCAGCTTGCCGCCGCCTGGCCGGCCGCTTCCTTTCATGTGTCTGTGACGCCTCTCCTATACCCCGGGGGCGCGACTTCCAGGCTTGTCTCGCTCCCGGTCGCATGACATAAAACCAGCGATTCTGCCGGAAACCATCCCAGCCAGCCCCGCGCGGCGCCGGCAGCGGCCTTAAGCGAGTCGAGAATTATGCAGAAATTCAATCTATTGACCGGTGTTGCCGCTCCCCTGCCGATGATCAATGTCGATACCGACATGATCATCCCCAAGCAGTTCCTGAAGACCATCAAGCGGACCGGGCTCGGCAAGAATCTGTTCGACGAGATGCGCTACACGCCGGAGGGCAAGGAAATCCCCGATTTCGTGCTCAACAAGCCGGCTTATCGCAAGGCGGAGATCCTGGTCGCCGGCGAGAATTTCGGCTGCGGCTCCTCGCGTGAGCACGCGCCCTGGGCGCTCCTCGATTTCGGCATCCGCTGCGTCATCGCGCCGAGCTTTGCCGACATCTTCTATAACAACTGCTTCAAGAACGGCATTCTGCCGATCCAGCTGCCGCAGGAAGAAGTGGACAAGCTGATGGACGACGCCAATCGCGGCGCCAATGCGGTGATCACCGTCGATCTGGAAAAGCAGGAACTGCGCGGCCCCGATGGCGGCGTGATCAAGTTCGATATCGATCCCTTCCGCAAGCATTGCCTGCTCAACGGCCTCGACGATATCGGCCTTACCCAGCAGAAGGCGCCGTTCATCGACACCTTCGAAAACAAGAACAAGCTCAGCCAGCCCTGGCTCTGGTAACGGGCTGCAGTCATCGAACGGCCGGTCCGGCGTCAAGCCGGCCGGCCGTTCTTCCATCCGACCACGGTCAGGCCGCGGGTTTCATCCGGGTCTCTTTGATTTCCGAAAGCGATCGACATCATGGCAAACAACAAGAAGCTGCTGATTCTGGCCGGCGACGGCATCGGCCCCGAAGTGATGACCCAGGTGAAGCGGGTGGTGACGTGGTTTGAAAAGAACCAGGCGCTGCGCTTCGACGTCGCCGACGGGCTGGTCGGCGGCTGCGCGATCGACAAGCATGGCGTGCCGCTGACCGACGAGACGATGAACGAGGCGATGCAGGCCGATGCCGTGCTGCTGGGCGCCGTCGGCGGTCCGAAATGGGACAACCTGCCCTTCGAGATCAAGCCCGAGCGCGGCCTGCTGCGCCTGCGCAAGGATATGGAGCTGTTCGCCAATCTGCGCCCGGCTTTGGTCTTCGATGCGCTGGCCGAAGCCTCGAGCCTGAAGACCGAACTGGTCAGGGGCCTCGACATCATGATCGTGCGCGAATTGACGGGCGGCGTTTATTTCGGTTCGCCGCGCGGCATCGAGACCTTGCCGAATGGCGAACGCCGGGGCGTCAACACCCAGGTCTATACCACCCATGAAATCCAGCGCGTGGCGCGCGTCGCCTTCGAGCTCGCGCAGAAGCGCAGCCGCAAACTGTGCTCGGTCGAAAAGGCCAATGTGATGGAAAGCGGCGTGCTGTGGCGCGAGGAAGTGACCAAGCTGCATGCCGATTACAAGGACGTCGAACTCAGCCATATGTATGCCGACAACTGCGCCATGCAGCTGGTGCGCCAGCCCAAGCAGTTCGACGTCATCGTCACCGACAATCTGTTCGGCGATATCCTCAGTGATTGCGCCGCCATGCTGACCGGCTCGCTCGGCATGCTGCCCTCGGCCTCGCTGGGTGCCGCCGGTGCCACCGGCAAGCGACGCGCGCTCTACGAGCCGGTACATGGCTCGGCGCCGGATATCGCCGGCAAGGATCTCGCCAATCCGCTGGCCTGCCTCCTCAGCCTCTCGATGATGTTCCGCTATTCCTTCGATCTTTCGAAGGAAGCGGATCTGCTCGACAATGCGGCTAAGACGGTCGTCGCCAGCGGCTTCCGTACCGGTGACATCATGGCGGCGGGCTGTACCCGGGTCTCGACCACACAGATGGGCGATGAGATCCTGAAGACGCTCGACAAGCTGGCGGCCTGATTTTCGCCGTTCGGGGGCGCGGCGCGGCGCGGATCGGTCGCCGCTCCACGGATCTATGTGCTAAAATGACAGCCGGCTCACGGAATGGTGAGCCGGCTGTTTGCTGCTGACTTGCTTCCCGGCTCGTTACGCTCTTGATCTGTCGCAAAGCGGGCTGGAGTTCACCCCGCTAGCCTTGCGACCAAGAAAACCGAGAGCATGAGATGTCGAGAGAGGAGCGATCATGAGCCTGAAACATATCCTGGTTCCCCTGCTGGGCATTGACACTGACCGACCGGCCCTGGATGCGGCCCTGGCGGTCGCCAAGCCGCACGGCGCCCATATCGAGGCGCTGCATGTGGTCGCCGATCCGTTGCAATCGACACCGATGCTGGTCGGTGTCGGCTTTGCCATCGCCGAGGCGGCGGATGTTACCCGGCGCCATAGCGAAACCTTGGCGAAAGCGGCGCGCACCACATTCGAGAAATGGGTCCGCGACCACAGCCTCACTCAGGCGGAACTGCCACCGGTCGCCAATGGCAGCGTATCGACGCAATTCGTCAGCGAGCAGGAACAGGAGCTGATCCGCGATCCCCTGATCATCCACTCGCGGCTGACCGATCTCATCGTCTTCGCCCGGCCTGACCAGGACGACGACTATTCGCTGATGGCGATCCAGCTGGAAGACGTCCTGTTCGCCGCCGGCCGGCCCGCCTTGCTGGTGCCGAAGTCGCTCTCCGAAGGCGCCCTGGCGGCGATCAGTTCGGGCACGGCGCTGATTGCCTGGAACGGCAGCATCGAGGGCGTGCGGGCGGTGCAATCGCTGCTCGACCTCTTGCCCGGCTGCGCTCATGTCCGGGTTGCCAGCGTGCCGGAGGGCAACAACGAAAACGCCGCCGTCGAGCTGGTACGCTATCTCGGCTGGCAGGGTATCGAGGCACAGGTGGCCGAGATCGCCAAGGAAGGCGGCACGACCCAGCGGCTGTTGCAGGCCGCGGCCGAACAGCAAGCCGGCCTGCTGGTGATGGGGGCCTATTCGCATGGGCGCCTGCGGCAGATGGTATTGGGTGGCGTCACCCGCGACATGATTCATCATGCCGGCCTGCCGGTTCTGCTGGCGCACTGACGGAGAGACCAAGATGTCGATACAAGAGAACGCCGCCAGCTTGCGGACCATCCGCCTCGAACTGGCGCGCACCGCCGAATATCCCGAGGGCAATACCCAATGCGGCTATGAATTCACCGCGCCGCTGAGCGCCGATGGTCATCTCGATCTCACAACCTTCAAGCAGCATAAGGACAAATGCCGGGTGCATCGCTTCTGGGCGGGTGAGAAGACGCAAAGCGGGGCCCTGCTGCATCTCGGCCATGACCGCTGGGTGTTTTCCTATGAGCCCGGCGCCACGGATGACGAGCCGGCCTTCCATTTCGATCGCCACCATTTCGTGCCGGGCGAATATGTCTCGATCACCGAACATGACGGGGTCACCCGGCCGTTCCGTATCGTCTCGGTGCGCTGAGCCGGCTGCATGGTTAATAAGCCCGGCGATTCGCCGGGTTTCCCGGCGAGTTGACGTTACGACTCGACAGCGGGGCGGGCGGGGTATATGGTGTTTTGGTTAGCTTCCTTGGATTTCCAAGTGGAGGTGCGGAAAATGAAATTTGCAGCTCTCATGATCGCGGTGGTTTTCGGCGTGGCCTTGACGGCGACGACGGCCTCCGCTTGCGGCTATCATGCGGCGACGGCTTCCGCGCAGAGCGACGCTTCGGGCAGTGAGATGCCCACTACCGCGACCACGACCACTACCGGGAAAACCACCGGCGGCTGAGGCATTGCGGCTACAGGGATTGAACCGAAGGCCGCTTGATGCGGCCTTTTTCTTTATATGCGTTTTGATTGATGAGAGGACATGATGGCTTACAAAGTGGCAGTAGTCGGCGCCAGCGGCAATGTCGGCAGGGAAATCCTGTCGATCCTGGCCGAGCGCGATTTTCCGGTGAGCGAGGTCGTCGCCCTCGCTTCCGAGCGTTCCGCCGGCAGTGAAGTATCCTTCGGCGAAGACGACGTGCTGAAGATCCAGCGCCTCGATACCTACAACTTCAAGGGCGTCGATATCGTCCTCTCCTCGCCGGGCGCCAAGGTCTCCGCCGCCTTCGCGCCGAAGGCCGCCGCGGCCGGCGCCGTGGTGATCGACAACACCTCGCATTTCCGCATGGACCCCGACGTGCCGCTGGTGGTGCCGGAGGTCAATCCGCAGGCGATCGCCGGTTACAAGAAGCGCGGCATCATCGCCAACCCGAATTGCTCGACCATCCAGATGGTGGTGGCGCTGAAGCCGCTGCATGATCTCGCCAAGATCAAGCGCGTCGTCGTGGCGACCTATCAGTCGGTCTCGGGTGCCGGCAAGGAAGGCATGGATGAGCTCTTCAACCAGACCCGGGCGATCTACATGAACGGCCCGGTGGAGCACAAGAAGTTCACCAAGCAGATCGCCTTCAACCTCATCCCGCATATCGATATCTTCATGGATGACGGCTACACCAAGGAAGAATGGAAGATGCAGGTCGAGACGCGCAAGATTCTCGATCCCAGCATCCCGGTGACGGCGACCTGCGTGCGTGCGCCGATTTTCATCGGCCATTCGGAAGCGATAAATGTCGAATTCGAGCGGCCGATCTCGGAAGAAGAGGCGCGCAGCGCCCTGCGCGATGCGCCGGGCATCACGGTGATCGATCACCGTGTCGATGAAGGCTATGTGACGCCGCAGGAATGTGCCGGCGAGGATGCCGTCTTCATCAGCCGCCTGCGCAAGGACCCGACGGTGCCGTACGGTCTTAACTTCTGGTGCGTCTCCGACAACCTGCGCAAGGGTGCCGCCCTCAATGCCGTGCAGATCGCCGAAGTGCTGGTCGAAAAGCACCTCGCCAAGAAGGCCGCGTAAGCCCATCGCCGAACGAGTCCGTTGTCACCGGCGGGCTGCAGCACAGCGAGAAAGTGCGAATGAAGAAAGGCCCGCTATATGCGGGCCTTTCCATATTTGGAAACCATCGACGCTCAGCCGATCCTGCTCGCCATATTATCAGGCAGATTGGCCCAGATCTCCTGGCTGCCGATGATCGCCAGCTCGTCTCTATGCGCGGCGGCGGTGGCGGCGAAGATGGCGCTGGCGCCGGCAACCGCGGCTGCCAAGGCCTGCGGCAGGTTCTTGTGCCGCAGATAGTGGCCGAGCAGCAGGGCGGCGAAACTGTCGCCGGCGCCCGACGCCGGCACCGCGATGCGCCGGCCGCTTGCCCGCCACACGCCATCGGCAGTCGCCGCCAGTGCGGCGATCTCATCCGGTGCGGCCGGGTCGACGACACCGGTGGCGATGACATTGGCGATGCCGTGCCGGTCGTGCAGGGCTTTGGCAGCGGCAATGGTCGACGCCTGGTCGCCAAGCGCCATGCCGCTCAGGCGCTGCAGCTCGAACTGGTTGGGCGTCAGGATGTCGGCGCGGCCGACCAGTTCGGCGGCGATCGCATCGGCCAATGCCGGTTTGACATAGAGTGCGCCGTCATCGCCCATCACCGGATCGCAGGCATAGATAAAGCCCGGTCGGCCGCGGCGCAGCTTGTCGATCAGTTCGGCGATGATCGGCACGTTACCGGGGTCGCCGAGATAGCCCGTCACCAGCGCGTCCAGCCGGTCGAGCACGCCCAGCTGCGACAGACCATCGATCAGTGCGGCGATATCGTCCCGGTGCAGAACCCGCCCCGTCCAGCTCGGCCGCGCCAGATGATTGGAGAACAAGGTGGTTGGAATGCTCCAGGTGTCATGGCCGAGCCGCTGCAGGATGAAGAGGGCTGCCGAATTGCCGACATGGCCATAGACGACCTGGGACTGGATCGAAAGAATATTCATGAAACGCGACTCGTGATGCGGAAGCTCCCACCATGCCACGCAGCTCCGGGATCGGAGAACTGCGAACTTGTCGCCAGACAATTTCCACGGGTCGCGACGTCCCCAATCCTGCCCAGACCGGCCACGGTACTCACGGAATGTTTGCGGTCACATGACTTGCGCATCCGGGCGGCCTGCCGCTACCCTGCTGCGCTGCAGCATGAGGGAGAGCGGGCGGCGCGATGAAGACCAATCCAGGCAATTACTTCGAGGACTTTCGTCTCGGCCAGGAGATCGTGCATGCGGTACCCCGCACCGTCACCATGGGCGATGTGGCGCTCTATATCGGTCTCACCGGATCGCGCTTCGCCGTGCCCAGCGCGGAAACGCTGGCCCAGTCGCTTGGCCTGCCCCGCGCACCTGTCGATGACCTGCTGCTGTTCCATCTGGTGTTTGGCCGCACCGTTGCCGACATCTCGCTCAATGCGATCGCCAATCTCGGCTATGCCAACGGCAAGTTCGGCGTGCCGGTCTTTCCCGGCGATACCCTGTCGGCCCGCTCGACGGTGATCGGCCTCAAGGAGAACTCCAACGGCGAAAGCGGCGTCGTCTACGTGCATTCCATCGGCCGCAATCAGCGTCAGGAGGTGGTGCTCGATTACGTGCGCTGGGTCATGGTGCGCAAGCGCGACAAGGCATCGCCGGCGCCGGAAGCAAAGGTGCCGGACCTGCCGGAGAGCGTCGCCGTCACGGATTTCCATCTGCCGGCCGGTCTCGATCTCACCCGCTATGACGCGGCGCTGATCGGCCAGCCGCATCTGTGGGACGATTACGCGGTGGGCGAGCGCATCGATCATGTCGACGGCATGACGCTGGAGGAAAGCGATCATATGACCGCGACCCGCCTCTATCAGAACAATGCCAAGGTGCATTTCAATCAGCACAGCGAGTCGAAAGGCCGCTTCGGCCGGCGCCTGATCTATGGCGGCCATATCATCAGCCTGGCGCGGGCGCTGAGCTTCAATGGCCTGGCGCCGGCCTTCAAGCTGCTGGCCATCAATGGCGGCCGGCATCTCAATCCCAGTTTCGCCGGCGACACCATCTATGCCTGGAGCGAGGTGATCGAGCGCATCGAATTCCCTGGACGCGGCGATGTCGGGGCGCTACGCCTCAAGACCCGCGCCGCCAAGGATCATCTCTGCGCCGACTTTCCCGGCGGCGAGGGGACGGCAATACCGGCCGATCTGGTCCTGGAACTGGACTATACTGTGCTGATGAAGCGTCGGAACTAGAGGCGACGGCGTCGGTTCCGGCGGAGCAGCCATGCAGGGACCGCTCGGACCGCCTATGGCCCAAAAGTTGACGCTGCACTGCGAAAGCGTTATCAGAAAATCAACTACTGCACCGTAGCGTGTAGGCCGACCGCTCCGTGGTAACGACATTTCAGGGTGATTCATGCCCAGCCATCCGCGACCAACATCGCCGCATCTACAGATCTATACGCCGCAGCTCACCTCAGTTACCTCCATCCTGCACCGCATCAGCGGTGTCGTGCTGTCGATCGGCACGCTAGCCCTGGTCTACTGGCTGGCGGCGGCGGCAATGGGCGAGCAGAGCTTCGATACCGCCCAGGCGATTGCCGGTTCCTGGATCGGGCGCCTCGCCCTGTTCGGCTGGACCCTGGCTTTCTTCTATCATCTCTTCAACGGTATCCGTCATCTTGCCTGGGATGCCGGCTGGGGCTTCGACTTGCCGGCGGTTTATCGCAGCGGCTGGGCCACCATCATCGGCACCGTCGTGCTGACCTTGCTTGCCTGGGCGCTGGCCTACGTCGCGCGGGGGGCGCTCTGAAATGGTAAAGGCAAGAGGATTGCGATCTGAACTCGGTCGCGCGCGCGGTCTCGGTTCCGCCAAGGAAGGCGTGGTTCACTGGTGGCGCCAGCGTCTGACGGCAATCGCCCTCATTCCGCTGTCGTTGTGGTTCATCGCCTCGCTGATCTTCATCACCGGCGCCGACCATGCGGCGGTGACGCATTGGCTGAGCTCGCCCATCAGTCTCGGCGTGATGATCCTCTTCATCGGCGCCTTGTTCTATCATGCGGTGCTCGGCCTGCAGGTGGTGATCGAGGATTACATTCATTCGCATGGCCCGCGCACGGTGCTGATCGTGCTGGTGCAGTTTGCCGGCTTTGCCCTGGCGATGGCGGCGATCATCTCGCTGCTGGTCATCGCTTTTGGCCACTGAATTTCTGAACGGGATCGAACCGGATCATGGCTGAGACAAAAGAAACGGCTGCCCCGAACATCAACGGCACGGCCTATCCCTTCATCGACCACGTCTACGATGTGGTGGTCGTGGGCGCCGGCGGCGCCGGCCTGCGTGCCACTTTCGGCATGGCCGAGAAGGGCCTGAAGACCGCCTGCATTTCCAAGGTCTATCCGACCCGCAGCCATACCGTGGCGGCGCAAGGCGGCATCTCCGCCTCGCTCGGCAATATGGGCGAGGATGACTGGCGCTGGCACATGTACGACACCGTCAAGGGATCGGACTGGCTGGGCGACCAGGATGCCATCGAATACATGGTGCGCGAAGCGGTGCCGGCGATCATCGAGCTGGAGCATTACGGCGTGCCCTTCAGCCGCACCGAGGCCGGCAAGATCTATCAGCGTCCCTTCGGCGGCATGACCACGCATTTCGGCAAGGGCATCGCCCAGCGCACCTGCGCCGCCGCCGACCGCACCGGCCACGCCATCTTGCACACCCTCTACCAGCAGGCGCTGAAGCATCAGGCGGAATTCTTCGTCGAATATTTCGCCATCGACCTCATCATGGATGACGAAGGTGCCTGTGTCGGCGTCGTCGCGTGGAACCTCGATGACGGTACCATCCATCGCTTCCATGCCAAGATGGTGGTGATGGCGACCGGCGGCTATGGCCGCGCCTTTTTCTCCTGCACCTCCGCCCATACCTGCACCGGCGATGGCAATGCCATGGCCTTGCGGGCCGGCCTGCCGCTGCAGGACATGGAATTCATCCAGTTCCACCCGACCGGCATCTACGGCGCCGGCTGCCTGATCACCGAAGGTGTGCGCGGCGAGGGCGGCTATCTCACCAACTCCGCCGGCGAGCGCTTCATGGAACGCTATGCCCCTTCGGCCAAGGACCTCGCCTCGCGCGACGTCGTCAGCCGGGCGATGACCATGGAGATCCGCGAAGGCCGCGGCGTCGGCCCGAACAAGGACCACATCCATCTCCATATCGAACATCTCGATCCGAAGGTCATTCACGAGCGCCTGCCCGGCATCGCCGAGACGGCGCGCATTTTTGCCGGCGTCGACGTGACCCGTGAGCCGATCCCGGTCCTGCCGACCGTGCACTATAATATGGGCGGCATCCCGACCAATTACCGGGCCGAGGTCGTCACCCTGAAGAACGGCAACCCGGATCAGGTGATCCCCGGCCTGATGGCGATCGGCGAGGCGGCTTGCGTCTCGGTCCATGGCGCCAACCGCCTGGGCTCGAACTCGCTGCTCGATCTGGTAGTGTTCGGCCGCTCGGCGGCGATCCGCTGCGCCGAAATCATTAAGCCGAACGAGAATCCGCGGCCGATGCCGAAGAATGCCGGCGAACTGGCTTTGACCCGCCTCGACAAGGCGCGCCATGCCAAGGGCGATATTCCCACGGCGGAGCTGCGCCTGGAGATGCAGAAGGTGATGCAGAACGATTGCGCCGTCTTCCGCACCGGCCAGACCTTGAAGGAAGGCTGCGACAAGATCCAGTCGATCTGGAGCAAGCGCGACCGGATCGGCGTCAGCGATCGCTCGCTGATCTGGAACAGCGATCTCGTGGAGACGCTGGAACTCGACAACCTGCTCTATCAGGCCGTGGTTTCGATCGAATCCGCCAATAACCGCCAGGAGAGCCGCGGCGGCCATGCGCGCGAGGATTTTGCCGAGCGCGATGACGACAAGTGGATGAAGCACACCATCGCCTGGTGCGGCGAGGACGGTAAGCCGAAGATCGACTATCGCCCGGTGCATATGCAGCCGCTCAGCAACGAAGTTGAGTCCATCCCGCCCAAGAAGCGGGTCTATTGATCGGACGACGGTTTAGACGACGGGGTTAACGACCATGGCTGAATT
>DATLIX010000191.1:0-21144 GCA_035539215.1 Dongiaceae bacterium | reverse complement strand
GTGATCATCACCACCAGCGGGCTGCAATCGGTCGATCTCGCCATCCGCGTCATCAGCGATCCCGGCGACCAGGTCTGGATGGAAGATCCCGGCTGCACCGAGACGCGCGCCACCATGCTTTCCGCCGGCCTGGAAATCGTCCCCGTCCCCGTCGACGCGCAAGGCCTCGATGTTGATTACGGCAGGCAGATGGCGCCCAAGGCGAGCCTCGTCTATGCGACGCCGCATCACCAGTTCCCCAGCGGCCGCGCCATGAGCCTGGCGCGCCGCCGCGCCCTGGCCGATTGGGCCGACCGCGCCGATGCCTGGGTGATCGAGGACGAGTTCGACGGCGATCTCCTCGATCCCGGCACGCGGTTGCCCTGCCTGCAGCGCCTGCGGCACGGGCGGAAGACCATTCATGTGGGGCATTTCGGCTTGAGCCTCTTCCCCTCGGTCGGTGTCGGCTATCTGGTGGTGCCGGCGGGATCGGCGAAACGCTTTGCCCAGGCCAAGCGCATGATCGACGGCCCGGCCTCGGCCTTGAACCAGCTGGCGGTCGCGCGCTTCATCGATTGCGGCTATTTCGACGCGCATCTCCGGCGCATGCGGCACTGCTATGCCGAGCGCCGTGCGGCGATATTAACGGCGCTGGCAAAACACGCGCCCTATCTGCATGCCGTGGACGATGTCGAGACTGGGCTGCATCTGACCCTGGAACTGGCGCCGCCGGCAGCGCGCGCCGCCGGCGCCGTCGATGACGACCGCAAGCTGATGGCCGCGGCGTCAGCGGCCGGGCATCAGATCCCCGCCGTCGCCGCCTATGTCATCAAGCACCGGCAGCTGCAGGGATTGGTGCTAGGCTATGCCGGCATTCCCGCCGCCCAGGCCGAACGCGTGGCAACCCAACTCGGCCGCGCCTTCCGGCAGGAATCCTTCCAGGCAACGGCACGCCCGGCACGCTACGCCTGAAATGCGCGATGCGTGGTTGGCGTTGGGCCTGATTTGCGTTAGGCCTGGGCGGCGGGTGCTGCTGTCCAGTCGAGCGCGAGCCAAGATGTCAACGCTCTGCATTTGAACCGGACAGCCGTGGGCTTGACCGGGCAATCCATGCCAACGGCCGCCGCGATATTTCCGGGCCGTCCTGCAGCGCCGACCCGTTAAGCCTTGGCGGGAACGATCGGTTCCGGATGCTTTTCCGCTTCCAGCGCCAGGAGATCGGTCCAGAGCTGGTGGATGCTGCGATGGGTGGCCGCATGCACATAGAGATAGCCGCTGGAATCGATGCCGAAGAGCGAGAGATCGCTGGCTCCGCGCAGCCGCTGGAAGGCGAGGTTGATACGCTTCAGGCAGCCGAGCAGCTGGCGCCCGTCGCTGAGCCGCGCATGGCGCATGATATCGCCGATACTGAAGACGGAGAGTTCCTGCTGCGGCAGGCTCGTCGCCGTTTCCCGCCCAAGTTCGAAAAAGACCTGGGCGGTCGGCAGGTCCTCCTGCAGCATGCTGAAGAGCTTGACTGCCTCGTCGGCGCCGCAGGCGGCAATCGACGGCGCCACCGGCTGCTCACCGTCGCCCAGCGTTTTCTCGCCGCCCGCCGGTTCGCGCCCGGTTTGCGCGCGAGCACTCTGTTGACCGCCGGTGTGCCCGTCCGCCTCGCCCGCCGCCGGCGCATGGCCCATCTCGGCCGCGCGCGCCGTCTCGAAGGGCGGCATGGCGCGGCCGGCGCTGGTCAGCAGCGGCTGCTGCATGGCGATGCGCTGCAGGGGATATTCACTGGCGGCGTGATAAGGCAGGATGGTGCCGCCGCCGCGCAAGGCCGGGTGCCGGCTGAGTTCGGCCAAAGCGGCGCCGATCTGCTGCTCGGCCCAGCGACGCACTTCCGGCGGGGCGGCCAGCAATTGCTCCAGGGAAAAGGTAAAACCCGTCATCATCTTCTCCATCGACCGGCCGCTGTTTGTGCGTGCAAGCATGACGCAACCGGCCGGCCATGCCCTTGATGCAGGTCAAGCCGCGTCAGGAATGACGGGACGGAGCCGGGCATCGTTCAGCTCGACCAGTTGCGATAGGGGCCGGCGGCGTGGATGAGACGCAGGCCGGTGAGATCGGGATCGGCGATCGGCGCCGCGCCGATGAGGATCATCGCCACACCCGGCTGCTGCCCGGCGGCGAGCGGCAGCCCCGCCCCTTCATAGGCGACGGCGCCGTCATCGGTTTCAAAAGACCGCACCACGCGACGCGCCGCGCCGTCGCCCGCGATCAGGCGATAGAAGGCCTGCGCCGACTCGCGCATGGCGGCATCGGGCCAGTCATCGAGCCACGATCCGTTGGCTTCGAAATCGAAACGCCGGCTGTACCAGGTGCCGGCGACGCGGCAGCGGAACCGCATCGCTTCCCCCGGGCCGGAACCCGGATGGCATTCGAACAGCGAGATGCGGTCCAGCATCCAGCCGAGATCGACCGGATCGATATCGTCGCGCAGCGGCAAGCCATCGCCACGGCAACGCTCGCGCCAGTAATCATAGAGGCGCGCGAGGTCGGCATGCTGGAACTTCAGCAGGGCTCGCCTGCCGTCATCGCCCATCGCCCGGCCCCCGTAAGGTCTTGTCCCGTTCACTCGAATCTCCCACGACTTTGGCCGGCGCGGCATTGGCGCACGGCAGCCTGCACAAACCAGGCGCGGCTGTGCCGCCGCGATGGTCCGGCAAGCGGTCGAATCTCAGGCAGCCGGCCGCGTGCATGACGCGCCGGCCAGTAGCAAGCCGGCCACTGGCGATCCGGCCCGGCAAGCCGGGCTGGCCGTCCGGCCACGGCGACAACCGCCGCCGCAGCCGGACTGCCTGACACAGATGCCATGGCCCTGACCTTGCCGCGCTAGGCCGCGACCGCCCCCGGCACGAAGGGTGCCAGAGCCGCATCGCTCGCCCAGGATGTCCGCAGCACGACATCCAGCTGCCCCGCCCGGTCGATCCAGCTCAGATTGAGATGCAAGTCCTGGCCGGGATAGTGATTGCCCCAGATCGGTCCCTTGGCGACATGGTGGTAACCATAGCGCCTGAGCATCGAGCGGCCCTCGTCATGGCCGGCGATCAGCCGGTCGGTGACCAGGATGGCGACGAAATCCGGATCCTCGCTGCCCAGGAGGCAGACCAGCATGGTCCGGGTGACATAGGACAGCAGCAGCGAGCCGCCGAGTCCGGAGCGGACAGAAGTCCCGGATGCGCCGGCTGCCCGCCCTCCTGACCGTCCGCCCGATCGGCCGGCCGGCCGTGCCCCCGGCCGTTCCCCCGGGCGGTCTGCGGCGGCTGGCATTTCGCCGTCCACCGCCGCCAGGGTCGGGCCACTGGGCTCGCCGCTCGGACCGCGCGGATCGATCCACAAGCCGCCCACCAGACAGCCTTTGCCGCGCAAGGCAGAGGCCTGCATCGGCACCTGCTCGAAACGGTCACGCGCCTTGATCGGCACGCCCTTGGGATAGACAAAGGAGAGATCCTGGAAGGAATCAGCCAGCGAGCGCCCCGGGGCGATGTCGAGCGGGCGGGCGCAGACCACCGCGCAGATGCGGTTGGTGCTGGCATTGGTAATGGCGATGCCGAGGAACCGATCATGACCGTAATGGTCATGGAGCTGGTACCAGTTGCGGGCATCGCTGCCGCGGTTGAAGCTCATGAATTCCTCATGATCGAGCCGCATCAATTGAAGACCGCGTTCGGCGAGATCATCGTGGGCACGCAACAGGATATTGGCCAGTTCGCGCCGCGGGCCGGCGGTTACCTGGAAGCTGTCAATGAGCGGCTGCATGGCTCACCTCCAGCACCCGTCGGTCGGCGGAGATAAGGACAATGTCGAGCGAGAGGGCCGGGCGGTCCACCCGGCTCGGTTGCAAAGGAATCAGTCGTGTCATGGCGTGGCAAACTCCGTCTGGGGCGTCGACGAGCTACGCCAAGACGGCCCAGGGCAATCAGACGCCGTCAAACGCAGTTGCCCGCCGCACGCTGTTGCTAGGAAGTTGGCGACAAGGCCAACAGGGACCCGACGGTGCAACGATTATGCCACGCGCCCCCGGTTGAAACCGGGCGCCCGTTGCTTGCCGTTGTTTTCCGGCCGACCCCCATCGCTATGCTCACATGAGGCGAGGAGGTCGGGCAAGATCGTATGGTTAAAAGAAAGTTACTTTTACACGATCTGAGAGTATACGTAGGAATTTAAGCTTAAAAAGAGGTCATCCCAAACCGTATTGGGCAATAGCGGCGCCAAAGTCATCGGCGAATTGCTCGCCGGTGCGCATCAGCATGGTTCCAGCCGGCAGGCGGTCGAAAACCGCCGCCCCGGCTTCCTGGCTGGTCAGGATGCAGGCCGGTATGCGCTCGGTGACGCCGATCGCGCGCAGGGCGCAGATCAAATCGACGCCGGTCATGCCCTTCATCGCCTGGGAGGTGATGATCATATCGGGCCGGGTGCGGATCGCCATGGTCAGGCCCTCGATCGGGTCGGCGACGCTGTTGACGCGAAAGCCGCAGGCGATGATCTGCTGCGACAGCAGCTTCGCGATGGTGCGGGTCGGCGTCACCAGCATGATTTCCACCACCTTGATCTGGATATCCAGATTGCCGGTACCGGCCGGTGCCGCCATGTCGAGCGATTGCGCCGGCAGGCCGCGTACGATCTGGGCGATCTCGTCGTCGCTCGGCTGATGTGGCCGGTCGAGCATCTCGCCCATGCGGTCGACGAAGCGGTAGAGATCCTCCAGCGCCTTCGGCGTCCATTGCCGCATGTCGTTGAGATAGGTTTCCAGCCGGTGGGCGATCATGGTGACGACCGGATAGCCGAAGCTCGCGGCAGTGCCCTTCAGGTTGTGGCCCTGGCGGCGGATGTTGCCGAGCAGCGCATCCGTCGGCCCGTCTTGACCGATCTGCGCCAGGCATTGCGCCATCTCGGCAACGCGCTCGGAAGCATCGTCGTGATACTCGATGTCGAGCTGCTTCGTCATGTCGTCGTAGCCGCTGCCGCCTACCTGAACCAAAACAACCATGTTCGTTCCTCTTACGCGTGAAATTGCGGCCATCTGCGGCCGCGTCCTTGTCGGCGGGAGCCTAGGGACCAATAGGTTAAAATCGCGGTAACGCCGCAACCGGAGCGGTGTGACGATCTTCTTTCAACGCGCGTGCCTGCACGCTGTATGATCGCGTCCTTTGTAGGTCATCCGACGGGGATCACAAGAACTTGGTAATCGCTGAAAAGCTGCCGGCAATTCGCTAAAAATCGAGGGAAAGCTTCGTGCCCGCTCTGCGCATCGTGATGCTGATTTCTGCCGCTTTTTTCACGCTGATACCGAGGCCTTCGGCTGGGGCGGAACCGGATGCCTGCCGCGACCTGGCGGCGGCGGTCCGCGCCGCCTCGGATGTGCCGGAAACGCCGCTGCTGCTGCCGAGCTTTCCCACCGCCCCCGCCGGGCCGCTGCACCAGGCGGCCTTCCTCTACGACAACGCCGTCGCCGTCATCGCCCTCGCCGGCTGCGGCAACAAGACCGATGCCGAACGCATCGGCCGCGCCTTGGTCTACGCGCAAGCCCACGACCGCTTTTGGCACGACGGCCGCCTCCGCAACGCCTATCGTGCCGGCCCGCTCGACACAGCGCCGGTAAAGCTCGCCGGCTGGTGGGACGACAAGAGCCAAAGCTGGCTGGAGGACCGCTACCAGGCCGGCAGCGACAGCGGCAATCTCGCCTGGGCCATGCTGGCGCTGCTGACACTCGACCGCATCGCCCCATCCGAACCCGCCTATCGCGACGCTGCCATCCGCCTCGGCGCCTGGCTGCGGCAGTGGCGCGACGACGGCAGTGGCGGCACCGACGCGGCAAATCCCGGCGGCTTTCGCGGCGGCGCCTTCGGCCACGAACCGGAACCGCAGGTCGTCGGCTGGAAATCGACCGAGCACAATACCGACCTCGCCGCTGCCTATCAGGGGTTGGCGGAAATCACCGGCGACGCCTCATGGCGCCGCGATGCAATGGCCGCGCGCCGCTTTGCGCTCGCCATGTGGCAACCCGCGGAAAGCTGCTTCGCCGCCGGCACCGGCGAGGACGGCCGAAGCCGAAACCGATTCGTTGCGCTCGATGCGCAGATCTGGCCGCTGCTCGCCTTGCCGGAAGTAAAACAGTACCAGGACAGCCTATTGCAGGATTGCCTGCCCCGGCTGCGGCAAGACGACGGCTACGCCTATAGTGCCGCGCTACATGGCATGTGGACGGAAGGAATGGCGCAGGTGGCGCTGCTCGTCTCCTGCCGCGGCGATCCTGCCGCGGCGCATCGCCTGATGGCCGCAATCGCTTCCCTACATGCGCCGACAGGCGGCTTCTATGCGACCGACCAGGATCGACTGCCGACTGGCTTCATGCTTCCCACGGATCCCGGCCAGCCACGTTTCTATTTTCACCTGCCGCATCTTGGTGCGACCGCCTGGGTGGCGCTGGCCCAACGGGGCGTCAATCCTTTCATGCGTGGCCGGGCTTGTACCAAGGCGGATTAACCTTCCGGGCATTAGACCCAAGCCTCAAGGCACCGCTCCGCCGTCGCCCGCCAGGTCGAACTGCACCAGATCCTCGCGTATTGTCTCACGCATGGTGAAGACGCTGATGAAACTGATCGCGGCCGCCGCAGAAAGATAGTAGCCGACCCAGGCAAGACCGCCGGCGACGACCAGGCGCTGCGCGATATAGGGAGCGAGCGAGGCGCCGAGAATGCCACCGAGACTATAGGCAAGCGAAGCGCCCGTGTAACGCAGCCGCGTCGGGAAGAGCTCCGGCAGCAGAGCCCCCAGGGGCGCGAAGGTCACGCCCATCAGGAAGAGCTGCAGCGCCAGAAAGCCGAAGAGCAGCGGAATACTGCCTTGGGTCAAGGCAACCGGCAGCAGAAAGCTCGACAGGACGGCAACAAGGGCGCCAACCAGCAGCACTGGACGGCGGCCGAAGCGGTCGGCACAGATCGCGGCGATAGGTGTCGCCAGGGCCATAAACAGAATGGCGCCACAGAGCAGTTGCAGGAAGGCATTGCGCGGAATGTGCAATGTCGAGACGCCATAGCTCAGTGCGAAGACCGTCGAGATATAGAAAATCGTGTAGCAGACGACGATCGACAACGAACCCTGCAGCAATGGCAGCCAATGCCGCCGAACCACAGTGGCGAGCGGAACCGCCACTGGTTGCGCTGCCGCCATGGCGCGCATGAATGCCGGCGTCTCCGTCAATGACATACGCACATAGAGACCGACAAGCACGAGAACGGCGCTGGCCAGAAAAGGGATGCGCCAGCCCCAGCTCTTGAACTGCTCATCCGACAGAACCGAAAGCAGGATCAGAAACAACCCATTGGCGCAAAGGAAGCCGACCGAGGGCCCGAGCTGCGGGAACATGCCGAACCAAGCCTTGCGTCCGAGCGGCGCGTTCTCCGTCGCCAGCAAGGCGGCACCGCCCCATTCGCCACCGAGGCCGACGCCCTGGCCGAAACGCAGCAGGCATAACAGAATGGCGGCGGCGATGCCGATTGCGTCATACCCCGGCAGGAGGCCGATCAGCGTCGTTGAGATTCCCATCACCAGCAATGAGGCAACGAGTGTCGCCTTGCGGCCGATGCGGTCGCCGAAATGGCCGAAGAAGGCCGAGCCCAGCGGCCGGGCCAGAAAGGCAATGCCGAAGGTAAGGAAGGCATTGAGCGCTTGGGAGGAAGCGTCCGCCGCGGGAAAGAACACAGGCCCGATGATGAGCGCCGCAGCGGTGCCATAGATATAGAAATCATAGAATTCGATGGTGGTGCCGATGAGGCTGGCCGCTGCGATGCGCGTGCCGCTCGCCTGTCGCGATATCGTTTGCTCTATCGTGGTGGACATAAGCATGTTCCTCCCGTTTTTCGACCGAACCCGCCGATCATCATCTGTCGCTTGCCCCGCTCTATCAATCGTGCCGAGGCTGATCTATTTTCATGTCGCATATGGCACCGGTCGCTGCAAGGCGTGCGAGAGCATACCTATATCGGCAGCAGCAGTCGGATGCCAAAGACGAGAATCATGCCGCCGGCCAGGACATGTACTAGGCGCATGGCGGCTGCATGCTGCAGCAGCGCTTTCAAGGCACGGCCCCCACCGGCATAGAGCAGCAAAGCGGCGAATTCGATCGCCAGCATCAGCGCCAACAAGGCAGCCAGTTGCGGCACGACGGACTGCGACGGCGCGATGAAAGGCGGCAGAAGAGCCCCATAGAACGCCCAGGCTTTCGGATTTGCCACAGCGGAAACAAAACCACGCAAGGCGAGCGAGCGCCGCGTCAGGAGCTCCATGGAATGATCGATTTCGGCGGGGACGCCGCCGCATAGCGCGAGACGAACACCGATCCAGATGAGATAGACACCGCCGATCGACACAGCGAGCTGATAAAGCCGAGGGTGCACCAGCAGCAGCGCGGCAACACCGACGATCGACAAGCTCGCGACCAGGGCTATGCCGCTGAGTTCGCCGACCATCATCCACAAGGTCCGCCTGATGCCGACTGTCATGCCGAGCGTGAGGGCCAATGTCATGCAAAGCCCTGGTATGATCGAGACCGCGAATAGGGTCGGTATGGCGGTCAGAAGCATCGGTTGACAAGGTTATTTGTTGGACAGTGCTATTTGCCGAGAGGCCGCTTGCTGGAAAGTCGGGGGATTTACGTCAACGATGGACAGGCAACCCGTCCGAGCGAAGATCAGCTCTTATAGAGGATACGAATATCTGCGCCTCCTGGAGAAGCGTTACGGCCGAAACCTGGAACGGGTATTCGCGCTACAATCGTCATTGAAAGAGCGCAGGACCCTCTCCCGCACCATGAACACAGAAGGCCGCGCAGCGCGGTGAAAGGCCATGATAGGTCGGCTGCGATCCGCTTTTGTTACGGATGTAACATTGTTCCTGGGCTGCGACATCCTGCAGTAATGTATAGCTGCCATCTATATCTGCAAATGGCAGGGATAGAGACAAATGGCGGACCGCCTCAGTGCCACCCACCTCAATTCGACCCAACCGACAGCGGCAACATCCGCAGCACGGCCGCTGGTTCCCATTATTTCCATCGACGAGCTTGAAGCGGATCCCCACGGTCTTTTCCGCCGGCACCGGCCACTGACGCCAATTGTCGCCCATGAGGCGGGCGGTCATCTCGTGCTGCGGGCAAAGGATGTCGAAAGGCTGGCAAAAGATATACGCCTGCGCGCGACCGAAACCGAGCTTCCGCGACTGCGCGGCATTGTCGACGGGCCCTTGCTGGAGACTTTTGAAAACAGCATGCTGACATCGAACGGTGTCGTCCACCGTCGGCGCCGCGCGCCATTTACCCGTGCCTTCGCTGCCCGGCTTATTGCCGAGATGCGTCCGCATATCCGCCAGACTGCCGAGACTCTCATCGATGCATTTTACGAGGACGGCACCACCGATCTGGTCGGCGGCTATACGGCACTGCTGCCGGCGCGCACCATCAGCGATCTCCTCGGTCTCCCGCACGCAGATATCCCGCATTTCACGCAGCTGGTTTACGAGGTTTCGCGCGTTTTCAGTTTTACTTTCACAGCGGACGAGATTCCGGCTCTGCAAGCCGCCGCCCAGAAACTGGCTGACTATGTTCAAGGAACCCTCGAGGACCGCCGCCGCAGGCCGCGAGACGATTTTCTTTCAGCTGTACTGGCCGCCACCGACCAGAACGACGAACTGTCCTCTCTCGAAGTGATCGTGCAGATTGTGACGCTCATCGTCGGCGGGACAGATACCACAAGGGTTGCCGGCGCGATGCAGGCATCGTTGCTGCTGCAGCACCCGGCACAATGGGATGCCGTCTGCAGCGAGCCAACCCTTGTTCCAGCCGCCGTCTCGGAGGCGCTTCGCTATGAACCGAGCGTGGCGTCGCTTGCGCGCTTTGTCCTCGAGGATGTCGATCTCGACGGCTACACCCTGCCTGCGGATACCTTCGTCCGGCTATCGACGATGTCGGCGATGCGCGATGAGCGCATCTATGACAATCCCGACGTCTTCGACATCAGCCGTAACGTCGAGATGCGCGGGCATCTCGTCTTTGGCGGCGGACCGCACCGTTGCATCGGCGAGGCTCTCGCCCGCATCGAGTTGGAGGAAGGCCTCGCGGCCTTGACCCAGCGTATTCCGCAGTTACGCTTGGCCGGTGACGCGCCGAGACCGCGCGGCCATGTCGGTATCCGGCGGATCGGGCGCATGCCGGTCGCGTGGCGGCTTTGACGGGAGAGGTGATCTGCCTCAGCGTCCGACCTGGGAAAGCCATTCTTTCAGCAGAGCCATTTGCAGTTGCCGCGCGCGCAGGGTCCAGGCACGGCCGTCCTTGGCGGGTCGCAGGATGCGCGGATCGAACTTTGCCGCCAAGGCGGCCCGCTGAGCATCGTCTGCAATGAAGATGGCGTAGGCGTATTGTCGGTCGGCAATCGTCATCACGCCGGCAAGGCCTGCGGCATAGTCCATGGTGCCGCTTTTTCCGGTGATATGTATTCCCGCCGGACTATTCACACTTTCGCCCGCGACGAGACTGCCCGTTATATCGGGCAGGCAGTCCGCCAGGGCCGGGTCGGCGGCGATGGCCCCAAGAACCGCGGCCATCTGCCCGGGAGAAGCCCGGTTATCGCCATCCAGACCGGAATGATTGACCATGCGCAAGCCCGTCCAATCCACAGCCGGCAAATTGGCTTTCAACCACTGCAGCTGTGCCGCCGCGGCGGCCGCCAATGTCGGCACCTGACCGGTCAAGCGTTTCGCAGCGGTCATGCCGATAAGCTCGGCGCTAAGATTGTTGCTGTAGCGGAGCAACCCCTGCAACACGCCCGGCAATGCGGGGCTGTCGTGCTGCGTCAGAAGAATAGCGTCCGCAGGCACCGGACCGGGCTGCGGTTCCGGCAGCGCGATGCCAAGATCATGCGCAATGGTGCGAAAGATTTTTCCCGTCGTCGGATCGGCCTGCTTCACCGGCAGGAACAGTTCTTCCGCAGGTGCCTTGTCGGCCGGCATGGCGCCTGCCGCGTACCACCACCTGTCGGCGGGACTGGCATCGTCCGGACTGGCCGGAACGAAGGGCGCGCCCTGGGGCAGCAGCACCGGTGAAGGCGTGATCGGGACCCAGTCGACCGGCACGGTGAGGCCATAGGCCTGGCTACTGACCTGCCATATGCCGGGCGATTGCGTGCCGGATTGCGTCCGCGCCGGCGTGATGGCCAGACGATTGAAATCCACATTGAGCGCGCCGAAACCCGGGTTGTAGTCGGCCGCAACCGGTTGCCGATCGCTGATCATCGATCCGGGAAGGAGCGCGGTCGCATCGATATAGAAGTGTCGCCAAACCGCGCCTGGCCGTGTCGCCTGGAGTGAGCGCAGGAGGCTCTGCAGATCGGTGGCGGTGAGCACGGGATCGCCGCTGCCTTGCAGATAGAGCGCATCACCCGATTGCCACAGCCGTGTCGTGAACCGGAAATCCTCTCCGAGGATTTTCCAGGCCGTCAGGCTGGTGACCAGCTTCAGGACCGAGCCGGGAACGAAGAGACGATCAGCCTGCCAATCGGTGATGGTCTTGCCGCTGGCGAGATCAACCAGGACATAACCGACATCGCCATTGTTAAATCCCTGCTGTTCAATGACCGGCGCCGGCGTCGCATCAGCTGCTTTGGCCAGCCGTGGGAACGCCGCCGCAGCCAGCATGACCGCCAGCGCGAGGCCTGCAGTGAAAAAGCGACGAGACGGCAAGAGCATGATCAGCAGAACACGACCAATTCAGTATGAGCGGAAGCTGCGCCTGCCTGGCGCCGCGCGGCAATTCTGTCCGAATATTTCTCTTTCTTCGACAGAAACATTTTGTTGCGAAGCCATTCCAGTTTCCGGCGATATCGGGCGCGAGGCTGCGCGCTGTATAATCAGGCTGCGTCAAATGCTTAGGCAAATATGCGAGAGCGGGCTACAATTTTTGGCTGCTGACCTGCGGTTTGGCAGCGTGATCTCCTCCGCTGCTTTGCCGGATAAGCAATAGCTGAAAGGATCCCGGCTTGCCAAGATGGCGGCATCTCGGGGCAGCGGTGCAGTCTCTTGACCACGTATTTTCTTGATCAAGCGGATCGGTGGGTTCAAGACATCGCCCGATCGACAATGAAGAAGGGCGGGCTTCCGACCATGACAGCACCTACAGCAGCGCCAGCGGCGAGCGGCGAGAGCGGCGTTCCCCCCATGGTTCTCGTGGTTGACGATGATGGCGAGCACCGCCTGCTGCTGTCGCGCCTGCTGCGAAAGTCAGGCTTTCGGGTCTCCCTGGCGCAGGATGGTGCCGGCCTGATGAAGCTGCTCGCCTGCAATCATCCGGACCTTCTGCTGCTGGATGTGATGCTGCCGGACGAGGATGGGCTGGCTTTGTGCCGGCGCATTCGCGAAACCTCCGAGATACCGGTCATCATGCTGACCGCGCTCGGCAAGGGGGCCTATAAGGTGGCCGGGCTGGAGATGGGCGCCGACGATTATGTGGCGAAGCCCTTCGATCCGGATGAGCTTCTGGCGCGCATCCGGGCGGTCCTGCGGCGCACGCGCGGCCACGCCGGCAGACCGGTCGGTATTCAGGCGCGGCGCGGCTATCGCTTCGACGGCTGGTCAGTTGACGCCTCCAAGCGCCAGGTCCTGTCCCCCGATCAGGTCCTGATCACCTTGACCTCAGCTGAATTCGATCTGCTGGTAGCCTTTGTCGAACACCCACAAACCGTGCTGACACGCGAACATCTGGTGGAACTGAGCCGCGGCCGCGGCAGCGACGGTTTCGATCGCAGCGTCGATATCCTGGTCAGCCGCCTGCGGCGAAAGATCGAGCCCAACAGCAAGGAGCCGCGCATCATCAAGACGGTACGCAGCGGCGGCTATCTGTTCGCACCGGATGTCGTGCCTCTTGGATCGGCGTGATGGCCATTACTGATGCCAACCGGCCTGACGTGTCGGAGACCGATTTGCCGAGCGAGCGCCTGAAGCGGGATTCGGACATGCGCGATGCGCCTGTTCCGCGCCCCGATATGCCGCGCCGCCGGAAGATATGTGCGCCGCTGCGCCGCCACGACAGGCTGGCCACCCGCATCGCCCTCACCATCGTCGGTGCGATCATGCTGACACAGGTGATCGGCTTTCTGCTGTTCGTCGGCGGCAAATGGCCCTTCCTGCTGCCGTTGCGCGACATCGAAGCGACAACAGCCGCCATCACCGCGCCTGTCCGACAGATTGCCGCCGCACCGGCAGCAGCGCGGCGGGAGCTGGCAATCACGCTGGGGCATGACGGCATGCGGCCGGGCTGGCAGGAGATCTATCAGCCGCAGGGCCCCCTCGACGATCGCTTTCCCGCGCATATCCTGCGCGATCGGTTGAGGCGCGAGTTTGGCGGCACGGTCGACCTCATCCTGCTGGAGACCATTCCGAACCCCAACGTCCACTTTGAGCCGCCGCCTTTGCCGCTGCCGCCCATCTTTGCACCGCGACCGCCGGCAGATTTGCGGTGCCGCCTCTGGCTGCGCCTGCAGGACGGCAGCTGGGCGACCCTCGAAATGCCGGAAGCGCAGCTCGTGCGGTTCAACCCGCTTCCCTTGATCGCTTCATGGGCGCTTTCCCTGGCCGCCATTCTCTGGCTGTCGCTTGTGGTGGCCAAACGCGTGACCCGGCCGCTGCATAACTTCGCCTTGGCGGCGGAGCGGCTGGGTACGGATCTCGATCAGGCGATGCTGCCGGAGACCGGTCCGGTAGAGTTGCGCCAGGCAACGCGTGCCTTCAACCGCATGCAGGCGCGGCTGAAGCGCTTCATCGACGACCGCACCCAGATGCTGGCGGCGATCTCGCATGATTTGCGCACACCGATCTCCCGCTTGCGGCTGCGCGCCAACACCCTGGCGGCCGGTGAGGACCGCTCGAAGATGATCACCGATCTGCGGCTGATGGAGCGCATGATCACCGCCACGCTGGATTTCGTGCGCGACGACACCTTGGCCGAGCCCCAGCAGCAGGTCGATCTCGGCTCGCTGATCGACAGCCTCGTTGATGACGCCGCCATGCTCGGCGGCAATATCCGTTACGGCGGCCCCGCTTATGCGACCTGCCGCTGCCGTCCCCTGGCGATCGGCCGCGCGCTTGGCAATATCATCGACAATGCGCTGAAATATGCCGGCGAGGCCGTGATCGATCTGACGATGAAGGAAGACGCGGTTCGCATCACGATCGATGATCCGGGTCCCGGCATCCCCCCATCCGCCCTCGACCGGGTTTTCGACCCGTTTTTCCGGCTTGATCCGGCACGCGGCGCAGCGCCCCATGCCGCGCCTGTCAGCGGCGGAAGCCTTGGCGATGACGGCGGCGGATTTGTCGGAGAGATCGCCGGCGAGCCGGGCGGTTCCGGCCTCGGCCTTTCGATCGCGCGCAATGTCATTCTCGCCCATGGCGGCGAGATCACCTTGATCAATCGGCCGGCGGGCGGTCTGCGCGTGGCAGTCACTTTGCCGCGCGGCCTTGCCTCGGAGGCGGCCATGCCGGGCACTGCCGGCTGAGCCGTCAATTCCGTTTCAGGACCTGCAACCAATGCGCAAGGGCAGCCTGGCGGTGCTCGGCAAAGCGCCGCAGATCGACGCTGTCGTTGCCGGCGGCAATCTCCACATGGGCCCAGCTCGACGCCACCAGGCACAGGGCGCCACGAAAGAGATCAAGACGACGCAGCGTGTCGGCGTCCGCCTCATAGCCTGCAGCGCTCAGCAGCGTATTGATCTCCAATGCGGACAGATCGCCTTCCAATGCAATCGCGGCAAGATCCCAAGCGGGATCGGCCATGGCGGAGAATTCCCAGTCGATCAGATAGAGCCGGTTGTCTTCCGTCAACAGGAAGTTGCTTGGATTGGGATCGATGTGAGCCGGAACCAGCGGAACCGAAGCACCCTCAATCTCCTGCTCGATCGCCTGTGCCCCATGCCGGAGCCGCAGCAGATCTGGCTGCGGTGCGAGATCGAGATAGTGGTCGGCGATAGCAAAGGGCCGCAGTTCGTGCTGGAAGACGCCGCCCTCCCGCTGTAACCGTCCGAGCAGATCGCCGATCGCCATAAGGACTGCGGGCCGGCGCAGCTCAACAGCTTCGATCGGACGGCTGCCAGCCAGATAGTGGCTGAGTTGCCAGCCGCGATCGGCGTCGGCGAAAAGAACCGGCGGTGCTATGCCGACCGCCGCTGCCCGCGTGGCATTGTGGATCCCGGCCAGTCGATTGAGATAACTGGAGGTACCCGAACCTGGCAGGCGTAGGACGAAGTCGTCGGCGGGCGCATCGCCGCCGGATGGCGGCCGGCGGCGCAGGCGGTAGTTGCGATTGGTAACGCCGCCGATCCGTTCGATCTGCCAGTCATCGGCCGGCCAGTCCGCCAAAGCGGGAATCGTTTCTAGCGCGGCATCGAGATCGGCGGGTCGGGTCATCGTCATTTTATCTGTCTAATGCAAGATCGCCCGGGACACCATGGCGTTGAGAATGGGCAAGTCTGTTCGGCCGAGGCAAATTTCCGATCGAGGCGCGTTATCTGCAATCTATCGCCTGCCGGGTTGCATCTCCGTCGCACACCATTTAAGCCTTTATTAATGACAAACTGGCAGTTTCCCCTCACGCCTGTTGGAAAGTCCGCGAGCAATGAGCGCATCCGAACCGATCTCCCTTTTAATGATATCGCCAAACCAGGCTGAGATCGAATGGGTGGCCCAACTCTGCGATCGGACAGCCAGCGATATCACCTTCCATAGCGCAGCGGATGTCGCTGCGGCGGAGCAAGTGCTGGCGGGCCATAAGATCAATGTCATGCTGCTGGATCTCGGCCTCAGCGAAACCGGCGCGGATGCCAAGATCATCGCCATGCTCGACAGGCTCAATCGCAGCGCGCCGGTCATCGTCATCACCGATTCCGCCGATATGGATGTGGAGCAATCCTTCATCGATTGCGGCGTGGTCGATGTCCTGCATCGCCAGGAACTGACACCCAGCGGGTTGCGGCGGTCCTTGCGCTACGCCATCGCGCGGCGTGAGGCCGACAATCACCTGGCGCGTCTGCAATTGCTGGATCCGGTAACCGGTCTCGCCGCGCAGCCGCTGTTCTGGGAGATTCTCGCCCTCGCCGTCCGTCGCGCCAAACGCAACCGCGATTTCTTCGCCGTCATGCTGGTCGATTTCAAATCCGTCAGTGCCGGCAGCGATGCGCCGACCGACGGTTTGCTCAACCTGCTGACGACGCGTTTGCAGCAGATCATGCGTGCCAGCGACACGATCGCCCGTTTCGATTCCCGCCAGTTCGCCATTCTGGCGGAATCCATGCCGCGTATCGAGGATGTGCAGATCGTCGCCGCCAAGATCATCAGCGAATTAGCGAAACCCGATGAGGCGTCCGGTCATCATACCGCGTTGCATATCGCCGTCGGCATCGCCCTCTTCCCCACCAGCGCCGCCAGCGCGGAGGGACTGATCAGCCGCGCCAGCGAGGCCGTCCAGCAGGTCATCACCCGCGGCCAGAGCGACTTCGCTTTCGCCTGATCGGGCGCTCCCGACGGCGGGTATCACAGCACCCCTTAACACGCTTTGACGATTGAGCGCGCCGCCTGCCTCGCCGCGCTGCGGCGTATAGTCCGCCTCGAAGCCCCCTTCTTGAAGTCTACCGTCTTGAAGCCCCAGGAAGCCCCAGCCTTGAGGTTTCGTTAACCATTGTTACCTGCTGGCATGCCTCTTGCTTTGACAAGGATGGTCGCCGCCGTGGCGGCTTCACTTGTTGAGAGGAAAGGCCAGATGTTGTCGATGTTTGCGCGCCGTGAAGACGGCAAGGAAGTGCGTGACGAGAGCAAACTGCTCTCCAACCTGGCCGGCCGGGCAGAAACTGCCGGGCAGAATCGGGCCAATCCCGGGCTCACGGGAACCTTCACGGCGACGGCCAAGTCGGCCGCCGCGGAGGCACCTGCAGCGGTGCCGGCCGAGAGCCCGACCAATATGGTGCGACTGATGGGCGAAGACGCCAAGCGGCGCGCCAAGCTGCTGGCGACGGCACCCTCCGTCGGCCAGTATCTCTGCCATCTGAGCCACGACATGCGGAATTTCACCCGCGCCGAGACCACCAATGCGGTGATCGGCGCCACCCCAGCCGAATTGCAGCGCGTGGTACGCCTCGCCGCCAAGCTGCGCGGCCGCTACCTTGCCCAGGTGGTCGATCTCGGCAATCCGAAGCGCGGTCCGATCACCGAATCCGATATCCGCGACCTTGGCCGGGCCCGCGAGATGTATGAAGAAATCGATCGCGGCCTGATGGCGCTGCGCAATGCGATCGAGAGCGGCGATCTCGATGTCGATGGCACCAGCCATCACTGAGTGCGCATAGCCCTGATTTCGAGTACCTGCATTCGAGTACCCCTGCGATAGCCCCTGAGACAATCCACCGAGACAAAACCCTCCCGAGGCAACTCGGGAGGGTTTTTGTTTGCCGTGCAGAGGGGCAGGCGGTTACTTTTTCTTGGGCTTCAGCGCATCCCAGTCGGCATCGCTCATCTCGCGCAGGAAGTTGAACTGGCCGGCACCCTGCAGCCATTCGCCACCGTCGATGGTGACGACCTCGCCATTGATATAGCCGGCGAAATCGGAGAGCAGGAAGGTGGCGAGATTGGCCAGTTCGATATGTTCGCCGACCCGCTGCAGGGGATTGTTGGTTTCGAATTTCTTGGCGAGCTTCTCATTCGGCACCAGGCGCTCCCAGGCCCCCTTGGTCGGGAACGGGCCAGGCGCGATGGCGTTCAGCCGCACGCCGCGGCCGCCCCATTCCACCGCCAGGCTGCGGATCATGGCGAGGACGCCGGCCTTGGCCATGGCCGAGGGCACCACATAGGCCGAGCCGGTCCAGGCATAGGTGGTGACGATCGACAGCACCGAGGCTTTGCGGCCTTCCTTCAGCCAGCGCTTGCCGCAAGCGAGGGTCATATAGGCGCTGCCATGCAGGACGATGTTGAGCACGGCATCGATCGCCCGCGGGCTGAGGTCCTCCGTCTTGGCGATGAAGTTGCCGGCGGCATTGTTGACCAGCGAATCCAGCGGGCCGTTTTCCCAGATTGCGGCGATCATCTTGTCGACCGCCTCGGCGTCGCGAATGTCGCAGCCATGGGTCTCCACCTTGCCGCCGGTTTCTGCCGTCAGCTTGGCGGCCGCTTCCTCGAGCACCTCGACGCGACGGCCGCAGATGACGAGCTCGGCGCCGAGCTTCAGGAAACGATGGCCCATACTGTAGCCAAGCCCCGTGCCGCCGCCGGTGACGAGGATGCGCTTGCCCTTCAGCAGATCCGCTTGAAACATGATGATCCGATCCTTCCGTCTTATTGCTCTTTTGCGCGCAACATCTCGCGCGAGATGATGTGGCGCTGGATTTCCGAGGTGCCTTCCCAGATGCGCTCGATGCGGGCATCGCGCCACATCATTTCCAAAGGCAGTTCATCCATCAGGCCCATGCCGCCGAATATCTGAATGGCATTGTCGGTCACCCGTCCCAGCATTTCGCTGGCGAAGAGCTTCGCCATGGCGGCATCGGCATTGGTCATGCTGCCCTGGTCGAGCTTCCAGCAAGTGAACGTGACGAGGCTGTCAGCGGCGCGCAGTTCCGTTGCCATGTCGGCGAGCTTGAAGGAGGTGCCCTGAAACTTGCCGATGGTCTGGCCGAACTGCTTGCGGGTCGCCGCCCAATCGGTGGCGAGGTCGAGCGCCCGCTCCGCCTTGCCACAGCAGGCAGCAGCGATGAAGACGCGACCACCTGTCAGCCATTCATTGGCGAGATCGAAACCCTTGCCTTCTTCGCCGAGGATCTGCCGCTTGTTGAGCCGCACATTGTCGAAGAAGAGCTCGTAATTGTCATAGGCGCGGTAGGAGACGCAGCGGGGACCCCGGCGGATCTCAAAGCCGGGCGTACCCTGATCGACCAGGAAGGCGGTAATGCGCTTGCGCGGGCCGCGTTTGGTCTCATCGACGCCTGTGACGGCAAAAACGATGGCGAAATCGGGGACCCCGACACCGGAGATGAAGTGCTTGCCGCCTTTCAGCACGTAGTCGTCGCCATCCGCTTCGGCCCGCGTGGTGATCGACATGGCGTCGGAACCGGCCCCGGGCTCGGTCAGGGCGAAGACTTCCATCTTCTCGCCGCGCACGGTGGGCAGCAGATATTTCTCGCGCTGCTCGTCCTTGCAGGCCATCAGGATCGCCGAGGGGCGGCCGATGAATTTCTGCAGCGCCCAATTGCACTTGCCAAGCTCGCGCTCCATCAGCATCTGCGACATGACATCGAGCCCGCCGCCCCCGACTTCCTCCGGCATGTTGGCGGCATAGAGGCCGACTTCCTTGGCACGCGCTTTGATCTGCTTGGCGAGATCGGGCGGCATCACCCCGGCGCGATCGACCTCGCGCTCATACGGGAAGATTTCCTTTTCGATGAATTGACGGATGGTTTCGAGCAGCATGCGCTGCTCGTCGGTCTGCGAGAAATCGAACGCCATGATTCGGTCTTTCGGGTTGCTGTCTCTGTCGGGTTTGGCCCAGTCAGATGAGGTGGATGAGTCGGATGGTAAAGATGCCTGAGCTGAGCCGAACCGACGGAGAGTGCGCCGCTATTGACCGCTGAAAGTCGGGTCGCGCCTGGCGACGGCGGCGGCCAGCGCCTCCTTGGCGTCCTGGGTGCGGCCGCAGACCTCGCCAGCAGCGCGTTCGGCGAGCAGTTGCGCCGCCAGATTGCGGGTGAAACTTTCGCGCATCAGGCGCTTCGCCGCGGCGAGCGCGATGGTCGGCCCATTGGCGAGGCGTTGCGCGAAGGCGAGCCCACGCTCGAAGAGCAGGTCGCCCGGATGAATTTCCGTGACAAGGCCACGTTGCAGCGCTTCCTCGGCCGACCAGAAGGCACCGGTAAAGACGAAGAGCTTGGCGGCTTCGATGCCGATCAGGCGCGGCAGGAACCAGGTCCCGCCGCAATCCGGCGCATAGCCCATCTTGGTATAGGCGCAGGAGAATTTCGCCGTATCGGCGGCCAGGCGAAAATCGCAGGAGCAGGCAAGATCGAGCCCGGCCCCGACCGCCGAACCGTTGAGCAAGGCGATGGTCGGGCGATCGAAGTCGTAGATCTCCTGGCAGAGCGCATGGGCGGCTTCGGTCCAGCCATAGGTTTCAAGCTGGCCTGCCGCTTCCGCCGTCGCCCATTCCTGCACATCGGCACCGGAACAGAAGCTCTTGCCGCTGCCGGTCAGCATCAATGCCCGGCAATTGCGGTCCGCCTTGGCGGTATGCACGGCCGCGCGCAGTTCCTTCAAGAGATTGGTGCAGAGCGCATTGCGCATGCTCGGCCGATCCATCGTCAGCACACGCAGCGCACCGTGGTTTTCAATCTGCAGCATGACTACCTCCCCGTCTTCGTGGCGCCGGCCGAGCCGGCGTCGTTGATGGCACAAGATGGAGCGGCAATCGCTTCAGAGCGCAAACCGGCCAGATAGTCAGGTCGGTCCGTTGCCGCCCATTTTCCTATTCTAGCAAGCTTTGTCGCACCGGGCGCCATGCGAGCGTCACATCTCTGTTGCGCGATGGAAACAGGGTCAGCCCTGGGTCATCAACGGCGCCTCTCCTATCATTGATTGAACGTTCGTTCAATATGATTTTATTATCATATAAAAAACATTGACTTAGATGAATTTCATAAATATCATTTCCATTCAAATCTGAGGAACGCCATGGCACGCGAGGGAATCAAGGAAGCACGCCGGATCCAGTTGATCGAAGCAACGATCGACTGTGTCGCCCGGCGCGGCTTTGCCGATCTCACGCTGGCGCGGGTGGCGGAGGCCGCCGGCCTCTCGGTCGGCATCGTCAACTTCTACTTCAAGAGCAAGGACGCGCTGCTGATCGCCACCTTCACCCACATGGTGGAGGATTACCGCCAGAGCGCCGCCCAGGCGCGCCGCAATGCCGGCGCCTCGCCGGTGGCGCAGATCGAGGCCTCGATCGATAACGACTTCAACCGCCTGATCGGCAACCGGAAGCGCGTCACCGTCTGGTACGCCTTCTGGGGAGAGGCGCGCTGGCGCCCGGAGTTCCTGCGTCTCTGCCAG
>DATLIX010000190.1:0-33089 GCA_035539215.1 Dongiaceae bacterium | reverse complement strand
GGCCAATACCACGATCAGGATTTCCGCCGAGAATCTGCAGAAATTGATGGCCGGCGGGCTCGATCCGACGCTGGCCTATATGACCGGCAAGCTAAAGGTCGAGGGCAGCATGGGGGTGGCCCTGAAGCTGACCTCGATGTTCGCCGATTAAGGCTGGATTTCAAAGAGTTACCGAAAGGCCTAGAGGCCGGTTGACAGCCCGCCGGGGGCCGAGTATACGCATCCCCGCCCGGTTCCCTCCATGGTGCAACCCGGGCTTCGGCCGGTCCAACGGCCCACGGTGGCAGCGTAGCTCAGTGGTAGAGCAGGGGAATCATAATCCCTTGGTCGGGGGTTCAAATCCCTCCGCTGCTACCATCGATCCTTCGAAAAAGCGCAATACGGTGTGCAAACGAGCTGAGAGGCGGTTGGCCCAATTGCTGGCCGCGGATTGACGGTCACGCCGCGACTGCGGTATTTGCGCCGATCCCTGACGCCATCTCCGCTCGTTTGCGTCAGGCGACCAGCGACTTGCGGCGGAAGCGCTCCGCGAGGACGACCAGGAGCAGACCGGGAATGAACACGACGGTCGCGATCGCCGGATAGAGCGGCGACGAGCCGACGGCGATGCCGCTGAAGACGAAGGTCGGCAAGGTGCGCGCCGATCCCGCCAGGCTGTAGGTCAGATAGAAATTGCCCCAGCTCAGCAGGAAGGCGAACAGGGCCGCGGAGAAGATGCCGGGCCAGAGCAGGGGAATGGTCACGTAGCGATAGACCTCCCAGTTGCTGGCGCCGCAATCGCGGGCGGCGTCTTCCAGCGAGGCATCGAAGTTGTAGACCTGGACCGCGACGATCACCAGGACGAAAGGCGTGATATAGACCACGTGGCCGATGATGGCCGTGGTGATGCCGGTGTTGAAATCGAACCACTTGCCGAGCACGGAGAACCACATCAGCAGCACGATTCCCAGCAGCAATTGCGGGAAGACCAGAGGTGCGGCGCTGAGGCCGCGGAACAATTGCCGGCCGGAGAAGCGGTAGCGGATGGCGACGATCGCCGCCATGGAACCGATCACGGTTGATACCAGTGTGGCGATCAGTGCGATGAAGGTCGAATTCCAGACGGCGACGCCGGCATCGGCGTTGCGGAACAGGTCGCCATACCATTTCAGCGAGATGCCGTCGAAGGGCAGGGTGAGGAACCGGCCGGATTGCAGCGAAAATGCGATCAGGGTGAAGATCGGAATATAGAAGAAGACCAGCATGACGGCGATGCCGCCATAGAGGGCGATGTTGATCAGCTGTGATTGCAGGCGGTGTGACATCCGACCCTCACTGCACCAGCGCCGCGCGCCGCATCCCGTAGAGGCGGCTGAACAGCAGAATGAGGAAGACGGAAACCACCATCAGCACCAGCGTCAAGGCAGCACCCAGTGGCCAGTTGACCCGCGTCTGGAAGGTCTGGCGGATGAGGTCGGCGGACATCGGTGTCTTGCCGCCGCCCAGCACCTTCGGCTCCAGAAAGACGCCGACACTCAACAGAAATACGAGCACGCTGCCGGCCCAGATGCCTGGCCGGCACAGCGGCAGGGTCACTTCCCAATGGGCGCGCAGCTTGCCGGCACCGGCATCATAGGCCGCGAGGACCAGCGAGCGGTCGATCATGTCGAGCGACAGGTAGATGGTGAAGATGGTGAAGGGCAGCAGGTTGTAGACCATGCCGAGCAGGGTCGCCCAGTCGGTGAACAGGATGCCCACTATCTCGGGCGGAAAGCCGATTTCCTGCAGCAGGTAGTTCGCTGCCCCGTTTTTATCGAGAAACAGCACCCAGCCAAAGGTCTTCAAGGTGCAGTCGGTGAGAAAGGCGAAGGTGATCAGCACCTGAACATGGTTCTTCCAGGCCTGCAGCCGGGTTACCAGCGCATAGGCAATCGGCAGGCTGAGCGCCACGCAGATGACGACGCAGCTGACTGCCATGAACAAGGTATGGCCGAGGATCGTCCAGTAATAGGACTTGGTGAAGACGTCGATCCAGGTATCCAGGCTCCAGGTCCAGGTCAGCTGGAAGTTCTTGGTGCGCTGGAAGGTGAGGAGGATGGTCATCATCAAAGGCGCAATAAAGAAGGCGGTCTGCAGCATGACGCTGGGCAGCGCCTTGATCAGCAGGGCGCGGTCCGACCAGGTTTTGCCGATCTCACTTTCCATCGGACGCATCCTTGGCGATTTTCAGGCGATGGCGGCTCATGGCGGGATCAGGCCTGCGCCGGCATGATGAAGGCATCCTGCCGGCGCCAGCCAAGTTCGACCTGGTCGTTCAAGGCAACCGGCGCATCGGCGGTTCCAGGGATCTCGAAGACGAGATCGCTACCGGCCTGGCTGCGGGCGCGATACTGAATGGTGCCGCCTTTGCCGAACATCTCGATGATGGTGGCGACAATGCGCCAATCGGCGGTTTCGCCGGGTCCGATCAGCGTCAGCAATTCCGGCCGCACCATCATCAGGGCCGGGCCAGGGCGGCTGGCCGGGGCTACATGGTCACGCGCCAGATGCTGGGTCGCCGCACCAAAATCGCTGCCGATGAAGCTGACGCCATGAGCATCGCGCTCCTTTATTTCGATCGGCAGCAGATTGGTATCGCCGATGAAGCTGGCGACGAAGGCATCGGCGGGGCGGTAATAGATGTCGTTGGGCTCGCCGATCTGCAGAATCTCGCCGCTGCGCATGACGCAGATCCGATCCGCCAGCATCATGGCTTCCTCGAGATCATGGGTCACATGCACGAAAGTGACGCCGATCTGCCGGTGCAGGCGTTTCAATTCGGCCTGCAGCACCTTCTTCAATTTCACGTCGAGCGCGGAGAGCGGTTCATCGAGGAGCAGCAGCTTGGGCGAGGAGATCATGGAGCGGGCAAGGGCAACACGCTGCTGCTCGCCGCCCGACAGTTGTTTGGGAAACCGGTTCAGGTATTCCGGCTTCAACTGCATCAGGTTGAGCATTTCCCGCACGCGCTGCGCAATGACGGCGGGCGCGGTTTTGCGCAATTTCAGGGGAAAGCCGATATTCTCGGCCACCGTCATATGCGGGAACAGAGCCAGCTTCTGGAAGACCATGCTGGTTGGCCGGTGCGATGCCGGAACATCGGTCATGTCCCGGCCCTCGATGCGAATCTGGCCCGACTGTGCCGTCTCGAAGCCGGCGATCAATTTCAGCAGGGTCGTCTTGCCGCAGCCGGAAGGCCCCACCAGGGCGATGAACTCGCCGGGATTGACGCTGAGGGAGACACCCTTAAGCGCGGCATAACTGCCATAGCTGCGTTGGATGTCGTCGATTGCCAGGATGTTGCCGTCGGGCATATCTCTCTTCACGCTCTGGGGGTGGGGTTGGCATTGCCCGGAACGCAGGCCGGGCAGGGGAAGTCAAACATGCCGCCGGCCTGGTCGCAAGGCGCTGCGTGCCCGGGGAGGTATCCCTGCGGATGCCGGGTGGCGCGTCTGCACCACCCGGCGGTCGCCGACTATTTGCTGGCAGCCAGTTCTTCCTGCCAGATCTGCAGCATGTCGTCGATGCTGGGCGCGATCCGGTGCATGTGGGAATTGTCCCAGGCATGCCACATGTAATCGACCTGCAGAATGTTCTTTTCCTCGGCGGAGTAGGTGGCTTCCACTTCCTTGTTGGTTACCACATTACAGGTAGTATCGAGCAGCGACAGAATATGACCGACATCTTTCGATGAGACGTGCTTCACCAGCTTACGCGCCAGTTCCGGCTGGTCGGTATCCTTGAGGATCGCCGTCGCCTCGACCCAGATGATGCCCTGTTTCAGGCCGTTCTTCGGCTCGGGCACAACGGCGAGGATATTCTTGTGACCCTGCTTTCGCAGCGCCGAGGTCAGATAGGAACCCGCACCGATGCAGCAGAGCAGCGAGCCGTCCAGCAGGCCCTTCTGCGCCAGGGTCAGATCGCCGACCAGCGTGCGAGTGTTCTTGAACATCGCCTTCAGGACCTTGCGGACCTCGTCCAGCGCCGCCTTGTCGAGTTCCTGATACGGATCGACGCCGGCATAGAGCGCCATCGGCAGGATCGGCCAGTCGCCCCAATCCATGACGCAGATCTTGTCCTTGTTCTTCGGATCGAACACCGGATCGTAAGAGCGCCAGACTTCCGGCTTGGTCACATCGGCATTGACCGAGGGGCCGACCCAGCCCCAGCGGGTCGCAACGCCGATTGTCTTGTTCTCGAACAAGAGTGGCTCGAAAGGCGGTTTGAACTGGTCATAGAACTGGCCGTAGATATCGGCATAGTCGGCGGGATCCAGTTCCTTGGCGAGGCCCGCCGGGCCCATGCGGGTGACCCAGGGCATGTCGGAAGAAATGACGTCGACCTCGCGGGAGGCACCGGCTTGCAGCTTGGCAAAGCCGCCGGGCGAGTCGACGATCAGGTCGAAGGTGACATCGCAGCCATTGGCGGCCTTGAAGGGATCGATGATGCGGGCGTCGTTATAACCCTCCCAGCACATATAGCTGAGGGTGGGAGCGGCGAGCGCCTGACGGCTGCCAAGACCGGTTGCCGCGACAGCGGCGGCAGCGCCGGCGGTCTTCAACAGGCGACGGCGGCTGATGCCGGCATCGTCCAGCCCCATCGCCGAGATCTGGCGTTGGTAATAACGTGGCAGATCGCTGTACCAGGATTTGGTCATTCCGTTTCCCTCCCGAGGTCTCGTGATTTGATTGATCCGTCGCGACCGTTCCGACGCCCATCGTGGAGCGTTTCGGCACGGCCGGTCAGATGCTTCTTTACCGGAGAGCGTACCTTCCTTAGCGGTGCGGCGTTATACCCCTAAGGGTGTAGGGTCGGGAAATTAACGGCTGCCGGCTATACGCCGTCATCCGACGAAGGTCAGGAAGGCGGCGAAAAGCTCGGCCTGGGTGGCAACCCCAAGTTTGCGATAGATATTTCGGCGATGGATCTTGACCGTACCGGGACTGATATCGAGGTGGCGGGCGGCGGATTCCGTCGAATGTCCCTGCAGGATCAAGGTGACGATCTGGCGTTCGCGGCCGGACAGGACCTGATGGCCGAAGCGTTCATAGGCCGCTTCCATTTCCGGCGATCCCGGCTTGCGGCGTCGATCGGTGGCGAGGCTGCGGGCCGCCATCTCCCAGTGTCGGATGCAGATGCTGGCGATGGCCGGTGCGATGGCCGTCAGCAGGGCTAGATCCTGGCGGGAAACCGCCGGGCCCTCGGACCATTTCGCCAGGGACAGAACGCCGGTGACATCATCGCCCAAATCGCAAAAGAAGCCGATTTCATCGCCGATGCCGGTCCGCCGGTAATGGGCGCGGAAATATTCGCTCTGGCGAAAGCGGTCGGGGGCGAGATTGCGCAGCCGGAAACAGCCTGATCGGGTGCCATCCAGGGTGGCCTGGAAAAAAGGGTCCAGCATATAGGGGCCATTGAGGTAATCAGTGACGATGATCCGCCGGTGTTTGGCGTCAAGCGTATCGCCCAGGGCCACCGGGCGGGTACGACCGCGATAGGCAAAGGCCATCACGAAATCCACATCCACCAGGCGCCGCACGGCCTGCAACAGGATGGCATTGAAATCAGGGTTCTGGAGGGCGACGACCAGCTCGCCGATGCCGCGGCTCCATTGCGCCAGCAGCAAGGCGAGCCGCGTGGGTTGGGTGGTTTCTCGGACGGATGTCGGCATCGATTCTGGCTCCTGATGGGTGCCTAACATGACGGAGCCGGGGCGGATGATGAAGCGGATTTGCCGAATGGCGGGATTATTGCTTTGGGGGTATGGGCCGGGTGAGGCGCCTCTCTTAAGCTGTCGCCAACGACACGATCGTCGAGAACAAGCTCAATCCAGCAAAGCGCTTCAGAGGGGAAAATGGCCAAGGCATCTCATCCGGCAACAATGAAAGCGGCGGTTCTGCGCAAAATCGGCCAGGAATTGAAGATTGAAACCCTGCCCCTGCCGGTGCCACAGGCGGGTGACATTCTGATCAAGGTGGTGGCCTGCGGCGTCTGTCACAGCGACCTGCACGCCATCGAGGGCGACTGGACGCCGCATCCGAACCTGCCGCTCATCCCCGGCCATGAAGTGACCGGCCATGTTGCCGCCATCGGTCCTGACGTCAGCGGCTTCAAGATTGGTGATCCCGTCGGCGTGCCCTGGATGTTCAGCGCCTGCGGTACGTGCGAATTCTGCCTCGCGGGCATGGAGACGATCTGCAAATCGGGAGAGGCAACGGGCTATTCCAAGCCCGGCGGCTATGCCGAATACATGGTCGCACCAGCCGCCTTTGTCGGTCGGCTGGAGAAAGCCGCCAACCTGTACGAGCTGGCACCAATTCTATGCGCCGGAGTCACCACCTATCGCGGCCTCAAGCGCTCGATGGCCCGGCCGGGACAATGGGTGGCCATTCTGGGGATCGGTGGTCTTGGCCACATCGCCGTGCAATATGCGCGGGCCATGGGCCTGCGCGTGGTGGCGGTCGATGTTTCGGCTGAAAAGCTGCGACTCGCCAAGAGCCTGGGGGCAGAGCTGGCGGTTGATGCCAGCAAAGTCGACCCGGTGGCACAAATCCAGGCGCAGATCGGCGGCACCCATGCGGCAGTCGTCACCGCCGTGGCTACCAAAGCCTTCGAACAGGCGGTTCTCATGCTCCGGCCGGGCGGCACGGTTGCCTATATCGGCTTGCCCGGCGGCAAATCGGACGAGATCCGTACCTCTATTGCCGCCATCACCAATTGGGAACTGTCGATCCGCGGTTCCAATGTCGGCACAAGGCTCGATCTCAACGAGGCTGTAGCCTTCGCCGCCAGTGGTCTCGTCAAGGCGAAGATCAAGACGGCGCCTTTGGCCCAGATCAACAAGATCCTCGACCAGATGCGCGCGGGCAAGATCGTCGGACGCGTGGTCCTGAAGATCGCCTGATCGACTATCAACACTATTTAACGGTTGGCCGGCGCGCGAACGGGCGCGTCGGCCGCCCGCTCATCTGGGAATCGCCCTGAAATTGTGATAACGTCGGCTCACTCATTCCGCAAAACCCTCTATCGATTGTGAAGTCACCTGCCATCGCGGTCGCAGACCGTGCGCTAACAGGAGACGATGATGCGTCGTTTGGTCGTTTGTTTCGATGGAACCTGGAATAGTGCCGATAGCGACAAGGCAGATACCAATGTGGCGTTGATCGCGCGTGCGATTCACGCGATGCAGGATACCGGCGGCGTTCAACAATCCGTTCTATATCTGCGCGGCGTTGGTGCGACCGGCCTTGAGGCCCAGCGAATTATTGAAGGCGCGACGGGCCTCGGCATCGACGACAACATCCGCTCCGGCTATATGTTCCTCGCGCAGAATTATCTGCCGGGCGACGAAATTTTTCTGTTTGGCTTTTCGCGCGGCGCCTTCACGGCGCGCAGTGTGGCCGGCTTTATCGGCTGTTGTGGCTTGTTGAAACGACAGAAGCTGGGCGATCTCGGCAAGGCCTGGAATTATTATCGCGGCGGCGGCGATCGATCTCCTGCGAAGTTCATGGCATCCTGCAATTCGGATTGCCATATCGATGTCACCGTCAGGTTTCTCGGTGTCTGGGACACGGTCGGCGCGCTCGGTATACCGACTCACATTCTCGGCGCCATCGTGAACCCCCAATACGGCTTTCACGACACCACCCCCTCGCGCATCGTTAAGCATGGTTGCCATGCTTTGGCGATCGATGAGGAACGGGATGAGTTCGTGCCGACGCTGTGGACGGGAAAAGCGCCTGACGGCTGCGTCATCGAGCAGGTCTGGTTTGCCGGGGTTCATTCCGATGTCGGTGGCGGATATGTCGACCGCATACTAGCGGACATCCCCCTGGTCTGGATGGCAAGAAAGGCTGAGGCGGACGGGCTGGCAATGGACTGGAGCGTTCTGCCCGATCCGGCTGCGCTGCTCCCTCTCGCGTCGCAACATGACGCGCGGAAGGGCTGGTCCGTCAAGGACCGGCTGACGCCCACCTTGAGATGCGTGTGCGAGAAGACATTCCCGGTGAACTTTAACGAAACCCTTTACGCCCCGCTTGGCGACGATATGACGCCGCTTCCGACGATCGGTGAAGCTCTTCATACCAGTGTAATCGCGCGCTATCAGCAGCAAGCCGGCCAGTCTGACGACGACGCCAAGTGCACGTCTACTAAAGCTATGTATGCGCCGCGAAATCTTGCACTGCTTTTCGACAACGGCAAACCTGCTGCCGGCATAAGAATCGCGGGATGAACGTTCGCCTGACATCCTGATATATCGCTCGCTGAATTCATGCCGTCCTGGTTTGTGTGCGGGACAGATTAAGCGACTGGGCGCATGTGTCTCCTCCGCATCCCTTGCGCGGGGAGTTGTTGCGCTGGATGGGGCCGAGGTTTAGAACAAACGAGACGGTTGTATTTGGAGGGGTGTGGTCGAGGGAAGCAGGCGCGGTCGTAATCGTCGCGCGCCGAAACAGAGATAACGGGGGAGTGCGCGAAATGGCCTACGACGTTGCCCAATTGCTCGCCATGTCTCAAGCCGAGTTGGATGCCTTGTTCACGGCGCATGAAGCCGGACCTATTCCCGACGGCCAGGCGAATGGCACGGCAATCGTCGCACCGGGTTCCGCCTACAGCAAAGAAATCGCCACCCTGGTCAACCATTTCGCCTGGCAGGGAAAGGTGTTCGATTCCGAAGCGGGCTATCTGAAGAATCGCATTCTTCCGTTCGGATTGAACGCCATTATCGCCAAAGTCTATAAGGCGCCGAGTTGGCTGGACGGCAAGGAATGCATCGTTCTCGACTACTCCGAGACCTCCATCGTCGCGCATTGGATTCGTGACGAGATACGCCTCATTCAGCCGAATATGTATCTTGGCAAGGTCTATTGGGATAAAACCCGCCTGATCGATTTCGTCCTCGAATTTTAGTGCCGTTTGATCTGTCGGGCAGCAGCCGGCGATGATCGAGCAGGGGCATATCATGATCATGGTGCCGGTACAGCCTGACCGGCTGGCGGCCTTGCGTGACTTGCTTGCTTCGATGAACGCGCTGCCGGGGCTGGCCGATCCGCTCAACCCGCTTGTGCCATTTTCCAGATTCGCGGCGATCCATGTTGCCCGTTTCGTTATCCTCGACGATCCGACGCTTGGCGATCGCGGCGCCTATCCAGCCGACGTCTTTCCCGACGAAAAAATCTTCCTGGCTTTCATCGCGGATTGCGACGGACCTGGCGATGAATTGCTCAGGCTTCTGGCAGACGAAGCCAATGACGGATTGCTGCGCATTTTCGGTCATTGTGTAGATCCGCCGCAGCAAACAAGCCTGCTTGATTGGATGCGGGGTCGAAATGTCGAGGCAACGACCTATTACGTCAACTGGGTCGGGCGGACGGTTCGCCAAGTGCAGGAGGAAGCGAGGCTGCACGCGATCCTCGCTGAGGCCTTGCCTCGTCTGAAGACACAAAAGCCGCTGGAGTTGTGCAATGCCCTCCGCGCCGAGGTTCGGCGGCAGGGGCTGGTGCTGACGCCGGTCGAGGGGAAGACATTCTCACAGCTGGTGACTCACATATTCGGCTTCATGTCGCTGCCGTTGATCTTGCTGATCCTGTCGCCGGTTCTGGTTCTAGCTGCGCCCTTCTTCGTTTTGATTCTGCGCGGCAGAGAGAAATCCGACCCCATCATCATACCGAGGCCAGATCCCGCAGATATCCGCACAATGTCAGTGCGGGAAGATCACGACGTCACCAATCCGTTCAGCGCAATCGGATCGCTGAAGCCGGGCGCATTCCGGCGCTATCTCACGGTGGCCATTCTGCGCACCGTCAACTGGTCGACCAGATACATCTATACGCGCGGCCGGCTGGCGCGTGTCGGCACCATTCATTTTGCCCGCTGGGTTCTGATCGACGATGATCGCCGCGTGCTTTTTGCCAGCAATTACGACGGCAGCCTCGAAAGCTATATGGATGATTTCATCAATAAAGTGGCTTTCGGCCTCAATCTGGTTTTTTCCAATGGCATCGGCTACCCGGCCACGAAATTTCTGGTATCGGGCGGCGCCTCGCGCGAACATGAATTCAAGAATTTTCTGCGCCGTCACCAGATCCGGACCGATGTCTGGTACAAGGCCTATCCCGGCCTGACGACACGCGATTTGGCGCGCAATGGCCGCATTCGCCTTGGCTTTGAAAAAGATAATATGACGGATGATGAGGGGCGTTCGTGGCTGGCGGAAATCTGATGACGCAGGTGGGCGACATGAACGCAACCTCTGCTGCCGAGAACGTGACCGCGGCCGAATATGGCGATATCCAGGCCATCCTCCGCAGTGGTTTCGGCGATCTCGAGGGCTGCAGCTACCTGCTGCTGCGTGTTACTGAACCTGCTATCGCTCGTGCATGGCTGCGCCGGCAGCGACCGACAAGCGTTGCCGATCTCGAAGGGGGGCATCTCGATCAAGTGCTGCAGATCGCCTTCACCGCGAAGGGCCTGCGGGCTTTGGGTTGTGACGAGGCCGTGCTGGCCGGTTTCTCAGTGGAGTTTCTGGCAGGTATGGCCGACGACCCCAGCCGTTCGGCGCGCCTGGGCGATATCGGCAGCAATGCGCCACAGCACTGGCAATGGGGAGCGGGTGAGTCTGAGCCGCATATCATGGTGACGGTGATTGCCGCCGCCAACCGGATCGACGTGCTGACGCAGCACCTGGCGACGGAGATCGCAGCTGCCGGCATGCAGCAGATTTCCCGGCTCGTGACCAGCGATATGAAGGGGCGTGAGCCTTTTGGCTTCATGGACGGCATCTCGCAACCGGTGCTCGATTGGAAAGGTCAGTATCTGGCCGCCGCCGCGAGCGATCCCGCCGCAGATATGGCCTTCAGAAACTATATGGCCTGGGGTGAAATGCTGCTGGGCTACCGCAACGAATATGGCCTTTTCACCGAACGTCCGCTGCTCGATCCCACAGACAGCACTGCTCTCCTGCCGGTTGCCGCTGATAACCCCGCGCGGCGCGACCTGGGACGGAACGGTACCTATCTCGTTTTGCGCCAATTGAGCCAGGATGTCCGTGGTTTCTGGCGCTGGGTGCATCAGGTGGCGGGCGCGGGAGATGCCGTGCAGCTCGCCGAGGCGATGGTCGGTCGGCAGCGATCAGGCGAGCCGCTGGCGGGTATCGAGATCAGCGACGTTCCCGGCATCGACGGCGCCGCCCGGCCACGCAATAATTTTACCTACGGACGGGATCGCGATGGCCATCACTGTCCCTTCGGGGGACATATTCGTCGTGCTAATCCCCGCACGGGCGATTTTCCTGGGGGTCGACAGGGGCTGATCGGCAAACTGATCGCCACCCTCGGCCTCAGTGGCACGGCCGAGGACGACACCATTGCCTCGACTCGCTTCCATCGCCTTATGCGGCGAGGCCGGGAATATGGCCGCTGGCTCGATCCCGCCGAGGCAGCGTTGCCGGAGGCACCCGACCCACAGAGCGGCCTGCATTTCATCTGCCTGAATGCCAATATCGCCCGCCAGTTCGAATTCGTTCAGGGCGCCTGGCTTGCCAACGCGAAATTCGCCGGACTCAGCAATGAGTCCGATCCACTGCTTGGTAACCGAGAACCGTTCCCGCCGGGTCAGCGGACCGACCGCTTCACGCGTCCGAGCGCGGAAGGACCGTGCCGCCTCATGCAGCCGTTGCCGCAATTCGTTCAGGTCCGCGGCGGAGCCTATTTCTTTCTCCCGGGCCTGCGGGCCCTATCCTGGCTGACGCGGGACTGATCACGCCTCACTCACTCGAAGGTTTCGTTTCCGGTCGGCTCGACATGTGTCTCGCTGTTCATCTGCTGGCGGAATTTCGCCAGTTCCTGATACATGCGTCGCCGGGCGCGGCTCTGATTGCCGAGCGGCCGGTGCTCGGGGATGCAATGCCAGGGATTGAGCCTGAGATTATGGGCAAAGGCGAGCTGGGCCGGGCTGTCGAATTTTTGCTTCGGGATATGCAGGGTCGCGACGGGAATCCGGGGCGACAGGCGGACCGGCCACAGGACGGCGGCATTCTCGATCGGCATGCGATGCGGGTCGGTCTGAAGCTGGGCCGTCAGCTCGAACTCAACATCCGTCTGTTCCAACGTCCGCACCATATTGTCGCGCAGATAGTTGTCGGGCGGTCGGAAGGGCAGGCGGGGAATATGATGCGGCACTTTCGTGCGCGGCTGAAAGCTGTATTGGAAGGCCTGGCCTTCACCGAGCAGATAGGGAACGCAGCTGTAATAGGTTGCGCCGAGCGGATTGCTTTGCGTCTCGTTCCACCAGCTCTGCATCAGGAAATCCAGGATATGCGTTGCCTTCGGATCGAAAAAATAGAAAACCGGCAGGTGGCGTCGGCTCCAGACCTGTAGCTGGGCATTTGCCCGGGTGTTTGGCGTCACGAAAGTCGGCGTACAGATCGACAGGAGATCATGGGTATTTTTCTCCTCCTCCATCAGCTTGGGACCCGGGACATCCATGAGTTTAACGCCGATACTGACGAAGCCGACATCGTCGATATCGGGCTCGACATGCGGGCCGGGACCGGAGAAACGAACCCAGGCGGGAAAACGACGCGGCGTCGCAAAAATGCCGCGACGCAGATTGTCCGGCAGGTTTTCATGGATGCGCAGCTCGCCGCGGACGAGCGCGTGTGTCTTGGTATTGCCGGCCCGCTCGAAGGTGCCGGGGGTGAAATCCTTGACCAGATGCTCACGCATGGTGTCGATCATGCTTTGCAGGAAAACCTCTTCATCGGGTTCCGCGCGTTCTTCGGCAATACGAAAGCCCTCGTTGTGGCGCTGAAGGTTGATCATCCATTGAATGACCACGGCAGATGGCTCGCGCAGGACCGCGTTCAAGCCCGGCCGGAAGAAGGGTTCGAAACGGCGCTCGAGGTGAAGGAAGAAGACCAGCGCGTTGTGAAGGGCGCGTAGACTCATGACAGGGCTCCATCTCTGAGCGGTGCCTTGGAGGAAAAGGACGCGCCGGTCTTGGCCTCCGCCAGGATCACATCGGCGGCCTTCTCGGCGACCATGTAGACGGCGCTGACGATGAAAAAGCCGGGGATGCGTGGGAAGACGGAGGCATCGACGACGCGCAGCCGATTGACGCCGTGGACGCGGAAATTGCTGTCGAGCACGCCGCCATCTGCGCGGGCACCGATCGCACAACTGCAGGAGGCGTGATGCCCCCAGGCATTGTCGCGGATATAGGCGGCAAGCTCCGCATCGCTTTGCAGATGCGAACCGGGTGCCTCTTCCTCGAGAACGAGGTCGCGTGTCTTCAGTGGCTCCGCCATCTGGCGGGCAAAGCGAATGCCGGCGATCACCGCATCGAGATCACTATCACCATCACCGCTACCGATATCGCTGAAGTAGTTGAAGTTGATGAGCGGCGTGTCGCGCGGATCGGCGGAACGCAGGGTCACGGTACCGCTGCGATTCGAGGTATGAGCTTTCAGGATTGCCCAGGTGAGATAGTCGTGATGCGCGGCGATGACGCGTGAATAGCCGGGAAAGTAACCGGAGAACTTCGCCACCAACGCCATGCAGAACAGATCAGGGTTTACCTGTTCGGGCGCCGATCGCTTCGAAACGGCAATGGCCGTCCCGTTAGAGATATACATGCCGGAACGTTGGGTGCGCCAGAGCTCGTATAGCGGGTCGCCTTTCTCAAAGCGCGCACCGTCGAGAACGCGCCATGGCGCGCGAAGACGGTTGATCACGCCCACTTCGTAGCGGTCCTGCAGATTGCGGCCGACGCCCGGAAGATCCACCCGCGTGGCGATGCCGTAGCGGCCGAGACTCTCTTTTGGACCAATTCCGGAAAGCATCAGCAGTTGCGGCGTATTGAAGGCGCCCCCTGCGAGAATGACACCACGTTTTGCACGGACGGATCGGGGCTCGCCCGGCATCGCACGGGCCGGCCGCGCCGCCTTGTAGAGCCGCTCGCCTTTCAAAAAGGCAATGCCGACGGCATTGTGCTCGTCATCGAACAATACCCGCGTCGCCAGGGCCTGAAGTTCGATATGCAGCCGGTCGGGATAACGTTCCGCCACGGCGAGCAGGCGCTCGCGGACGCCGAAACGCTGATGGTCGTTGGTCGAAAGCGGCGTATAGCACACGCCTTCTGCCTTTTCCCGGATCAGGCGGCGATCGTTGGGGTCGGCCTGACCTAGAAACAACCGGCGCAAACTGGCCAGCAATCGCGGTTCGCCATGCAGCGCCATATGTGCGGAATCGATGATCAGGCGGATGAGGTTGTCGTCCTCGAAGACCTCCCGCGGCCGGGCATGCTCGGTCGGCAGCCAGCCGTGCCAGCCATGGCCGGTGGGATCGAGGCCGAGGCGGCTGAAGAAACGCCAGAGGGGCCGGTGGCGGCAGTTTTCGACCCGCCGACAATAGTGCCGCATCCGATCGGCCCGCCAGGATTCGTCGCCGGTCAATGCGGCGATGCCATCCCAGTCGGACTCATGCGGATACAGGAATATCTGCGCATGATGCGCCGTGCAGCCGCCGAGCGTGCCGGCACGCGGATACAGGATCCCCTGCGGCTGACGCTTCGGATCACGCTGCTGCACTATTTCGTCCGCGTAATGATCCACCCAGAAATCCCAGGAGATAGCCGAATTCTCCGAGGCGAAGGGATGGAAGGCCGGCACGTCATAATCCTCCGGCAGGCGCGGATCCGGGCTGCGCCGGGCGTCGCCGCCTGCCTCCAGGAGAACGATGCGATAGCCTGCTTCCGCAAGCCGTGCAGCAAGCGTGCCGCCGCCGGCGCCCGATCCGACAATCACATAGTCGCAATCAATCTCGGGGCCGGACTGCATCGTCAGAATGTCTTCAGGAATTCGATCAGCGCCCGCTTATCCTCGTCGCTCAATTCGGGCTCCTGGCCGAACGCTTTTTCATCCTCGGTCAGGCCCGCCTGCTGGTTGAAGGCCTCGGTGCCAAAATAGTGGCCGCGATTGACGACGAAATCCGGGCATTTGCTGATCTTCATCAATGGCTTCGCCAGATTGGAAAATTCCTGGCGCAGCTTCTCGTCCGTCGCGGTGTCGGCGCGGAGGTCGGGCGCCAGCGTCAAGAGATCGAGCTTCAACTTCGTCACCAGCTCAACAACCGTCTTTGCATGAGCGGCAGGATCCTCGCCCTCCGGCAGCAGCTTGATATTGGCCAGCAGATTGACTGGCACGCCGGCAGGAATTGGCCCCAGGGTGACGTCGCCGCCGGAAGTCACCAGCCAGGGAAACCAGCGATGCATCGTTCCCTGCAGAGGTGTCAGGATATCCGGGACATAGCCCGCCGGGATGTTGATCTGGCTCCGCTCCGTCGTCCGGTCAATGACGCCGGGCACCTTGGTGCCCAGGAGCGCGTCGTGATCGCGCTTTTCAGGCCAGAGCATCTGCTCGATGGAAGCCTGGAAGACGCGCATCCTGGAATCCACCGAGGGATCCTGGCTGAAGGGGCCGACGCTGTTGTTCAGGAGGAAAGGCGCTGTCGACCAGACGCTGATGAGAGAGGGTGGTCTGGTATAGCCGCGCCCGCCTGCCGCCATCTGATAGGGCATCGTCTCGCCGGTGAAGGGATCATAGATCGTCACCTGGCCGACTGAGGGCAGGTCCTTGTAGGATTGTGAAGAAAAGTTATCCCAGATATTGCCGGCAATGGCATTGGTGGCGAGAGGACTGCAGGCATTCGTTCGCAGCAGCGTCACCGGCACGCGAAAGTCGGTCGACAGATAATTGTTGTCAAGAAAGTCCGGTGCATGGACGATCTCGCGCATCTTGCTCTTATATTCTTCCGTCTGCGTCCAGCTCCAGTAGCGCTTCCAGCAATCCAGATAGCCCGGACCGGCGCAGCCCGCAGGATCGAGACCGGCCGCCGGCGCGGGTGCCTTGCTGGAATGGCAGCGCGCACAGGTTCCGGCAAAGACCGTCTTGCCTCTGTCGAGCGTGGCGGCATCGGCCGTCAGATATTTGTCGCCTCCCGGTGCATCCTTGAGATGATCCGGCTTGGTTGCCTTCAGGAAAAAAAGCGCCATATCGGGCGTGCCGGCTTCGGTCGCCTTCCAATAGCTTGAATTCTTCTCCGCCACGGCAATGGCAATGGGACTGATCGGCTTGCCGCCGATCACCGGGCGGAAATGCAGCAGCCACTCTTCGCTGAAGAGGCCGATATTGAGGTAGACTCGGTTGAGCGCGCCCAAGGCGCCGACGGAATCGGCGCCGTCCTTCAAGACGTGGGGCGTCCAGACGGTGTCGGGCTTGATGAAGAATCTCGTCAGCGGTCCGTCGGTGACATAGTCATTGAACTGCTTATTGTCCAGTTGGCCGCCGGTGAGCTTCTCCTGTCCCCACCGTGCCGCAATGTCGAGGCGCGGACCGAGATTATAGATCGCATTCATGGTGCGCGGATTATTGATGTTGTCGGTGGAAACCAGCGATGTATCCATGGCACCCGGGCGATAGGTGTGGACCAGCTGGAACATGAAATTGTCTTTGCGAGCGTCATAGACGAAGAGGCGATCGACCCACATATATTGCGCCCCGACCGAGGAGCTGAGATTGCTCCATTGCGGATGCGTGGCGTCAGCCGGTGGGTGCGTAGGACTGGGGCCCACATGACAGAAGCCGCAGGACATGCCGATACGATAGGGCCGTATCAGGTTGGGGTCATTGTAGTAGGCCGGATCGTTGTAATAGCGTTCCGCATCCCAGCGCTTCTCGGCAGCCTCGTCGAAGGCCGGATTGGGAAACAGGCGCAGGCCAACGATGCCGGTCGCATAACCGTAATAGGAGCCGACAGGCAGCTTCTTGCCATCGGCAAATGTCTTACCACGTGCACCGATCGCAACACCGGGATATTTCTGCTCGTTCTCGAAGGGATCGCTCGCGCAATCCTGGCGGCGAGCGTCGAGCCACAGGTTGAAACGCTGCGGATCCGGCGCGGTGGCGCGGTCGAAACACGGCTCATTGACGAGGCCGAGATAATTCCAGCGCGTATCGCGGTTGATCTCCTTGCCGAGCGCGTTCTGTCCCGGATGCGAGGTAACAATCTTGAGGAGGTCGAACGCGCCATAGGTATAGCCGGTCATGCTGTCCCAGAAGCGGTCGTTCCCGCCGCTCCAGACGATCCACATATTCCGGCCTTTGATTTCCTCCGGCGTCAGGCCGACGCCGCCGTCCATATCATGAAAATAATCTTCGTCAGCCATGGGGAAAGAGGCGGCATCCCGCTTCGCAAAGAGAGCTTCATCGAGAACCGTGCCGGATTTCGGTGTTGTGTCGCTGCAGGTCGCCAAGAGGCAACCGAAGGTGACGAGCAGAATGAATGATCCCCATGGTCTTCTTCTTTTCATGGCTCCCCTCAATGTCCCAGCGATCCCTTTTACGGCGACTCCATTGCCGAGCCGCCAATATAGGTGCCGATATCGCATAGGCGTGCCGATTGGCTCGACAGCCCGCTAGGCGCCATCGCTATCGACGTTCGACCGATTTCGTCCTCGGCACTGCAAGACGCAGTTTTTTCGGCTGCGGCCTGCGTACTATTTGATCATGGTTGCGCGCTGGACTTCGATGATACAGGTCTGACCTGCCTCATCCGTTACCCCGACAGGCTCCAGCTCGCCTGCTATCTCGGATGATGCGTTTTCGAGTCTATGCCGGAAGACAGCAGCAATCATGCGACGATGCTCGCAGATATGCCAGCCATTTTCTCCCTCTTTCCGGGCGTTCGGCTTTTATGGTCTAGCAATCGAAGTCTGACGCGATCTGCACGTAAGCGTGTGAGCCTGGCACAGGGCAAAACGAGTTAACACGTATTCATGCGGCCATCGCCAGTTCGCTCGTCTGTGTCATGGCAACTACTTCGCGATGCGATCGTAACATGGCCGCCAGCATACCCACCGCTATCCCCGATATGACATAAAGCAGGCCGTAGAAGAGAAGGGCCGACCAGATGACATTCAGCGGCATCACCTGATTGGGGCCGTTGAAACGCAGAAAAGTCGCAAAAGCGGCCAGAAGGCCCATCACAATTGCGGTGATGAGGACATCGCCGATGATGCCGCTGCTCTGTACATTGCGGCGTGCAAGCCAGAGACATGCCAGAAGTGCGCCGCCACTCGGCGCGATCGCACTTACTGCCGCATCTCGCATGACGGTGGAAAGAAGTTCCACCAGTGACTCTTGCGTCACGCTTGCGCTATTCAGCAATTGCTGAACGCGCAGCAGCAGATTGAAAAGCAGCTGAGAAACGAAAGCCACAGCATAGGCGCCGAGGAAGATATAGAAATAGGGGATGATTCCGACGAGATTCGCGCTGGCCGCCGGCCGTGCTCCGCTGCTCGTAATGCGGCCGCGCGCGAAAGAGCGCGTCCAAAGGAGGATGGCTGCATAGACAGCGCTGCCGCAGGAAAATACCACGATTGCTGAGGAATAACACCAAAGCCAAAACTCGCCGCTGATGAATGTGAGGAGCGAGGGCGGGCCGGATAGTATGCCATTTTTGTCAGGCGTCGGCATCGGCGCTGAAACCCGAGAGGCAATCACGTGCTGCAGCAGAAGGATGATGAACAGAATGCAGAAGGTGACGAAAACCGGCGCAGCGAAGTCGGTTGCCGGTTCGAAGGGCGCAAAACCCATATTGGTCAGGGCCTGCGGAATGTCACTCACCTGATAGGCAACCAACGTGCATGAGATCAAAAGATAAAGCCGGCGAAGCGCGTCAACGACCTCCTCGGCCAGGCTTTCGCGCTCTTCTTCGCTGGTTTGCGTTTGCATGCGGGCATCGAGGTCATGCAGCGCGGCGCTGAAGTTCTTTATCTCGCGCTCGATCGAGCGTTGCAGCTGCGGCTCCGGCACGCTGGCGGAGATATCAGAGATGTCATCGCTCAGTTCGAATTTCCGCATCTGCGCATAGAGAATGCAGAGCTTGCGCCAACGCTGGTCGAGTTCATCCTTTGAGTCTGATGCCGGTTTATAGTTGATGCCGATGGCCGAATAGCGGAAATCGGGAAAGCGATCACAGTCATATCTTGCCCGGCGCATCTGTGCGGCTACGTATTTTGTATAGGCGGGTATCGCGGCTATGCGATGCGAGAAGCGCCGCAACAGCAATTCAGGCTGGCGCAGCCCGGCGATGCTGGGGGCCAGGCCAATCAGCGCCAGCGCGACGCCGATCGGCCATTGCGGGTTCGGCTTCTCCTCAAACCGAGGCGGTTGGTCGCCGTGCAGGCCTGCGGCGCCGGCTGCGGCGGGTGAGGGTGCCGGAGTCGCCATCTCGGCAAAGTTGTGATCCGGCTGGAACAGGCTCAAGATCGGAATGACCACGGTTGGTCCGGCAAAGCTGATACCGAGATACAGGATTGTCGTGGAGCAAAGATAGATCATGAGCCCGCGCGCATATTGGCCGTGCGAGGCGATCACCGGTGGAATCATGATCGAGGCCGGTTCGTCGCTGGCGAGTTCATAGGTCGGCTGGTCGAAATTGCGCCGCGCATAGAGAGCGACGGTTATCCAGCCGATGGCGAGGCAGAGCAGGTAGGTCCAGTCGTAGACATAGACTGTATCGCCGAGCGGAATCCGTATCGGGTTCATGATGGCGCTCCTGTCGCAAGGCGCTTATCGGTAAAGGATCGATAGATGAAATCGACGCATTCCGGCAGCGTCGCCTTGACCGTCAGGGCGCAATGCATTGTCTCGCTCGACCGCATGGAGCCGGTTTCGCACAATTTGTTAACGGGCGCGCCACCTTTGCAGAAAGCGAAGACATCGCAGGTGGCCCGACATTGTGCCACGCCGAAAGCGATTTCCGCCGTCAGCGCCGTCGCGACCGGCCCGGCCAACATGGCGGCGAAGCTGGAAGAGCACACATTTCCGATGATGAAATCGGCGAACGGCTCGCTCTTCAAGCCGAGCAATTCCGGCGAGAAGGTGGAAACGTTACCCTGGACATCGATGGAGATGATCCGCCCCGGCTCAGTCTGTACGTTCTCCGGCAGTTCACCCTTCAGCAGCAATGTCGCAACTTGTTCTGCTTCGCGCAGGCGCAGCGGGAAGTTGGCGATTGCATTGCGATAGAGAAAGCGTCGCAGGAAGCGGCGGTAGAGATCGACCTTGTCGGCTCCGGCAAGGCTTGACCGGCTATGGGCTCCCTCGATTTCTTCGATGTTGAATCCGACGTCGCGGAGATCGTTTTCAAGAAAGAAGTCAAAGATCTCGTCCGGTCTATGCAGCGCCGGCTCGGTAAGGACGGAGATGACGTGAAACGGAATGCCGGATACTTGCAGCTTGCGGATGCCGGCGATGCAGTCCCGGAAGCTGCCGCGACCGTTGCGATATGTCCGGTATCGATCGTGAATATCTTGCGGTCCGTCGATGCTGACACCGATACTCGGTGCGGTCCTGCGAAAGAAATCGACCCAGCGATCATTGATCAAGGTGCCATTGGTCTGAAAGGCATGGCTCAGCTTCATGCCGAGGGTCTGCAGCGAGCCGAAAGCGGAAAAGGCCTGCTCGTAAAAGGAAACCGGCAGGACAAGCGGTTCACCCGCATGCCAGACGACGGCGATTTCCTCATCCCGCGGCGGCGTCCCGAGAAATTCGTTTAGTCTGGCGACGATGCGGTTGATCGTGTCGAGAGACAGGCGCTCACGCCGATCTCGATCCGGCAGGTAGCAATAGGAACAGTCGATATTACAGAATGGCGTTCCTTGAATGATCAGTAGCATCGACCCTCCGCGATGGCTACGCACTCAGCTAGCAGTTCTGCCACTGCCCGTTGGAACAGTTGCGCCAGTTGCCCCAATTGAACCACTGTATGGGTGTGGCCTCCAGGGTTGGCTCTTCATATGCCAGTAGCGGTATGCGACGGACCGCTTGTAGTTTCTCGGCGAGAGTCGGCGTCGCGGCGCTCGGCGCCGGCATGACGTCGAAGCTATGCGCCTCTGCGGAGAGGCAGATCGCCGCAAAGAGACTCGCAGAGTGAGTGATTGAGCGTTTCATCCCATCCCATCAGGCGCAGTCTTCTGCTTCTTCGGCAAAATCATCCGCTTGATACCAGGAACAGGCAAGAAATTTCGCGAGCGTAAAAAGCGGAGAGGCGCGATGTTTGAGATGAGACGAGATCCCGCCACCTGAAATCGGGAATCAAATTGGGCAGCTTTTATCTCTGGAGTGTGTGTTTTTATAATTGCCAAGGCGCAGCCGCCGGACGGCCGGGGCAGTTCAGCCTCTCGAGCGTCTATTCCACGCCGAAGGCCGCCTTTGCCTTTGTTACCTCTGCCTGGCACTCGGTCTCATGTCCCGCCTTGTCCAGCTTTCGCGCCTGAGCGAGCCGTTCTTCCGCCGACTGCGCATTGGGCGGAACCCGCCCCCCGGATTGAGCCGCCTCGGCGCCGGTCTGCTGGCCGCGATTTTGCTGCGGGACATCGCCGGGAGAGGCGCCTTTCCCTTGCAGCGCGTTGCCGGAAGTGACTGGGGTGCCGGTATTCTCAGCTCCCTGGTTCCCGGCGACTTCCTGACCGGGCAGGCCGGAAGCACCTTTTGTCGAGCCCCTGCCGGCATCCGCCGCCGACAATTTCTTCTGAAGGTTGTCAATTAACGTCGTGCATTGGCCGGCGGAGGCTGCAGTGCCCATTAAAGTGCAACCGACCGCCGCCATCAACAAGCAAAAGGCTCTCATTGCCTCCTCCCATCGACGAGCGGGATACTCCATGGAAGGGGAAGGATGCAGTGAGCAGAATGTTTCCTGTTCGAACGGGAAATATGCTTCTTCTAGCGTACCAGCCGCTTCGCCAGCGCCGCTGCATCGGCAGGCGCGCGCACCTTCACATCGTTGTCAAAAAAGACAAATACGTCCCGACCTCTTTTAAGAGGCTTCGTCGGCGGCAGTACGCGGGTGGCGTCATCCGGTTCGCCGCCCCGTGCCCAGGCCTCTATACGACGTGCCCATCGATCTAACGCTTTAGGACCGTATCCGCTTACATAAAGCTCTTTCGAGCCATGCAGGCGGCAATAGACAAAGTCCCCTGTCAAATCCATCAGGAGCGGCCATTTCACGGTATCTGCGCAGACCAGTGCGATCTTATACGCGCGGAGCAGTTTTATGAATTCCGCGCAGCAGAAGCTCTCATTCCGAATCTCGACGGCGTGACGGACGGCTTGCTTCGCTTCGCTGCGTAGCCAATCGCGCCTGTCCAAGCGGGTATCATGCTGGCGCGCCAGGGCAATGGCGGCTGTTGTATCGGTTGGCAGCTGATCGAAGAAGGCGCGAAAAAGGCCTGGATCAAAGCGCATCGCTGGGGAGAACTGCCACAATATGGGCCCGAGCTTGGCATCCAAACGAAGCAGACCGGAGGCGAAGAAATTGGCCAGCGGTGTTTCGACATCCCGGAGCTTGCGCATATGGGTAATGAAACGTGGGCCCTTGACTGCGAAGACGAAATCATCTGGCGTGGCCTCTTTCCAGCGCGCGAAATGTTCCGGCCGCTGCAGGCCGTAAAACGTGCCATTGATTTCGATTGCGGGAAACTTACTCGCTGTGTAGGACAGTTCGCGCCGCTGCGCCAGCCCTCCCGGGTAGAAGACGCCGCGCCACGGAGCGTAGGTCCAGCCTGAGATGCCGACGCGAACAATTCCGGACTTTGCCATGCAAACATCATCGATAAGCGAAACAGCTTATCCTTAACTTCAAAGGACAAACAAACGTTCCATATGCCGGAATGCGCGTGGCCTGTTATGTCGGCCCACTTGAACGCCAAGAGAGGATATCAGACAGGAAACCAATACAGAAAACGCCAAACAACTAGCCGGCTGACGCTCAGTCGAGCGGAGCGCCGAAGAAGGAGCAACACTGGCCGCCATCGCCGTCTACGAGGCTTCTTCGGCCGCGGGCAAGGGCGATGTGAATGCGTGATGCATGGCAAGGGCGGCCGCAAGCTGCTCGATGTCATATGGCTTCATCAGCCTAGCCAGATTAAGCGCTGCCTCGGGAGGAATATCGGCGTAGCCCGTGGCAAGGATGATCGGCAGGCCGGGGTAGAGCTGATGGATCTTCTCGGCCAGCACGGCGCCCGTCATGACGGGCATGGCGTGATCCGTAATGACGAGATCGACTTGCTTCGCGGAGTGAAGCAAGTGAAGCGCTTCGGCGCCTGATTGCACCAAGCTGACGACATGACCAAGGTCTTCGAGCATGGATTTCGTCAGCTGTCCGACCAGCGGTTCATCATCGACGACGAGGATATGATGCGGAGCCACCGGCTGAGGGTCTGTTGCCAATTGCTTCTGTCCGATTTCCGGAACCGGCACATCGGTGATCGGGAACCAGAGCTGGACGGTAGTGCCGATATTCAGTTCGCTCATCACCTTGATACCGCCGCCGGACTGAACCGCCAGGCCATGGACGGAGGACAGACCCAGTCCTGTCCCTTTGCCCATTTCCTTCGTCGTGAAAAAAGGCTCGGTACAGCGCTTCAGCGTCTCCGCATCCATGCCGATGCCGTTGTCTTCGACCGACAGACGGATATACCGGCCACTCTTCACAACGAGACTGTCGGCGGAAATGACATCGTCCTCGGCAGAAATGACGAGCCGGCCGCCATCCGGCATCGCATCGCGTGCGTTCAAAGCGAGGTTGAGAAGCGCTACCTCGAGCTGATTTGGATCGGCCAATACAGGCGGCAGATCACCTTGCAACGAGATCTGTACGTCGATCGTTGGTCCCAGAGAACGCCGCAGCATTTCACCCATGCCTTCGATTAGGTCATTGACCGGAACCGATTCGGGGCGCAGTTCCTGGCGGCGGGCAAAGGCAAGCAGACGCCGCGTCAGACCGGCGCCGCGTTCGGCGTTCTCCCGCGCGCCCTTCAGGAAGCGTTCCGCCTTAGGATCAAGCGCCGTCTTGCGCGCGATATAATCCAGGCTGCCCATGATTCCCATGAGCAGGTTGTTGAAGTCATGGGCCAGTCCACCGGTCAACTGGCCGAGACTCTCAAGTTTCTGCATCTCATGCACTTGGGCCATGGCGGCCTCACGTTCAGCGGTACGCTCGCGCACGCGCTGTTCGAGCAGCGAATTGGCTTCGGCCAGGGCGGCTGTCCGCTCCGCCACGCGGCTTTCCAACTCGGCATTCAATCGTTCCAGAGCCCGCGTCTTGCGATGCAGATCGGCAAATACCCGGACTTTCGCGCGCAGCAAATCCGGGACCACCGGCACCGGAATATAGTCGACGGCGCCATATTCATAGCCGCGCAACAGGTCGATCTCGGTGACCGAAACGGCTGAAACGAAGATGATGGCGATGGAGCGGAAGCGCGGATGATCGCGAATCATCTGGGCCAGTTCGAATCCATCCAGATCGGGCATGCAGACATCGGCCAGAATAACCGCGATGTCGTTTTTCAGGATCTTCTCGAGTGCCTGCTGTCCCGATCCGGCTTTGAGCAGGTTCTCGCCGAGATCCCGCAAAATGACTTCATAGCTGAGAAGCTTCGCAGGCTGATCATCGACAAGCAGGATATTGACGGCTTGATGGGCCTCCATAGCCCTTCTCCTAGCGATGCAGCCACATTCGAAGCGCTGATAGCAATTGGTCCGTATTGACTGGCTTCGCCAGATAGTCCGAAGCTCCTGCCTCCAGGCATTTTTCCCGGTCGCCCTTCATGGCTTTGGCCGTCAAGGCAATGATCGGCAGGCGGCGGAAAGAAAGGTTGCGCCGGATCACCTGCATGGTCTGATAGCCGTCCATTTCCGGCATCATGATATCCATAAGGACGATGGTGACATCCGGCGTCGTATCGAGAAGCGCAATCGCCTCGTTCCCGGTCGTTGCCGTCAGCACGCGCATGCCGCGGCGTTCCAGCACGCTGCTCAAGGCAAAGATATTGCGCGAATCGTCGTCCACCAATAGGACAGTCTTGCCAACGAGATCCTCATCCGAACTGTGCAACCGCTCAAGCATGCGCCTCTTTTCGGCCGGAAGCTTGCTGATATTGCGATGCAGGAAGAGCGATGTCTCGTCCAGCAGACGCTCCGGCGATTGGACATCCTTGACGAGGACGCTACGGGCCATGGTCCGCAATTGCGCGTCTTCGTCGGAGGACAGTTCGCGGCCGGTGAAGACGATAACCGGCACGTCCGCCAAGTTCGCCTCGTCGCGAATCCTTTCCAGAAGTTCGAATCCGGACATATCGGGCAAGCGCAAGTCGAGGACGATGCAGTCGAAATTCTGTGCTTTCAGGGCGGCCAGGGCTTCCGCGCCGGTGCCCACCGCCGCTACGTTGATATCCTCGTAGCCGAGCAGTTGGGTGATGCCGAAACGCTCGGCCGTATTATCCTCCACGACCAGCAGGCTGCGCTGACGCGGCTCGCTGAAAGCCGCGATATTGGCCACGGCGCCCCGCAATTCGTCGATCGTCGCCGGTTTGGCGATGAAGTTGAAGGCGCCGCGTGACAAGGCATGCTGCCGGTCTTCATCGGAGGTGACGATCTGCACCGGTATGTGGCGTGTGGAAGGATCGCGCTTCAGCTGGCTCAGGATTGTCCAGCCCAGCATATCCGGCAGAAAGATGTCGAGAGAGACCGCCGTCGGCTGATATTCGCGGGCGAGCGACAGGGCATCGGCACCGCGCTGCGCGACGAGCACCTTCAGCCCCAATTCGCGCGCCACATCGGCAACGATGCGGGCATATTTCGCGTCATCCTCGACGATGAGAATGCTCCTATCCTGGCGTTGCAGGAGAAGCCGGTCGTCATCCACCTGTTCGGTCGGCATGTCCGGTAGCGTCTCGAGCAACGGGATGCTGCGTGCTTCCGCCTTGGGCGATCGCTGCTGGCCGGAGGGACCGACATATTTAAGCGGCAGATAGAGGGTAAACGTGCTGCCTCGGCCGGGAACGCTGTGCAGCTGGATCTCACCGCCGAGCAGATTAGCCAATTCGCGACTGATGGCGAGGCCGAGGCCGGTGCCGCCGTATTTCCGGCTGGTGCTGGCATCGGCCTGCTGGAAGGCCTCGAAGATGATCTTCTGCTTCTCCTGCGGAATGCCGACGCCGGTGTCGCTGACTTCGAAGGAAACCACGGCCGGCGCGTGACGCAAGGTCGGATGATCCGGCGTCCAGCCGCTGACGGCGCGGGAGACCTGCAGCTTGACTCCGCCTTGCGCGGTGAATTTGAAGGCGTTGGAGAGCAAATTCTTCAACACCTGCTGCAACCGCTTCGAATCCGTGATCATGCTGCGGTCGAGCGACGGATCAAGCCAGGCATCGAAAGAGAGCTTTCTGTTGTCGGCTTCATGCCGGAACGGCCGCACCGTAGTTTCGAAGAGGTTGCTGAACAGCACTTCCTCAGCTTCCACTGAAACGGTACCGGATTCGATCTTCGACAGATCGAGAATATCGGCAATCAGGTTCATCAAATCGGTGCCGGCGCCATGGATGGTGCGGGCATATTCCACTTCCGCCGTGGAAAGATTGCCGTCGGCATTGTCCTTCAACTGCTGGCCCAGGATCAGAATGCTGTTGAGCGGAGTCCGCAGCTCATGCGACATATTGGCGAGGAATTCCGATTTGTACTTGGAGGTCAGGGCCAATTCGGCAGCCTTTTCCTCGACCGCGCGCCGTGCCTGTTCGATTTCCTGGTTCTTGCGCTCGACCTCGACGTTGCGTTCCGCAAGCTGCTGGGCCTTCTGTTCCAGCTGCTCGTTGGTCTGCTGCAATTCACCTTGCTGGGTTTGCAGCTCACGCGCCAATTGTTGTGATTGCTTCAGCAGGCCTTCGGTTTGCATGGTGGCTTCGATACTGTTCAGTACGATGCCGATGCTGGCCGTCAACTGGTCCAGGAAGGAAACCTGCAATTCGGTGAAGGAATGAAGGGAGGCGAGTTCGATGACCGCCTTCACCTGGCCTTCAAAGAGGATGGGCAGGACAATGTCGTTCTTCGGCATCGCCTTGAAGAGGCCGGAGGCAATCGGGACGACGTTTTTTGGCATTTTGGTGATCAGAATGCGTCTGGCATCGGCAGCGCATTGGCCGATCAGGCCTTCACCCATCGCCAATTGCAGCGGGTGGCCGCCGACACCCTGGTCCGAATAGGAGGCAAGCAGGCGCAGGCCGCGCACGTCCTCGCCTTCCGCCAGATAGATGACGCCGTTATGCGCATTGACCAGCGGCGCCAATTCCGAAAGCAGCAGGCGGCCGACGGTGGTGAGATCGCGCTGGCCCTGTAGCATGTTGGTAAATCGTGCGAGATTGGTCTTCAGCCAGTCCTGCTCGGTGTTGCGATCGGTGGTGAGCCGCAGATTGTCGATCATGGTGTTGATATTGTCTTTCAGCTCCGCCACCTCGCCGCGTGCTTCGACCTGGATCGACCGCGTCAAGTCGCCCTTGGTCACGGCGGTCGCCACTTCGGCAATCGCGCGCACCTGGGTGGTGAGGTTGGCAGCCAGCAGATTGACGTTGCCGGTGAGGTCCTTCCAGGTGCCTGCCGCACCCGGCACGTTCGCCTGACCGCCGAGGCGCCCTTCCACGCCGACCTCGCGGGCGACGCTGGTCACCTGGTCGGCGAAGGTGGCAAGCGTGTTCGTCATGTTGTTGATGGTCTCCGCCAGCGCCGCGACTTCACCCTTCGACATCACGGTGAGGTTCTGCTTCAAGTCGCCATTGGCGACCGCGGTCACCACCTTGACGATGCCGCGCACCTGTTCGGTGAGGTTCGCCGCCATGACGTTGACGGTATCGGTGAGATCTTTCCAGGTACCGGCAACACCCGGCACCGCGGCCTGGCCGCCGAGCTTGCCCTCGGTGCCGACTTCGCGGGCGACGCGCGTCACTTCCGAGGCGAAGGCGTTGAGCTGGTCCACCATGGTGTTGATGGTGTTCTTCAGCTCGAGGATCTCGCCCTTTACGTCGACGGTGATCTTGCGCGACAGATCGCCGCGCGCGACGGCCGTGGTTACTTCGGCAATATTGCGCACCTGGGTCGTCAGATTGGCGGCCAGCAAATTGACGTTGTCAGTCAAGTCCTTCCAGGTACCGGCAACGCCCGGCACGACCGCCTGGCCGCCGAGCCGGCCTTCGGTCGCAACCTCGCGGGCAACGCGCGTCACTTCGGCGGCGAAGGAACGCAACTGCTCCACCATGGTGTTCAGCGTTTCCTTCAACAGCAGGATTTCGCCGCGCACGTCGACGGTGATCTTCTTGGAAAGATCGCCACTAGCGATGGCGGTCGCCACCTCGGCAATGTTGCGCACCTGGCCAGTCAAATTGCTGGCCATGAAATTGACGCTGTCGGTCAGATCCTTCCAGGTCCCGGCGACGCCGGTAACCACCGCCTGGCCGCCCAATTTGCCTTCGGTGCCGACTTCGCGTGCGACGCGCGTCACCTCCGAGGCGAAGGCGTTCAACTGGTCGACCATGGTATTGATGGTGTTCTTCAACTCCAGGATTTCGCCTTTCACGTCGACGGTGATCTTGCGGGAAAGATCGCCGCGCGCGACGGCCGTGGTTACCTCGGCGATATTGCGTACCTGGGCCGTGAGATTGCCGGCCATGGAATTGACGTTGTCGGTCAAATCTTTCCAGGTACCGGCCACACCCGGCACTTGGGCCTGGCCGCCGAGACGGCCTTCAGTGCCCACCTCGCGGGCGACGCGCGTCACTTCCGAGGCGAAGGAATTGAGCTGATCCACCATGGTGTTCAGCGTTTCCTTGAGCTGCAGGATCTCGCCGCGCACATCGACGGTGATCTTGCGCGAGAGATCGCCATTGGCAATGGCGGTGGCCACCTCGGCGATATTGCGCACCTGGCCGGTCAGATTGCCGGCCATGGAATTGACGCTGTCGGTCAAGTCCTTCCAGGTGCCGGCCACGCCCGGCACCTGGGCCTGGCCGCCGAGACGGCCTTCAGTGCCCACCTCGCGGGCGACGCGCGTGACCTCGCCGGCAAAGGCGTTCAACTGATCGACCATCGTGTTGATGGTTTCCTTGAGCTGCAGAATCTCGCCGCTGACATTGACGGTGATCTTCTTGGAAAGGTCACCCAGGGCGACGGCGGTCGCCACTTCGGCGATGTTGCGCACCTGTCCGGTCAGATTGCTCGCCATGGAATTGACGCTGTCGGTCAAGTGCTTCCAGGTACCGGCAACACCCTTGACCTCAGCCTGTCCGCCGAGTTTACCCTCGGTGCCGACCTCGCGGGCGACGCGTGTCACTTCCGAGGCGAAAGCGTTGAGCTGATCCACCATCGTATTGATGGTGTCCTTGAGTTCCAGGATCTCGCCGCTGACATTGACGGTGATCTTCTTCGACAAGTCGCCATTGGCGATGGCAGTCGAAACCTCGGCGATATTGCGTACCTGGGCGGTCAGGTTGCTCGCCATGGAATTGACGCTCTCCGTCAGGTCCTTCCAGGTGCCGACACCCAGCACGTTGGCCTGGCCACCGAGCTTGCCTTCGGTGCCGACCTCGCGGGCGACACGCGTCACTTCGCCGGCGAAGGAATTGAGCTGGTCGACCATGGTATTGATGGTCTCTTTCAGCTGCAGGATCTCACCACTGACACTGACGGTGATCTTCTTCGAGAGATCGCCGTTGGCGATGGCGGTCGCGACCTCGGCGATGTTGCGTACTTGGGCCGTGAGGTTGCCGGCCATGGAATTGACGCTGTCGGTCAAGTCTTTCCAGGTACCGGCAACGCCCGGCACCTGCGCCTGACCGCCGAGCCGACCCTCGGTGCCGACCTCGCGGGCGACGCGTGTCACTTCGGAGGCGAAGGAGTTGAGCTGGTCCACCATGGTGTTGATGGTGTCTTTCAGCTCAAGAATCTCGCCGCGCACATCGACGGTGATCTTGCGGGAAAGGTCGCCACGGGCAACTGCCGTAGTCACCTGGGCGATATTGCGCACCTGGTCAGTGAGATTCCCGCACATCGCGTTGACGGAATCAGTCAGATCCTTCCAGGTGCCGGCGACACCGGGAACGAGCGCCTGACCACCGAGCTTGCCCTCGGTGCCGACCTCGCGGGCGACGCGCGTCACTTCGGAGGCGAAGGAGCGCAGCTGATCGACCATCGTGTTGATGGCTTCCTTCAATTGCAGGATTTCGCCGCGCACGTCGACGGTGATCTTCTTGGAAAGGTCGCCGTTGGCCACGGCGATGGTCACGTCGGCGATATTGCGGACCTGGGCGGTTAGGTTGTTCGCCATGGAATTGACGCTTTCGGTCAGATCCTTCCAGACGCCTGTCACTTCGCGCACCTGGGCTTGGCCGCCCAATTTGCCGTCGGTACCGACTTCGCGGGCGACGCGCGTCACCTCCGAGGTGAAGACACTGAGCTGCTTGATCATCGTGTTGACGATGGTGGCGGCGCGCAGAAACTCGCCCTTCAACGGCCGGCCGTCGACCTCGAGCTGGACTGTCTGCAGCAGATCGCCTTGGGCCACGGCGGTAATGGCGCGCGTAACGGCGGTGGTGGGCCAAAGGAGATCGTCGATCAGGGTATTGATCGACGATTCCATTTCACCCCAGGCGCCATGTGCCAGGCCGAACTTGACCCGATTGCGCGTCTTGCCGTCGCGGCCGACGATCTGGCCGACTTGTTCCAGCTGCTGCGCCATGCGTTCATTGGCGGCGATGATTTCGTTGAATGTGTCAGCGATTTTGCCGGCGAGGCCGACCTGATCCTGCGGCAAGCGAACCGAGAAATCGCCCACGCGCATCGCTTGCAAAGCGTGCAGCAGATTGGTCAGAGAGGGGACCGTCTCCAGATCGTCGGCGTCGAGGCCGGGAGCGACATCCGGTGTCCGCGCGGGCGTTGCCCGGCCGGTCTTCTTCACAGCCGAAGCTGCCTGCTTACTTCCCATATCGCACCCCAGAACGAAGAAGCAGCATTGAAGCCGCGTCATCACCGCACATTGATTCAAACTTCTATTATCGGCGCAAATCAGGTTGCCGAATTACCAGCGCATGATGCCTCCGGAAAACGGTGAGACTCAATTACGCTATGCTTTGGCCCATAGGTGTCAAGCGTGCGAAATTGGCAACGCGCGTTTTGCGCGAGCTTCACGAAAACGTGATGCTAAGGAAGCAATCGATCGATATCGGGAGAGGCGCGCGCTAGTCGCGGTAATTGAGAGCGCCGAGGTGAAATGCAAGCCAGTCATAGGCGGCGCGGCGTAAGTCCGCGTGACTGAGGGCGCGGCTGTCCAAGGCGCGTTCGAGAAAGAGTCCATCGATGAGCGCGATGAGGTTGCGGGCGATCGCCGTGGCGTCGACATCCCGCCGACGCTCATCCGCCACCGCTTGAATCAATTGCGTACAAGCCTGCAGGAACTGCCGATAGAGCAGTTTGTGCTCCTGCTTCAACTGCGGGTTGGTGACGATCTCACTCCAAAGCGCCAGCCAGACCGTCAGCGTCGACGGCTTGAGATAGGCCGGGTCGACCATGGCGTCTACGACTTCGCCCAAATGAATCTCGGCCCGCGATATCGCCGCGTCGGCGACCGAGTCTTCCCTACTGGCGTCACGGGCCTGACTGATTATTTTATTGATGTCGTCATAAAACGCGGCGCGATACACGGCGATCAGCAGGTCGGTCTTGCTGGGAAAGTAATGGTTGATCAACCCCAGCGAAACCTTGGCCTCGGCGCAGATCCGTTCAACCCGAAAGGCTGACATGCCGCCTTCGCCGAGGCAATGGATCGCCGCTTGGATCAAGGCCTCGCGCCGCTTCTGCGGACTTTCGCGGCGGAAGCGGGGACCGGGAACGGGCGTGTCGGCGGCGGTTCCTTCCCGCTGCGGCTTGGTTTTGGCCGGGCTCTTGCCAGCCGGTGCCTGGGCCGATTTCCGTGTCCGCTTCTCGTTCATCCCTTGCGCCCCTCAAGCCGCGCCTAGCATTAACGAAGGCCTCTCGTTGAGGCAACCGCTCATTGGGGAAACGTCCATATAGCGGTTGCGCGGCCGGCTTTCTTGTTGTAAAAGTTTTCAATAACGATCTCAACTGGGCCGGTGCGCGGCGGACCGAAATGCAACGAAAAGAGCCTTTCATCGATGCGGGGAACAGGGTGGCGAAGACGCCGTATTCCGCCTGGTCGCTGCTGCGCCAGGGGCTCGGCGGGCAGCGCGGCTGGAGCCAGGCCTGGCAGGACTGCGATCCCAAATCGCGCTACGATGTGGTCATCATCGGCGGCGGCGGGCATGGGCTGGCAACGGCCTATTACCTGGCCCGCACCCACGGCGTGGCGCGCGTCGCCGTCCTGGAAAAGGGCTGGATCGGCGGCGGCAATACCGGGCGCAATACGACCATTATCCGATCCAACTATTTCTACCCCGCCAGCGCCGCCCTCTATGACATGTCGGTCGCTCTTTACGAGGGACTGTCGCGCGAGCTGAATTATAACATCATGTTCTCGCAGCGCGGCATGCTGGAGATCGCGCATGACGAGGCCGACCTCGAGGTGATGGCGCGGGCCGCCAATGCCATGCGGATCAACGGCGTCGATATCGAACTCCTCAGCCGCGACGAAACGCTGGGCATGGTGCCGTTGCTCGATGCGCGACCCGAGATCCGCTGGCCGGTGGCCGGGGCGCTGATACAGCGCCGCGCCGGTGTCGCCCGCCACGATGCTGTTGCCTGGGGCTATGCCCGGGCGGTGGATTCGCTGGGTGTCGACATCATCCAGAACTGCGAAGTGACCGGCTTCGATATCTCCGCCGGCCGCCTGGTGGCCCTGGAGACGACGCGTGGCCGCATCGCCGCCGACCGCTTCGGCATGGCGGCGGCCGGACATTCCTCGGTCCTGGCGGCGATGGCCGGCTTCCGGCTGCCGCTGCAAAGCTATGCCTTGCAGGCGATGGTCAGCGAGCCGTTGAAGCCGTGCCTCGGTCAGGTCGTCGCCTCTTCGATCAACGGCGCCTATGTCAGCCAGTCGGACAAGGGTGAGCTGGTCATCGGCGGCGGTCTGGACCGCTGTCCGTCCTACGCGCAGCGCGGCAGCTTTCTCGTCACGCAATCGGTGATCGCGCCGCTGATCGACATGCTCCCGGCTTTTGCCAGTCTGAAACTG
>DATLIX010000189.1:0-3549 GCA_035539215.1 Dongiaceae bacterium | reverse complement strand
ACAGGGTGCCGAGCCGCAGCTGCCGGTCGATCGTGGCGCGGAGAATCAAACCCATCCCTGGCCGATCTTCCCCCATGCCAAGGGCATGGAATTCGTCGATTTCGACGAAGACCTCAAGATCGAGGACCTGATCAACGGCATTCATGACGGCTATGACAGCGTCGAACTGCTGAAACGCTATTCCACGGTCGGCATGGGCCCCAGCCAGGGCAAGCATTCGGCGGTGGCCGCTGTGCGCATCGTTTCGCGCGAGACCGGTACCGATCTCCGCAGCATGAGCGTCACCACGCAGCGCCCGCCTTATACGCCGGAAAAGTTCGGCCATCTCGCCGGCCGCATCTTCGATCCGGAGCGCCGCACCGCCATGCATCACCGCCATGTCGAGCTTGGCGCCCAGATGATGGCGGCGGGAATCTGGTGGCGCCCAGGCTATTATGGCGCCAAGGCCGATCGCGAGAAGGCGATCCGCGAGGAGGTGATGAATGTCCGCAACAATGTCGGCCTGATCGATGTCTCGACACTGGGCGGTCTCGACGTCCGCGGACCGGATGCGGCGGAATTCCTCAACCGCATGTATACCTTCACCTATTCGAAGCTGCAGGTCGGCCGCTCGCGCTATGTGCTGATGACCGACCAGGCCGGCGTCATCACCGATGACGGCGTTGCCTGCCGGTTTCATGACGAGCATTTCTACGTGACGGCGACGACCAGCGGCGTCGACGTGGTCTATCGCCAGATGCTGCAATGGAACGCGCAATGGCGGCTCGACGTCGATATCGCCAATGTCACGGCGGCCTATGCCGGTGTGAATATCGCCGGGCCGAAATCGCGCGAGGTCCTGGCGCGTGTCTGTCACGATATCGACCTCTCGCCGGAAGGTTTCCCCTATCTCGGCGTGCGCATGGGGACGGTGGCAGGCATCCCGGCACGCCTGATGCGTGTCGGCTTCGTCGGCGAGCTCGGCTATGAAATCCATGTGCCGGCGGGCTATGGCGAGGCCCTGTGGGATGTCCTGATGGCGGCCGGCGGCGTCAATAACATCCGCCCGTTCGGCGTCGAGGCGCAGCGGGTGCTGCGTCTGGAGAAAGGCCATATCATCGTCAGCCAGGATACCGACGGCCTGACCACGGTGCATGAGGCCGACATGCCCTGGGCGATTGCCAAGACCAAGCCTTTCTTTGTCGGCGGCCGCTCCACCGATATCCAATTGAAGAATGGCCTGACACGCAGGCTGGTGGGCTTCACCTTGGCCAATCCTGCAGATCCCTGCCCGGAGGAATGCCATCTCGTCCTGAAGGATGAGCAGATCGTCGGGCGCGTGACCTCCGCCGTTCATTCGCCGAGCCTCAACAAGGTGGTGGGGCTTGCTTATGTGCATCCGAGCGACGCCACGCCGGGCAGCAGCTTCGAGATCAAGATCGCCGGCGGGCGCCGGATCGAAGGGAAGGTGGTGCCGATCCCCTTCTTCGATCCCGAGAACAAGCGGCAGGAGATCTGAGATGAGCGCGCTTCCCAAAGTCATCCCGCATGGTTTCCAGCGCCGCAGCTTCATCTACCGCCAGACCGTTGCGGCCGGGGCGCAATTCGCGGAGATCAATGGCGGTGCTGTGGCCATCAACTATGGCGGCCCCGCAGAAGTGGAGGTCGATCGCGCCGGTCGCATGGGACTGGCGGATCTGTCCGTCCTGCCGCGCAGCGGCTTCAAAGGCGTCGGCACGGTCGATTGGCTCGCCAGCCAGGGCCTCGTCATCGGCGCCGAGAGCAATGTCGCCTACCGGCAGAGCGGCGGCGAATGGGCGGCCCGGCTGGCGCCCAATGAGATTTTCCTGGTCGATGGCCTCGCCGCCAGCGGCAGCCTCATTCAGCGGCTCAACCAGGCCTGGCAGTGGGGCGCCGAGACACCGCGCAAGGCGATCGGCTATCCGACACCGCGCCAGGACAGCCATGCCTGGTTCATGGTTACCGGTGCTTCGGCACCGGACATGTTCGCCAAGATTTGCGGCGTCGACTTGCGCCTGCATAAGTTTCCGGTCGGCAGGATCGCCCAGACCTCGCTGGCGAAGATGAACGGCATCATCGTTCGCGCCGATCTGGGGCGGGTGCCGGCCTATCACCTGCTCGCGGACATCGCGTCGGCGGATTACCTGTGGACGGCCCTGCTGGACGCCATGAAGGAGTTCCAGGGCGGGCCGGTAGGGCTGGCCGCGTTGCGCAGCCTGGAAGGTCAGACAACCTGAAGATCGTCGTCGCAGCGTCTCGCTGCCTGCGTCAGTTGGGAGGCTCGCCATGTTGAACCTGGATATGCCGCGTCACGAACGCCGCCGCGTCCTGGTAAAGGAAGATTTGCTGCGGGCGGTCGACAATCTTGCCGTGACGGCGAGCAGCCCCGATCATTTCCTGGCCACCCGAAGTGCCGATGCGCCGGCTTTCCACCTCGGCCTGCTGCTGGTCCCGGGTTTCGCCTTGATGTCCTTCGCTTCGGTGATCGAGCCGGCGCGCGGTGCCAACCGCATGTCCGGCAAGCCGCTTTATGACTGGACGCTGTATTCGGCCGAAGGTGGCGAGGTTCTCTCCAATAGCGGCATCGGCTTGCAGACGCAGCCGCTGTCGGACATTCGCCTTGAGAGCGTCGACATGCTGGTGGTCTGCGCGGCGACCCAGGGCGAACTCTATCGCGATCTCGAAACCGAGGCATTGTTGCGCCGCCTGCAGCGGCACGGCATCGCCATCGCTGCCGTCAGCACCGGCAGCTTCCTGCTGGCGCGGGCGGGACTGCTAAAAGAGCGCAGGTGCACCGTGCACTGGGATTACCTCGACTCTTTCCGCGAGGCCTTCCCCGATTATCGCCTCTGCGATGATCTCTTCGTCATCGATGACGGCATCGTCACCTGTGCCGGGGCGACAGCCGCCCTCGACCTGATGCTGCAGATGATCAAGGCGCATCAGGGGGCCGAGCTCGCCCGGTCGATCGCGCAGCAATTCCTGCATGGCGCGATCCGCGCTTCGGCGGATGATCAGCGCGATATGCGTCATCGCCTCGGCATCGCCAATGCGGTCGTGCTGCGTGCCGTCACGCTGATGGAATCGACTCTGGAAGAGCCGGTGCCACCGCATTCCCTGGCGGCGGCGGTGGGCGTCTCCCAGCGTCAATTGGAACGGCTCTGCAACCGCTATCTGGGCTGCACGCCGGCCCGCTATCACATGCGGCTGCGGCTGGAACGGGCGCGGCGCATGCTGCGCCAGACCAGCCTCTCCATCGCCGAGGTCGCGGTTGCCTGCGGCTTTGTCGCCCTGTCGCACTTCGCCAAGGCCTATCGGCATCAGTTCGGCTGCCGTCCGCGGGACGACCGCCAGACGCAATAACCTGCCCGATAGCTACCCGCCCCGATACCGTTTGCCGCCGGCGCGGGCGACTCCGGTCAATTTGCCCTGGCCGGGTGAACGGGCTATTTTATGACAAATGGGCGGGGAAGCTGGATCAGGCCGGCAGCGTCAGGCCCAATTCGGCCCGGGTCGAGGAGTAGGGAATTGGGACGTCCGACAACAACC
>DATLIX010000188.1:0-41268 GCA_035539215.1 Dongiaceae bacterium | reverse complement strand
CGGGTTGAGGTCGACGCCCTTGGCCCCCTGCCAGACGCCGGCGAGCCGGCGCAGCGGGCCGAGATTGGCCAGCGTGTCCGGATCGACATCCGCCGGTTCGGTGAAGATATCCTCGGGAAAAGGATTCATGCCAGTGCCCCCGTTTGCATTCAGAACCCCGTTCCTGGAGTCGGATCGCTTTACAGGGAATCGCTTCGCGGTTCTATGTAAAGCGTGATGCCGCCTGTCAAAGAGCGGCCGCGATGGCTTCGATCTCAATCACGAATTCCGGCCGCACCAGGCCCGCCACCACGATCAGCGTCGTTGTCGGCGGCGTCCCCGGAAATTGCCGGTCGCGTGCCCGCCTGTAGCCGTCCATATGCTCGCGGCCCGTCACATAGACGCTGAGGCGGACGATATTCGCCATCGTCATCCCGTCTTCAGCCAGGATCGCCGCAATGTTGGCGAAGCAGAGATCGGCCTGCCCTTCGCTGTCCGCGGGAATCGTCTCGTCAGGAGCGATGCCGAGCTGCCCCGCGGTGATCACCAGCCGGTGGTCCGCCGGCACGGCGATACCGTGGCTATACCGCGCCAAGGGTGCGCGGATCGACGCGGGAGACAGCGCACGCATGCCGGTCGTCCTTAGATGGGAAAAGGGCAGATGGTGTGGCCGATGTTAGTCGGGGCCATGACGCGGCGTCAATCAGGGAACGCCGCAGGCGCGTCCGCTCCGAGCACAGGTGGGACCAGCGTGAAGAAGACAGAGCGCGACAAGACTGGTCCTGTCGCTTCTGTCCTTCAGCCGCCCCCTCACCCTAACCCTCTCCCTGACCGCCGGCGAATGTCGGCCTACGCCGACGGGGCGGGACGAGGGAGCAGAGCGCAATGCGCGCATAGTCCCTTCAGAGGGTGAGGGGCTAGCCGGAGCGGCGCTAACCGCCGGGGTGCAGGCCGGGGGCTTCCTGGCCGGTGCGCGCCACATATTCGCTGTAGCCGCCGCTGAACTGATGGACACCTTCGGGCGTCAGTTCGAGGACACGGTTGGAGAGGGCGGCCAGGAAGTGGCGGTCATGCGACACGAACAGCATGGTGCCCTCGAATTCCTTGAGCGCCGCGACCAGCATCTCCTTGGTCGCCATGTCGAGATGGTTGGTCGGCTCGTCGAGCACCAGGAAGTTCGGCGGGTCGAACAGCATCTTCGCCATGACCAGGCGCGCCTTCTCGCCGCCGGAGAGCACACGGCAAGGCTTCTCGACATCGTCGCCGGAGAAGCCGAAGCAACCGGCCAGCGTCCGCAGCACGCCCTGCCCCGCCTGCGGGAAGGATGCGTCAAGCGATTCGAAAATCGTCTCGTCGCCATCGAGCAGATCCATGGAATGCTGCGCGAAATAGCCCATCTTGACGCTGGCGCCGATGGTGACCGCGCCCGCATCCGGCCCGGTGGCGCCCGCCACCAGCTTCAGCAGGGTGGATTTGCCGGCACCATTGGCACCCAGCACGCACCAGCGTTCCTTGCGCCTGAGCTGCAGATCGAGCCCGGCATAGATCGGCAGGCTGCCATAGCCCTTATGGACGTTGCGCAAGCTCGCCACGTCCTCGCCCGAGCGCGGTGGGGTGCGGAACTCGAACTGGATCGACTGGCGCCGCCGGGGCGGTTCCACCCGTTCGATCTTGTCGAGCTTCTTGACGCGGCTCTGGACCTGGGCGGCATGCGAGGCGCGCGCCTTGAAGCGCTCGATGAACTTGATCTCCTTGGCGAGCATCGCCTGCTGGCGCTCGAATTGCGCCTGGCGCTGCTTCTCGCTCAGCGCCCGCTGCTGCTCGTAGAAATCGAGATCGCCGGAATAGGTGATGAGCGTGCCGCCGTCGATCTCCACCACCTTGCCGATGATGCGGTTCATGAAGGCGCGGTCATGCGAGGTCATCAGCAAGGCGCCGTCATAATTCTTGAGGAAATCCTCCAGCCAGATGAGGCTCTCGAGATCGAGATGGTTGCTGGGCTCGTCGAGCAGCATGCCGTCGGGCCGCATCAGCAGGATGCGGGCCAGCGCCACGCGCATCTTCCAGCCGCCGGACAAGAGGCCGACATCCCCGTCCATGCGTTCCTGGCTGAAGCTCAGCCCCGCCAGCACCTCGCGCGCCCGGGCCTCCAGCGCATAGCCGTCCAGTTCCTCGAAGCGGCCCTGCACCTCGCCATAGCGCTCGACAATCGCGTCCATGTCGCCGGCCTGGTCGGGATCGACCATCGCCGCCTCGAGCCGCGCCATCTCGGTCGCCAGCGCGCTGACCGGACCGACGCCATCCATCACCGCGGCAACGGCACTCTGGCCCGACATCTCGCCGACATCCTGGCTGAAATAGCCGATCGTCATGCCGGGATCGATCGACACCTGGCCGTCATCGGGCCGGTCGGCGCCGGTGATCATGCGGAACAAGGTGGTCTTGCCGGCGCCGTTCGGCCCGACCAGCCCCACCTTCTCGCCCTTCTGGATGCCCATCGAGGCGTCGATGAAGAGGATCTGGTGGCCATTCTGCTTGCTGATGTTGTCGAGGCGAATCATGTGGTCCGTGCTGGCTGACAAAGAGTGCGATGTCAGCGCAAAGAGCGCTGACGGGGGTGCGACGTCAGCGCGGAGAGCTGCCAACCTGGCGGGGAATTGACCGAAACGGCCCCTGCCCGGCGGCGCACATCACCGCCGGAACGACGCGATCGCCGCAGGTTTTACCCTGACGCCCCATCCCGATCAACCGCACCATCAAGCTCATGATTTATCTGTGAAATATCCGTTCGCCGGCAGATCGGCGCGCGGCCCGCCGGCGCTGGCTTCAAGCGATCGCAGTTCGGCTTCCGAGCGGATTACGGCAGGCGCCATCGGCGGCCTGCCGGGCATCAGTCGGGCGATACGGACAGCCCCGCGAGAAGCGGCGCGTATGCGGCGAGCCTGCGGGATACGAACTCGGTGAAGAGCCGCACGCGCTTCGTCTTGCGTGTCTCCCCCTGCGTGAGAAGCCAGAGCGTTCCGTACATGTGCAGATCGGTACCCGGCACCCGCACCAGGAGGGGGTCGGCATCGCCGACGAAGCACGGCAGTGTCGTCATCCCGAGCCCTTGCCGCACAGCAGCGATCTGCGCCTCGCCATCCGTGGTCCTGAACGGAACCCCCGTGGTGCGAACCTCGCGGGCCCAATCTGGGATGCCATGACCGCTTATGACGATCCACCGGAGGGGATCAGGCGCGCCCGCACGCCACGCGGCCAGTCGATCGCGGGACATGTAGACGCCGCCGAACAGCTCCGCTCCCTTCAGGCCGTGAAGATTGAGTGGCAGGGTTTTGCGGTCGTAGACGACGCGGATCGCCACGTCGGCCTCTCGGTTGGTCAGGTTTGCCAACTCGCCGGACGACAAGATCTCCATCTCGATGTCCGGATGCAGCCGCGCGAAATCGGCGAAGTCCGGCATGAGCAGGTGTGTCGCGAGGGGCGGCGCCAGCGTCACCCGCAGGAGCCCGCGCACGCTCTGATCGCGCCCGAAGACGCGCGTCTCCAGCAGGTGCGACGACGCTTCCATCTGGCCCGCGAATTCGAGGACCTCCTCGCCCGCTTCCGTCAGGCGGTAGCCCGAAGGCAGCTTTTCGAACATGTGGACTCCGAGGCGTTCCTCGAGCTGGGCGATGCGTCTCAGCACGGTCGCGTGGTTCACACCGAGGCGCTCGGCGGCAGCCCGAACCGAGCCTCCGCGCGCGACGGCAAGAAAGTAGCGAACGTCATCCCAGTCGATCATGGTGCAATCCCGCACCGCGCGGTGCGCCTTCCAAAGCCCATATCTACCACATCGAACAGCAGCACGGGCGGCCATTTCATGGCCCATGCCGACAAGAACGGCCCAATTCCGAACGGGGGACAGCGATCGTCGCGGCCGGCACCAGTCGTCCAGCCGGATCGAATTCGCACCACCGATGTGCGCGCTTCCGCACTCAACGCCTGACGCCGGCGGACCCATCTCCAGGTTCCCGGGGGCCTCCCCGAACGACCAAAGACGGAGCCTGAAAGGAGAAATCATGGGAAAGCTTGAGGGTAAGATTGCAGTCATCACGGGCGGATCGAGCGGCATGGCGCTGGCGAGCGCCCGGCGGTTCGTCGAGGAAGGCGCCTATGTCTTCGTCACAGGCCGAAGGCAGGAGGCGCTGGACGAGGCCGTCAGGCTGATTGGCCGGAACGTGACCGGCCTGCGCGGCGACGCGGCCAATCTCGACGACCTCGACCGTCTGTTCGACACAGTCAGGCGGGAAAAGGGCAAGATCGACGTCCTGTACGCGAGCGCCGGCATGGGCGAAGCCGTCCCGCTGGGCGAGATCACCGAGCAGCATTTCGATGCGGCCTTCGGCCTCAATACGCGCGGCACCCTGTTTACGGTTCAGAAGGCGTTGCCGCTGTTCAACGATGGCGGATCGATCTTCATGACCGGGTCGGTTGCTTCGGTGAAGGGTTTTCCTAGTTACGGCGTGTATGCGGCGAGCAAGGCGGCGTTGCGCTCATTCGCGCGCACCTGGCTCAACGAACTGAAGGGCAGGAATATCCGGGTGAACGTGCTGAGCCCGGGGCCGATCGCCACACCGATGCAGGACCAAGTTCTGACCGCAGAAGCGAAGCGGATGTTCGAATCCCTGATTCCGCGGGGAAAGATGGGTCGTCCTGAGGAAATTGCGGCGGTCGCGCTGTTTCTTGCTTCAGACGATTCGAGCTTCGTGAATGGGGTGGAGTTGTCTGTCGACGGCGGCTTCTCGGCCATCTGAAAATCGGAGAAACATTATGAGCTACGCGATTATAGGATTCGGTAAGATAGGCCAAGCCCTCGCCCATGCCTTCGCCCGCAAAAACATCGACGTGACCGTCGCGAGCCGCAGACCGCCCGAGGCGTTGGCGCCGCAGGCTCGGGCGATTGGACCCACCGTCGTCGCCAAGTCGCTGCGGGATGCACTCGAGGCCGATATCGTCATCTTGGCGGTCCCGTTCGGGGAGCATCGCGAGGTTGCGAAGACCCCGCCGAGCTGGAAAGGCAAGACGGTCATCGACGCGATGAATGCCCAGCTTCCTCCTGAGGAGCTGGACGGTCTCACGTCCTCCGCCTTCGCCGCGAAGGCGTTCACCGGCGCCAAGTTCGTGAAAGGCTTCAATCACCTGGTTGCGGCCACCCTGGCTACGGATCCCATCGTCGAGGGCGGCCACCGGGTCGTCTTTCTGTCGAGTGACGACGAGGACGCGATCGCTCCCGTAGCGGCCTTGGCCAAACAACTCGGCTTCGCACCCGTCAAGCTGGGAAAGCTCAGCGAGGGCGGCGCGCTGGTGCACGCACGCGGCCGCATCTGGGGCCCGCTCATCTTCCAGGATTTGTTCAAAAAGGAGCAGTAATCGATCTACGACCGTGTGTTTTGGCCCCGCAGTCCCCACCTTCTCGCCCTTCTGGATTCGACCGACTGATAGCCCTCCTGATGGGCGATCTTGATATCCTTGGCCGTCACGTCGTTCTGCAGATCGACGAAGGCCTTGCCCTTGCCGTGGGCGGGCGCCGTCCAGCAAGCAGACCCGCCGCAAGGATTTACCTGTGAACCGGATTCCAAAGTTCTGAGATCATCATCCGACTACTGCCAGTCTGCCGCACGGCATATTCCATTCCTCGACGCCGAACACTGGGTTCGGGATGGAAATGGAAGGTTCAGACAATGGCACTCAAGGATATTCTACCAAGCCGTCTCGGTTTTGGGGCAGCGCCGCTGGGCAACATGTTCCGCGACATCCCCGAGGAGGAAGCGCGCGCGACTGTCGAAGCTGCGTGGGATGATGGCATCCGTTATTTTGACAACGCTCCCTTCTATGGCGCGGGCCTCGCGGAAATTCGCATGGGCGCGGCACTTGCCGACAAGCCGCGCCGGGACTTCGTGATCAGTACCAAGGTGGGCCGCCTGATCCTCGACGAGATCGAGGATGTGAGCGCGCGCGACCTTGGTGAGAAGGGCGATGTCTTCAAATATGGTCGCCCCAACAAGATCGTGAACGACTATTCGGAAGACGCCACCTATCGGTCGATCGAAGACAGCCTGAAACGCCTCAGAACCGATCATATCGACATCGCGTGGGTTCACGATATCGCGCAGGATTTCTATGGCGACGAATGGCTCGGCAAGTTCGAGGAAGCGCGAAAGGGCGCGTTCCGTGCGCTCGACCGGATGCGCGACGAAGGTGTGATCAAGGCTTGGGGCCTGGGCGTCAACCGCGTCGAGCCGATCGAGTTGCTGCTCGCGCTCGATGAGCCCCGCCCGGACGGTTTCCTGCTCGCCGGACGCTACTCGCTGCTCGACCATGGCCGGGCGCTGCAGCGCGTGATGCCGACGGTGGTGGAGCGTGGTCTGGGGATTGTGGTCGGAGGCCCCTACAGCTCGGGGGCGCTCGTCGGCGGACCCAACTTCGAATATGCGCCCGCCAACCCGGCAATCCTTGCCAAGGTCGCGGCGATCAAGGCAATCGCTGATCGCTACGGCATTTCGATGAAGGCGGCGGGCCTACAGTTCGCACTCGCCAACCCGTCGGTTGCGGCGGTGATCCCCGGCGCCAGCCGTCCGGCCCGGATCGCAGAGGACAGCGCGGCGCTACGCGAGATCATTCCCGCGGGCTTCTGGGACGAACTGCGCGAGAACGGCCTCGTCAATACGGCCGCCCCGCTTCCCGCCGCGGACTGAGCCACGACCCAAGTTCCATCCTGCCACCCCGGCCGCCGCACCCCGCCGCGACTGGATGGCCCCCTGCGCCTGCGTTTCCGGCGCTTCCTAACCAAGCAAGAGGAGAAAGATCATGGATAATGTGCGCAACGACGACGCCACCAATCTCGGTCGGCGGGACGTGCTTCGCGCCACCGGTGCGGTGCTGGCGGCTGGCGCCACCGGCGGCTTTGCCGGACAAGCGATAGCGCAATCGGACGGAAGCGTGCCATCGGCTGCACGAAACCGCGCGGCGCTCGGCCTGCGACTTCAGGGGGTCCAGCATTTCGGACTGACCGTGCAGAACATGGAACGCGCGTATGAGTTTTACACCGAGGTGCTCGGCGGCACTGAGGTGTTCCGCCACGGCGATTTCCAGGGTGATGCCGTCCAGAACACGCTGCTGGCGGACCAGGAAATCGTTGCCAACGAACTCGGCGTCAATCCGCGCACAATCGGCGTTCCCGACCTTCGGGGCGGCGCGCAGCGGCTCGACGTCCGCTTCATCCAGTTCGACAATGTCGTGATCGAGTTGCTCCAGTACCGCGACGCCGATCAGCCGATGGGCGGCCCCAAGGCCTTTGCCGAACCGGTCCAGCACATGAGCCCGGCCTTCCCTCGGATGATGCATATCTGCTTCCACGTCGCCGATGATATCGATTTCAACCGGTTCATCACCGATCTCGAGGCCGAATCCGCGCGGCGCGGCATGACGCAGGTGCGCGCGAACCGAATCATCCGGGTGAACAGCGAGGCTGAGCGGCGCGCGGCCCCCGAGAGCACCAACACCAACAAGATCGTCGTTGCACCGTCGGACGGCTGGGAGCTGATCTACTGCAAGGGGCCGGAAGGCGAACAGATCGAGTTCGTCAAGGCGCTCGGCCCGGTGAAGCAGCGCTTCGCCAACGCCCTCGCCAAGCGCCAGGCCCAGCGCGCCGGCAAGATTTAACAATCACCAGCATGCCCATGGCCGGGAACGCATCGCAAGTCCCGGCCACCCAACACAAGGGAAGGAGATTTGTCATGCCAATTCGCATATCCACCGCTCTTGCCGCGAGCCTGATGGTTGCCGGGCTTGCCGGTGCGGCGCCCGCCGGGGCGCGGGAAGCCGCGGGGATCCGCTACGCCGATATTCCAGACGGCGCATATTCCATCGTCGCAGAGGTTCGGGCCCAGCCAGGCAAGGAAGCGGAATTGCGCGCCGCCAGCCTGCCACTGATCGGGCTTGTCCGCAGCGATCCGCAGAACCTCGTCTACTTTCTGCAGGAAGATCGTGCGGCGCCCGGACACTTCATCTTCTTCGAAGTGTTCGCCAGCCAGGCGGACTTCGAGGCCCACAATGCCAAGCCATACGTGAAGGCCTGGCTGGCGCGCCTCCCCGAGCTGGCGCAGGGCGGCGTCGAGGTGATGCGCCTGGAAGTGCTGGGGAAAGCGCGGCACTGATTTCCGCCCGGCCGGGGCGCCATCATGCTCCGGCCGGTTCGCGCCGATCAGCAGTGTTCCAGAAATTTCTGCATGCGCGGCACGGCAAAGTCGAGAAACGCGCGGACGCGTGCCGGCAGGAATTGCGATCCGCGAAACAGCGCATGGACATCGTCCACCACGCCAATGTCGCTGTCGGCCAGGAGCTCGACCAGTTCGCCCCGTTCGATCGGCCCGCGCAGATGATAGTCGGCAACCCGAATAATGCCCACGCCGGCAATCGCCATGCGGCGAAGCGTGTCAGCATTGTTGACCAGCAACGACCCGCTCAGCATCCGCTCGACGATCCGCCCGCCCTCACGCATCGGCCAGACCGGCATCGCGCGGCGGAAATTGAAGCCCAGGCAGTTGTGATGAACCAGATCCTCGGGCGTGGTGGGTATGCCGTGGCGTTCCAGATAGGCGGGTGACGCCACGATGCACCGCTTCGTCTCGCCGATCTTGCGCGCCATCAGGTTCGAATCGGCCAGCTTGCCGACACGGATCGCGACATCGGTACGGTCGAGATAGAGATCGACCACCTCGTCCGAGAGCGAAAGATCGACGATCACCTTTGGATAGGCCTGGAAGAAGGCGGGCAGGATCGATTCGAGCGCAGTGGAGCCGAAGCTCACCGACGAGGTGACGCGGACCACCCCCTCGGCTTCCGCGCCGCCATGCGCGATCTGCTGCTCGGTCTCGTCGAGCTGGCCCAGCAGGGCCTGGCTGCGCTCATAATAAAATTGCCCTTCGCCGGTCAGCGCCAGCCGGCGCGTCGAGCGCTCGATAAGTCGAACCCCGAGGCGGGCTTCCAGGCGGGCGATCAGCTTCGACACCGTCGAAGGTGTCATCAGCATCAGCCGTGCCGCTTCGGAAAAGCTGCCAGCTTCGACAACTCGAACGAACACCATCATTTCGCCTGCCCGGTTGTCCATGCCGAAACCTGTAATCTGATTTCCCCGAGACCTTTTTTATCATGCCCATAGGCTTCCGTCAGCTGATCTGTGAAACAAACTACCAAATGCAGTGAAAGGTGACTGTCTAATCAAAGGCGCCACGTCGTGCGATCTGATCTGGCAACGGGCCACCAAACATATCCGGCGGCCCCGAAGGCTCAGAACGAAAGGAACGCCGCTATGTCTGATACGACCGTAAGTAATCTGTTCGCGCCGACGTCGATTGGTGCCATCGAGGTTTCGAACCGCATCGCCATGGCGCCGCTGACCCGTTCGCGCGCGGGAATGGACGGGGTGCATACCCCGCTTGCGATCGACTATTATCGTCAACGCGCCTCGGCCGGTCTCATCATCACCGAAGCGACCAACATTTCACGCCAAGGCCGCGGCTATGCTTATACGCCGGGGATTTACACCGAGGTCCAGGCTGATGTCTGGCGCGCGGTGACCGACGCTGTTCATGCGGACGGTGGCAAGATCGTCGTCCAGCTCTGGCATGTCGGCCGCGTGTCGCATGCCAGCCTGCAGGAGAATGGCGCCGCGCCGGTCGCGGCATCGGCGATACGCGCCGGCGGCACCGTCTACACGCTAGCCGGCAACGAAGCGCCGTCGATGCCACGCGCACTGGAGACCGATGAAATCCCCGGTCTCATCGAGGATTACCGCCATGCCGCCCGGCTGGCGAAGGCGGCCGGTTTCGATGGCGTCGAAGTCCATGCCGCCAATGGCTATCTGCTCGACCAATTCCTGCGCGACAGCACCAATCATCGCACCGACGCCTACGGTGGTTCGGTCGAGAATCGCGCACGTTTTCCGCTCGAAGTGGTGAAGGCGGTTGCCGAGATATGGGGTGCGGACCGGGTCGGCGTGCGCATCTCGCCTCTCTCCACGGCCATCGGCGACACCCCGCTCGATAGCGATCCACAGGCCACCTACGGCTATTTCGCCCAGCAGCTCGGTCAGCTTGGCCTGGCCTATCTGCACGCGGTGGAAGGCCAATTGCGCGAAGCGAACGCGGCCTCAGCGCTCGATTTCAAGGCGCTGCACAAGGCATTCGGCGGCAGCTACATCGCCAACAATGGCTATGATCGCTCGATGGCGATGGCGGCGATCGCCTCGGGCCACGCAGACATGATCTCGTTCGGCCGCGCCTTCATCGGCAATCCCGATCTGGTTGCACGTCTGCGTCGGGATGCGCCGCTCTTCGAGGCACCGAGCGTCGCCTATTATGGCGGTGGCGCCGAAGGTTACACCGATTTCGCAACCTTGGCCGATTGAGACAGCCAGCGCCCGGCTGTGGCGCCGGGCGCATCACCCAACCTATCGGAGATTGAGATGAGCACGTCAGCACCCCTGGCGATGGCGCAGCCGTGGCCGCACGGCACGCAACCGGTCGCCCCCTCCACTCAGGAGTACGGCACGCCCAATCGTGGCAGCACCCTGACGCTTCTGGCCCTGGCACTTGGCAGCTTCGTCATCGGAACGTCGGAATTCGCCAGCATGGGCATCATCCAACTGTTTTCCGCAAGCCTCGGCCTCACCGTGCCGCAGGCCACCGACGCCATCACTGCTTATGCCTTCGGCGTGGTGATCGGCGCGCCGCTGGTCACAATTGCGGCAGCCAGGCTCAACCGGCGGATGCTGTTGCTGGCGCTGATGGCCCTTTTCATTCTCGGCAATCTGCTCTCGGCCATGGCAGACAACCTCGGCTGGCTGATGGTGGCACGATTCATCAGCGGCATGCCGCAGGGCGCCTATTTCGGTGCCGGCGCGGTGGTGGCCACCCATGTCGTTGGCCCCGGCCATGCCGGCAAGGCGTTCGCCATCGTGATGACGGGGCTGACGGTCGCCACCATCTTCGGCTCGCCGCTCGCCACCTTCATGGGGCAGACGCTGGGATGGCGCGAAACCTATGTCGCCGTTGCCGTCCTCGCCACCCTTGCCCTTGCCGCCATCCGGCAATGGGTGCCGCGCACCTCAGCTCTGAACGGTGTGCCGGTAATCCAGGAGCTGTCCGCGCTGCGCAAGCCCTCGGTGTGGGGCGTCATGCTGGTCGCCGCTATCGGTGTCGGCAGCATCTTCGCCGTTTACACCTTCATCGGCCCGATCGTCACCGATGCGGCGCGGCTGCCGGCGGCCATGATCCCGCTCGCGCTGGGCATTTTCGGACTCGGCATGACGGCCGGCAATCTGCTCGGTGGCAGGCTTGCCGACCGGTATCCGGAACGCGGGATCGCGCTCGGCTATGGCAGTGCGCTGGTCGTGATGGCGGCCCTCGCCACAGATGGCACCAACATCTGGCTGCTGTTCCCGGGCCTGTTCGGGGTCGGCGCAGCGATGATGGTAGCGATCCCGACCATTCAGGTGCGCCTGACCGGCTTCGCGCCCGAAGCGCCAAGCCTGATGGGCGCCATGAACCTTGCCTCGCTGAACGCAGCCAACGCCTTCGGCGCCTGGACGGGCGGGCTCACCATCGGCGCCGGCTTCGGCCTGCTCTCGGCGGTCTGGGCCGGCTTCGGCCTCACGCTTACCGGTCTCATCCTGTTCGGCCTGACCCTTCTGGGTCAGCGCCGGGCATCGATAATCCTCTGAGACTCCAAAGCAACCACGTCTAATCTTTGAAAGGAACATCATCATGGCAAACGCCTATGCAAGCATCGACATCGCCCGCAGCCCGGCCGACGTATGGCAGCTCATTGGCGGCTTCAATTCCCTTCCCGACTGGCTGCCCTATATCCCTTCATCCAGCCTGGAAGACGGCGGCCGGGTCCGTCGCATCCGCAACCTTGAGGGCGAGGAGATCGTGGAACGCCTGATGGCGTTCGACGAAGCGGCACGAAGCTACAGCTATCACATCCTGAAGGCACCGTTTCCGCAGGAGGACTATCTGGCGACACTGCGTGTTGCGTCGATCGACGATGGTCGCGCAGCCCGCGTCGAATGGTTCGGACAGTTCGAACCGGTCGGCGTGACGGTCGACGAGGTGACGAGTCTATTCAGGGGAATCTATGAGGCGGGCTTGGCGGCACTTGCCCAACGGCTCGCCCCAAACAAATGAAGGAGACCAACGGCGTTCGGCAACAAGCCCCCGTCAATCAACCTCAGGCACTTACGAACGAAAGCTCGGCACCCCAGGAAGCCGGTTGAGTTATAGAGCTAAGCCCAAAAGTTGTCCGGCTGTCGCGCGAGCCGCATTCAAAACGCGCGATGGCCCTGCACCCGCGTCCGGCAAATTGGCCGCTTACTCCGAGCGGTGATCAGCTTGTCGCCGGCGGAGTCAGAAGTTGGGAACTGAGACGCATACGGCGGCATTTGCACGCAAGCCGACTTGCCATTTCTCACGCATCTCAATGCTAGATCGCGCTCGCGTTCTAAAACGTCCTTACATCACCATGAAGGTGCACGCAGATCAGAGCCGGAAGGAAGAGATGGAGATAACAAGCCCTGTGGGAATAAATAACGGACAGTAGTCAGTATTGGGCGATAACGAGAATCGCCCTCAAAACTACGCTATCGTCGCCTTTTGCATCCGTCACTCCCACTCGATGGTTCCGGGCGGCTTCGAGGTGTAGTCGTAGACGACGCGGTTGATGCCCTTGACCTCATTGATGATGCGGGTCGCGACGCGGCCGAGGAAGGCCGGCTCGAAGGGATAGAAATCGGCGGTCATGCCATCCGTCGAGGTGACGGCGCGCAGCGCGCAGACGTAATCATAGGTGCGGCCGTCGCCCATGACGCCGACGGTCTTCACTGGCAGAAGGACCGCGAAGGCCTGCCAGATCTCGTCATAGAGCCCGGCCTTGTCGATGGCATCGAGATAGACGGCATCGGCCTTCCTCAGGATATCGAGCTTCTCGCGGGTGATCTCGCCGGGGACGCGGATGGCAAGGCCCGGACCGGGGAACGGGTGCCGGCGGATCATCTTTTCCGGCAGGCCCAGTTCGCGGCCGAGCTTGCGGACCTCGTCCTTGAAGAGCTCGCGCAAGGGCTCCACCAGCTTCATGTTCATGCGCTCGGGCAGGCCGCCGACATTGTGGTGGCTCTTGATGGTGACGCTGGGGCCGCCGGTGAAGGAGACGCTTTCGATCACGTCGGGGTAGAGTGTCCCCTGGGCCAGGAAATCGGCGCCGCCGATCTTCTTTGCCTCTTCCTCGAAGACCTCGATGAAGAGACGGCCGATGGTCTTGCGCTTCACCTCGGGGTCGGTGACGCCCTCGAGCTGGCCGAGAAAGAGGTCGCTGGCGTCGCGATGCACCAGCGGGATGTTGTAATGGTCGCGGAAGAGGGCCACCACCTGCTCCGCCTCGCCCTGACGCAACAGGCCGTGGTCGACGAAAATGCAGGTCAGTTGGGCGCCGATCGCCTCATGAATGAGCACGGCCGCGACGGATGAATCGACGCCGCCGGAAAGGCCGCAGATCACCTTGCCGCTGCCGACCTGGTGGCGGATCTTGGCGATCTCGGCATCGCGGAAGGCGGCCATGGTCCAGTCGCCCTTGGCGCCGCAGATCTTGTGCACGAAATTTGAAAGGAGCTTGGCGCCGGCCGGGGTGTGCACCACTTCCGGGTGGAACTGCACGCCGTACATGCGCCGCGTCTCGTTGGCGATGGCGGCGAAGGGGGCGCCGTCGCTGACGGCGACGACCTGGAAGCCGTCCGGCAGGCGCACGACGCGGTCGCCGTGGCTCATCCAGACCTGATCGTTGCCGCCCTTAGCCCAGACGCCGTCGAAGAGCTGGCAATCGGCGGTGATGTTGAGCTGCGCCCGGCCGAATTCGCGGTGGTCGGAGCCGGCGACTTCGCCACCAAGCTGCGCGCACATGGTCTGTTGGCCATAGCAGATGCCGAGCACCGGCACCTGCATCTCCCAGACGATGTCCGGCGCGCGGGGGCCGTCGATGGTGGTCACCGAATGCGGGCTGCCGGAGAGGATGACGCCCTTGGCGCCGAAATCGGCGATGCGCTGGGCATCGGTATTGAAGGGAACGACCTCGCAATAGACCCCCGCCTCGCGCACCCGCCGTGCAATCAGCTGGGTCACCTGGGAGCCGAAATCGAGGATGAGAATGCGCTCTGTCATCGTGCTTATCGCTTTCTAACCGATCTGTCTTTCAAGGCGCCTCGCGGAGCGCCGGTCTTCACGTTGTTCTAGTACGACTGGCACCAGCCGTCATGTGTCACCTCACCCCTACCTTCTCCCCGCTTGCCGACGACTGTCGGCCTACGCCGACGGGACCGGGCGAGGGAGTTCAGCGAGCCTGCTGCCAACCCCAGCGTCAAACATGGCAACGGCATAATGAAGGAACCGAGCATCAGCAGCAGCGTCCCCTCTCCCCTCGCGGGAGAGGGGCAGGGTGAGGGGGTGAACCGCCGTGACGTCATTGCCCCACATTCGAGGCCACCTTCTTAGCGTCCGCATCACCCTCGCAGGCGGCGATCAATGCGTTGAGGTCGCGCCAGCCATAGGCGACGTCCGCGTGGCCCTCGTCCACGCCCGCGGCGACGATCTCGCCACCCAGCCGGTCGTAAAAGGCGCGGAACGGATTGTCGGTGAAGGCCCAGAGGATCAGCGAGCGGGTGCCCTGCGCCTGAAAGCGCCGGGCGAGTGCTGCCGTCAGGCGGCGGCCGAGGCCGCGACCCTGCACCTCCTGGCGGCAATGCAGGATGTAGAGCTCGCTGTCGAAATCGTCGATGCTGCCGCGGGTCAGCTCATGCTCGAGGACCGGGCCGCCATAGACCATGCCCATGACGGCGCCGCCGGTGTCCGCGCCGACCAGGACGGTGCGCGCGGGATCGGCGATGCGTTCCTGCCAATAGGCGATGCGCTTCTCGGCGCTCTTCTCCGCCAGGGTCGCGGCCGCAATGAAATGGCCATAGGCCTGATGCCAGCCTCGTTCATGGATCTCGGCGACGACCGGCGCGTCGTCGAGCATGGCCGGGCGGATGACGAAGCCGTTCATGCCGCCTCCTCCGCATCCGACTGATCCCTGCCCGGTTCATCTCCGCCCGGTTCATCCTCACCCGGCGTATCGACGGTGGCGGTCTTGCGGCGCTGGAAGACGGCGGTGAAGAATCCGTCGGTGCCGTTGCGCGCCGGGGTCAGCGAGAGCGTGTCGCCCGGCACCGGACAGGCGGCCCCCATCACCTCCTGCCAGACTTGCGGCAAGGGGACGAGTTCGAAATCCGGCAGGTGCTCGGCGATCCAGGCGAGGTGGTCGGCATTCTCGGCCGGCAGCAGCGAGCAGGTCGCGTAGATCATGCGCCCGCCCGGCTTCACCAGCCGCGCGGCGCTGTCGATGATGCGGCGCTGCAGGGCGGACAATTCCGCGATATCGCCTGGCTTCAAGCGCCAGCGGGCATCGGGGTTGCGGCGCCAAGTGCCCGTGCCGGAACACGGCGCATCGACCAGCACGCGGTCGAAGCCGCCGGCATGGCGCTTCACCCAGGGATCGCGTTCGGAGCTCAATCCCAGGCGCTCGACATTGAAGACGCCGGCGCGGTTGAGGCGCGTCGCCGCGCGGTCGACGCGGCCCTGCAGCACGTCGCAGGCGACCAGCTTGCCCTTGTTCTGCATCTGTGCGGCCAGCGCCAGCGTCTTGCCGCCGGCGCCGGCGCAGAAATCCACCACGCGCATGCCGGGCCTGGCATCGGCCAGCAGGGCGACCAGCTGCGAGCCTTCGTCCTGCACCTCGATGAGGCCGGATTTGAAGCTGTTCAAGGTGGCGAGCGGCGGGCGGCCCTTGACGCGCAGGCCCAAAGGCGAGAGCGCCGTCGGCACGGCCTCGACGCCGTCGGCGGCCAGCGCCTTGATGGCTTCGGCACGCGTCGCCTTGAGCGCATTGACGCGGAGATCGGTGGCGGCCTCGTCGAGGGTCGCCGCCATCTCGGCATCGAGGCGCTCGCCGAACACTTCCCGAAGCTGTGATTCGATCCAGCCGGGATATTCCAGGCGCGCGGCCTGCGGCTGTTCCGGCGGATTGAGCGGCTGGCCGGCAAGGGCCTTCACCAGACGGCGCTCGCTGTTGTCGAGCATGGCGGGACGATACTGGCCGCCATCGAAGCTGCCGGCCAGGCGATCGGCCGACCAGCCATCCAACAGCAGCAGCTTGGCGATGACGCGGGCGCGCTCGACATCCTTGATCTCGACGCCGCTCTCCTGGGCGACGGCGCGGGCGATCCACCAGTCGAGGGCGGCGCGGCGCCTGAGAACGCCATAGGCATGGTCGAGCACATCGCGGCGATCTTTGCCGCCGATATAGCGGCGGTTGCGGAAATAGGCTGCGGCAGCGCGATCGGCCGGAGCCGTGCCGCCATGAATTTCCTGCAGCAGCTCGATCGCCGCCTGGATGCGCGCCCCGGGCATCATGGCGTCACCTGCCCGGCAGCCACGGTGTTACACGAGAGAGTAGGTCGACCTTCCATGATCGGCGCGGCCATCCGCTCACATGTTCTGCCGGTAGTTCGGCGCTTCGCGTGTGATCTGCACGTCATGCACATGGCTTTCCTGCAGGCCTGCATTGGTGATGCGCACGAAGCTGCACTTGGTCTGCATGTCGGCGATGGTGCCGTTGCCGGTATAGCCCATGGCGGCTTTGAGGCCGCCCACCAGCTGATGGATGACGGTGCCGGCCTGGCCCTTATAGGGCACGCGGCCTTCGACGCCTTCCGGCACCAGCTTCAGCTTGTCCGAGACCTCTTCCTGGAAATAGCGGTCGGCCGAGCCGCGCGCCATGGCGCCGAGCGAGCCCATGCCGCGATAGGATTTGTAGGAGCGGCCGTTATAGAGGAAGACCTCGCCGGGGCTTTCCTCGGTGCCGGCCAGCAGCGAGCCGATCATGACGCAGCTCGCCCCCGCGGCGATCGCCTTGGCGATATCGCCGGAATACTTGATGCCGCCATCGGCGATCACCGGCACGCCGGCCTTGGCGGCGCGCTCGACCGAATCCATGACGGCGGTCAATTGCGGCACGCCGACACCGGCAACCACGCGGGTGGTGCAGATCGAGCCCGGGCCGATGCCGACCTTGATCGAATCGGCGCCGGCATCGATCAGCGCCTGGGCGCCGTCGCCGGTCGCCACATTGCCGGCGATCACCTGGCAATCGTTGCTGAGCCGCTTCACCGTGGCGACCGCATCGAGCACACCCTTGGAATGGCCGTGGGCGGTATCGACGACGATGATATCGACGCCGGCTTCCAGCAGCGCTTCCGCGCGGCGGATGCCGTCCTCGCCGACGCCGGTCGCGGCGGCGACGCGCAGGCGGCCGCGCTCGTCCTTGCAGGCCATCGGATAGGCCTGGGCCTTTTCCATGTCCTTGACGGTGATGAGGCCGATGCAGCGATAGGCCTCGTCGACCACCAGCAGCTTCTCGATGCGATACTGGTGCAGCAGGTGGCGGGCCTCGTCATGGCTGACGCCGAGCCTGGTGGTCACCAGCCGGTCCTTGGTCATCAGATTGGCCACGGTCTCGCTGGGATTGCTGGCGAAGCGCACGTCACGGTTGGTGAGAATGCCGACCAGCTTGCCGGGGGTGGCGCCGTTGCTGCCGCGCTCGACCACCGGGATGCCGGAAATCTCGTGGCGCTGCATCAGCTGCAGCGCATCGGCCAGGCTCTGGTCGGGATGGATGGTCAGCGGATTGACCACCATGCCGCTTTCGAAGCGCTTCACTTTGCGGACTTCCTCGGCCTGGCGGGTGATGTCCATGTTCTTGTGGATGACGCCCATGCCGCCATGCTGCGCCATGCAGATCGCCATGCGCGCCTCGGTGACGGTATCCATCGCCGAAGAGAGCAGCGGAATGTTGAGGGAGATGCGCTTGGTCAGCTTGGTGCCGGTATCAGCCTGTGCGGGCAGAACCGCAGAGGCCGCCGGCTGCAGGAGCACGTCGTCGAACGTATAAGCTTCACGGATCATCATGCCGAACCTCAAGATCATGTCGTCCCGTTCGGCCGATCTTTAGGTAATAGGAGATCGCCCCGGGCACCGCGGGTTGGCGCGCCATCATACACATTGCCGCCCCGCGCACAAGTAGCGGAGCGGTCCATGATGGCGCAGGGGCATCATGCATATTTGCCGGCACGGCCAGCGGGCATATTTGCCGGCCCGGCAGGCGATTTGCACGGCTTTCCGGCGTTTTGCGGTGTGTGCAAGCGACATCCTTCGCTTCCGCTCTCCCTGCCCCCTGCTCCGCATAGGCCGACATGCGTCGGCGGGCGGGGGGAGGGCCGGAAAAAGGGGGTCGTGGCAGGCGGCCTAAATGGGGCTTGCCGGATGCTGAATCGTCACGCCTTCCGGCCGCGGAATTTCAGCGCGACGACATAGATCTCCGCCGAGTCGGAGCGGCTGGCGGCTGGCTTCACATGTTTGACTTCGGTGAAATCGCGCTTGAGGGAGGCCAGCAAGGTTCCCGTCGCCCCGCCCTGCAGCACCTTGGCGATGAAGGTGCCGCCGGGTGCCAGGACTTCCGCAGCGAATTCATAGGCAGTTTCGGCCAAGGCCATGATCTTCAGGTGGTCGGTCCGGGCATGTCCGGTGGCCGAGGCGGCCATGTCGGAGAGAACGAGATCGGCCTCGCCCTGCAGCAGGGCCTTCAGCGCGTCGGGCGCTTCCGGCGCCATGAAATCCATCTCGATCAGATCGGCGCCGGGAATGGGATCCACCGGCAGAAGGTCGATACCGACGATCTTGCCGCCGCCGGCCTTGAAGACCTTCGCCGCAGCGACCTGGGTCCAGCCGCCCGGCGCGCAACCGAGATCGACCACCCGGGCACCGGCCCTGAGGAAATGGAATTTCTCATCGAGCTGCAGCAGCTTGAAGGCGGCGCGCGAGCGGTAGCCCTGTTTCTTCGCCTCGGCCACATAGGGGTCGTTGAGCTGACGCTCCAGCCAGCGCGCCGAGGAGACGCTGCGCTTGGCCGCCGTCTTCACCCGCACGGTGATGCCGCGCCCGGTCGGTGCCGTCACCGTCGATTTGCTGCCGGCCGCCTTGCCGCCGGAACGGGTGCGACCGCCAGTCGGTCGGCGCGTAGTACTCATCTCGGTCTCTCCTTCATGCCGCCGGCTTGCGAGCGGCGGCCTCCTGCGGGCGGGTCATTCGCGATCGCAGGACGATGACGTTGCAACGGCCGCACACGGCGGCCTGTTTCGCTATAAGCGCCGATCGCCCGCAACACCTGATCTTCCGCGATAGCGGACGTTCAGGCGATACCAGAACGATAGGGATGCTGTGAAGATGTCCCCGTCAGCAGGCTCATCAGGATGCCTTCCCGCACGCCGCGATCGGCCACCCGCAGCTTGCCGATCGGCCATTGCCGGCAGATGGCGGTAAGGATGGCGCAGCCGCTGACCACGAGGTCGCAACGATCGAGGCCGACGCAGGGCACCTGCGAGCGATCGGCCAGGCTCTGGCCGGCCAGACGCAGGCTGATCTTCTCGACATCGCCGTAATTGAGATAGCTGCCGTCGACCAGCGCCCGGTCGTAACGCTGCAGGCCGAGCTTGATGCCGGCGAGCGTGGTCACCGTGCCGGAGGTGCCGAGGATCTGCACCTGGCCGCCGGCGATCAGGCGATGGGCGCCGATCGCCTGGGCAAAGGGGGCGAGATGATCGGCCACCTTCGCCACCATCTCCTCATAGAAGGCCAGGCGGTCATCGCCGTCCGGCGCCTCGATGCCGAATTCCTCGGTCAGGGTGACGACGCCGACCGGCATGGAATGCCAGGCGATGATGCGCGGCACCTGGCCCGGCTTCAGCGACAGCCAGCCGAGCTCGGTGCTGCCACCGCCGATATCGAAAACGATGGCATTGGGATGTTCGGGCGTCAGCAGCGGCATGCAGCCGCTGAAGGCGAGCTGGGCCTCTTCGCCGGAGGTGATGATTTCCAGGTTGATGCCGGCCTCGTCGCGGACCCGCTCGACAAAGCCGGCGCCATTGGCCGCCCGGCGGCAGGCCTCGGTGGCGACGGCGCGCGCCAGACTGACCCCGCGCCGCTGCATCTTGGCCGCGCAGACCTTCAAGGCTTCGACGGTTCGGTCCATGGCTTCCGGGGCGAGAATCCCGGATTGCGACACGCCCTCGCCCAGCCGGACGATGCGGGAAAAGGCATCAATGACCTGGAACCCCGTGCCGCTCTGCCGGGCGATCAGCAGCCGGCAGTTATTGGTGCCCAGATCCAACGCCGCCATGATCTGCCCCGGCCGCGCAGGCCGCGCTGGCAAGCGCGCCGTGCCGGCTGCCGGGGGAACTTGATCCAGCAACCACTCATCTCCTGTTCCGACCAGGCAAGCCATTGAAAGAACTGCCAAAAGCAGATCCGCCACGGCGCCTGCGGCCGGGTTTCGTCAAGGCATATCCTACATGGAACCGGTGCCGAGATAAAGCATTGCTGTCGCAGTGCAAAATGGCCCGGTCACCGGTCCGGTTGCCCCGTCCGATCTCCCCCGGGCGGCTGCGGCCGGAGAGCCGGCAGCGCCGCCGGAGCGGCCTGTGGCACAACCCGTCCCGTCAGCCGACAATGCAATGAATCTCGCGCCTTAACAGGCCCCCTGCCGATCGAGCCGGATCGCCGGCAGCCACGCTATTTTGCGGTCCGACGGATGAAAAAGGGGGTTGAAACCAAAGGATACCCTCAGTACATTCCGGCCCGCGCTGCTTGCCGGCGCGGCCGTTGCGATCGGTCTTCACACCGGTTCGCATCCCTGCTGGGGGATCGTCTAGCGGTAGGACTACGGACTCTGACTCCGTCAACCTTGGTTCGAATCCAGGTCCCCCAGCCAAACTTTCTTTTCTATGACATCTACGAGACGGTATCGATCGGCACTGTACGGGCCGGCAGAGCGTCACCAAAAGCGATTGAACGCTATCGCGCTGCGTTCCTGAGCGCGGGCAGCAGCGCTTCCGGTTCAGGCCGGCGGGTGTAGTCGGGATTGACGTCGGCATAGAGGATAATGCCGGACGGCGCGATCACATATCTTGCCGGCATCGGCAAAGTCCATTCGGGATCGTCGTTGATACGCGGAAGATCGATCCCGGCCTTCTGGTAAAACGCCGCCAGGTATTGCGGCAGGCTGAATTTGAGGCCGAATGCGGCCCCTATCTCGCCCCGCGTATCGCAGAGGATGGGATAGGTCAGGCCATTTTCGCGGGCGGATCGCCGGCTGTTGGGCTGGGTCTGCGGCGAGATGGCGACAAGCTGCGCGCCGCGCTTTTTATATGCCGGCAACGCGCTTTGCAGCGCCTGCAGCTCCATATTGCAGTAGGGGCACCAGACACCGCGATAGAAACTGACGATCAGCGGCCCGGTTGCGAGGAGCTCTGACGACGACACGACGCCGCCTTCCGCGTCCTTGAGGCTGAAGGGCGGGGCCTTGTCGCCGGTCTTCATCGCGCGCTCGGCTTGTCCGGAGGCTTTGAGCTCCGCCGTTGCGCGGTGCATGGCCTCGATAACCGCAGAGGGCGCATTGTAGGGAGGATTGCCTGCCTCGAAATCGGCCTTGAAGGCGTCGAGCTTGGCTTGCAGGCCGTTCATGTCGCCGTCCGGGCTGTGCCGCTCATCACCCGCTCCTGCTCTCGTGACGCCAATATCGGGAAGGCTACCGATGCCGCATTTCAGATCTGTTTCGCGCAGTCCGGAATTCCATTGCAGTCGTAACCGTAAATCGCGCGCCTTGCTGGATGGCATGCCTTGGTTGGCATACCTTGGTCCACATGATTGTCCGGCCCCACCGTGGTCGCTGATCAAATCGCGCGCTGTTTTTCGGCCGATCCGCCAACGGTAAGGCGGTGAATCCGCCGGGAAGATCAGGCCCGGCTGGTAGATGCGATGGAGAGGCCGATCACGCCGACCAGGATGAGGCTCAACGCCCAGACCCTGTCCAGGTTGAACCAGCTTCGCGACACGAACTGCAGGCCGAGATAGCGGTAGACGAGCCATGCCGCACAAGCGCCGGCCGAGATCACCGCCACCGCATGCACGACGGACACCAGGACCGCCATGCCGAGATTCGCAGTGGCGAGAATCGCGGCCGCCGCGTGGCCGCGATCGGCTCCGCTGGTCCCGCAAAGCCCCAGATAGATCGGCACGAGGATCAGGCCGGCGCCATGTGCGATCGCGACCACGAAGGACCAGAGCGCCAATTGCGTCGGCTTGATCCGCGCCAGCATGCGCGGATGCCGGGCATCCCGCAGCCGGTAGACGCCGAAGGCAATGATCAGAAGGCTTGCACCCGATTGGATCTGATGCTGCCATTGCACGAGCGAAAGCAGCATCGCGAACGGCAGGAGCATCATGAGCATGGCCAGGAGGTGGCCGGCCGCAAGCGGCCATAGCGAGGCAAGCAGCGCACGCGGGCTCTTGTCCATGAGCCCTGCGGCCACCGCGAGCGGCCATCCCATGCCGGGACTGAACCCGTGATAGAGGCCGCTCGCCACGATGGCCAGCCACAGCCAGGTCACGGTCGAGAACGATCCGTCCAAGTCAAGATCCGCTCAGCTCAGGCCGACGGGTAGCAGAACGAATCCGTCGAGCAGTCGCCGCCCTCCAGCCTGATCTGATGGGCGCGGTAGCCGGCCGGAAAGCCCACCCAGAAATTGCCGTCGAGCTCCAGACCGCCATTCGCGCCGACATTTGCCAGGACCTCGACGCCCGGCACGCCATCCGGATAAAACTGGTCGTCCCAGGTCGAATAGAGCGAGTTGGTCCAGTATACCCGCCTGCCATCGCGGCTGATCTCGACCATTTGCGGGCCACCACCATAGGGCTTGCCGTTCGGATGCGGCGTATGGCGCGCGATGCCGCCGAGATGCACGGAACCGGCAAGCTTCGGCTTGCGTGGATCGGTCACATCATATTGCCGCATCTCGCCCGTCCCCCAGCATGAGACGTAGAGGAACCTGTCATCCATCGAGAGGTCGATGTCGGTGACCAGCGGCGGCACGGCGCCAAAGCCCTGCAGCAGCGGCGGCAGTTGCTCCTTCGGCGCGGGCTCGGGGGGAATGGTCGCCGTCTTCTCGGCGTGGAACGTGCCGCCCTCACGCCACCAGGTCCAGATCGAGGCTTCGAGATTGGTGGTGTCGACGACGACGCCGACAAAGCCGTATTCCTTCACCGGGTCATGGGCCGGACGCACTTCGAGGGCCATCTGATGGTTGGCGCCGAGATCGATCGTCTGCACGTTGCGCCGCCCGCTGAGCTCCCAGAAGTGGAGCCGGTGGCCATATTTGTTCGAGAGAAGGTCTTCTGGAATGAGGCCGTTCTCGAACTGGGGCGGCAGCGCCCACTCGCTCGTCACCATATAGTCGCGCGGCAGGTTCCACCAGAAATCATAGTGCTTAGTTTGCGCGCCGCGATCGATCTCCCAGCGGCCGAGCACGTCGAAGGTCTCGCAATCCATGATGAAAACGCCCGGAGGCCCGTCGGTGCCGTCCTTGCCGCCACCGCCGAGCGTCGAGACGTAAATGCCTTCCGGACCGCAGTGGATGGTGTGAGGCCGCGAATAGCCGGTCTTCCTGAAAATCTCCTCAGGTTCGATAATCTTGTGGATCCTGGCTTGGGTCGGATCCGGCTTGGTGTCGATGATATAGATGCGCGAGGAGCGAATCCCGGGGATGATGAGATAGCGCCGCTCGATGAAAGCGTGCCCGGTGAGCGGAGACAGGGCGGAGGAGCAGGCATTCCAGCCGAAATGATGGAATTCGTCGCCCCTGTTGGGCATCGTCACCGTGTGGACGATCTGGCCGGAGGTCGGTGAGCCGCGCTTGACGTCGATCACCGCGAGTGCGTCGGGCTTTGAGAAGTCGGGGCTGAGCAGGAGCGTATAGGCATAATTCTCAGGCACGGCTTGCATTGCAAGCTTGGGGGAAGCGTAAAAGGTCGGGTCGGGTCTCATCGTCATGCACCTTCAGTATGAAAATGAAAGAGCTATCGTTGTTCACCTTTGCGACAAGCTGGTTGCGCCGAATTAGTGCGCCCTTCGTGCTAAGTGGCCGTCGCGCCGACTTCCCGGGCGCCACGGTGCCGTCAATCATGGGCGCATCTGAAAACCCTACACCCAGGCAGAAGCGTTGCAAATTGGCGCGGCGGTCCGGCCTTGCCGGTTGCGGCAGACGCCTATTGATCGCTTCATGGTAGAACGCTTGATGTTACGTGCTGGTGTCGATTCAGGGCGACCGAGCTACATTTGCAACACGCCGGTGCTTCCCGAGGGGATCAAGGCGTGTGGGCGTGCCGCCAAAGCAAGTGAGAGGCCGCCCTGCCCGGGCCATCCGACGACCACTGCCGATATTGCGCCCAGCCTGAAACGCGTATGGGAACGGCGCAGATATCCGCAGGCTTGCGGCGGCAGCTAGTTGTGCTTGCGTTCGCTGTCGAGCGCATCGAGCGTCCGCAGCAGGACCCCGACGCGATAGGCGGAGGACATCCATTCGGCGAAGCGCGGCGTATTGTCGACCAGCCAGTTGAATGCGCTTTGCACGGCGACGAAGGCGGCGGCGGCTTGCGTGACCTCGCCGAGCGTCAGGCGTCCCATCACGTAGTTCGGCGTGCACAGGACGAGGCCGATGACCGGCACCACCAGCGCGTTGCCCTGGGAAACGATGGTACCGCGCATATACTGCCAGCACAGGCGCTTCCACTGGCCGATCACTTTTTCCTGGGCGGTTGCGAGCGTCGCGGCATCCTCGGCATGCGGCGCCAGGGTGGTGCGGGTGTTGACCCGGGCGACGACATATTTGAAATCCGCTTCGGCCTGGTTCTTCCGCTCAATGACGTCGACCATGGAGCGGCCGACCACCATCATCGACAAGGTGGGAACTGCGGCATAGATGATCGCGGCGGCGACGAGGTAGCCCGGGATGCGCACCGCACCGTCCCAGATGGGGATTTCCAGCACGCCGCCGACATTCCACAGCACGACCACGAAGGTCCCGGCGGAGAGCAGCGAGCTGAGGAGGCCGACCACGAAGTCGATCGGGGCGTCGGTGGCGAGCCGCGCATCCTCGGTGATCCGGTATTCCGCATTTTGCCGTTGGCCGTCGACGAAGCCGGCGCGCTGGTAGCGTTCATCCTCGAGCCAGGTCCGGATGAGGCGGCTGGTGAGCCAGGCACGCCACAGGCGCTGAAACGTCATGCGGCCCCAGACCGCCGCGACAGCCAGGAAGACGCTCGACACGGTGAGGATGAGGAGCGTCTGGACCAGATGCCAGATCTGGCTGGAATCGCGCGCCCCCAGCGCGTTGAAGAAGTCGCGGTTCCAGATATTGAGCCGGTACTGAACCAGCACCTGCAAGACCACGCCGGTGACAAGCATGGTCAGCAGGGCCCATGCCCTCGAACCGCGCCAGAAACCGCTGGCGGTCTTCCAGAAGCGGCGCATGGCCGTGCCGGTGGACAAGGAGCGTGCGATATCGGCTGGCATGGTACTGGCCGCCCCGCTCAGCCGGACCGGGGGCGCGCCGGCTCGCGCGCCAGCTGCGCCAGGCTCATCAAGCCGATGAAGGCGGGGGTGGGATGCAGAATGACCCAGGTTGGGATGCGTTCGACATAGGGGCGCAGCCGCCCCTTGGCGACAAACTGCTCGCGAAACTCCGACCGCGCCAGATGGTCGATGAAGCGTGGCACGATGCCGCCGCCAATATAGACCCCGCCCCTGGCGCCGAAAGTCAAGGCCACATCCCCCGCCACCGCGCCGAGGAACATGCAGAAGGCGTCGAGGGCAGCGCGGCAGGCGGGCGAGCTGCCGTCCAATGCCGCGGCGGTCACCTCGCTGGGTGTCCAGCGCGGCGATGCATTGCCTTCGAACGCGGTGATCGCCTGATGCAGGTTGACCAGCCCGCCGCCGGAGAGGACGCGCTCCGCCGAGACGCGGCCATAACGCCGGCGCAGGATGGCGATGATGTCGTCGTAATGATTGCCGAGGCTGGCCAGGCCGGCATGGCCGCCCTCGCTGGTGACGACGCTGCGCCCCGCCGGGCCGAAGATGACGGAAGCCATGCCGAGGCCGGTGCCGGGCGCGACGATTGCCATCGGCGTCCCCGGAATGGCGCTGCCGGCAGGGCCGATCCGGTGGATCTGCGCCGGGTTGAGATCGGGCAGGCCCGCCGCGGTCGCCTCGAGGTCGTTGACGATCCGCACCCAGGGAAACGAGAAGGTGCGACCGATCTCCTCCTCGTCGAGAAGCCAGGGCGCATTGATGAGCTGGCAGCGGCCGCCCTCGACGGGGCCGGCCGCGGCCAGCAGCGCGCCGGCGATCGGCTCGCCCCCCTGGCTGTTCGCGAGGAAGTCGCGCATGGCGTCGATGGCACTGGCGCGCGCGTCCACCTCGGTCGACCAGGTGGCGCCGATGGACCGCTCGTCGGCCAAGGCGAAGCGGGCATAGGTGCCGCCGATATCGGCCAGCAGGAAGCGGCTCATCCGGCGGTCTCCGCCGCCGCGGTGCCGAGCCGGCGCGCGGCTTCGTCGCGGATCATCTGGGCATACCAATGCGCCGACGCCTTGGGGATGCGCCGCTGGGTGGCGTAATCGACATAGACCAGGCCGAAGCGGTTGGCATAGCCGGCGCCCCATTCGAAATTGTCGAGCAGCGACCACACGAAATAGCCGCGCACATCGGCGCCGGCGGCGACCGCCTCGCGCAGCGCCTCGCCGTAGGACCGCAGAAAGGCGATCCGTTCGCGGTCGATCACGGCGCCGGCTTCATCCGGCTTCTCGTTGGCGCCCGCACCGTTCTCGGTGACGTAGATCGGCAGGCCGTAGCGGCGGTGGACGTCGATCAGGGTGTCGCGGAAGGCGGCCGGATCCTCCTGCCAGCCGATCGGTGACCGGTGCGCCTCGGGCGGCGCATCCGCCCAGGCAAAGCCGAGCGGCGCCTTGACGTCCGCCCGGGCGAAGATCGGCGAGTAGTGATTGACGCCGAACCAGTCGACCGGGCGCCGGATGCGATCGAAATCGCCGGGCTTGATCACCGGCTCCATCAATGCCGCGAGTTCCGCCGGATAATGGCCGAGGAGCTGCGGTTCGGGAAAGGCACGGTTCCAATAGGCGTCGAGCAGCTTGGCTGCCGCCGCATCCCCGGGCGTCGGCCCAATCGGCCGGCTGGGCTGCATGTTGTGGATGGCGCCGATGGCGGCGGCAGGCGCGGCCGCTCGCAGGGCATCGACACCGGCGCCATGGGCGAGGTTCACGTGATGGATCGCCTGGTGCAAGGCGGCGCGGTCGGTCAGCGCGGGCGGATGCCAGGCGAAGCCATAGCCGAACAGGCTGAAGACCGAGGGTTCGTTGAAGGTGGCAAAATGCCTGACCCGGTCGCCGTAGCGGCGGCCGATGAGCGTGGCGTAATCGGCAAACCAGTCCGCCATCTCCCGCACCCGCCAGCCGCCGCGGTCCTGCAGGGCCTGCGGCAGGTCCCAGTGATAGAGACATAGCCACGGCTGGATGCCGGCCGCCAGCAGTCCGTCGATCAGCCGGTCGTAGAAGTCGAGCCCCGCCGCGTTCGGCGCGCCGCTGCCCTGCGGCAGCACGCGCGGCCAGGCGACGGAGAAGCGGTAGGCCTGGATGCCGAGCTGGCGCATCAGCGCGATATCTTCGGCATAGCGATGGTAGTGGTCGCAGGCGACATCGCCGGTATCGCCATGGGCGATATGGCCCGGGACCTTGCAATACGCGTCCCAGATGCTCGGTCCGCGGCCGTCGACCTGCGTCGCCCCTTCGATCTGATAGCTGGAGGTGGAAACGCCCCAGATGAAATCCGCCGGCAGGAGGCGCTTTCGCTCGTCGTCTCTGCCGCGCGGACCGCGCGTGTCGTCCTGGATGGTCATTGCTTCTTTCCCCTTGCCGGCCGCGCGCCGACAGCTGCCGTCAATTCGAGCCCCGCCGGTTCCAACGGTTGCATTACTTAAATTGGCAGCTGGCGCCACATCGCTATTTGACCTGGATCAACCGGAACAGGCATATCGCCGTAGCGGATACCCGAAATCCGGGCTCAATCCGCCACAGGTTCCAGCCGACCGGCGCGCGCCTCCGCCGCCGCGGCGCCATGCGACAGGGAAGCCTGGTCCAGGCCGCGGCCATATTGGCGCGGCGCGCAGCCCATCACCCTTTTGAAGGCGGTGCTGAAGGCACTTTCGGATTCATAGCCGAGGGAGAGCGCGATGACGGAGACGGGGTCGCTGGAATTGGCCAGCCTGTCCCCCGCCAGCAGCATGCGCCAGCGCGTCAGATAATCCAGGGGCGAGGCGCCGACGGTTTCCTTGAAGCGCAGGGCGAAGGTCGAGCGCGACATGCCGGCCTGCTCCGCCAGCTCCTGCAATGTCCAGCGGCGGGCCGGCTCCGCATGCATGGCGTTGATCGCAGCCCCCATCTGCTTGTCCGCCAGGGCGAAGAGCCAGCCGACGCCGCCGCGCGGCCCTTCCGCCAGATGCAGCCGCAGGGCCTGGACCAGCATCATATGGGCGAGGTGCTGGATGACCAGGAAGCCGCCCGGCCGCTGCTCGCGCATTTCCTGCATCATCCGCTCCACCGACCAGCGCAAAGCCGCCTGGTCCGCTTCCTGGCGGATATGCACGATCGGCGGCAGCATGCGCAACAGGATGCCGGCATGATTGCCGGCCAGGGCGAAGCGGCTGCTGACAAGAAAGAAATCGCCGCCGCCATTATGCGAAGCGATGCCGCCATTCATCGCCGTCGAAAAAACCGACCGCGCGGCGACAGGCGTCAGCGACAGATCGCTCGCCAGGCGGAAAGGCCGCCCGCTTGGCAGCAGGAAGCAATCGCCGGTTTCCAGGCGCACCGCCTCGCCAACGCCCTCTACCGACAGCCAGCAGCGGCCGGTGACCACGGCGCCGGACTTGATGCCTTCCTGCTGGTCGGGGAACTGGATCGACCAGTCGCCGCCGGCATCGAAGCCGGCGGACATATAGCTGCGCGGTTTCAGCAGCGACAGCACATCTGACAGCGGATCCATGGACCATCCCGGACGATCGCGAAGGTAATACAGACGCTAGAGCATAGATCGTCTTTCCTCAATCGCCTATGACGATGACAACAGGCCTGCGGCCGGGGTCATGGCGGTCGCAGGAAATGACAGAGAGGGAGAAGTCGTCATGCGTGTCTTCGTCACCGGCGCTACGGGTTTCATCGGCGCGGCCGTCGTCAAGGAACTGCTCGGCGCCGGCCACCGGGTGCTGGGTCTTGCCCGTTCGGATGCCGGAGCCGCATCGCTCGTCGCCGCCGGCGCCGAGGCGCATCGCGGCGATCTCGAAGACCTGGACAGCCTGCGCCGCGGCGCCGTCCTCGCGGACGGCGTGATCCACACCGCCTTCATCCACGACTTCTCCAAGTTCAAGGAGAATTGCGAGATCGACCGGCGCGCCATCGCAGCACTCGGCGACGCGCTCGCCGGGTCCGACCGTCCGCTGGTGGTGACCTCGGGGACCGGGCTCCTGCCGTCCGGCCGCGTCGCCACCGAAGAGGACATCGTGACTTCCGCCGCAATTCCACGCATCGCCTCGGAAGAGGCGGCGGCGGCGGTGCTGAAGCGCGGCGTCCGCGTCGCCGTGATGCGCCTGCCGCCGTCGGTCCATGGCGACGGCGACCACGGCTTCGTTCCGATGCTGATCGGCATCGCCCGCGAGAAGGGCGTCTCGGCCTATATCGGTGCGGGGCTCAACCACTGGTCCGCGGTGCATCGGTTCGACGCCGCGCATCTCTACCGGCTGGCGCTGGAGAAATGTGCCGCGGGCGCCCGCTATCACGGTGTCGCCGAGGAAGGTGTCCCGTTCCGGGATATTGCCGGCGTGATCGGCCGCCGCCTGAACCTGCCGGTGGTCGGCAAGACGCCGGAAGAGGCGGCCGCGCATTTTGGCTGGTTCGCGCATTTCGCAGCGCTCGACAACCGCACATCGAGTGCGTGGACCCGGAACGCGTTGGGATGGCAGCCGAAACAGCCGGGACTGATCGCCGACCTCGACCGGCCGCGCTATTTCGAAAGCTGAAGGCTACATCGGCTTCGGACTGACCGACATCGTCGCCGAGCGCTGCGACGGCGGCATCCGCCTGGGCGAGCCGGTGGACAAGGACATGCTCGCCCTGCGCATCCGCCCGAATCTGCGCATGGCCGCGATTGCCGCGCCGGCCTGTTTCGCGAAATGCCCTCGCCCGAAAACCGCAGGACCTGACGGAGCACACCTGCATCAACCTGCGCAGGCCGACCTATGGTGGCCTTTGGGCGTGGGCATTCGAGAAGAACGGCCGGGAACTCAGGGTGCGGGCCGGCGGGCAGCTTCAAAATCAAACGACGCGGCGGCCGTTTATGCCGCCGTCACTTGTCCTTCGCCGACTTGATGAGGTTGTTGCGCAAGGTGACGACGCCCTTCTGCATCTTGGCGAATTCCTCGGCGTTGAGACCGGATGCCTCCACCAGGTTCATGGTCAGGCCCTTCTCCCGCAGCCGGCGCCCGGCCTCGGTCAGGCTGACCCGCACCTGGCGCTCATCCGCCGGGTCGCGGCGCCGTTGCAGATAGCCCATCCCTTCAAGCTTCTTGAGGATCGGCGTCAGGGTGTTCGATTCGAGGAACAGTTTCTCGCCGAGATCGCTCACCGTCTGGTTGTCCTCTTCCCACAGCGAGACGATGGCGATGTATTGCGTATAGGTGAGGCCGAGCTCCTCCAGGATCGGCTTATAGGCGCGGCCATAAGCAAGGTTCGCCGAATAGATCGCAAAGCACAGGAAATCGGCGAGCTTGGGACTTTGCGGATCGGCGGGGTCGGGGCGGCGTTTCATCGGATCCTCGGCAGTAAGTCGAATTAAGGTTTATTACCTATATATATCGCATCCGATTAAATCGGAAGGGTTGACATTGGAATAGTCCTCGCTATTTAACTCGTATCCGCTATAATCGGATACGATAAAATTTCATTCCAAACAGGACCCAGTCATGACCCCGCTTGAAAAAGTGCTGTATACCGGCAAGACCCACACCACCGGCGGCCGCGACGGCGTCGCCCGCAGCTCCGACGGCCAGCTGGAGATCAAGCTGTCGCGCCCCGGCAGCAACGGCAGCGGCACCAATCCGGAACAACTGTTCGCCGCCGGCTGGTCGGCCTGTTTCATCGGGGCGATGGGGCTTGCAGCCGGCAAGATGAAGGTGACGCTCCCGGCCGATCTGGCCGTCGACGCCGAGGTGGACTTGGGCATGACGGAAGGGGCCTACTTCCTGCAGGCGCGCCTCAATGTCAGCCTGCCGGGACTTGCGCCCGAAATCGCCAGGGCGGTGGTCGATACCGCGCACCAGACCTGCCCCTATTCCAAGCTCACGCGGGGCAACATCAACGTCGAGATCAACCTGGTTTGAGCCCGGCCCTGAACCCGGCCCTGCTTTGAGCCCGGCCCGGAGATAGCCTACCCGCTTCTACCCGGCTGGCCGCCGGCACCCAATGGCTTTCCAGCCAAGGAGAATGATCATGTCCGACCTCTCGCTATCGCCCACCCGCCGCAGCCTGCTGGCCGCCGCTGCTGCCGCCGGGGCCGTCGGCCTGCTGCCCCAGACGCTTTTGGCGGCATCGCAAGACACGACGATCCGCCCGTTCAATGTCAATGTTCCGGAAGCCGACCTGACCGATCTGCGCCGGCGTATCGCGGCGACGCGCTGGCCTGCCCGCGAGACCGTCATGGATCAGTCCCAGGGCGTCCAGCTGGTAAAGCTGCGGGCGCTGGTCCGCTACTGGGGAACGAATTACGACTGGCGCAAGGTGGAGGCGAAGCTCAATGCCCTGCCGATGTTCGTGACCGAGATCGACGGCCTCGATATCCAGTTCATCCATGTCCGCTCGCGGCATCCCAACACCCTGCCGCTGATCATCACCCATGGCTGGCCGGGATCGATTCTGGAACTCACCAAGGTCATCGGTCCGCTCACCGATCCCACCGCCCATGGCGGGCAGGCGGAAGACGCCTTCGACCTCGTCCTGCCCTCGATGCCCGGCTACGGCTTCTCGGGCAAGCCGCAGGGCACCGGCTGGGGTCCCGACCGCATTGCCCGCGCCTGGGCCGTGCTGATGGAGCGCCTGGGATACCAGCGCTACGTGTCCCAAGGCGGCGACTGGGGTTCGGTGATCTCCGACGTCATGGCACGGCAGAAGCCGGCGGGGCTGCTCGGCATCCATGTCAACATGCCGGCGACGGTGCCGGCGGATGTCGCCAAGGCCCTGAACAATGGCGATCCGGCGCCGGCCGGGCTGACAGCGAAGGAAAAGGCCGCGTTCGATTCACTCGATACGTTCTACAAGAAGAATTGCGGCTACGCCGCGATGATGGTGACCCGGCCGCAAACCGTCGGCTACGCCTTATCGGATTCGCCAGTCGGCCTGGCCGCCTGGATGTACGACAAGTTCGCGCAATGGACCAATAGCGGCGGCGAGCCGGAGCGCTCCCTCACCAAGGACGAGATGCTCGACGACATCACCCTCTACTGGCTCACCAACAGCGCGGTTTCTTCAGCGCAGCTCTACTGGGAGAACAACGCCAACAACTTCAATGCCGTGGATATTTCGATCCCGGCGGCGGTGACGGTGTTCCCGGGCGAAATCTACCAGGCTCCCCGCAGCTGGGCCGAGCGCAGCTATCACAAGCTGGTCTATTTCAACGAAGTCGGTAAAGGCGGACACTTCGCCGCCTGGGAAGAGCCCGAACTCTTCAGCGAAGAACTGCGCAAGGCCTTCAGAACACTGCGCAGCTGACATCGCCCATCATAGGAGTGGCCTGCCTGTTCGACCGGGCAGGCCGCCCAACCGCCACCAAGCAATCGTTCATCCACTTTTCGCGCCAAACCAATCCTCGACCTAGGAGAGTTCCCGATGCACGCAGATAAGGACGCAGAGGCAATCAACCTGCATCGCCGCCGTTTTCTCGCCGCCGCCGGTATGGCCGCCGGCGGCGCAACGCTGGCGGCGAGCCAGTTCGGCATGATCGCCGCCGCGCAGGCGGATGCCGCCCAACCCTTCGCCGTGCCTGCCATCACGCCCGGCACGCACACATCCTTCGGTCCGCTGAAGCAGGTCGATGCCGGCCCCCTCACCATCGGCTATGCCGAGGCGGGCCCGGCCGATGGCCCGGCCGTCGTCCTGCTACATGGCTGGCCCTATGATATTCACAGCTACGCCGATGTCGCGCCGGCTTTGGCCGCTGCCGGCTACCATGTGATCGTTCCCTATCTCCGCGGCTATGGCACGACCCGCATCCGCTCGATCGGTGCCTTTCGCAACGGCCAGCAATCGGTGCTCGCCCTCGACATCATCGCCCTCATGGATGCGCTGAAGATCGGAAAGGCGATCCTCGCCGGCTATGACTGGGGTGCGCGCACCGCCGATATCATTGCCGCCTTGTGGCCGGAGCGCTGCAAGGCGCTGGTCTCGGTCAGCGGCTATCTGATCGGCAGCGTCGCGGCCAACAGCCAGCCCTTGCCGCCCAAGGCTGAGCTGGCCTGGTGGTACCAGTATTATTTCGCCACTGAACGTGGCCGGCTCGGCTATGAGAAGAACCGGCATGACTTCGCCAAGCTGATCTGGCAGCTCGCCTCGCCGCAATGGCATTTCGACGATGCGACCTTCGACCGCTCCGCCGCGGCCTTCGACAATCCGGACCATGTGGCGATCGTGATCCACAATTACCGCTGGCGGCTCGGCCTTGCGGCGGGTGATCCGCAATATGACGGGCTGGAGGCGAAGCTCGCCGCCGCGCCGCACATCACCGTTCCGGCCATCACGCTTGAAGGCGATGCCAATGGCGCGCCGCATCCGGAACCGGCCGCCTATGCCGGCAAATTCGCCGGCAAGTACCTGCATCGCCTGATCACGGGCGGCATCGGCCACAACCTGCCGCAGGAAGCGCCGCAAGCCTTCACCCAGGCAGTGATCGACGTCGATGCCTTTTGATCGGGCGCGGAAGGCCGCGCGCAACCGCCCATCGCCACGGCCTCGCACCGGGTTTCGCAACAAGTTTCGCGACGGTTCGGTAGCAGCCCTCGCCTTCATCGCAACTTTTGGATAACGCAACGATGACACTCTTTGTCCTCGCTTATTTAGCAGGCGTCTTCACCATCGCCACGCCCTGCATCCTCCCCATCCTGCCCTTCGTCCTGGCGCGTGCCGATACGCCTTTCCGGCGCGGCGGCCTGCCGATGCTGCTCGGCCTGGCCTTCGCCTTCGCGATGGTTGCCAGCCTCGCCGCTTTCGCCGGCGGCTGGGCGGTGGAAGCAAATCGCTACGGCAGAACCATCATCCTGGCGCTGCTGATGCTGTTCGGGCTATCGATGCTGTTTCCCGCTTTAGCAGAGCGCCTGATGGCACCGGTGGTTGCGCTCGGCTCCTGGCTTTCCCAGCACGCAGAGCGGCGCGGCCGAAGCGGCGGCGTGGCCGCGACGTCCCTGCTGCTGGGCATCGCCACGGGCCTGGTTTGGGCGCCCTGCGCCGGGCCGGTGCTGGGCTTGATCCTGAGCGGCGCCGCCTTGCGCGGCCCCAGCCTCGCGACATCGCTCCTGCTGCTGACCTATGGGCTGGGCGCGGCGACGTCGCTGGCCGCAAGCATGATGCTCGGTGGAAGCCTGTTCGATCTTGTCAAGCAATCGGCACGCTGGGGAAACATCCTGCGGCGCGGCCTTGGCGCAGCCGTGGTGACCGGCGCCGGCATGAGCGAGCTCGGCTTCGATACCAGCCTGTTGACCCGCCTGTCCGCCGCCGGCACGAACCATTTCGAACGGAGCCTCGTCACGATCCTGCGCGATCCGCGCGAGATGGGCCTGAACATCGCCCGGCCAGCCGCGGCTGCACCCACCTTATCGGGTCCGCTCGGTTCGTTGCTGAAGGCCCCGCAATGGCTCAATACGCGGCCGTTGCAAGCCGGCGATCTGCGGGGAAAGGTCGTGCTGGTGAATTTCTGGACCTATTCCTGCATCAACTGCCTGCGGGTGCTGCCGCATGTCCGGGCCTGGGCCGAGAAATACAAGGATCGCGGGCTAGTCGTCATCGGCGTGCACACGCCGGAATTCGCCTTCGAGAAGGAGGTCGGCAATGTGCGCAAGGCGACGGCCCTGCTGGGCGTTGACTATCCCGTGGCGATCGATAACGACTTCCGGATCTGGCAGGAATTCGACAATGAAGCCTGGCCGGCGCTCTATTTCATCGATGCCGATGGCCGCATGCGCCGACAGGTGCTCGGCGAGGGAGAGTACGACGATTCCGAGCGGCTGATCCAGCAACTGCTGTCGGAAGCCAATGGCGCCGCCGTCACCGGCAATATCCTTCCCGTCACCGGCATCGGGCCGCAGGCGGCGGCGGACGAAACGGATCTCTATTCCGGCGAGACCTATATCGGCTATGCCAAAGCGCGGAATTTTGCTTCCGCCGATGGCGTCAGCGCAGACGTTCCCGGCTTCTATCGACCGGACGCGCGCCTGCCGCTCAACTGGTGGAGCCTGGGCGGCACCTGGACGATCGGCAGCGAGTTCGCGACGCTGAACGATATGACGGGCAGGATTGCCTATCGCTTTCATGCCCGCGATCTCCATCTCGTCCTCGGCCCCTCGGTTCAGGTGCAGGCGGTGCGCTTCCGCGTGACGATCGACGGCGCGCCGCCGGGGACCAGCCACGGCTCCGACGTGGATGCCGAGGGCTGGGGAAAGGTGCGCGACGCGCGCCTCTACCAGCTTGTCCGGCAGGCCGGGCCGGTGGGAGAGCATATATTCGAGATCGAATTCTTCGATGCCGGCGTCCGCGCCTATGCCTTCACCTTCGGCTAGAGCCCGATCGTTTCAAGTGGAAGCGGATAGGCTTCCACTTGAAACGTGAATCGGCTCTATCATACGGAATAGCGGCGGCTGCATGCCGCCAAAGGTTCCGCTTCCCGGAAATGTCTGTCGAATCAATCATCTACCGCGGATCGGCGCTTGACCCCGACGTGCTTCCCAGATGCTGTCACAATGGTCAACGCAGCGATTGCCCGCAGCGAGGCCGGATGCGATAACTCGGCCTTCTTTTGCCCGGGAAACGCCCATGCTTTCGACCGACATCATCCGTGCCGCCATTCCCCGCGTCCTCACCGAAGCGGCCTTTCCGGAATTGCCCAACTATTATCGCGGCAAGGTGCGGGATAATTACGACCTGCCGGACGGACGGCGGATCCTGATCTCGACCGATCGCCAGAGCGCCTTCGACCAGGTTCTGGCGGCGGTTCCTTTCAAGGGACAGTTGCTGACCCAGATCGCCCGTTTCTGGTTCGTGGCGACGGCCGATATCTGCCGCAACCACGTGCTGGACTATCCCGACCCTAATGTGGTGGTCGGCCGCCGCCTCGACATGCTGCCGGTGGAAGTGGTGGTGCGCGACTATCTGACCGGATCGACCGATACCTCGATCTGGCCGATGTACCGGGACCGCAAGCGCGAGATGTACGGCATCCGCCTGCCGGACGGCCTCAAGAAAAACGACAAGCTGCCGGCGACGATCATCACACCGACCACCAAGGCTGCGGCAGGCCAGCATGACGCGCCGACCACGCCGGCCGAGATCGTCGGGACCGGCCTGCTGAGCCAGGAGCTGTGGGACGAAGTGGCCGCGGTTTCGCTGGCGCTGTTCGAGCGCGGCCGGCGGATCGCCGCTGAGCGCGGCCTGATCCTGGTCGATACCAAATTCGAATTCGGCCGCGATGCCGAGGGCCGGCTGACGCTGGCGGACGAGATCCTGACACCGGATAGCAGCCGCTATTGGCAGGCCGCCAGCTATGCTGCGCGCCATGCCGCCGGCAGCGAACCGGAGAGCCTCGACAAGGAGTTCCTGCGCCTGTGGATCGCCGGCAAATGCGATCCCTATCACGAGCCGATCCCGCCCATCCCCGAAGCGACGCTGATCGAATTCACGCAGAAGTATATCGCCCTGTTTGAAGCCGTCACCGGCGAGAGCTTCGCGCCGGAAATCACCGACGAGCCGGTGAAGGAACGGATCCGGCGGAACCTGAAGGCCTATTTCTGAAACGATCCGCCGCGCGCTGCGGCGGCTTCTCATTCGCCACGAGCTGCGGCGGCGGTTCTGCGGACGGCGATCAGCTCTGGTCGCCGGCGGCGCCGATCGCCAGGATCTGCGCGAGGCTGAGCGAGGCGGTGAGCGAACGGAAGCCCTTCACCTCGGCATCCTTGATTTCGAAATAGACCGCGGCGTGGCGCTTGAGCGGGCTGACCGAGCTGTCCGAGAGGCCGATCACCGGCACGCGCCGCGCGGCCGCTTCCTCGGTGACCTGGATGGTTTCCTCGGAATAGGGCGCGAAGCTGATCGCGATCAGCAGATCCTGGCGGCCCATGGCCTTGGCCTGTTCATGCAGCAGACCGCCGAGACCGTTCAGCAGATGCGCCGGGCGTTCGGCATGGGGCAGCGCATAGGCGAGATAGGCGGCGACCGGGAAGGAGCGGCGCTGCGCCATCAGATAGACGCAGCGCGCCCGGGCGATGAGATGGATCGCCTCTTCCAGCTGTTCCTCGCTGACGCTCTCCGCCAGATGCTCCAGCGACACCACATTGGCGGCGCAGAAACCCCGCAGCATGGCCAGCGGCGAGGTCGCCGCGCGGGGATCCTTGTCCTGGGTCAGCTGACGCAGACGCTGCGAATAGGATGGCGAGCGGGCGACCAGCGAGTCACGGAACAGAGCCTGCATCTCGCTGAAGCCGGAATAGCCGAAGGCCTGGGAAAAACGAATCAGTGCCGAGGGCTGGGCATCGACATGCTCGGCAAGGCTGGTGACCGTCGCCAGCGCCACTTCATTGGGATGGTCCAGCATGAAGCGGCCGATCTGCCGCAGTTTCGGACTGAGTTCGTCATAACGCGCCGAAATCGCATTGCGCAGCGCCTCGAGATCACCCGGAACATCGCGTCGCGCCATCTTGTCGATTCCATTCTTAAGCTTCACTCTTCCCCCGTGTTTCTGTCGCGGCGCGGTTTTTGTCAATCGCCGCCTTCGCTGTTTGTTACCTGACGGCGCGGCTCCGCCCAGCCATCGACCCGATCCTCAATGCGGTCGCGCCCGCAAGGCATCGCGGAAACCACGGAAGCCGACCGGCTGCAGACCTTCCTCGGCCAGCCAGGCGGCGAAAGCGGGTGCGGCAAAGGCGGCATATTCCTCGGTGCGGATATGCGCGCTGCCAGGTTCGATCGCCTCGATCTCGCCCGGCGCGTTGAAATGCAACGCCAGGAAGGAGAGGCCCGCGGGCAGGCCCGCCAGCATTTCGCGATAGGCGCTTTCGGCGTTGCCCGCCCGCACCCAGGGCGTCTCGCGCAGCGCGTCCATCAGCGGATGATCGATCTCCGCCAACCGATCGGCGATCCAGGGATAGACCGCGAGATCGACCGCGCCCAGATTGGGCCGGTAGTCGATGGCGGCGAAATCGCGCGGGAACATCACCGGCACGCGGTATTCCGCCCCGAGCCGGGCATAGATATTCACGAATTCCGGCGCCAGGGCGGCATATTGATGGGCATCGAGATGGGTGACGTCGATCCCCATGGCAAGCGCGCGGTCGATCTGCGCCCGCATTTCCGCTTCCACCGCTTCCACGTGCGCGCGGCGCCTGAGATCGCCGACATTGTTCCAGAGATAGCCATGCGCGTCCGTCAGGCCGGCGGCGGCGGAGGGCCGGGTCAGCGGCCCCCAGCGATAATGCCTCTTCTCGCTGGTCAAGGTGAGGTGCACGCCGAGATCGAGCGCCGGATCGTTCTGCGCCGCCTCGGCGATCTCCGGGAACCAGGGACAGGGCACCATCACGGATCCGCTGCTGCACACGCCGCGACGGAAGAGATCAAGATAGGCGGTGTTGGCGCCATGGCACATGCCGACATCATCCTCGTGAATGATGACCTGCCGCGCCGAGGCGGCCCGTACGGCAGCCGCCGGCGATGAAGGGGACGCCGCTGTCACGACACATTGCCCTCCGCCGCGATCGCCAGTCGGGTGAGATCGGCAACCATCTGCATATCGCCGCGCGCGGCTTCGGCGGTGTTGCGCACCGGCGCCCCCTGACGCACGGCGGACCAGAAACCGTCGAGTTCGCGCCGGAAGGCCTCGCCGAAGCCGTTGCGATGTTCGGTCACCTGCAGATGATGATCGGCCGAGCGGTAGCTCAGCAGGCGGGTCTGCTGATGATTGAGATAGGGCGAGGGGAACAGCAGCTCGAAACGCCGGTCGTCGAAGAACAGCGAGACCCGTTCGGTATATTCGGCGAGATGCGGCACGGCGACATGCGCCAGATGGCAGCGCGCCTGGCCGCCATTGACGGCGAGCACCGCGCTGCCGCCGCGGCCTTCGCTGAAGAAGCTGCCGGAGAGTGCCTTGCGGCTGGTGAGGCCCAGGTGATCGAGGATGCCGTTCACCAGATTGAGGTCGTGGATGAGGCTGGAGCTGTAGGCGCCGGTGAAGCCTTGCAGCAGGGAACCCTCGAGCGCGCGGCCCATCGCCTTTTCCACCTGGCTTGCCTGCAAGGCCCTGCCCTCGGCAATCATCAGCGCCGGAACGTCCTCGGCCTTGAAGGTGGCATGATGAGCCACAAAGGGCCAGGCATCGGGATCGTTCACCTCGACGCCGATGAAACGCAGCTTGCCGCCCAGGCCGTCGATCTCCTGGAGGAGCAGCTCATAGCTCGGATCGAAGCGCTTCATATAGCCGATCTGCAGGACCTTCCGGGCGGCGTCCCGCTTGGCGATGAGATCGTCGATCTCGCCGACGCCGTAGCAGAGCGGCTTTTCACAGAAGACATGCAGGCCCGCATCCAGCGCCTTGGCGGCGATCTGGCCGTGATGGAAATCGGGACTGGCGATCAGCAAGGCCTCCGCCTGCACCGAGGAGAGCATGCGGTCGAGATTGTCGAAGCCGGCGATGCCATAGCGATCGGTGATGAAGCGGCGGGTCGCGGCGGACGGGTCATAGACGCCGACCACCGCGAAGCGATCGGGAGCCGCCAGCAGATTGGGGATATGCTCGACCTGGGCGATGAGACCGGCGCCGGCAACGGCGATTTTCAAGCGATCCATGTTGACACCCGTCAGGCAGCAATGGTGAAGCCGGCGTCGCGGGCGAAGCGGGCCAGGTTCTCATAGCCCATCTTCGCATAGGTCAGCGGATGGGCTTTCTTCGGGTCCTGTTCCGCCTCGACCACCAGCCAGCCCTGATAGCCGGCATCATGCAGCGATTTGAGAATGGCGGGATAGTCGATGAAGCCGTCGCCCGGCACCGTATAGATGCCGTCCAGCACCGCCCCCATGAAGCTCTGATCCTTCTTGCGGGCTGTTTCGAGAATGGGCTGGCGCGCATCCTTGCAATGCACATGGACGATGCGCCTGGCATGACGCTTCGCCAGGGCGACGGGATCGCCGCCCGAGAAGATCGAATGGCCGGAATCGAACAGCAGGCCCACCGAGGCGCCGGTATGCTGCATCAGGAGATCCACCTCCTGGTCGGTCTCTACCACCGTTCCCATGTGATGATGGAAGGCCATGCGGACACCGAACTCAGCCATCCTGTCGGCCAGCGCCGTCACCTTGCGGCCGTAATCGGGCCAGTCGCCGGCACCCAGTTTCGGCCGGCGGGAGATCGGCGTATCGAATCCGCCGTGGCTGCCGCCGCTGGTATCGGCATAGACCACATGGCTGCAGCCCATATCCTTCAGGAGCTGCAGATGCGCCGTGGCGGCGGCGAATTCATCGGCCGGCGTGCGGTCGCGGATGCGACCGTCATACCAGCCGGAAATGAGAGCGAGGCCGTGGCGCTGCATGATCGGCCGCAATTCGGCTGAATTGCGGGGAAACTTGCCGCCCATTTCGATACCGGCATAGCCGGCCTGCTTGGCCTCGGCCAGGCAGACATCCAGCGGCGTGTCGCCGCCCAGTTCCGGCATGTCGTCATTGGTCCAGGTGATCGGATTGATGCCGATGCGTACGCTCATTCTTGCCTCACGTGAGAATAGGATCGTTTACGAACTTGGTGCCTGCCCGCGGCCGGCGACTTCAATGCGGCGGCGCTTCGACGGGCTCCAGCTCGATCCCGGTGGATTCCAGACCTTGCCGGCCCATCAGTTCTTCCAATTCCGCATTCAAT